>CAZXVI010000016.1:0-49984 GCA_964644275.1 uncultured Ruminococcus sp. | reverse complement strand
GTCAGTTCGGTGTGGGCTTCTATTCGGCATTTATGGTGGCAAAGCGTGTGACTGTGTACTCCAGGGCATTCGGTGCAGAACAGGCCTATGTCTGGAGCTCCGAGGGTGTGGAAGGCTACACCATTGATGCGTGCGATAAGGCCGAGCACGGTACGAAGATCGTGCTGGAACTCATGGATGATTCCGAGGAAGAGAACTACAGTGAATTCCTGGAACAGTACCGGATTCAGTCACTGGTAAAGCGGTATTCCGATTATATCCGCTTCCCCATTCAGATGGAGGTAACCCATCGGAAGCTCAAGGAGGGGACGGAGGACGAATATGAGGAAGAAATCACCCTCGAAACCCTCAACAGCATGGTGCCCCTGTGGAGAAAGAACCGCAGTGAGCTGACGGATGATGACTACAACAATTTTTATCAGGAAAAATTCATGGACTACATGCCGCCCATGACATGCAAGCATGTGCATAATGAAGGCTCCATCACCTATGATGCGCTCCTGTACATTCCCTCCAAGGCGCCCTTTGATTTCTACTCCCGTGATTATGAGAAAGGGCTGCAACTGTACACCAACGGCGTTCTGATTATGGACAAGTGCAGTGACCTGCTGCCGGATTATTACAGCTTTGTCAGAGGTCTGGTGGACTCCGAGGATCTGTCCCTGAACATTTCCCGTGAGATGCTTCAGCATGACCGTCAGCTGAAAATGATTGCCAAGAGCATTGAGAAAACCATTCACAGCGAGCTGACCAGAATGCTGAAGAATGACCGTGACAAGTACGAGCAGTTCTTTGATGCCTTCGGCCTGCAGCTGAAATACGGCGTTTACAGCGACTATGGCATGCACAAGAACGAGCTCCAGGATCTGCTGCTGTTCCGCTCCTCCAGAGGGGACAAGCCCGTCACACTGGCTGAATATGTGGAGAATATGCCGGAATCCCAGAAGGAGATCTACTATGCTTCCGGCTCCAGTGTGGAGAGAATTGCAGCACTGCCCCAGACAGAAGCCGTTCTGGCAAAGGGCTATGAAATCCTGTATTTCACCGATACTGTGGACGAATTCGCAGTCAAGACCATGATGTCCTACAAGGACAAGCAGTTCAAGTCCGTGGCAGCCAACGACATCGACCTGGATACCGAGGACGAAAAGAAGGCTCTGGATGAGAAAAAGGAAGCCAACAAGGATCTCTTCGAGACAATGAAGAGCGCACTGGACGGCAAGGTGGAACGTGTTACCCTTTCCAGCCGTCTGAAAACCCATCCGGTCTGCCTGACCAGCGAAGGCGACCTGACCCTGGAGATGGAGAAGGTACTCAATGCCATGCCCACTGATAACAAGGTACAGGCAAAGCTGGTGCTGGAAATCAATCCGGAGCACCCCGTCTTTGAACGCCTGACCACACTCCAGAACAATGACGAGGAGAAGGTAAAGAAATACGCCAAGCTCCTCTACAACCAGGCACTGCTCATTGAAGGCATGCCCGTGGCAGATCCGGTGGAATTCTCCAATCTGATCTGTGAATTAATGTAAGCAACATGCTGTGCAGGGTCGGAAACGGCTCTGTACAGCATTGCTGAGAAAGGAACTACTATGGAAGCATTTCTGCATTTTTGCGTCAAACTTCTGCCAAAGCCCCTGAAGAAGCTGTACGACCGGTTCGAGGAACTGATTGTCTACATCTATTACGGTGTGCTGACCACCATTGTCAATACCGTTGTGCAGTTCGGCGTGGAATTCGGACTGCTGGCACTGGTGCCGTGGTCAGCAAATCTCGAAAACTTCCTTGCTACCAGCAGTGCATGGCTGGTTGCGGTGATCTTTGCCTTCTGGGTCAATAAAAAGTATGTATTCAAGAGTCAAACCACCAGTACGAAGCAGCTGATGTGGGAATTCTGGACATTTATCTCCGGCAGAATCATCACATGGCTGATGACGGTGGGCATTATGCAGATTGCTGTTATATTCTACATGGAAGAGGACGGCAGCAAGAATGTCTGGATTTATGCGCTGTTCTATTTCCTCCAGCAGGTTATCATCACCCTTTCCAATTACTTTATCAGCAAGCTGATTGTGTTCCGCAAAAAGAACGGCACATCGGAGAAAGAGGAATAAACGATGGACAGATATCTGCGGACGCCCCATTACTATGAAACGGATCAGATGCGCATCGTGCATCATTCCAACTATATCCGCTGGTTCGAGGAAGCCAGAATTCATTATCTGGATGCCGTGGGCATGAGCTTTGCTGCCCAGGAACAGAGCGGGATTGTCTGCCCCGTCCTGACAGTGGACGCAAGCTACAAGCAAATGGTTCGCTTCGGGGACACGGTTGCAATCCTGACAAGGCTGACTCAGTATAACGGCCTGCGCTACGGCTTTTCCTATGAGGTGCGCAACACCGTCACCGGTATGGTATGCTGCACAGGTTCCAGCACCCACTGCTTCCTTGGCACGGACGGCAGACCCCTGCGTGTGAAACGGGATTATCCTGCCATGCATGAGGTTCTGACACGCTGTCTGGAGGAGGATCGCCAGGAATAGGCCATTGTATCTTCCTATCAGAATCATACGAACCCCCCCTGCTTTCAGGCAGGGGGTTTTTCTGCAGCAATCCCACAAAATCCACCTTTTATTCTTTTCCGGTTTTTAAAACAGGGAGTGTTTAGAGGTTACCATAACGAACGGTATAATCAGCCGCAGAAATCACGAAACGTCGTCATCTGTTTTCGTTTTATCTACAAATTGTAATGCTGTTAGGCATAATCTTTGTAGAAAACGCCAATTGCAAGACTGGGAAAAATCGGGTATACTATAAATGGGAACCTCTAAATTCTTGTTTTTAGAGGTGGGAGCATGGGGCGAAGCCCCACAAAATCCACCTTTTATTCTTTTCCGATTGATAAACAGATGGTTTTTAGAGGTTACCAAGTGTGAGATTGTATGCAGAGGAGTTCGTCTTCCGGCGGGCCCAAATGACTGAATGTGGAAAGGAGTTTCGTTCCGGCTCCCCGGAATGAAAAAAGAATTATGGCAGCAATGAAATCCAGTGAACTTGAGAAATTCAAGAAGTCCTTTGTTGAAGGGCTTCAGAACAAATTCAGCGTATCCCCCGAGGAGGCTTCTGACCAGCAGGTGTATGAGGTTTTGTCCGCACTTATTGTGGACCTGCTGAAATCCAAGCGCCGCCACTTTATTAACCAGGTGCATTCTGCAGGCAAAAAGCAGGTGTACTACCTGTCCATGGAATTCCTGATGGGCCGCTCACTGAAAACCAGCCTGTATAATCTGGAAATGGTTGAGGGCGTAACCAAGATGCTCAAGAGCTTCGATATTAATATTGATAAGATTTACGAGTGCGAACCGGATGCGGGCCTCGGCAACGGCGGTCTGGGCCGTCTGGCTGCCTGCTACATGGACGCTATGGCAACACAGGAAATGCCGGCAATGGGACATTCCATCTGTTATGAGTACGGTATTTTCAAGCAGAAGCTGGAAGACGGCTGGCAGACGGAGCTCCCCGATAACTGGCTGCCCGGCGGCGGTGTATGGCTGGATCCCAAGCCGGAGCGTTCTGTAGAGATCCATTTTGAAGGTGATCTCAACGAATACTGGGATAATCAGTACCACCATATTTCTCATGTAAACTACAGCACTGTAGTCGCTGTTCCCTATGATATGTACATTTCCGGTTATGACAGCAAGGGCGTTTCCGTGCTCCGTCTGTGGACTGCCAAGGCTCCCAGCTTTAACATGGAAATGTTCAATCAGGGTGACTATGCCAAGGCTCTGGGGCAGAATTCCATTGCCAATGCAATTTCCAAGGTGCTGTACCCCAATGACAACCACCTGGAAGGCAAATCCCTGCGTCTGCGCCAGCAGTACTTCCTCTGTGCAGCAGCTGTGGGCGACATTGTCAATTCCCATATGAACGTCTATGGTACCCTGGATAATCTCCATGAAAAGGTTGCCATTCACATTAACGATACCCATCCTACACTGGCAATTCCGGAGCTTATGCGGATTCTGCTGGACGACTGCGGCTATAGCTGGGATCAGGCATGGAACATTGTAGTCCATACCTTCGCATACACCAACCATACCGTCATGGCGGAGGCACTGGAGAAGTGGGATGTGAACCTGGTAAAGCACGTCATCCCGAGAATTTTCTCCATTATTGTTGAAATCAACAACCGTTACTGCCAGGCTCTGATGGAGCGCAACGGCTATGACAGTGCCAAGACCACCAGAATGTCCATCATCAAGGATAACCAGATCCATATGGCAACCCTCTGCGTTGCTGTTTCACACAGCGTAAACGGCGTATCCAAGCTCCACTCTGAGATTATTAAAAACGATGTATTCCACGATGAAGCCTGTGATACACCGGAGAAATTCAAAAATGTGACCAACGGCATTGCCTACCGCCGCTGGCTGTACCAGTCCAATCCCGGTCTGACTGATCTCCTCAAAGAGAAGATCGGCAGCGGTTTCCTGAAGGATGCTGCAGAGCTTTCCAAGCTGGCTGCCTTTGCCGATGACAAGGATGTTCTGGAGCAGATCATGAAGGTGAAGAAGGAGAACAAGGAGCGCTTTGCCAAGTATGTAAAGCAGAGCTCCAAGGCTGTCCTCAATACCGACAGCATCTTTGACGTGCAGGTAAAGCGTCTTCACGAATACAAGCGCCAGCATCTGAACGTCATGAATATTCTGGCGCAGTACAACTATCTGCTGGAAAATCCGGATGCGGACTTTACCCCCAAGACCTATATTTTTGCAGCTAAGGCAGCACCCGGTTACTATCTGGCAAAGCAGATCATCAAGATGATCTGGGCAATCTCCGAAGAAATCAGCAAGAATCCCAGAATCAAGGATAAGCTTGCAGTTCACTTTATTGAGGATTACAGAGTCACCCTGTCCGAGCTGCTCATGCCCGCAAGTGATATCTCCGAGCAGATTTCCCTGGCTGGTACGGAGGCATCCGGCACCGGCAATATGAAGCTCATGCTCAACGGTGCAGTTACCCTGGGTACTCTGGACGGCGCCAATGTGGAAATCAGGGATGCAGTGGGTGATGACAACATTATCATCTTCGGTATGAAAACCGAGGAAGTCAATGCCCGCAAGCCCGGCTATAATCCGGAGCAGATCTACAACGAGAACGGCATTATCCGTGCATGCATCGACCGTATGTATCACGGTATCAATGGATGCACCTTTGCAGAGGTTGCCAATTCCCTCAAGAATTCCGATCCGTACATGGTTCTGGCTGACTTTAATGACTATGCAAGAGCGCAGGCATTCAGCTCTGAGTGCTACAACGATAAGATGCGCTGGGCAAAGATGTCCCTTATGAACACTGCCGGCGCAGGCATTTTCTCCGCCGACCGCAGCGTCAACGATTACGCAAGAGACATCTGGGGATTGTAATCCGGCAGACTGCCCAACAAATTCAGAAAAGCGTGTCCGGCAACGGACACGCTTCTTTTGGGAATCCGATGAATCTCTTGTATTCCGGGGGTTTCGTATCAGGATTCGTATCACATCTATTACAGGAGTTGACTATATGAGCCATCTGTATGACAGCTGGGACTCTGCTTATAAAAGTCCCTTCGGTGCGGTGAAGGCAGGCAAGGTCTGTCATTTCTCCATTCGTCTGCCAAAGGAAGTGCAGCCGGATTTTGCACCCTGCCTGGTGCTGTTCCGCACCGGCTTCAAGGAACGGTTTCTCAACCTGCATTTTGAGAAGGAAGAGGAGGACTGCAATGTCTGGAGCACGGATTACCAGCCCCGGTATGTGGGCGTGCATTATTATTATTTCGCCTATACCATGAACCGCCAGCGCTTCTATATCAAGCGCACCTCCGGGCATATCGGCAATCTCAATGACGGCGACCTGTTCCAGCTGACGGTCTATGCCGAGAACTACCGGACCCCGGAATTTCTCAAGGGCGGCGTCATGTACCAGATTTTCCCCGACCGTTTCTGTAAAAGCGGCAAGCCCCATGACAATCTTCCTGAGGGCAGGGTTCTCCGTGAGGACTGGGGCGGCACTCCCTGGTACCGTCCGGATCAGAACGGTCATGTCTGGAACAATGACTATTTCGGCGGCGATCTGGAGGGCATCCGCAGCAAGCTGCCGTACCTTGCGGATCTGGGCGTTACCTGCATCTATCTGAATCCCGTGTTTGAATCCCACGAGAATCACCGCTATAACACCGCAAACTACCGCAGCATTGATCCCCTGCTGGGCACCAATGAGGATTTCCGCACGCTCTGTGCGGATGCGAAGGAATACGGCATCAGCATTATTCTGGACGGTGTCTTCTCCCATACGGGCGCGGACAGTGTATATTTCAACAAATTCGGCCGCTATGATACAGTGGGCGCCTTCCAGTCCAAGGACAGTCCCTATTACAGCTGGTATACCTTCTGGGAGTACCCCAATGTCTATGAGGCATGGTGGGGCATCGACACCCTCCCCAATGTCCGGGAGACCAATAAGGACTACATGAATTATATGTGCGGGGAGGGCGGTGTGCTGGATTACTGGCTTTCCCTGGGAGCCGCCGGCTACCGTCTGGACGTGGCTGATGAACTGCCGGATGAATTCCTTGATCAGCTTAACCGCTGCGTCAAAAAGCACGGCTCCGAAAAAATCATCATCGGCGAGGTCTGGGAAGACGCCTCCAATAAGGAGAGCTACGGAGTCAAGCGCCGCTATCTTCTGGGAGATCAGCTGGATTCCGTCATGAACTACCCCTTCCGTGAAGCTATGGTCGGCTATATCAAGGGTATGAGCGCAAGAGAATTCCAGCATCGGATCATGACCATTCTGGAAAATTACCCCAAACCCTCCGTGGATGTCCTGATGAACTTTGTCTCCACCCACGATATCGAGCGTGCCATCAACTGCTTCGGCGGCGAAAGCTGCGATGACAAATCCAAGGACTGGATGGCGGAAAAATATCTCAATGAGTACGAATACACACGGGGCCGGGCAATGCTCCGTGCTGCCATGGCACTGATGTTCTTCCTGCCGGGCGTACCCAGCATTTACTATGGTGATGAGGCAGGACTTCAGGGCTATAAGGATCCCTTCAACCGCCGCTGCTATCCCTGGGGTCACGAGGACCAGGAGCTGATCGCCTACACCCGGGAGCTGGGGCGCATCCGGAAAGCGCACAAGGCGTTCAAGACCGGCAGACTGTATTTCCTGCCATCCCAGGAGGATGTCATGGCATTTGCCCGTGTACAGGAAGCGTCCGACTCTGCCGTTCAGATTTATGTGAACCGTACTGAGCATGAGCAGCTGGTGGAATTCCGCCCCTGGCGTGAAGACTATGCTGTGGAAACTACAGAACGGGGCACCCTGGAGGGAACCGCCCTGAAGGTGGAACCCTATGATTACGCTGTTGTGATCTGCAGCCGTTCCGGGAACTCCATTGACAAATAACCCGGAATATTGTATAATAAATCCAAATGAATAAGGGAGGTGGGATCCTTGGCAAAACATAAACAGCCGAATGATCTGGATGAGACCTATCACCTGCTGGAGGAAATGGAAAAAAAGCGCAGCAGGGACCACAACGATCTGCGGAACTTCTTCATTGGCCTGCTGATGCTCGGCGCAGGGCTCTTCATGATTCTGCAGAATGTAGGAGTCAGAAGCTCCTGGGGAAGCGGCTACTTCTACCACATCGGCTCCTGGGGCATGCCCAATGGGCTGATCATGCTGCCCCTGCTGATCGGCATAGTCATGCTGTTCCTGATGGATAAGAAAATCTTTGGCTGGATTGTCACGGGGCTGGGAATCCTGTTCATTCTGCTCACGGTGATTATGAGTGTCAGCATTTACTGGAAAACCAGCAATGCCTATGTGTTCATTCTCATGTTCGGTCTTACTGCCGCAGGAGGCGCCATGATGCTGAAGGTGCTGTTCCGGAAAAATTGAATCATGCAATGGGACTGCCGGGAAATGCCCGGCAGTCTTCTTGTACCTCCATGTAGCAGTCAGTATCAATAACAAAATATACATCACAATAAGTGACGCTTTTTGTTTTTTCTTACAAAATACAAAAACTTTGTAAAGTCCCTTGACTTTCCAGACCGGATGTGGTATACTAAATTAGTCAGGAAAGTAAAATTACTTTACACCGCTGCAAGGGAGGCAGAACCCAATGGCAAAGAATTTAGCATTTGTGCTGCTGCTGGACTGCTACGGCGAACTGCTGACGGAGCGTCAGCGGGACCTTGCAGAGCTGTATTATAACGAGGATTTGTCCCTTTCCGAAATTGCCGAATCTACGGGAATTACCCGGCAGGCCGTCCGTGACAGCCTGCGCCATTCGGAACAGACCCTCCTCCAGACGGAGGAAAAGCTGGGCATGGCTGCACGCATCACCGGGATGCGGGAATGCCTGGAATCCATTCTTCAGCACTGCCGGACGGGCAGTGAGGAAGCACTTGCACAGATCGGGCAGCTTGCCTCCGAGGGCTTGCTGCTGCTATAGATTTTATTGGAAAGCGAGGCTGCAACATGGCATTTGAAGGACTTTCGGAAAAACTGAACAAAGTATTTAAAAAGCTGAAATCCCACGGAAAACTGACAGAATCCGATGTAAAGGAAGCCATGCGTGAGGTACGCCTTGCCCTGCTGGAGGCGGATGTCAGCTACAAGGTTGTCAAGGACTTTGTGGCAAAGGTTTCCGCAAGAGCTGTGGGCGAAGAGGTGCTTTCCAGCCTGACACCTGCCCAGCAGGTGATTAAGATTGTCAACGAAGAACTGATCGCCCTCATGGGCAATGACAATGAGCGGATCAATATGCCCTCCAAGCCGCCGTGCATTATCATGATGTGCGGACTGCAGGGCTCCGGTAAGACCACCCATGCAGCAAAGCTTGCCAAATACCTGAAAGGTGAAGGGCACCGTCCCATGCTGGCAGCCTGCGACATCTATCGTCCAGCGGCAATTCACCAGCTGCAGGTAGTGGGTGAGCGTGCCGGTGTCAAGGTGTTTGAAATGGGACAGATTGACCCCGTCATTATCGCCAAGCAGGCAGTCCGGTATGCAAAGGACTACGGCCATGATATCGTCATTCTGGATACCGCCGGCCGTCTGCATATCGACACCGAGCTGATGGAAGAACTGCAGAATATCAAGGAAGTAACGGAGCCCCACGAAATCATGCTGGTTGTGGATGCCATGACCGGTCAGGATGCGGTGAATGTGGCAAAATCCTTTGATGACGCCCTGGGCATTGACAGCGTGCTCATGTCCAAGCTGGACTCCGACACCAGAGGCGGTGCGGCACTGTCCGTACTGGCAGTCACCGGCAAGCCCATTAAGTTCGTAGGTATGGGCGAAAAACTTGACGAATTTGAAAAATTCCACCCCAGCCGCATGGCGTCGCGAATCCTCGGAATGGGCGATGTGCTGACGCTGATTGAGAAGGCTGAAACGGTAATGGATAAAGAAGATGCGGAGAAACTGACCAGGAAGCTGCAGGAGCAGAAGTTCGATATGGACGATCTGCTGGATCAGCTCAGACAGATCCGCAAAATGGGTTCCCTGAAATCCATTGTCTCCATGCTCCCCGGCGTGGGCGACAAGATCAGTGATGCCGACCTGGATGACAAGCAGTTCTACCGTCTGGAAGCTATGATCACTTCTATGACCAAGGCAGAGCGTGCAAAGCCGTCCATCATCAACCCCTCCAGAAAACGCCGCATCGCTGCCGGCAGCGGCACAAAGGTGGAGGATGTCAACCGCCTGCTCAAGCAGTTTGAGCAGATGCAGAAGCTTATGAAGCAGATTTCCGGCAAGGGCAAGAAGGGCAAAATGTTTGCACGCCGTGCCAGAAAACAGCTTGCCGGCATGAATTTTGACAAGATCGCCGGACAGGGCGGCGGCAATCTCCCGCCCCTTGGCTGATGTGAAACATGGAAATCTGGCAGAAATGGTTCTGCGTCATTGTAATGGCGCTGGTCGGTCTTTTCTGTGTGTGTGCCGGCATTTTTAACTGGAGCTGGTTCTTCGATAACAGAAAGGCACGGAGATTGGTGAAGGTTTTCGGCAGACACGGGGCAAGAATTGCTTACGGACTGCTGGGAGCAGTCATGATTGCGCTGAGCATTGCCGGCATGGCGGCGCAGATTCAGAGTTAGGTTCAAATGCGGTTCCCCGCTTTGAAATAAATTGTTGCATTCCGGAGGTGAAAGAATAATGGCAGTAAAAATCAGACTGAGAAGAATGGGTGCCAAGAAGGCTCCGTTCTATCGTATTGTTGTTGCTGATGCAAGATTCCCCAGAGACGGCAGATGCATCGACGAGATCGGTTATTATGACCCGACCAAGGAGCCGAGCACTGTAAAGGTGGATTCCGATAAGGCTAAGGATTGGATCCGCAAGGGTGCGCAGCCGACAGATACTGTAAAGAAGATCCTGAAGAACGAGGGCGTACTGTAATTATGTGCGTACGGAGGTAGAAGCTGCCGAAACAGCGAAAGCTGGTATCGGGCTTCTATTCTCTGAAGCCCGTTTTTCCGGACAGCTGGTGAAGGAGTTACAAATGAAAGAATTATTATATACCATCGTGGAAAGCCTTGTGGATCACAAGGATGCCATTGAAATTACAGAAGACGCTCCCAATGAGGAGGGCGTTGTGGTATTCCATCTGCATGTGGCAGAGGAAGACATGGGCCGTGTCATCGGCAAGCAGGGCAGAATTGCCAAGGCAATCCGCACCATTATGCGTTCCGGTGCTGCCAGAAACGGCATGGATGCCATCGCTGTGGAAATCGGTTGATGGGACGGATTATGGAACAAAAACAATTTCTGGAAATAGGTAAAATTACAAACGTCCATGGGCTGCACGGGGAAGTAAAGGTAATTCCCTGGTGTGACGATGCGGCGTTTTTATGTTCTTTTGAGACATTGTATCTGGACAGGGGCAGGACTCCTGTCCGGATTCTGCGTGCCAGAGTGATGAAGCACATGGTCGTTCTGCAGCTGGAGGGCTGTGATACCCGTGAGCAGGCAGAGCAGATGCGCAACAAGGTGCTGTATATGAACCGCGATGAGGTAGAGCTGGAGGAAGGCACTTATTTCATCCAGGATCTCATCGGTCTGAAGGCTGTGGATGCCGATACGGGCAAGGTGTACGGTACCGTTTGTGACGTGCTGCAGACCGGTGCCAATGACGTCTATGTCATTGCTGACCCGGAGACAAAGAACGAATACCTGGTGCCCGCCATCCCGGATGTAGTGCTGGAAACCAGTCTGGAAAACAGGAGCATGACCATCCGTCCGCTGAAGGGATTGTTTGACGATGCAGATTGAAATTGCTACACTCTTCCCGGAAATGTGCGAAGCAGTGCTTTCGGAAAGCATCATCGGCAGAGCCAGAAAACAGGGAGCCATTACGGTGCATTGTCACAACATCCGGGACTATACCCTGGACAAGCACCGCAGGGTGGATGATACCCCTTACGGCGGCGGCATGGGAATGGTCATGCAGGCGGAACCAATTTACCGCTGCTGGCAGGCGGTCTGTGAACAGCTGGGGGAACGTCCCCATACAATTTATTTGTCTCCCCAGGGCAGCGTTCTGACCCAGGGCAGGGCACGGGAGCTGTCCCGGATGTCCAGTCTTTTCCTGCTGTGCGGACACTATGAAGGCGTGGACCAACGGATTCTGGACAGAATTGTGGATGAGGAAATTTCCATCGGTGATTATGTGCTTACCGGCGGTGAACTGCCGGCACTGGTACTCACGGATGCTGTGGCAAGAATGTGCAGCGGTGTGCTGCCGGCTGCCATCTGTTTTGAAGAGGAGAGTCACTAGGACGGCCTGCTCGAATACCCCCAGTATACCCGCCCTGAGATCTGGGAGGGGGCAGCCGTGCCGGAGGTGCTGCTGTCCGGGCATCATCTGAAAATTTCTCAGTGGCGGAAGGAACAGAGCCTCCAGGTGACAAAGGCAAAGCGACCCGACCTCTATGCGAACTATTGTGCAGAAAAGGAGTAGACTGTGATGAAGCTTCTGACAAAAGCCGTTCTGCTTGCTGCTCTGGCATTGTGCCTGACTGGATGCAATGCTGCCGAACGGCCGGCTGAATCGCCAGCGGATACGACTGCCGCTGCAGAAACAAACGCTCCGACAGAAGCGCCTACAATGGATTATACGAATTTTGACATCGGAAGTACACTGCCGGTTCTTTCCATTACTACGAATAACCAAAGCGAGGCTGCACTGGATTTTGTGACGGAACCCGTCAACCCCTTCGTTTCAGAGTCCATCAGCTCCTGGACACCGGGCTATGTCATGCCGCCTGCGCCGTATTATGAGGAATGTACGATAACGCTTTCCGATATCGGCGGTACGGTTCTGCTGGATGCTGCCGCTGCGGATGTCAAGGTGCGCGGCAACTGGACAACCTCCTATCAAAAAAAGCCGCTTCGTATAAAATTCCAGGAACCGCAGAATCTCCTCGGCCTCAATGACGGAGCGGAGATGAAAAACTGGGTGCTGCTGGCAGGCTATAAGGACACCTCCCTGCTGCGTGACAAAACCGCACTCTCCATTGCACGGGAGCTGTTTGCAGAGCTTGATCTCTATGCGGCAGATGCCTCCTTAGTTGAGGTCGAGATCAACGGCCAGTACTGGGGCGTGTATCTGTTGACCGAGCTGCAGCAGGTCAATGCTGACCGCGTGGCAGTCACAGAACCTCTCCAGAATGATGAGGAAACGGATATCGGTTATTTTCTGGAGTTCGATGGGTATTATACCAATGAGGAGCCGCTCCGCAGCTTCACGATTGATTATGCCGACAATGCACCGCTCATTCCCTTTGACGGTGAAGACGGCGGCGGCAGGACGATGACCGCACTCGGCAAAAATGTGTGGGGTGAATCGAAGGATGTCGGCTTTACCATCAAAAGCGACATCTACTCGCAGGCACAGCATGACTTCATTGCAAACTATGTCGATCTCGTGTACGATATCCTCTATGCAGCAGCGTATGAGGATACGGCTTACCAGTTCAATGAGGACTGCACGGAGATCGCTCTGAATGATGCCATCACTCCGCAGGAAGCCGTGGAACAGGTCATTGATGCGCAGTCGCTTGCGGCGATGTACATTCTCAGCGAGCTGACCTGCGATGCCGATATTTACTGGTCGAGCTTTTTCATGAGCGTGGATTTCGGTGAGAACGGCAGCAGAAAGCTGACCTTCCATGCTCCCTGGGATTTCGATTCTTCCATGGGCAACAAGGATCGCTGTGCGGACGGAACGGGCTTCTATGCGGCAAATATCGTTTCCGATGTGAACGATGTCTACGAGACGATCAATCCCTGGCTTGCTGTTCTGATGTATGAGGAGTGGTTCCAGGAGATCATTCGCGGACAGTGGACAGCGGCGTATGATGCCGGCGTGTTCGACCGCGCATATGCCATGATTGAAGCGGATACGGCACAGTACGAGGACGCGTTTGACCGGAACTACCTGCGCTGGGATAATATCCTGCATAATGAAGCGGCAAGTGAGCTTTCCGCCGGTGCGGCACGCTGCCGGACGCAAGGGGAGGCGGCAGATTACCTCCTCGGATGGCTGCAGACACGGGTGGAATTCCTCAATGAATATTGGCATCAATGAGTACGGTAAGCCGATCTGATGCATGGCATTCTGATGCGATTCGTTGAATAAATAACAGCATATTGCACAGAAAAATTCGTTGAAACTTGTAGGATACGGAGAGTATATTTCACAAAAATTATTTATTGTGATTATACACAAACAAGCCCTTCTGTTTTACGGTCACATTTTGGCAAAGCGTAGAAAATTGCTAAAAAAAACGCAGATCTTCTGAAAAACCGTTGACGATTCCCGATTTTGAATGTATAATAGCAATATGCACTGGTAAACAAAAACACAACCTTATTATTGCAAAGATGGGAGAGTTTGATTATGTTTGTAAAAGATGTAACCGTTCAGAACCAGGTTGGTCTGCACGCAAGACCTGCAACGTTCTTTATTCAGAAGGCAAATGAATTTAAGTCCTCTATCTGGATTGAGAAGAAGGAGCGCCGGGTAAATGCCAAGAGTCTGCTGGGCATTCTGTCCCTGGGTATTGTTGGCGGTACTGACATCCGTATCATTGCTGACGGTTCCGATGAGCAGGCAGCAGTGGATGCTCTGGTAGAGCTGGTTGAGAGCGGCTTTAGTGACGAAAATAGATAAATGCGTAACAGCATTCGGGGCTGCATCAGCAGCCCCGTTTTTTGTTTTGGAAATCTCAAGCCTATTATTAATCATGCGCTGTACTCTGAGAGTATTCATACATTGTCTCCGCAAAGATGCCATAGCCCTGGGAGGGGTCACTGACAAATACATGGGTGACTGCTCCCACCAGTTTTCCATTCTGCATAATGGGGCTGCCGCTCATTCCCTGAACGATGCCGCCGGTTTTGTCAATCAGGTCCTCGTCCGTCACCCGGATTGTTAAATTCTGAGTGGCCGCTGTGCAGTCAATGGAGGTAATTTCAACTGTAAATTCCTCCGCTTCATCACCGCTGACGGTGCAGAGAATGGTCGCTTCCCCTAACTCCACCTCCTGTTTGAACGCCATGGGAATGGCGTCCGCAGCAGAGGGGGCTTCATCCAGCGTGCCAAATACGCCGCATCGGCTGTTGCAGGTCAGTTCTCCGAGAGAATCCTCGGCAGAAAAATACCCCTGGAGCTGTCCCGGTTTACCGGGCAGTCCACGGACTGCGCCGCTGATGGTTACCGGGTCTGCTTCGCCGCTGCCCAGAGGAATCAATTCACCCGTATCCGTATCACAGATGGGATGCCCCAGACCCCCGAAGCATCCGGTGGAAGGCTCATAATAGGTCAGTGTACCTATCCCTGCAGCACTGTCCCGTACCCAGAGCCCGGTCTGCCAGCAGTCCCGGATTGGCGAATAGGCCGGCGTCAGCGTCAGTTCCAGAACTGTTTCACCGCGCAGAACGGTCAGCGTAACTTCTTCCTCCCCCATCGCAATTTCCTTAAAATCATCAGTGGATGTCAGCGGCGTGTGATTGACCTCCTGAATGACATCCCCGATTTCCAGGCCGGCCTCCTGCCCCGGACATCGTCCGTCCGTACCCTCCACTGCTCCGAAGCCAACGACCATAATGCCGTCCATCAGCATCCGGATGCCAAAGGGCTGGCCGCAGGGAACCAGCATAATTTCTTCCGATTCTTGAATTTCTACGTTTTTTATGGGAAAGATACCAAAAAGACGCAGGGGTGCCTGGCTGGAGGCTGTCCCTGTCAATGCTGCCGCTGCAACGGATTCCACCGGATCCACCGTCACCGGCAGTGCTGTGGAGAGTGTCAGCGATTCTCCCCGGCGTACATAATAATGATCCGACAGCCTGCCGGCATAGTAGAGACAGAAAACGGTCGGCAGCATCAGCGTCAGACCAAGTGCGGCTGTCAGCTTTTTTCGAATGTGAATGTTCATCCGTCACCTGCTTTCCGTGTATTCACAATACACACATATTGAAATTTCTGGGAAAATCCGGCTGCATTGCAGCTTTGTCTCCCATCTTATCATGGACAGCCCGATGGCGGATTATCATAGAAAATGATTGCCCCTCGGCGCATAATTTACCGCTTGCGGAAATGCACGCCGGGAAAGGAAGGAAAAATGTCAAAAAAAAGAAATACAACAACAATAGAACCGGAGAAACGCCAGACGCTCTCCCCTATCTGGCGCACAGTGCGAATCATTCTGCGTGTGCTGCTGGTAATTACGACCCTGCTCTATCCGGTGGTCATGGATATGCTTTCCGCTGCCGGATGGCAGCAGAATCTGAAAAGCAACGGCGGCAGCTATCCCGATGAAATTTTTGGCCCTTTTGCCACCTGGATGTTCATTGGCGCAGGCCTGCTGGTGCTGGGAACGCTGCTCTGCCTGCTGGGTGCCAGGCTCCGGCTCTGGCTGTGCAATCTGCTGGCACTGGCCTGTGCCTGTCCGGGCATTGCCGCCTGCATGACAGTGCTCTACCGGTTCTGCGCCTATGCCGACCGAAAGGGCTACAGCAGCCAGGATATGCAGCCGGCAAGTGATATTTACCGGGACAGAATTCTTCCCACGCTCCTGCCCTTTGCTCTGATCTGCATACTGGCGCTGTGGCAGTTCTTTGCCTATGATGCAAGGGTCTGGCGCAAACAGAAGCGGGATGCCGGACGGCGGGAACGCAATGCCGAGGCACCGAAAATACTGGAAGACGACACAACCAAATAGGAGGGGACCCCAATGGACATGCTTTTGCTGTTTGCAACGATTCTGCTGCTGGCCGTGAACGGCGGATGCCTGGCGGTATGCATCAGCCGGAACAGAACGGATAAACCGTCCAGCCATTACATAGGTCTGGCAGGGAGACTTGCCGCTGTGCAGCTCGTTTTACTATATTCACTGAATTTTGTTTTATGTCAGTATACCCTTGGAGCCAACCGGACAGCCGTTTTGCTGACACTGGTGCTGGTATGTGCCCTTGCTTCTGCCCAGATGCTCCTGGCAGACGGGAAAACAACTCCGCTCCGGCGCTTCTTTCACCGGGGTGTTCGCCTGACAGCACTTGCGCTGCTGCTTGAGCTGGCTGTATTCTGCGGCTGGTGCTATACACTGCACCCGGAGGAGACCACAATTGGTTTTCCCTGCGCCAACATGACCTATGATCCGGAGGCAGCGGAATGGAGCAGCAATACGCTGCTGGTACATGATACTACGGAACTGGTATTCCAGCTGGAAAAAACCGATGTGAACTATGTGCAGTTCAGCTGCATCTGTGACGATAATTTCTACCAATGTTCGGTAGGAATGAAGGACGGCAATTTCTCCCGTGTGTTCAAGGATGTTTCCGCAGCCTGGATGAACTCGTCCCAGGAGAGCATGTCCTTTTCCATCAATCCATACGGTACACTCCATGAACTGCGCCTGGGAATAAAGGACCTCTCCGGTGAATTCCGGCTGACAGGCATGACGGTATCCAATGTGAAGCCCTATGGTTTTTCCTTCCTCCGCTTTGCTGTGGTTGCCGGAATTCTGGTGCTGTGTGCGGCTATCCGGATCTTCGGCTGGTATCGGATCACCTACAACCGCCGCTGCCCGGCTCACCGTGCAGCAGTGCTTGCCGTTCTTGCCGTTAGTCTCTGCACAATTTCCGCATTCATTCTGCCCGGCCAGGAACTCTCAGATTATGCAGAAACAGGAAAATTCAGCACGGCCGATCCCTATGCCCAGACCCTGGATGCCTGGGAACACGGTCAGCTCCACCTGACGCTGGAACCGGATCCCCTGCTGGCAGAGCTGAAAAATCCCTATGATCCCAGCCAGCGCAGTGAAGCCGGCGCTTCCGTTGCCTGGGACAGAGCCTATTACAATGGAAAGTATTACAGCTATTTCGGTGTTGCTCCGGTGGTGTTCGTGTACTACCCCTTCTATCTCCTCACCGGGAAGCTGCCCACGCTGAATATTGCAACCTGCATTCTGGCAATATTTGCAATGATCACTATGTTCGGCATGATCATGAGCCTGATCAAAAAATACTGCAAACAGGTCAATTTCCTCCTTCTGCTCTGCGGACTTGCCGCAGCCGCCGGTGCTTCCGGTATTTATCTGTGCCTGAATTATTCCGACCGGTACTATCTGGTCTACATCTGCGGTATGCTGTTCCTGTACCTCTTTCTCTGGCTGGGCTTGGAAGCAACCATGGCAAAGAAGAACCTGTCCCGGTGCCTCCTTCTTGCCGGATGCGGTCTGGCAATTGCCTGCACGGTGCTGAGCCGTCCCCAGCAGGCTCTGTATGCCGTTCTGCTGGTTCCGCCGTTCCTGGGTCTCATCCGCCGCAAGCAGCTGGGCGTCCGTCAGAAAACCGCCGCAGTAACATCCTTTGCCATTCCCCTGCTGGCAGGGGCAGCGGCGGTGATGGCATACAATGCGGCACGGTTCAGCTCCCCCTTTGACTTTGGTTCCACCTATCAGCTGACAGTGAATGACACCTCGGCCAATATTGTGCGCCTGTCCTCGCTTCCGGCAGCCATCGGCTATTACTTCCTGACGCCCCTGAAAATGGGCGGCGTGTTCCCCTTCTTTACCCAGCCGCTGACCAGCTTTCCTACCTATGGACAATTCAGCTTTGCGGATGAAGGCTTCGGATTGCTGGTATTTCCCTGTGTGGCAGCCGGACTGCTGCTGCTCCCCATGACCATCCGGAAGCGTTCTGCCAGAGCAGAAAAGCGCTGGGTGTTCTACCTGGCATTCCTGCTGGCTCTGTTAATTGCCCTGGTGGATTTCTGCATGGCAGGTTATGTTTCCCGGTACCTTTGCGACATTCTGCCGGTACTGGCAGTGTTCTGCGTGCTGGTCATTCTGGATGCCCAGCAGCAGATGAGGCGGCTGGCGCCTGTTTACGGTGCATTCAGCAAATGCGCCGCTGCTGTGCTGATTGCCACACCCCTCATGATGCTGGCAATTCTGCTGTCGGCTGCCGACTGGTGCGCTATGTGGAACAGTATGCCGGAGTTCTACTTCCGGCTGCGGGATTTGCTGGTCTTCTGGCGGTAAACATGATCCTTATACGAATCCTCAGAACGGCGGCAGTTTCCGCTGTTCTGAGGATTTTTTACTAACGCAGAGTATGAAGAAAATGAAAACTTTTTTCAACTTTCCTTTTTTCGATGTCCGGTCTCTTGACAAAATGTGGGTTTGTGGAGTATAATAAAATTGCATATATCTTTCTGCCAACAGAGAGATAATATCGTGAAAATAACACAATAATTCTGAGAGGGCAGAATTAGAGAGGAAGGTAGCATGATGAATATGAAAAAATTTGCAGCAGGTGTTCTTGCTGCAGCATTGGTGTTTTCCGGCGGAGCACCGGTTCTGGAAAATGTCATTGAGGAAATGCCCGTATCTGCGGCGGATCTGGAAATCAAGACGGACTACACTTACGGAGATCTGACCTATCAGTGGGTGCAGATGGGCTATATCCAGATTATGAGCTGCAACCCGGATGTTGAAGAAGTGGAAATTCCGGAGACCATTGAAGGATATCCAGTTCAGGTGATCTACGGTGCCGCATTCCAGGAGTGTACCAACCTGAAGAAGATTACCATTCCCAGCACTGTGAAAAAAATCGGTGCCAATGCATTCTGCAATTGTACTAACCTGGAAGAAATCGTCGGCATGGAGGGTGTGGAGATCATTGATGCATCTGCATTTCTGTGCTGTTCCAGCCTGACGGCAATTACACTGCCGGATACTCTGACGAAAATCGGTGCTGAGGCATTTTCCTATTGTTCCAGCCTGACAGAGGTTACCATTCCCGGCAATGTTGTCACAATGGGTGAATACATTCTGTCCAACTGCACTTCCCTGAGAACGCTGAATCTTGCAGAGGGGCTGACATTCCTGGGCGGTTACGCTGCCTACATGTGCAACTCCCTGGAGACGGTCAATATCTCAAGCACGGTAACAGCAATCCGTGCCGGTGCATTTGCCTATTCCGGTCTGCAGGAAATCGTCATTCCGGACACAGTCAGCACAGTCGAAGGCTATGTATTCTATAATTGTTCCAAGCTCAGAAGTGCCGTACTGCCCGAAGGACTGCAGGCAATCGGCATGTGTACCTTCTCCGGCTGCTATTCACTGGAAAGCGTCAGGATCCCGGACAGTGTAACAGAAATCAGAACCAGTGCCTTTGTAGACTGCGGCAATTTGTATGATGTTTCCCTGCCGGCAAATCTTACCCAGCTGGGCAGCAACGCATTCTATGGATGCAGAAGCATCACAGAGCTGACCCTTCCTGAAGGTCTGGTCACCATCGGTGCCTATGCCTTTACAAAGTGTGCGTCTCTGGACAATGTCGTAATTCCGGCAAGTGTTACCACCATCAAGGAGTATGCATTCTATGACTGCACCAGCCTGTCCAGCATTGTGATTCCGGCAACAGTAACCTCCCTGGGCAGCTATGCATTCTATAACTGTGAAAACCTGCAGAGCGCTGTATTTGAGGGAGAAATGGAAACCATCGGCATCTGGGCATTTGCCTGCTGCAGATCCCTGACGGAAATTCAGCTGCCCTCTAATCTGACAGCCCTGAGCAACCATATGCTCTACAGCTGCGAATCTCTGACAACACTGGAAATTCCCGAGGGCGTAACAACCATTGACCGGTATGCACTGGCAGGATGCAAGCAGCTGACACCGCTGATCATTCCTGCAGGTGTTACTGAAGTAAAGGACTATGCCTTTGGTTATGACAACGGCGCAACCCCTGCTGTTCTGGAAAACATTGTTGTTTCCAGCGATTCCGAGGCAGTGAAGGAATTCAGCCGTGCCAATGGTATCGCACTGGAAGGCGAAGAACCTACCGAACCGGAAACGACGGAGCCTACCGAACCTGACACAACGGAACCAACAGAGGAGCCCACTTATGATCTTTCGGTTGGGGACGTAACAGAAACGGTCTCCGGTGATGTCAACCTGGACGGCGAAGTAACCATCGTTGATGCGGTCTATGTGCAGAAGTACCTGTTCGGCGGCGTTTCCATCAATGAAACCCAGCTGGCTTATTCCGACCTGAACGGTGACGGAATTGTCAATGCGTTCGATCTGGCGCTGCTGAAGAGAATGTTGCTGGGTGGTACCTACGATGATATCTATGTGGATCCTGTGGAAGTATTTGATCCGATACAGTAAAAGAATCCGATAATCAGAGACGATGTTCCTCCGGATGATGGGGGAACATCGTTATTTCCGGAGGTTGACAGAATTCCCGGCTTTATGCTATAATAAACAGGATTATGGGGACCTCTAATACTAATCTCTATCAAACCGCCCCAATAGTCTGATAGAGAGCGTGGGGCAGAGGGGACGGCGCCGGTCAGGCGAAGTCCCACAAAATCAACCTTTTATCTTCTCGGATTTTAGAAACAAGAGGTTACCTTATGAAGGAAAGGAAGGTGCTGCAGGAATGGAGTGCAAAGCGGAACCCATCGGCGGCGGAATCGTTGTCTATACTTCCCGGGAGCATCGCTTCGGAACGGACGCCTTCCTGCTGACCGGTTTTTCCCGGTATAGGCGGAGGGATCTGGTATGCGAATTCGGCACGGGCTGCGGTATTATTCCCCTGCTGATGCAAAAGAAAGCGCCTCCGAAGCAGATCTATGCCCTGGATATCCAGGAGCAGGCAATTATGCAGACAAAAATGGGGATGGAGGCCAGCGGCATTACTGCCATTACACCTATCTGCGCTGACCTGCGGGAGCTATGGGAAGGCGCCCCCATTGGACAAACGGATCTGGTGCTCTGCAATCCCCCCTATCAGCCCTGCGGCAGCGGCTATGAATGCAGCCTGGAGGCACAGCGGATTGCACGGCACGGCGTTCACTGCCTGCCGGAGGATGTATGCAATGCGGCGGCACGGCTGCTGAATTTCGGCGGAAGGCTTTGCATCTGCGGCAGACCGGAACGGCTCCCGGACTATATCTGCGCCATGCGTGCAGCCGGTATGGAGCCGAAACGTCTGCAGCTGGTATCCAGAACTGCCAAGGATATACCCTGGCTCTTCCTGCTGGAGGGCAAGAAGGGTGCAAAGCCTTTTTTACAGATGGAACCGCCCTTCATCATGTATGAAAACGGGCAGCTGACTGAGCAGGCAGCCGCCCTGTACCCCAATGCAGCTCGGACACAGAAGGAGGCACAGGCATGAGCGGTATTCTATATGTAACCGGAACCCCCATCGGCAACCTGGAGGATATTACCCTCCGGCAGCTGCGGATTCTGGAGGAGGCGGACTTCATTGCAGCGGAGGACACCCGTGTGACGCGGAAACTCCTGACCCATTTTGACCTGAAAACACCCCTTGTCAGCTACCATGACCACAGCGGTGCGGCGACAGCCCAGGCCATTGCCGACCGGATTGCAGCCGGCGAAACCTGCGCTATTGTGACGGATGCCGGCATGCCCTGTATTTCCGATCCCGGAGAGGAGCTTGTGCGGATCTGCAGGGAACGGGGCATCTCTGTACAGGCAGTACCCGGTCCCAGTGCGGTCATCACTGCCCTTTCCGTCAGCGGCGGCAGTACAGCGCAATTTGTATTTTACGGCTTCCTGCCCATGGACAGGAAACCCAGAAATGCCATGCTGGAATCCCTCAGGCAGGAAACCAGAACGGCCGTCCTGTATGAAGCACCCCACAAGCTCTGCCGCACCATTGCCGATCTGCGGAATGTCTGCGGCGGTGAACGGATTCTCTCCTTCTGCCGGGAGCTGACCAAGGTACACGAGGAGGTGCTGCGCATGTGTCTTGCAGAGGCGGAGCAGTACTATGGCACCCACGCTCCCAGAGGAGAATTTGTACTGGTGCTGGACGGTGCCCCTCCGGAGGAAAGCGACCTTACAGCGGAGGATGCGGCGGCAATAGCAAAAAATTATCTTGCCCAGGGAATGTCCGCAGCAGCGGCAGCCAGGATGGCAGCCAAGGAAACGGGCTGCCCCAAGAATGAAATCTACCGTCTGCTCCATGAGGATTCAGAACCTGTTTAGCGTCTTCCGACAGGCATCTGTTCGGCTATCTCCAGATACTAAACAGACCCTGAGAAAAAGCAGCGCACAAAAACTTTTTTTGGGTGTGATGCTATGGACAAATCAGGAATTTCGTGGTACAATGAAAGTATCAACAACGATTCCGAAGGAGGAGTATTCCTATGAACAAAACACAAATGATGCAGTGGGGCGGCATGCCCTGCGTCCGCATGGATGCGGGCGGCTACACCGCACTGATTGCCCCGGAGCTGGGTTCCAATGTCATCCGTCTGCGTGACGAGAAGAACGGCGTGGAATTCTTCCGGTTCAGCGACCAAAACAATTACGAAACCCTGCTCCAGTCCGCAGAGGTCTGGGGGCTCCCCACCCTGTATCTGCCCAACCGCTTTGCCGACGGCATTCTCAGAACCTCCGACGCCGTGTACCATCTCCCGGTCAATGAGAAGGCGCCCTACAACAACCACATCCACGGCTTCCTCCACAAGAGATCCCATACCGTTGTGGAGCATAAGGCGGATGCCAACTGTGCATGGGTGAAAACAGAGTATCTCTATGACGACAGGGATCCTTTTTTCCAGTACATGCCCATTAAGTTCCGTGCGGAATTTACCTTCACCCTGTCTGCCTGCGGCCTGGAGTATGCATTCCAGCTGACCAACCTGTCCAGGAAAATGATGCCCATTTCCGTGGCAACCCATACTTCCCTGAATTCCCCCTTCATCATCGGCGGCAAGGAGAAGGATCAGCGGATTACTGCCCCCATCGGCAAGCGCTGTCTGCTCAACGATCGCTGCCTGCCCACCAAGGAACTGGCAGATCTGACCATGCATGACCTGGAATACCGAAGCGGCAGCAGATGCCCCGTTCTTCAGAATATTGACAATGAAATGTACTTTGCCGAGCACATGATTGTGGACGGAGAAGACTTCTATGGTATCATTGCCGAGGATGTGGAAAGCGGCAAGAAGCTTTGCTATGAAGTCGGCGAAGAGTACCGTTTCTGGATTTTCTGGAACGATAAGGGCTTCAACGGCTATTTCTGCCCCGAGCCCATGAGTGCCATGATCGACGCACCGAACCTGGATCTGCCCCATGCCCTCACCGGCTACCGCGAGCTGCGGCCGGAGGAAAGCTGCACCTTCCATCAGCGCTTTTTCACCAAGGCATAAAGTATTTCTTGCACATAATTTCTTTCTTAATTCATCAGTAAATTGTGCATAATATACAATTCCGATGGTTGAATTTTTGTAGGAGAGATTTGAAAAACTGCAAAAAAAGACTTGCTATCACAGGAAAAGTATGCTATAATTAAAACAGTGTTCTGCCAGTCTGCAAAGCAGAACAGCATTATCATTATTATAAAAAACAAAGGAGCTAAAGCTATGAAGTTCGGATACTTTGACGACGCCAATAAAGAATACGTCATCAACTCCCCCAGAACTCCCTATCCGTGGATTAATTACCTCGGAACACAGGCGTTCTTCTCTTTGATCTCCAACACTGCCGGCGGTTATCATTTCTACAAGGATGCCCGTCTGCGCAGAATTACCCGTTACCGTTACAACAATGTTCCTGTTGATATGGGAGGCCGTTACTTCTACATCAATGACAACGGCACCGTATGGTCTCCGGGCTGGTCCCCGGCAAAGACGGAGCTGGACGCTTATGAGTGCCGCCATGGCATGGGCTACACCATCATCAGCGGCAAGAAGAATGACCTGTCCGCAACTGCGACCTTCTTCGTTCCCCAGGACTACAACGGCGAAATTCAGCGTGTTGTACTGAAGAACGAGGGCAGCGAGACAAAGTCCTTCAAGCTCTTCTCCATGATTGAATGGTGTCTGTGGAATGCGCAGGATGACTCCACCAACTTCCAGAGAAACTTCAACACCGGTGAGGTGGAGGTGGAAGGCTCCACCATGTTCCACAAGACGGAATACAAGGAACGCCGTGACCACTATGCCTTCTACACCGTGAATACGGAAATCGACGGTTACGACTGCGACCGTGAGAGCTTCATGGGTCTGTACAACGGCTTTGAGAATCCCCAGGCTGTCATGGCAGGTGCATCCAACAACTCCACTGCTGACGGCTGGTCCCCCATTGCTTCTCACAGCATTTCCGTAACCCTGCAGCCCGGCGAAAGCCGTGAGCTGATCTTCATTCTGGGCTATGTAGAGAATCCGGTGGAGGAAAAGTTCCTGGCAGACGGCAAGAGCCTGAACAAGTCCCGTGCCTATGCAATGATCGAACAGTACAATACTTCTGATAAGGTGGAGGCAGGCCTGGCTGAACTGAAGGCAATGTGGGATGCACTCCTGTCCAAGTACACTGTCAATACACCCGATGATAAGATGAACCGCATGGTCAACATCTGGAATCAGTACCAGTGCATGGTTACCTTTAACATGAGCCGCAGCGCTTCCTACTTTGAGAGCGGCATCGGCCGTGGTATGGGCTTCCGTGACTCCAACCAGGACCTGCTGGGCTTCGTACACCAGATTCCGGACAGAGCAAGAGAGCGTCTGATCGACCTGGCATCCACACAGTTCGAGGACGGCGGCTGCTATCATCAGTACCAGCCTCTGACCAAGAAGGGCAATGACGAAATCGGCGGCGACTTCTCCGATGATCCGCTGTGGATGATTCTTTCCGTTGCTGCATACATCAAGGAATCCGGCGATTACGGCATTCTGGACGAAATGGTTCCCTATGACAACGATCCCTCCAAGGCACAGACTATGATGCACCACCTGAAGCAGAGCTTTTATCGTGTCTGCAACAATGTCGGCCCTCACGGACTTCCCCTGGCAATGCGTGCGGACTGGAATGACTGCATCAACCTGAGCTGCTGGTCCTATGAACCGGGCGAGTCCTTCCAGACCTCTACTTCTCCCAAGTACGGCGATGACAAGTACTCCAAGGTGGCTGAGTCCCTGATGGTGGCCGGTCTGTTTACTTACGCAGGTCCCGCATTCGTTGATCTGTGCAAATACAAGGGCGATGAGGCAGGTGCCGCTGCTGCACAGGCTGAAATCGACAAGATGAAGGCAAATATCATGGAGCATGGCTTCGACGGCGAATGGTTCATCCGTGCATACGATGATCTGGGCAGAAAGATGGGCTCCAAGGAATGCGAAGAGGGCAAGATCTTCATCGAACCCCAGGGCTTCATGGTCATGTCCGAGGTTGGTAAGGATGTGGGCGCTGACATCAAGGCGCTGGACAGCGTTGACAAGTACCTGAATACCGAGCATGGTCTGGTGCTGAACAATCCGGCATTCACAAAATACTATCCGGAATACGGCGAAATTTCCACCTATCCGGGCGGCTACAAGGAAAATGCAGGTATCTTCTGCCACAACAACGCATGGATTATCTGTGCGGAGGCCTATGCCGGCAGAGGCGACAAGGCATTTGAATACTACAGCAAGATTGCACCGGCTTACAGAGAAGAGAAATACTCCGATCTGCACAGAACCGAACCGTATGTTTATGCACAAATGATTGCCGGCAAGGATGCTGCCCGCCACGGCGAGGCAAAGAACAGCTGGCTGACCGGTACTGCTGCATGGAACTTTGTAGCGGTTTCCCAGTACATTCTGGGCATTATGCCTGACTGGAACGGTCTGAAGGTGGATCCCTCCATTCCGCATGAGTGGGACGGCTTCACAGCAACCAGACAGTTCCGCGGCGCAACCTACAACATCAAGGTAGAAAACCCGAACCATGTCTGCAAGGGTGTTGTTTCCATGACTGTTGACGGCGAAGCTGTTGAGGGTAATGTCATTCCGGCAAAGGACGGCGGCGTACACGAGGTTGTTGTTGTTCTGGGCTAATATCACATAATAGGAATCCCCTGCACTGGCGGTATCAGTGCAGGGGATTTGTCATCCATAAAACAGGAGGGCGCTCCATCCATCGGACGGAGCGCCGTTTTTTACTGAATATATCGCAATGTTACGCCATTTTCCTTTGCATACTGGGCAAGACAGGGCGGCTCCTGTCCGTCGCCGAAAACCAGAATAAGGTCGCTTTTGTCCGCCATAAGCCTGTCCGCTGCCTGATAGCAGTTCGGGGTGAGATGGGTGCCGGCAAAGGTAATGGAATCCGCTTTCTCGTGCACAGCATAGTAACGGTTCCGGGCAGCTTCCCCCCACTCACGGCACTGTTCCTCAAAGGGAACCACCAGATGCAGACGGATGTCCAGATGCTGTTTCAGCATGCAGACCGCCTCCGCCGTCCAAAGGGGCACGCCGTATTCGCAGTTGACGCAGATTTCCGTATAGCCCATGGAATATAAATGCAGCAGCTCCGTTGCCAGAATCTGCTTGAGCGTAGCCGGATCATTGAAGTGTTCCGTATAACCCTGCTGCTCCGTAATGGCACAAATCATGCGTTCTCCCCCTTTCTCTGAGTATTTTTTGAACTGTCAACCCCTTGGTTTACTATAAGTATAACATAGTACGGGGCGTTTGTCAATCCAAAAAGAGACAGGTTATTTTTTGTCCACTCCCGGCATAGGATGTACAAGAATTCCAAAGGGAGGAGATTGTATGAAAGGACTCAGCCAGGCACAGGTGAAGGAGCGGCGGAAGGAATACGGGGAGAACAGCCTCGTTCAAAGTAAACCGCCCGGTCCTGTGCGTATATTTTTCGGGCAGTTCCGGGACGCCATGGTGCTGATTCTGCTGGCAGCCACGGGGATTGCCGCACTGCTGGGAGAATGGACCAATGCACTGACCATCATTGCCATTGTTTTACTCAATGCCATCCTCGGCTTCATTCAGGAGTACCGCACGGAGCGCACCCTGGAGGCGCTGCGGAATATGACCGCACCTACGGCAAAGGTCTGGCGGGAGGATGTACTGCAGGAAATTCCTGCCCAGGAGCTGGTTCCTGGTGACTGCATTGCAGTAGAAGCAGGGGACTGTGTACCGGCGGACTGCCTTCTGACCTCTGCCAGCCGGCTCTATGCCAATGAATCCGTGCTTACCGGCGAAGCGGAGCCAATTGCCAAGCACAGCGGCAGCGGTTCCGAGGATCTGACAGGGCTGCACCGCCCCTACCTGCTCTATGCCGGAACGGCAATTACCAGGGGCAGCGGTACTGCCACGGTAACCGCCACGGGCAAACACACGCAGATGGGACAGATTTCCGGAATGCTGTCCTCTATTGAACGGACGGAAACCCCGCTGCAAAAACGTCTGGGGGAACTGGGCAAGGTGCTGGCACTGATCTGCATCGGGGTCTGTATTGCGGTATTTGCTGCCGGAGTCCTCCGGGGGGAACCGGTTTTTGACATGCTTATGACGGGGATTTCCATTGCTATTGCTGCCATACCCGAAGGGCTTCCGGCAACAGTGACCATTGCCCTTGCTCTGGCAGTCAGCCGGATGATGAAGCAGAAGGCGCTGGTAAACCGCCTGCACAGCGTGGAAACTCTGGGATGCACCTCGGTCATCTGTTCCGACAAGACCGGCACCATTACAGAAAACCGCATGACGGTAACCCGGATTTCCACACCGGAACAGGAATTCACTGTGACGGGCACTGCCATGAACCGGGACGGCTCCATTCTCTCCGACGGCTTCCATGTGAATCCCAAGAGCATTCCCGGTCTTGCACATCTGCTGCGCTGTGCGGTGCTGTGCAACAATGGGGAAATTTCTTCTGCGGAACCGGCGGATACCCGGAACCGCGGCAGCCTTTCCGGGGGCGGCAGCTGGCAGGCGGTGGGAGATCCCACGGAAACCGCCCTTCTGGCTGCAGCAGCAAAGGGCGGTATTTCCACCAGAACACTCTCCGGCTATCACCGGCTGGAGGAGGAGCCCTTTGACAGCGACACACGCTGCATGACGGTGATTGTAAGCAAGGGCGGTGAACGCCTTGCCCTTGCCAAGGGCGCAGCGGATGTCATTCTGTCCAGATGCGGCTTCATCCGGACAAAATCCGGTGTGGTACCCATCACTGCCGCCCATCAGGCTCACATCCGTCAGCAGACGGAGCAGCTGTCCTCCCAGGCTCTGCGGGTGCTTGCCTTTGCAGAAAAATCGCCTGTGGAGGGTCTTGCCTCCGCAGAATCGGGCATGGTCTTTCTGGGATTGACGGGGATGCTGGATCCGCCAAGGGCGGAGGCCAAGGAAGCCATCCGCACCTGTGCTGCCGCTTCTGTCCGGACAGTCATGATCACCGGCGATCACAAGAAAACAGCCGAAGCCATCGCCAAACAGGCAGGATTGCTCCGGGGCGGTGAGGTGGTCACCGGGGATGAGCTGGATCTCATGAGCGATGCGCAGCTTGACCGGCGGCTGCCCCATATCTCCGTCTTCGCCCGGGTGAATCCTTCCCACAAGCTGCGGCTGGTGCGTGCCTTCAAGCGCAGCGGCCACATTGTCACCATGACCGGGGACGGCGTCAATGATGCCCCCGCCATCAAGGAAGCGGATGTGGGTGTTGCCATGGGAATGAGCGGCACGGATGTGGCCAAACAGGCAGCGGATGTCATCCTCATGGACGACAATCTCGCCACTCTGGTCAGCGCCGTGGAACAGGGACGCTGCATTTATTCCAATATCCGCAAATTTGTCCGCTATCTTCTCTCCTGCAATATCGGCGAGGTCATCACCATGTTTCTGGGGATTCTCATGGGCATGCCCGTGGTGCTGCTGCCGGTGCAGCTGCTGCTGGTGAATCTGGCAACGGACGGACTTCCGGCCATTGCCCTGGGGCTGGAGCCGCCGGAAAAGGGCTGCATGAAACGGCCGCCCCGGAAGCCGGACGAAAGCTTTTTTGCCGACGGACTTCTGGGGAATATCGTCTGGCGCGGGATCCTCATCGGGCTGTGTACCCTGGGTTCCTTCAGCACTGCCCTGCGCTTCGGGGGAACGCTGACCCAGGCAAGAACCGCCGCCCTGCTGACGCTGGTAGCCTCCCAGCTCATCCATGTCTTTGAATGCAAGTCAGAGCACGGAACCCTGTTCAGTGTCCGGTATTTTTCCAACTGGAAGCTCATCGGTGCAGTACTGGTTTCTGCCGCACTGATGGCGGCAACCATCTGGCTGCCCCAGGCACAGGTGATTTTCTGCACTGCTCCCCTCTATGGCAGGCTCCTCTGGCAGGCACTGATTTTTGCCTTTGTTGTCCCGGTACTGGCTTCTGTGATAAAGGCATTCACCAGCCGTGCGGAAGCGCAGCGGCAGTAGCAGACAATCTGCAGTTGTTCCCCTTTCCTCCGTATCATACCGAACACTCCGGTTGTCAGGTAATAATACTGATCCTCTGTTTTTCAAATGAGAATAGTATAAAGTATTGAAAGCCGCCTTTGAAACAATGTGTCAAAGGCGGCTTTGGGCTTCACGGGAATTCATTTTCAAAAAAGTGATTTCAAAAGGCAGCCATAACCTATATAATTGATTTGCGTGCCTTGCACTTCATCTGATATTGACCTCCTCTTGATGCTATGTTATAATTATATCGACAATAAATCGGAATTTGCGCAGAACCCGTGCTGGTATCATTCTCCCAATGCCGCTTCGCGGCATTGGGAGAAAATATGTTGTTATCAATCAGAATTTATTGACGCATCAAATAAGAGGATAAAAATGTAAATAGGTTCACAATGCATTTGAAGGAAGTTTTTGGCCGTTCACTTGCAAAAAAATACCGAATACCGTTTTTTTGTGACAAATCAGATCGTTTCGTGTATAATAGGATCATCGGAGGAGGTGATAAGGGATGATATTTAAACTGTTCATCGACAAAAGCTGTCAGGAAGAGGTGATTGCCAGTGTTCATGAAAGAACGCCGCTAATCAACGAGATCGAACGTCTGGTTCTTCAGGATAGCATATCGGATCAATTGCCCGGGTATAAAGATGATGAAATCATAATGCTTGAGATAAGCGAGATTGAGTGCTTTGCGGTCGAAAATGACAGGACATTTGCCATTTATCAAAACGGTGAAAGATACCAGATCCGCAAAAGACTGTTTGAGCTGGAAAACATCCTGCCGTCAGATTTCGAGAGAATCAGTAAATCTGCCATTGCAAACTGGAAGAAGATATCCAGATTTAAGGTGCAGCTTTCAGGGGCAGTAGATGCGGTTTTCAAAAGCGGATATGTGGAATGTATTTCAAGAAGATGTTTTTCAGACCTGAAAAGGAGGTATGGTTTATGAAAAAGTCTATGAAGAATTTTGTTATGAGAGGTGCCATGTTTGCATGGGGCGGACCGGTCATTACAGCAATCGTGTGGGCGATCCTGAAGGCATCTGGCACAATAACAGTGCTTTCGGCAGATGAGGTTGTATTAGGGATCATTTCCACAACAGTTATGGCGTTTATCGCCGCAGGAATCTCCGTTGTGTATCAAATTGAACATCTGCCGAAGGCATTTGCGGGATTGATCCAGATGTCTGTATTATACATTGATTATCTTGGTTTTTATCTCCTGAACGGCTGGATCCCGCTGAATCAGATCCCCGTTTTTACACTGATCTTTGCCGCTGTCTTTGCTGTGATCTGGTTAAGTATTTATGTTCCCACCAAAATGAAGGTAAACAAGATGAATCAGATGATAAATAGGAAATAAGAGCTTTTATATCAGGATGGGATATAAATGAGAGGATTGATGACCGAAGAGATAGAACAGATATTTACTGAAGCTGTGAATGAAGTTTCGAGAATAATCAGAATTCTTGCATCTGTGAGTTTAGGAGTCTTATTATGATCGTTAGGATAATCAACGTATAATCTGACGCCTGTATTAGACAAATTCTGATTTATAACAACGTATTTTTCGACCTTTGCCGCAAAGCGCCATTGGGAGAAATCCTGCTAGCCGGGGCTCCCGGCTTCAACCTTTGCGGCGAAGCCGCATCGGCTTTGGGCTTCATGAAAATCAAGTTTCAAAAGACAGAAGCCTTTGGCGGAGGCGGTGCGCAGCTCCGTCCTGAAAAACCTCTCCCCCTCGGGGATGGAGGAAGTTTAAGGCAGCCATAACCCATGAAATTGATTTGCGTGCCTTGCACTTCATCTGATATTGACTTTCTCTTGGGGCTGTGTTATAATTAATTCAACGATATATCGGAATTTTAGGAGGTTATGATGAAACATAATTTTGATTGTCTGTATAAGACAATGATGGGAATGACATATGAGGAAGTGGAAGAAGCGGTAAAAAATGAGGCTGTGGTTCTTTTTCCTGTGGGGGTTGTGGAAGCGCACGGTCCACACTTGCCGCTGGGAACAGATATTTTTGCTTCATTGAATCAGGCTTTGCAAATCAAATTGTATTTTGAAGCAGAAGGCGGAGAGTGTGTTGTTGCGCCGCCATTTTACTTTGGAGGTACGCAGGCTCTGACTAAACAATTTGCAGGAACATTTAATGCATCCGAAGAAACTATCATTGCTGCCGTATGTGATATTCTGTCATCCCTTGACAGGTTTGGATTCAGAAAAACAGTTTTTCTGAATGCTCACGGCGACGAGCTTCACAGATCTGCGATGCTGAAATCTATTATAGAATCAAACCAAAAACTTAAAATGAGATCATACTGGACTGAATATGAAGATGATGTCCAGTTTATGGGATTGAAAGGCGACGAAGACTATCTTATTAAGATAGCACCTATGCAACTTGACGAAGCGTTTGAAATTAATAAATGGCCTGAGGATGAATTTGATATTCACGCTTCGGCATTTGAAACAGCTTTGATGATGGATATTTGTCCCCATATGGTGCGGACTGAAAAGATTGAGGGACTTAAGCCAACAATGCTCATAGATGATGAACGCTGCAAATGGAACGAGGGAAAAGCCGAAAATATTGCACTTGTTCCAAGAGCGTATGTGGGCGATCCCATTGGATATAAAGATATCCGTGCTAACATGGATAAGGTGTATGAATCATTTGCAAAGAGCTTATATAGTACTTTTTATGAAAAATAATTTCATTATTTGATACGATACGATTTAGATGAATATGTGTCCGATCAATTCTGATTAATCGGTGGGAAGAGACTGAAACGCCTGGGAAGAAACCAACTCTTCCCAGGCGTTACTTCTTTTTCCGTACCATGCAAAACACCCCGGCCGCACTGACCGGGGTGTTGTTGTCCATTGCAATTAGTCGCTTACATAAGGCAGCAGGGCAATGTGTCTTGCTCTCTTGATGGCAACTGTCAGTTCACGCTGGTGGAATGCGCATGTACCTGTCACACGGCGGGGCAGGATCTTGGATCTCTCAGTCATGCACTTCTTCAGCTTTGCGATATCCTTGTAATCGATCTTTTCTACACGATCCACACAGAACATGCAAACCTTCTTGCGAGGGCGCTTAGAAGGACGGGAATTTCTTTCACGTTCCATACAAAAAATCTCCTTTTCTTAATGATTAAAACGGTACTTCGCCGTCGCTCAGAATTTCTTCAAAATCATCCAGATCTCCCAGCTCAATAGGCTTGGGAGCTCGATTCACCGCTGCCTGGGGTGCCGCCTGGGGCGCCGGAGCTGCGGGCTGCTGGGACTGGCCGTACTGCTGCTGACCGCCGCTGTACTGGCTGGGGGCTGCATAGCTGCCGCCTGCACTGTCAAGACGCTTGTCCCCACAGAAGGCAATATTATCTGCAACGATATTCATGCTGTAATGCTTTATACCATTCTGGTCGGTATAATTGTCATTCTGGAGTCTGCCTTCCACATGGATCACACGACCCTTGGAAAAATAACGGCTGACAAATTCCGCCTGCTGACGCCAGCAGGTAATATTGAAGAAATCAGTTTGCTTTTCTTCGCCCTGTCTTGCGAAACTGCGATCCACGGCAATGGTGAACCGGCACATGGAAATGCCGCTCTGTGTCTGCCGCAGTTCCGGATCCGCTGTCAGTCTGCCCATCAAAATGACTCTGTTATACATTGCAGTACCCCCTAACCTGGATTGTTATCAGAAATTGTTCGGATGTGTCTGCATTACTTGGTGGTAACCATAGAACGCAGAACGCCGTCAGTAATGTTCAGTACACGGCTGAGCTCTGCCGGGAAATCGGGAGCGGATGTGAATGTGTAAATTACATAGTATCCGTCTGCCTCGTAGTTGATCTCGTAAGCCAGCTTGCGCTTGCCCCACTCGGTCACTTCCTCAGTCAGGGTTCCGTTCTTCTCAATGAGATTCTTGAACTTTTCAACGAGAGCCTTTACTGCATCTTCGCCGTTCTTGAGGCTGAAAACTACCATAGCCTCATAAGTTTCGTTCAGCTTTGCCATTTTTGCTGCACCTCCTTCTGGATTTCGCCTGCCGCTGCAGGCAAGGATTGGATTGCGAATACAACTCAAGCAATCCTAATTATTATAGCACAAAAAAATCCCCCTGTCAAGGGGATTTTTTCATTTTTGTCATATTTTATGAAAATCGCTGCGCAGACAGCACGATCATCCGGATTACATTAAGAACGCCATCACTGCACAGGATACCGCCATGGATACAGCGAAATAGATTCCCAGGGCACCCAGAACATTCCAGAAGCTGGCGCCGCCCTCCGCTCTGAGCACACAGTTCTTATCATATTCGCTGACGGAAGCCAAACGGATTTTCTTCACCTTCTGCAGGACGAACCGATAGTACAGCCAGTTGGCAAAAAGGCTCAGCACCAGCCGCAGCGCAAGGGTAAGATAAAAGCTCACATCACTGAGCATACTGATCTGGCTGGCGTACTGCTCCAGGAAGGGCAGAGTTCCGGCAAACATCCCGGCAAAGTCCATTTTATACAGCTCCTGCATGCTTTCCAGCAGCGCACTGTCCGTGAGCATATCATAGAGATTGAGCAGCAGATTGGGCACCCCCAGAAGCGCACTCACTACAATGGTCACCAGCGCCATGAGCCACATTTTCCGGTGGGCAAAATAGAGATGGGGAAAGAACAGCGCCGGGAGGTTCATGGTTAGTTTCTTTCCCGTTTCCTTGAATTTCTTGAAGTTCAGCAGGTAGTACAGAGGATTGTCCCTGACAAAGGCAGCCACATCCTCCAGACGTTCCCCCTCAAATTCCTCGTCCTTAGGAAAGCCGCAGGTAGGGTCGCTGCCGTCCACGAAGACACGTTTGCCGTCAGGCATGGTCAGGGAAATGCCAGGGCGGCCGTTCCTCATTCCATCCGTCATGGAAGATTCCTCGGGCGTCAGGCGGGTATAGCACACCTCGCACTGGACAGCACCTGGCGCATTGGTATGATGGCAGTTAGGGCATTCCTTCCCGCCGATCTTCTCCCGGACAGTATCCTGCTGCTGCTGCCAGCTGACGCCGGCGGCATGGAGGTCTGTATTCACGCAATGTCCGGCTGATGCATAGCAGGAGCGATGGTAGGGAGTGCCGCACTCCGGGCAGACAACAATATCATCCTCATCCCGGAACAGATTCTGACAGACAATGCACTGACATCCGGTATATTTCGCCATAACTTCCTCCTGTTGTTCTCATTTTTCTTATTTTGGGTATTAGTATTATTATACCACGTTTTTCTTAATTTGCAAGAGGAGAAAGAGAAATTTCAGCTATTGATCACATTTTTCACGAAGATTGCGTCAGGGTACCTCTGAAAAGCCGGAGGCTTTGCCTGGAATAGGAAAAAACGGTCTGAGGTGGGGAGAAACTGAAGCCAACCATAATCAATACCAGTTGTTTTGTGTGGCAATAATTTGCCCCGGCTCATCAAGAACCGGGGCGTTTGTACTATGAAACATTATACGGGCAGGGAAGGCAGGAGCTTAACCAGGTACTGCACGATGTACAGCGTATCCGTGGAATTGAGACTGCCGTTCTGGTCAACATCCGCATTGGCGGTGCCCTGTGCAGTCAGGGTTCCGCTGCCCATGAGGAACTGGCTCAGTTCGATGACATCCACGATGGTTACCTCTCCGTCACCGTCAATATCACCATAGAGGACGGAACCTATGGGATTGAAATGGATGGTAGCATTGAGCAGTGCGTCATTTCCGTCTCCAATTGAGATCATATTCCATTCTTTTTCCGTGCCGGAATAGTAAACATCGGTCAGGCTTGTGCAGTCATTGAAGGCATAATCGTAGATATTTGTCACGCTGTCAGGAATGGTGACGGAGGTCAGGCTTATGCACCAATAGAATGCATCCTGTCCAATACTTGTCACACCGTCAGGAATGGTGACGGAGGTCAGGTTTGTGCAACCAGAGAATGCACACTGTCCGATGCTTGTCACTCCATCGGGAATAGAATAGTCAGTTCCTCTGCCAGCAGGATATGCCACCAATTCTGTACAATCAGCATTGTACAGAACGCCGTCAATATCCATATACGATGTATTTCCGTCTGTGACGTTAATTTCAGTCAGGCTTGTACAACCACCGAATGCACCATCTTCAATAGTTGTCACACTATCAGGGATGGTGACAGAGGTCAGGCTTTCGCAAGAATAGAATGCAGAATATCCGATACTTGTCACACTGTCAGGAATGGTGACAGAGGTCAGGTTTGTACATCCAGAGAATGCCCCATACTGGATGCTTGTCACACTGTCAGGAATGGTGACAGAGGTCAGGTTTGTACATCTAGAGAATGCCCACTCCCCGATGCTTGTCACACTGTCAGGAATGGTGACAGAGGTCAGGTTTGTACATCCAGAGAATGCATACAGTCCGATGCTTGTCACTCCATCGGGAATAGAATAGGCAGTTCCTCTGCCAGCGGGATATGCCACCAATTCTGTACAATCAGCATTGTACAGAACGCCGTCAATATCCATATACGATGTATTTCCGTCTGTGACGTTAATTTCAGTCAGGCTTGTACAACCACCGAATGCACCACCTCCGATAGTTGTCACACTATCAGGGATGGTGACAGAAGTCAAGCTTGTGCAATAATAGAATGCCAAATATCTGATAGTTGTCACACTGTCCGGGATCGTGACGGAGGTCAGGCTTTTGCACTGATAGAATGCCCACTCCCCGATGCTTGTCACACTGCCAGGAATGCTGACAGAGATCAGGCTTGTGCACCAGCTAAATGCCCACCCCCCGATGCTTGTCACACTGTCAGGAATGATGACAGAGGTCAGGTTGGTGCAGTCATCGAATGCTGCACCTCCGATGCTTGTCACCGGCACCCCGTCAATCTCACCGGGAATCTCCACATCAACTGCCGAGGAATCGCAGCCCGTAATCACAATATACTCCCCATAGTTCTGATAGATCAGAACATCATAAGTACCTTCCGTATAAGTATCCTCCGCACTTGCTGTAATACTGTAATCCGCTGCCAGTTCCGGCAGCAATGGGACTCCGGAAAGCAGCATGGCGCACGCCGTCAGCCCTGCGGCAATACGATGTAAGTGTTTCATCATGATAATCCCCTTTCTGTCCGCTTCTGCGGACTGTTTATAATTTTATTATAGCAGATAATGGAAAAGAATGCAAGTGTGTCAGGCAGCAATTTCATACAAATTAAGGGAACCTCTAACCCCTGTTTGTAAAATCAGAAAAGAAAAATAGGTGGATTTTGTGGTGCTGTGCACCGCCCTTAAAAACTCCTCGGGGAAGGGCGGGTGGGAGAAGTTTCGTAATCCCCAAATTGCTTTTCGTGAAAAATCTGATAAAAATATTGCAATTCCATTCCAGATGGTGTATAATAAAAGAGTATGTAATGCTATCCGAGTGAAAAAGGAGAAAACTATGATTTTACTTGACGAACTGAAAGTAGAAATGACCGGATACCGCCGTGAGCTGGAAGAGCTTGGCGAGGTTCTGAATATTAAGAAGGCACGGGAAGAGCTGAAGACGCTCCAGGAACAGGCAGCTGCGGATGATTTCTGGAGTGATCTGGATAACTCCCAGAAGGTGCTGCAAAAAACCAAGCAGCTGGAAAACCGCATTGCAGGATATGAGAAGATGCAGGCAAGGCTGGAGGACATTCTCACCATGATTGAAATGTGCATGGAAGAGGAAGACGAGGACATGCAGAACGAAATTATCTCTGAGATTGCCGGCTTCAAGAGGGATCTGGAGGACAAGAATCTGGAGACCCTGCTCTCCGGGGAATATGACAGCAAGAATGCCATCCTGACCTTCCATGCAGGCGCCGGCGGAACAGAAGCCCAGGACTGGGCAGAGATGCTCTATCGTATGTACAACCGCTGGGCAGAACGCCACAGCTTCAAGGTGCAGCTGCTGGACTATCTGGACGGAGAGGAAGCCGGTCTGAAGAGTGCCTCCATCATGGTGGAGGGTGAAAATGCCTACGGCTACCTGAAATCCGAGGCAGGCGTGCATCGTCTGGTGCGGGTATCCCCTTTCGATTCCTCCGGCAGACGTCATACCTCCTTTGCGGCGCTGGAGGTCATGCCGGAAATTGACGACAGTGTGGAAATTGATGTCCGCCCGGAAGATCTGAAGGTGGACACCTATCGTTCCAGCGGTGCGGGCGGTCAGCATATCAACAAGACGGAATCCGCCATCCGGATTACCCATATTCCCACGGGCGTGGTCGTATCCTGCCAGACCCAGCGGAGCCAGCACCAGAACCGTGAATATGCCATGCGCATGCTGCGCTCCAAGCTGGTCGAGATCAAGGAGCGTGAACATCTGGAAAAGATCTCCGATATCAAGGGAGTACAGAAGGAAATTGCCTGGGGTGCTCAGATCCGCTCCTACGTCTTCATGCCCTATACTCTGGCAAAGGATCACCGCACAGGCTTTGAAAACGGCAACATCAATGCGGTCATGGACGGGGATATTGACGGCTTCATCCATGCCTATCTGAAATCCCTGACACATGGTACGCTGGAAAAATAATTTCAATCCTCAAAACAGCCTGAGAACACGTTCTCAGGCTGTTTTTTCACCTATTCTTACCTAAATGGCAATACTGTTCCCTGGTTCTCTTACGCCGCCTATGGCGGCTATGAACATCATGATGTTTTATCATGATGTTCAAATGAGAATAGTATCAGCGTTTCATGCGCTTCTTAAAGCATGCCGCTGCTACAAGGCCTGCCACAATGGCGGCTGTAATTCCGGCAGATGCGGCGGTCAGACCGCCGGTAAGAACACCCAGCAGCCCCTTCTCCGCAATGGCCTCCCGGACACCCTTTGCCAGGAGATGCCCGAACCCTGTCAGGGGAACGCTGGCACCTGCACCGGCGAATTCGATAAGCGGCTCGTACCACCCAAAGGCGGAAATTACCACACCTGCCACCACATAGGCGGTCAGAATTCTTGCCGGTGTCAGCTTGGTATAATCAATGAGCACCTGCCCGATGGCGCAGATGACGCCTCCCACCAGAAAGGCCTTTACTAAATCCATGATCATGGGAAAACCTCCTTTTGCTGTTATGCATCCGGTGTGCTGCTCAGCTCTACCAGATGGGAAATGCCGGGGATGCTCTCCCCCTGCTGTGCGGACATGGTGGAAAGCAGCGCTCCCGTTGCCGCAAAAAGAATCCGCTTCATTTCGCCGCTCTGGAGCCGGGGGAGGAAGTAGCCGCACAGAATGCTTGCAGCGCAGCCGCAGCCGGAGCCGCCGGCATGGGTATCCTGGGCATCCTGATCAAACATCATGGCGCCGCAGTCCTTGTGACGGGCGGCAATGTCCAGGCCCTCCTTCCGGAGCAGCTCCACCAGCAGGTGGGAACCAACATTGCCCAGATCGCCGGTCACAATGGCATCATAATCCGAGGGGTTGGTACCCGTATCCCGGAGGTAGCGCTGTATGGTATCGGCTGCTGCCGGTGCCATGGCAGCCCCCATATTATTGGCATCCGTTACTCCAAGGTCGTTGATCTTGCCGATGCAGCAGCCTCGTACATAGGGAGCATGACTCTGGGAGGACAGTACCACGGCACCGGACGCCGTGCAGGTCCACTGGGCCGTGGGAGGACGCTGACCGCCATAGGACAGGGGGAAACGAAACTGCCGCTCCGCTGTGGAAAAATGGGAGGAGGTGACTGCGGCAGCCTTATCACAGAAGCCGCCCTCCACCAGCAGGCTGGATACCATCAGGCTTTCCGCCATGGTGGAGCAGGCGCCGTACACGCCCAGGAAAGGAACTTCCAGAGAACGCAGCGCAAAGGCAGTGCCCGTACACTGATTGATCAGATCCCCTGCGACAATACAATCCAGATCCTGCGGCTCAATCCTGCCTTTGTTCATGGCAAGGAGCAGCGTGTTGGACTGGAGGCGGCTTTCCGCCAGCTCCCAGGTTTTCTCTCCGAAGTTGGGATCCGGATCCACATGATCAAAACAATGCCCCAGGGGGCCGTCCCCTTCCTTCTGACCAACAATGCTGGCAAAGCTATGAATGGAGGGGGGATTTTCCAGACGAATGCTGGAACCGATACGTTTCTGCATAATACTGCACCTCCGCAAGTAATTTCTGTATGCAGTATGCCCGGGATTTTCAAATTTATGTATCATACTAATTCCTTTTCAAGCTATTGATTACATCAATAGCTTGATAGCCGCCGCAGGCAGCGTTAGGAATTGCATGAGACGGATTTTGTGACACAGAGTGCCACAAAACCCCATGTGCGAAAGCACATGCCTCTCATCAAATGCGCCTCCCAGGAAGGAGAATTGCCATAAAGAAATAAAACCTGAGAAGAGTCGGCTTCTTCTCAGGTTTTTATTTCGTTGATTCAGAATTTACACGGAACCCGTGCCGGCATTATTCTCCCAATGCCGCAAAGGTCGAAGCCGGGAGCCCCGGCTGGCAGATTTTCTCCCAATGCCGCTTTGCGGCAAAGGTCAAAAAGATTACTACGATAAATCAGAATTTACCGGACATCATAATAAAAGCTATCCGCGGCTTCTTGATCTTTGCCAGTAAAAATACGCTTTGTAAGTTTTCGATTTTTGATAAGATACCAGTCACCGAACTCATCAAATTTTCTTGATGAAGTCACAACATACGAATGCTTTAGCGTTCCGTATTTCTTTCCTTTGGTTTTACCGTGATTTTTAAGCCTTACAGCGAAATCCATGTCCTCTAAACTAACAAGTTCTTCGTCAAAGCCTCCTATTGCATCAAAATCACGCTTATAGAACCAGAACATCGCGCCGCTCAAATATCCGCCGTTCTTCATCATAATAGGAATAAGATTAATGGAAACATATATTGAAGAAAAAGCTATTCCTATCGACATTCTGTCAAATCTTGGATTTGTGCCGCCACCGACATATTTCCCACTTTCAAGCATTTCTTTGATTTCTCGAAGTGAGTATTTCGTCATCAAGCTGTCAGCATCTATCGTCACTATTATTTTACCGCTTGCCGCTCTCACGCCCGTGTTGCGTATTGCAGCGATACATTTATTATTATTTGTCAGCACTCTTGCACCAAAACGCTTCGCTATAGCAACAGTTCTATCCGTACACCTGTTTGCAACAACAATAATCTCCACAGTATCTGGCTTGACGTATTTCGATGCATTTATAACAGCTTTCAAGCATTTTCCTATATATTTTTCTTCATTATGAGCGGGAATGATGACAGTGAATTCACTCATTATATCTGACTCCTCCAAATCCCGATTTATCGTTGTTGTATTATTGCCCGAGTACACCAATCAGCTTGACGAGGTATTTCATGATCATCAGTGCGTCCGTTGCATTCACCTGCTGATCCAGATTGCAGTCGGATACCGCCGCCTGTTCCGCCGTCAGCGCAGATGTTCCCATCAGTGCCTGGCTGAGCACAATGACATCCAGAATTTCCACCGTGCCGTTGAGATCCACATCTCCATAAAGAACTGCCGGAACCTCTGCTTCTGTTGTCGGTTCGGTATTCGTCTCCTCTGTGGGGAGCACACCACCGTCGGCATAGGTACCGTCGGGTTCCCTGCCATAGTACAACTGCCCGTCAACGTACACAGGAATATATTCACTGATGATTGCATCCTCCGCAGTGAGAAGTTCTGTATTTGAGAAATCATTTTCTGCATTCCAGCCGCTGCCATAGTTCGGATAGACCAGCGCCAGCATCAGTTCGCACTGGTTTCTGCCCTCGGAGATGGGCAGCGCTGCTCTGCCGTCGGGATAGGTTACCTCAATATAGTACACATTGCCCTCATACTGAATCGGATCGGAGATTTCCGCAGTCGCTACCCCTTCGGAAGCATACATGGCGGCCTGATCCCGGTCGCAGCGGATAACCAGATCGCTTGCCGAATAACCGGCCTCGATCAGCTCTGTCAGATCCATATAATACCGATAGGAAATATTGTCCACCACTCTTGCAGGCCATGCAGTATGGTTGGTCAGCTTCAGGCTCAGGGAGACGCCGCTGGCAGAGGACTGCCCGATGGAGGTCTCCACATAAATCTCCGGTCCGTCGTGGGTTTCCGGCTCCGGGAAATCCGGGTCAGCTGTGCCCCCGTATTCAGAAAGCATCTTGCACAGCAGCGCCGTATAGCCGGCATTATAGTCCGTTGCCACCTCGTTGTTGATGTAATTCTGCCGGTCATCCTCATATTCCCCTGCCTGGGTGGGACCGCCCACCAATGCGCCGTACAGAATATGGCGGTTGGTCTCCGGCACCGCAAGGTCATTTTTCCAGGAAGCATGGGCAGTTCTGTGATGGGGATTCTGGGGTGCATTCTCGCCGTAGCCCACCACATAGCTCTGGCTGTCGGGGTTCACACCCAGGGCATAATTGATCTGCTCCTCATAGAATTCCACATAATCGGCTGTATTCGTATCCGCAAGAACGGTATCACAGGCAACTGCGGCAATAAATCCAGCGGATTCCGCATAACGCAGACAGCCCCAGGTGCTCAGCCAGCGAAGACCGCCCTCCAGTTCCTCCACGGAATTGGTCCAGTAATCCACATGCTTCTGGACACGGCTGATATAGAAGGCATCCTCAGTATTGATGGCATAGAGCAGCATGCCGCCCTGCATCACATCATCCCAGCACATGCACCAGGTATATTTCAGCTCGTCTGAGCCGAGTTCCTTATCCAGATACGGGATATAGCCCGCTGCCTTGTCCAGATAGCTCTGCTCCCCGGTGGCGATATACAGCCAGTTGGCAGCATAGAACAGCTCATCATAGAAATGGCTGGAACGGTAAAAGCCGGATGCATCACTGGCATTATAGACGTCATCACTCTTGGAGGCATCCGCAAGACGGAACAGATTCTCTGCATGGGCAAGGTAATCCTCCAGCTTGGCTGCATCGACTCTTCCCTCCAGGGCACAGCAGCCGGATGCCAGTGCGGCAGCCATTTCGCCGAACACTGCACTGCAGCCTTCGGAGGCTGTCAATGCTTCCCGTGCTTCTTCGTAGGAATTGCCCTGATCCGTCATCCCATACTCATACAGCTCCACAGGGCCCCACCAAGTATGATCCTTCTGTCCGTTGCCCACCTGGTACACTGCCTCATCGCCCCGGTCACATTCTGCCAGGTAGTCCAGCACAAAGGTCAGATTATTGACATAATTCTCCATTTCGCCGCAGGCTTCCACACCATCACCGTACTGGTACAATCCCCAGGCAAGCATGGAGGCGGAATAGGACATGGGCAGGTTGAATTTGACATGGTCACCGGCATCGTACCAGCCGCCCGTCACCTCATCAATCATGGTGGCATCATCACGCCATTCCACGCGATTCCATTCCGGCAGGGGGCCTGCCTGCTGGCACTCGTAGAAATACAGGGATTTCTGCAGGGCTTCCGCATAGTTGGGTTCTGCTTCCGCTGCATCCGCCGTACCCAGGGATTCCGGGTTATAGGTTCCCAGGGACGCTGCAAGCATTATGGCTGCAAGCAGACCGCCGGTCATTCGTTTCATCATGGCACTCTCTCCTCTTTATGCAATCTCCGTGTCTGCGCAGAACACGGGAAATACGGTTCTATTTTAATTATGCCATAGCCGCCAACAAAAGTCAAGAAATTTTTTACAAACTGCCAGGCAGGACAGCAGCTTGCCCCGCCTTCTCAGCGGGGCAATGGCACTTACGCATTCTCTCTGATAACATAGAGTACAGAGGAATCCGGCGTTTCCAGAGCATCGTATTCCTCCTGGGTAAGCATGACAATGGGCGTCAAGCCCGCCGCCTGTTCCTGGAGTGCAGCAATTTCCTCCGCCTGGGTATCGCTGCGGTTTTTCAGCAGCGTAATATTGCGCTCACAGGACAGGATCCGTATGCTGTAATCCGTCTTGTTCTCCTCAAATTCTGCCACAGTTTCGTTGATCTCTGCAATGGCATTATCGGCTGTTTCTCTGACCTCCAGCAAAAAAGCAGTATAGCTTCGGCTATCCAGCGTGCGGCTGCTGTCCGGCAACGGTCGTACCTGAACGGGGGGCAGCTGATAACGAAGGATCCGGTCGGGGGGCTGGGCAGCCCTGTCCGCATCCGGATCCTCATACCAAACGGCAAAGAGGTCAAGCTGCAGCACGCCCCCTTCGGCTGTAAATTGCTCCCCCACCTGCCAGTGCAGCTGCAGCAGGGTTTCCTCCGCTGTCACCGTCAAATCGGCCTGGGTTTCACCCCCGCTCTCCGTCACACCCCGGATGGCGAAAGAAAAATCCGCCAGATCCATGCCGTTATAGAAGCGATCCACCTCAAAGACGATGGTATCCGCATATGCTTCCTCCTGAGAAAACAGCGTCCCGATGGGCATGGTGTCAATATACTTTCCATTGGCTTTCAGAATCATCATAATTACTCCTTTCCTTCATTGGCGCAGAGCAGTGCCCTGCATAAAAGGGCGAAAAAACACAAAAGGTTGTACGTTTCAGTACAACCTTTTGCTAAAAAAATTTTCCTGCACCGCAGAAGCTCTGCAATGCAGGAATGAATTTTATCAGGAATTGCCGTGCTTGTCATACATCCGGATGGCATCACTGGTAATCAGCATCACAAAGGTCAATGCACTGAGTCCCAGTGCCGCTGCAAAGAGCAGGCCATTCGCAAGACCATTGCCCGGCTCCTTCTGGATGAGCAGCGGAATACCGGGGAACAGCATAAGAAGAAAGGTCAGGCCGTTCAGAAACTTGGACAGACTGCGGACCAGGGGCAGCGGTACATACAGCAGCAGGGAGCAAAGTCCCAGTGCCACGCCAAGATAGGGCGCATACTGCTTCACAATTCCCATGAAGCCCTGGCTGTCCAGCGCATCCTGATAGCCCAGGCCAAAGGCTCCGGAAATGAAAATACTGAATGCCGCAGCACAGATTACACCCAGCACTGCCAGTATAATCAGCTGCACAAGTCCCTTCTTCGCCGCTTCTTTCTCACGCTCCTCACGCAGTTCGTTCATGATACGGCGGCTTTCCTTCTTCTGATCCTCCGTCATCTCCATTGGCGGAGGGGGTGTATAGGACTTGGACTTCTTGGATTCTTCCTTAGCACGCTCCAGATCCTCATCCTTGAATTTGGGTACATAGGTCTGGGGCTTGGGGGTTTCCTCCAGCACCACTGCATCTGCCTCCGGGGCAGGGAGTTCCTCCTTGGGACGCAGCTCCTTGGGGATCCGGGGCACGGAAATGCCCATCTGCTTCGCACGCATCTCCACCACCTGCTCCTGCTTCTGCGCATCGAGCCCGGCAAAGGCAGTTTTCAGCTCTTCTGTGAATTTCAGCTTCTGGTAGAACTCCGCTACGGGGTCATAAGCAGCCTGTGCCCCTAGGAGATCCTCCTGGAGACTTGCCGCATCGGGCAGGGGCTGTGCAACCGCTGCCGGCTTGGCTGTATAAGCAGCGGCATCCTCCAGCACGGGAGCCTCCACTTGAGGTGCTCCCTTCTTTTCCTCCCTCTTCCAGGCAGTGGGTGCCGGATCATCCAGCAGCACCGGCTCATCCACCTGGGGTGCGCCCTTCTTCTCACTGTTCTGGGGTGTCCAGGCAGCGGGAGGGGGTGCCAGAATATCATCCAGAGCAGGAGCATCCACCTGTGGTGCTCCCTTCTTTTCCTGGGGCGTATAGGAAGTATTGTCAAGACCGGAAAGCAGATCATCCGGGGTATTGTTGGTATCCGGCATCGTTGTCACCTCGTTGTCTTTGGGGATAGTGATTTTATCGTTCAATCATCTGGTCACGGTCGGGGCCGACGCCAACCATGCAGACTCTGCACTCGCAGAGCTCTTCCAGGCGCCTGATATAATCCTGGCATACCTGCGGCAGCGCATCAAAGCTGCGGCAGCCGGTGATGTCCTCATCAAAACCGGGAAAGCTTTCATACACCGGAGCACACTCTGCCAGTTCTTCCAGACTGGAAGGGAAATCATGGAGCTGGGTGCCATCGGGCTTTACATAGCCGGTGCAGATTTTCAGATCGCCGATACCGCTGAGGGTATCCAGCTTGTTGATTGCCAGACCATCCAGACCGTTGACACGGACGGAGTGCCGGACAATAACGGCATCAAACCAGCCTGTACGGCGGGGACGGCCTGTGGTTGTACCGAATTCTCCGCCCTTGTTGCGGATGGTATCCCCGGTTTCGTCAAACAGCTCTGTGGGGAAGGGACCCTTGCCCACACGGGTGGTATATGCCTTTGCCACGCCGATAATATTGTCAATCATGCGGGGACCCACGCCCGTGCCCACGCAAACGCCTGCGGATACGGGATGGGAGCTTGTCACATAGGGATAGGTACCAAAGTCAATATCCAGCAGTGTTGCCTGTGCCCCCTCAAAAAGGATGGTTTTGCCAGCCTTATAGGCTTCATAGGCCATAACGGAAACATCTGCAACATAGGGACGCAGGCGCTCACCGTAGGCGGTGTATTCTGCAATAACAGCATCCAGATCATGGGCCTCGCCGCCGTAGACAGCAGTAATGATCTTGTTCTTCAGACTGCCGGTAGCCCTTGCCTTCTCTGCAAACACCTCCGGGTTCACCAGGTCGCACATGCGGATACCGCAGCGCTCATATTTATCCATATATGTAGGGCCGATACCGCGCTTGGTGGTGCCGATATCGCTGCCGCCCCGGAATGCCTCGGACAGCCCGTCCAGGGTGATGTGCCAGGGCATCACAATATGCGCACGGGGATCAATTTTCAGGTTCTTGGTAGAAATACCGCGGCGCTCCATTTCGTCCAGCTCGCTGATAAAGTCCTTGGGATCCAGCACAACACCGGCACCGATAAGACACTGGGTGTCCGGATAGAGAATACCGGAGGGGACCAGATGCAGCTTATAGGTCTGTCCGTTGCTGACAACCGTATGACCGGCATTATTACCGCCCTGAGAGCGGACAACCACCTCGGCACGGGAAGCCAGAATATCAATGACTTTGCCCTTTCCCTCATCGCCCCACTGGGTTCCGATTACAATATTTGCAGGCATGAATGTTCCTCTTTTCTTTTCGGATTGTTTCGGGTTCGCTCCCTTCGGGAGGCAAACCTGACATACATACATATTATAACAGAAAGGCGCACATAATGCAAGGGTTTTTTCAAAAAAATCCGGCAAACTCCGCTATCAGCAAAAGCCCCCGCCGGCCGGCGGAGGCTTTCGGTATCGGAAAGCAGCCCATGTGCTTCCCGATACGGAAACGGGCGATTCTGCGGACATCTCCCACGATCGCCGCAGGGGATGCCACCCCCTTCCCGGCAAACACACAGCTCTGCTTACTGTTATTTTATGCAGAAATCCGGAATTTGCAACTGGGAATGTCTGTTAATCCTCTGCGTCCTCCAGCATGGCAGCAAGTTCAAGAACATCGTAGGTGATGTCCTGATCAAGGCAGTGGATGGTTATTGTGACATCCTTGTCCATGGAACCCTCTCTCGGAAGATCCGTGCTCCATTCAAACTGATTCGGATACTCCCCTCTGTTGTCAAACGGCAGGCACAACACGGGATAGATTGTGATGTCATAATGCCTGACTGTGCTGTCAGAGGAAAGCTCCACGGTCTGCATGCTGGTTCGTTCCATAATGCAGCCGCAGTCCCCGGTGAAATTGATGCACAGTGATTTTCTGCCATCCTCCTTCTCCGCAAGCTCCATCTGAATATTCAGCTTGTCGGAATGAATCGGAATCACGCCCCAGAACAGGAAGAAGAAGGCTGCCGTCATCAGCAGCACGCTGCCCAGAATTCCGGCGGTCAGCCGGATGACAAAGGACCGTTTCACCTTCTTCATGGGCTTGATATCCCTGTCATTTTCCAGCAGAGCAGTCTGCGGACGCTCCTTGATTCCCTCATAAAACTTTGTACAGTCCTCGCAGTCACGCAAATGCGCTTCGATCAGCTCACTGCTCTCTTCGGATGTCAGCTGTTCCGCATACAGCGGCAGCAAATCCTGTATCACTTTGCATTTCATACGATCACTCCTTTTCTAATTTCTGTTTGGTACGGTAGTAGGTCACCCTTGCCCAGTTCTCGGATTTCCCCAGAATTTCGCCGATTTCCCGGAAATTCAAAGCACCCGTGGCACGCAGGAGCATCAGCTCCTTCTCGGTCTCAGGCAGGGCGTGAATCTGCCGCAGCAGGGAAAGCGTTGTCTCCTTCAGCTCTGCGGCACGGTCGGGAGCGGCATCGGGATCGGGGATGGTCTCGTCCGGCTCGGCAAGGGGCTGCCGTTTCCTGCGTTCAAGCTCCCGTAGCCAGAGATTCCTCGCAATACTGCAGAGCCATGTGGAAACGCTGCAGCTGCCATCATAGCGTTTCAGGCAGCGCAGTGCCTGATAAAAGGTCTCCTGCATCAGTTCCTCGGCAGTATCCCCCTCCCGGCAGAGACTGAGCAGGTAATGGTACACCTTCCTGCCATGAGCTTCATAGTAGTCCTTGATGTCCGACATGGGTCACCTCCCCGTTTTGATTTTGAACGTTCTATACATTTATCCGTTTCGAGAGCCTTTCGTTACACCATAACAGAAATTTTTTCAAAAAAATTTTCCGCTCATGATAAGCGGAGTATTTACCCTCTTGCAGAGAACTTTTCGTCCATGTTTCGGAGGGTTGCAGGGGTGCAGCGAAACCATAACAATTTAGTCCAGCCCTGCGCCGGCAGGCGCAGGGCTGGACAGGGCATTTTCGACAGTTTCAATTCTCCGCTCATGATAAGCGGAGAATTGTACATTATTATTGAATGGGATCCTCTGTGGAGCCGATCTCCCCGGAATTTTCTGCATCCGGCTGCTCTGCAGCAGAGGTTTCTGCCGGTACTTCGATCGCCGGTTCCGGCTGTGCATCCGGCAGCTCGCCCTTCATGAGCTTCTCGAAGTCCTCGCCGTCGATCTTCTCATGTGCAATCAGGTACTGTGCGACTGCATGCAGCTGATCCATATGCTCAGTGAGGATCTGCTCTGCCTTCTGGTAGCCCTCCTCCACAAATGCACGGATTTCTGCGTCGATCTCCGCAGCAACCTCTTCGGAGTAGTTCTTGCTGCTGCCCAGATCCCTGCCAAGGAAGACCTCGTTCTGGTCATTGCCGTAGACAACGGGTCCCAGCTTTTCGCTGAAGCCGTAGCGGGTGATCATGTTTCTTGCCGTTGCCGTTGCACGCTCCAGATCATTGGATGCACCGGTGGAAATGTCGTCCAGAATGAGCTTTTCTGCCACACGACCGCCCAGGAGAGTAACAATTTCCTCCCGCATTTCCATCATGCTGACATAGGATTTGTCATGCTCCGGCAGGGACATGGTGTAGCCCCCCGCCATCCCTCTGGGAATGATGGAAATCTGGTGTACCTTATCCTGATGGGGACAATAGTAGGTGCAGACAGCATGACCTGCTTCGTGGTAAGCAGTGAGTCTGATTTCCTTCTCTGTCTTGACGTGGGATTTCTTTTCGGGGCCTGCCACCACCTTGATGGTTGCCTCCTCAATATCCTCGTTGGTAATTGCCTTTCTGTTGGCACGTGCTGCCAGGAGTGCCGCCTCGTTTGCCAGGTTTTCCAGGTCAGCACCAGTGAAGCCAGCGGTTCCCTTGGCAATAGTGGAAAGGTTCACATCGGGAGCTAGGGGCTTGTTCTTGGTGTGTACTCTGAGAATTTCCTCCCTGCCCTTGATATCCGGGTAGCCCACCACAATCTGGCGGTCAAAACGGCCGGGTCGCAGCAGCGCAGGATCAAGGATATCACGGCGGTTAGTTGCCGCAATGACAATGACGCTTTCATTGCCGGTGAAGCCGTCCATTTCCACAAGAAGCTGGTTCAGAGTCTGCTCACGTTCATCGTGACCGCCGCCAAGACCGGCACCTCTGTGTCTGCCCACTGCGTCAATTTCATCAATGAAGATGATGGCCGGTGCATTCTTCTTTGCTGTTTCAAAGAGGTCACGGACACGGGATGCGCCGACACCTACAAACATTTCCACAAAATCGGAACCGGAAATGGAGAAGAAGGGACAGCCTGCCTCGCCTGCCACAGCCCTTGCCAGCAGGGTTTTACCAGTACCGGGAGGGCCAA
>CAZXVI010000015.1:0-52296 GCA_964644275.1 uncultured Ruminococcus sp. | reverse complement strand
ATTATGATTACACAAACCATGCCAAGCAGTACAGATATGCCGAGTGTACCGATAAAACGTATGAGTTTTACTGCTGCACGCTCGGAAGCCGTTATAGGCAGAGCATAGGAATAATTGTTCCAACCGCTGTTCAGGTCGCTTTTGAAAGTGCTATCATCCGCAAAAACCACCGTTGAATAGAGCATGATAAGCATAGAAAAACTTTCGGCAAATGATTTCACGATATTTTGGTTTTCAATCTGTTCCTCAAAATGATTAGTTAATAAAAATGTTCCTCCAATGATAAAAGCATAAAATGCAAATAAGACCAGAAATGTTATTATGTATAGCTTTTGGCATGCTTTAAATTCCCGGAATATCAGCGAACGGATTTTTTTCATAAGGTCCACTCCCTTTCGTCCTTGTGAACATAGTAAAGCATAATGTCGTCAAGGCTTGCGGGGTCGATGATTGCGCCGCTGTATTTGTAAGACGCAGACTGTCGGTCGCAGAGCATAACCTCTGCACCGTAGGTATTCATACGAACGCTTACAATATCTTCTGCGCCAATATTTCTAAGCTCCGATTTATCGCATTTGAGAATGCCGTGGGATTCGAGAATATCATCTTTATATCCCGAAATCAGCAGCCTGCCTTTGTCAATGAAGGTAACGCTGTCTGCAATCTTTTCAAGGTCGGAGGTAATGTGCGAGGACATAAGAATGGAGCGCTCGCCGTCCTGAAGATACTCCATAAAAATGTGCAGAATTTCATCACGCACAACAGGGTCAAGACCCGTGGTAGCCTCGTCCATTACCAGCAGCTCGGCATTGTGAGAAAGGGCGCAGGCTATCTGAAGCTTCATTTTCATACCCTTTGAGAACTCGCCGATTTTCTTTTTCATCGGAAGTCCGAAACGCTCTAAATACTGAGTATAAACAGCATCATCCCACTGCGGATAAATTCCCTCAAATATACGTGCCATATCCTTTGCATTGAAAACATCGTGGAAGGGCAGTTCATCAAAAACAACGGAAATTCGTTCCTTGATTTCCTGTTCGTTCTGAAGATAATCCAGACCGAGCAGCTTTATCTCTCCCTTGTCAATACTTATGATGTTCAGCAGACTGCGGATTGTTGTGGTTTTGCCTGCGCCGTTCTGACCGATAAATCCCATAATTGAGCCTTTCGGCACATTGAAGCTGATGTTATCCAGCGTAAAGCCGCTGTATTTTTTCGTAACGCCTGAAATTTCAATTGCGTTTTCATATGTAGCCATGGTCATTCTCCTCCGTTTACAAGGTCGAGCAATTCGTGAAGCTCCTGTATAGTAATCCCTGTCTTTCGTGCTTTATCGCCTGCCTCCATAAGCAGGGATTCAATCTGCTTGATCTGTTCTTCACGGAACAGCTCTAAATTCTGTGCCTTGACGAACGAGCCTTTGCCTGTAAACGATTCAATAAAGCCGTCACGCTCAAGCTCCTCGTAAGCACGCTTGGTAGTCATAAAGCTGATATGGAGTTCAACAGCAAGATTTCGCATAGATGGGAGCATTTCCCCCTCTTTCAGCTTTCCCTCGAGTATCAGCGTCTTGATTTGGTTTACAATCTGTAAATAGATTGCTTCACCGTTTGCATTACTGATATTGATATTCATTTTAGTGTACACTCCTTGGGATTAAATACCTGCAAGCCTTCCGGACGGCTTTGTAAGTATAAATTGTATAACCTCTATGTATACAATTATATCATCTGAGTTACAGTTTGTCAATAGGCTTTCAGAAATATTTATAATACAAACGAGCCATTGTACATTAAAGTACGATGGCTCGGCAGCATATTCTCTTTAGGAAACCTCTAAAAACTTGTTGTTAGAGGTGGGGTGTGGGACAAAGACAGCTGTTCTGCGCATTTCATGAGAACAGTTGTACTGAAAGAAATTGTTCTGCGTGAGCTGAACAAGCTGCTGGCTGCTGTTAAGGAAAACGAGGACAAATTTGTACAGGTAACTATGAGGACGAACAGAAGAAGCCGAAATCGACAGTTACTGAATGTACAGACTATATTGATTCAGCTGAGCAGAAGTCAGGTATTGAATTCCGCAGCATGGACTCTGCGCATTGACATTGAGGGAAAAATATGGTATGATTACAAAAAAGACTATGGAGGAACGACTGATGCATATACATTCTAAAAAATGGCTGCTCTTTGTATCTTGTCTGACTGTCTGCTGCTGCGGATGCCAGAGAATTGACAATTCATCATTGCCGGAGTCTGCTGCAAAGGCTGAATCGGACACAGTTTCGGAAACTGTGCTTTTCACAACGGAACCGTACACTGAAAGTGTTCTGCAAAGTACCACATCCGAAGATATCACGATGACAGATATCATAGAAACCACAGAAAGTCAGACATTGCTGGTGCCCAGATCCGGCGTCTGGCTTGCAGAAGGGGAAGATGAAAACCGGTATTTCTTCTTCGCTGACGAGGAGAATTGCGGCAGTTACGTCAGCCAGAGCGAAGGCATCGGCATGGGGTTTGATTATGAGATACAGGAAAACGGCCTGCTGCTGCACATTGGTGATACGGAGGATAACTCCCCCGTGCTCCTTGACTGGGAGGATGAGGATCATGTAACCTTCACATGGGAGAGTGGCTACAGCGAGAATCTTACATATTTAGGAGAGCAGACTGCTGCGGAATTTCAGTTTTATTCCGACATACAGCTTTGTGAAATGGCGCTGGATTACTATGAACTCCAAACGGGCTACCGTCCCGGTATGGTCAGCTCCACTGTCAATGAGGACGGAACTGTCACCATTCAGCTGTATGACAATCTCGGAGACCACAATGCCACCAGTGACTGGTATACTGTAGACCGCTATACAGCAATTGGTACTAATTTACTGGATGAGGAAATCCGTCTGACAGATGCAGAATAATGCAAACTGAGAGCCTGTTTCGCATCTTCCAACAGGCGTCTTTTCGGCACCTTTCAGCCCTTTTTAACAGTCTGAGCCCCCCTAAAACAAGGTTTTAGGGGGGCTCGGACGAGTATTCTGTTCAGTCATCCGGAAACAGTGTCATTTCTCCCATTTTCAGACAATAGCATGGCTTATCCGGCACAGTCGGAAGAGGTACTGCTGTTGTTTTTGTGGTACTGTTATTCCGGTCAGCAGCGGTGGTTGTTGTGGTGGTTTCCAGGGAGTCCTCCGGTGGTTCAGGCTCCATGCAATCTTCTCCTGTTTCAGTGCCGTCCCAGTATGGCGCATCATTTTCCACATCATTGGAAGGCGGCTCGGTGTCCTGATTTTCTGACGGTACTTCAGCAGGGGAACTGTCATCAATTAAGGAGGGGGGATCAGAGGGCTTCTGAGTGGGAGCCTCTGTTGGAACGGGCACAGGGTTGGTGGGAGGAACCAGGGGCTCGTTTACCACTTCTGTAGGTCTTGTCTGCGTGGAAGGGGGAATGCTGTCCGTCCAGATTGCATCCATTCCCTGCACGCCAGGTGACTGGATGCCGGGAACAGGTTCCTCCGGGGAAAGCGTAAGCAGGGGGCAGCCGCCCCATTGGGACAGCTCCGCCTCCGAAGAAAGCGCATCCATTTCATACTGGTCTTCGGCAGCAGAGGAAGAAAACTCCGCATCAGGTGCTTCCGTCATAATGCCGGAAGGAATTCCGCCGGACTGTTCCTGGAAGCAGTCTTCCATCCCCGTCAGCAAATCCGGATCCGTTGCCGTCGGAATAGCCGGATCCGCAGTTTGCTGTGGATCCAGATTCAGATACACGGAAAGCCCCGCAATGCATACGGCGCACATTGCAGAAACGGAGGCAATCTGCCGGATCCGTTTCATCCGTTTCCGGTGTACTGCAACTCCTTCCAGAACACCCGCTACGACTTCGTCATAGGATTTCAATGGGATTCCCCTCCTTTTCTAAGATTTTTTTCAGCTGCTGCCGTGCCTGATAGGCAAGGGCAGTGAGCTGCTTTTCACTGCATCTGAGAATTACAGCTGCTTCCCGGACAGACAGGGATTCAAAGTACCGCAGGTAGATCACCTCGCGGTACTCCTGTTTTAACTGTTGTATGGCATGGTGGAGCAGCTGCTTTTGCTCTGCAAGCTCCATACGCTGTTCCACCTGCTGTATTTCATCATTGGTCTGCTCCGCTATCTCATAGGACTGCCGCTGAATGCGTTTTTGTTTTTTCAGGTAATTAAGCGCCAGATTGCGGCAGATTTTGAATAAGTACGACTTGAGCTGACTGCTGTTTTCAAACCGGGGACGCTTGATGGTCAGTCTGATCAGCGCCTCCTGGGCAATATCCTCCGCCTCCGAGAGATCGTGGATATAGCTGTTGGTAAACAGCAGCATACTATTCCAGTAAGATTCTACAATTACGCGTAAACCGGTTTGATCACCCTTCAGATAACGGAGATAGCTTTCTAATTCTCTCTCCATTGGTTCCTCCTTGCAAGCAGGTTCACCTATATAACAACCAAAGTAAAAAAAGATTGGATATTTTAAAAAAATTTTAATTTTATCGGAGCCGTTTTACTAACAGCGGTTTTTAGGGGCTGCTTTGGCAATTTTATTATATCCCTGATTGGGTGCTCTGTCAAGCGCATATTTCTTGCAAAATGCATATTTTTTACAAATAATTTTTCAAAACCGCTTGTAATTTTAGTGAAGTTATGATATACTGAATCTATAAAATCTGATTTTATCAGAAGTTTTCTGTTTTTGGGAATAAAAAGAGTCATTTGTGGAGCTTCGCTCTAAGCCTCTGATACTGAATCATCATGTGTTCAGTGCCTCCCAAAAAAGATCAGGAGGGGGAATCTTTATGAAACGACACAAGCGCTTTGCTGCAGCGGTTGCAGCACTGCTCCTGTGCATCAGCGTACCGGCAGCTGCGGCCGATGTGCGGATGTGCGAGGTCACACTTCTTGGAGATGCGGACAATAACGGGGAAGTTTCCGTTGCCGATGTGGTTCTGCTGAACAAGTACCTGCTGACTCTGGAGGAGCATTGCTCCATCAATGCTGATCTCTCCGGGGACGGCATTCTCAACGCCTTCGATCTTGCACTGCTGAAGGCAATGGTTTTCGGGAATTATGTGCCGGCGGATTATACAGGCCTGCGCATCAATGAAATCTGTACCTCTAATAAGAGCTGCTATCAGGATGCTGCCGGAAACTATCCGGACTGGGTGGAGCTTTACAATGGTTCCGCAACGGACATAGACCTGACAGGCTATGGTCTTTCAGACGGTCAGAAAAATCTTTTCAAGTATACCTTCCCGGAGGGGACGATGATCCCTGCCGGAGGATACCTTGTGGTATGCTGCGACGATGCAGTGGTGCAGGCGGAAGGGGAGCACCATGCACCGTTTAAGCTCAGTGCGGATGGGGAGACTGTCTACCTGACCCATCCTGCTAACGGAACCCTGGATGCGGTAGAGGCGCCCGTGATGGATTCCGATGTGACCTATGGCAGATATGCCAACGGCTCCGATACCTTTTCTCAGCTGACGGCAACACCGGGGGAGAGCAACGATACGGCGGAACGTGTCATTATTGTGGCAGAACCGGTTTTCTCCATGGAGAGCGGCTTCTATGACACATCCTTCAATCTGTCCATTACCTCCGGCGAGGGCACGGTGATCTATTACACCACCGACGGCTCCGACCCCAGAACATCCGAAACGGCGCAGACCTATACAGGGGAAATTGCTGTTTACAACAATACCAACACTGCCAATGTCTACAGCGCCATTCAGGATATTGCTCTGGGAGGGTACACGCCCCCCAACAGTAATGTGGATAAGGGCATGATCATCCGGGCTGTCTGTGCGGATACTGACGGCAATTACAGTGACGTGGTGGACAAGAGCTATTTTATCGGCAAGACGGCGAACTACTATGATTCCATGAGAGTCATTTCCATCGTCAGCGACCCGGACTATTTCTTCGATGAGGACACGGGCATTTATGTCGTGGGAAATGCCTATTATGATTGGAAAAATTCCCCGGACTACAATCCCAGTCTGGATACCTGGGATACGAAAAATCCCACCAATTACAATCAGGGAGGCAGGGACTGGGAACGGCCTGCCACTGTTCAGGTTTTTGAAGGCGGAACTCTTGCCTATGAGGCAAATGTGGGTGTGCGTATTGCCGGCAATGCCTCCCGCTCCAATGCCCAGAAAAGCCTGCGGCTTTTCGCAAGAAGCGATTACGGCGACTCCAAGATGAATTATGCATTTTTCGATGATCTGACGGATGTAAATGGTCAGACCATTACCGCCTTTGACAAGATTACTTTGCGCAACGGCGGCAACGATATCTGCTATGCCCGTTTCCGTGATGATCTGGTGCAGGCATTGGCAGCGGATCTGGATCTGTCCGTTCAGGCGTATTCTCCCTGTGTGGTCTTCCTGGACGGCGAATTCTGGGGCTATTATTCCATTAAAGAACGGCAGGATGATGAGTACTTTGCTTCCCATTATGATCTGGAAAAGGAAAATATTACCATAATTCAGACATATGAAGCAGAGGGAGATACCACAGTCGTGCAGGAGTATCAGAGCTTTTATCAGTGGGCAATGACTGCGGATTTGTCCCAGGCGGATAATTACCAGCGTGTCTGTGACACAATTGATATGCAGAGCTTTATGGATTATATTACAGTCCAGACCTATATCAGTGCCTATGACTGGTGCAATCCGGACTGGACGAATAACTGGCTGATGTGGCGCAGCAATACAGTTGTGGACGGCAATGAATACGGAGACGGCAAGTGGCGTTACGCTCTCTATGATACCGAGTATTCTACCGGACTTTACAGCCAGACCGAAACCAGCTACAGCTACAATACCATCGGCAATCTCTGCCGCAACGAGGAGTGGGGCAATATCGGCGCACTCTTCTACAAGCTTCTGGAGAACAAGAACTTTGCCGAAGAATTCCGTGCAAACTATATTGACATTGTGAATACCAGCTTTGCTTACGGAACTGTGGATGCACTGATTACCCAGTTTGACCAGATCCAGAAGGACGCACTGATGGACACCAACCTTCGTTTCTACAGCAGCTACGGCACCAGGGTTAACAGCTGGTACAGCGACTATGTTTCCCAGGTGCGCACGTTCTTCCAGAACCGCAGTACCTATGCCCTCCGGTATCTGGATGAACTTCTTGCCACCTACGATTATGCGGAGACGGACTTGAATCATGTGACAGATGCTTCTGATTAAAGCACCTCGGACTGTCGAAAAAGTCCTGTCCAGCCACTGAACCCCTGCAACTCCCGAAACATAGACGAAAAGTCCTCTGCAAGAGGCGGGTAAAGGGCAAATGTTACGAAACTGCCACCTTATCGACAGACTGAAGCTCCCTCCGGAAACGGAGGGAGCTGTTTTTGCAAAAAATCATAATATCCCGTCACAAACTCCCGCACTCCTGAATAGGATGTAGAGAAAGGTACATTTCCCGATGCACCTTGAATATGCAATAGGAGGGCTATTATGAGTGATTTTCAGCAGATACCGGAAGGCTGCACCGGCACTGTGCCGATCAAGGTCAACCGTATCTTTGACAGCTGCAGCGACAGGGACTGCCTGTCCGGTGTACCGGTGGTTCTGGACTGCGGTGAGCTGCCATGCAATATCCAGCTTGTCAAAAGCAAATGCGTGCGTGTTGCAGATGTCTGCATGCGTCTGGAGCCGGTGCCGTTCAACCGTGGCTTCTACAACATCGACCTGACCTTTACATTCCGCGTGGAGCTTCTTGCTTATGCCCATGCCTGTGAGCAGCCTCAGATGCTGACGGGGACCGTCTATGCCAGCAAGAGCTGCATTCTCTATGGCAGTGAATCCAATACCCAGACTTTTTTCAGTGACGATTCCTCCTCCGGCACAACCAATTCCTGCTGTGAGGTAGTCAATCTTCCCAATGCCAGCGTTCAGGTGGTACCGCCCCTTGCCCTGGAAACCAAAATCGGCACCGTATGCCGCCAGTGCGACCCCTGCCAGAGCGGTGAGAGCTGTGCCCCCCTGGTACGGACTGTGGTCATGACCCTGGGGCTTTTCTCCGTGGTGGAATTATCCCGGCCCGTCACAATTATGGTGCCGGCCTATGATTATACCATTCCGCAGAGGGAATGCACTGTGGACACAGAGAGTCCCTGCGCTGTCTTTGACAAAATGCGGTTCCCCACAGAAGAATTTTCTCCCCTGACACTTACTGGCGGCAGTGAGCCCGGATGCGGCTGTGACTGCGGCGATCATGCGTCATAAACCAGCGGCGGGCGGCTTCCGGGCCGTCCGTCTTTCCAGGCTGCCCCTGGGATTCTGGATTCTTCTGTTGTGTATGGCGCTTGTGCTGGTATGGATTCCGCTGGACAGGAGCCTCCGGCCCGGTGCCCGTGCTGCCTGCCGGGAAGAATGCCGCCGGCTTGTCTCTGAAGCTGCCGCAGAGGGTGTGGCGCGTACCCTGGAAGCCGCTGCCTCCATGGATCTGAGTCTGACTGTGCAGCACTATGATGAAAGCGGTACGCTTACCGGTGTTCAGGCGGACAGCGCCGCTATGAATACGATTCAGACCATGCTGCTCCAGAATGTAAATGCTGCCCTCGCCGAACGGGAGGGAACGGAATTTTCTATCAGTGCCGGAACCCTGACAGGGCTTTATACTCTCAGCGGCAGAGGACCGGACATCCCTCTGCGGTTTTCTCCCAGGGGCAGTGCCAACGTGCGTCTGGAGAGCAGCTTCGAGAGCGGGGGCGTGAATCAGACTGTTTATCGGATCAGTGCTGTCATTTCGGCAGAAGCCGCCTGCACGGTTCCCCTTTATGAAGGCGGAGCAGCTGCGGAGTTTACTTACCTTTTATGTGAAATTCTGATTGTAGGGGATGTTCCATCGGTAATGTGGGGAACGGAGACCGGGCTGCTGCAGAAAGGTGAAGCCCCACAAAATTCCACCCTTTTATTTTAGAGCCTGTTGGAAGATGCTAAACAGGCTCTTAGAAAATGGGCTTTTGAAATTTTCTAAAAAACATTTGCTAAGCTGTCCGGAATGTGGTATAATAGAATTGATATATTCCGGAGGAACCAATATTTTTCTCAAATCCAATTATTGGCATGGCAGCGGCCCTCCGTAATACCTGAAGGATCAGTATGAAATGACAAAAGCGAGGTATGTGAACATGGAACGCAGCGAAGCAGCAGCCCGGATTGCGGAACTTTCTGCAACCCTGGAACAGTACAATTACGAATATTATGTGCAGGACAATCCCAGTGTGGATGATTATACCTATGACACCATGATGCGTGAGCTGAGGGGACTGGAGGAGCAGTTCCCGGAGCTTCTTTCTCCCCAGTCTCCCACCCAGCGTGTGGGAGGCACCGCTTCCGCTAATTTTGCTAAGGTCCAGCATACCGTTCAGATGCAGAGCCTTCAGGATGTGTTCAATTTTGAGCAGGTGGATGCGTTTGCCGCACGCTGCCGTGACGCATTTCCGGACGTGCAGTTCTCAGTGGAACCTAAAATTGACGGACTTTCCGTCTCCCTGGAATACAGGGACGGCAAACTTGTCCGCGGCTCCACCCGGGGGGACGGGTTTGTGGGGGAGGATGTAACCGGGAATCTGAAAACCATCCGTTCCATTCCTCTGACGCTGAAGGATGCTTTGCCCTTCGTGGAAGTCCGGGGCGAGGTTTACATGCCCCGTGAGCAGTTTTTCTCATTGGTCCGGGAACAGGAGGAGGCGGATGAGCAGCCCTTCAAGAATCCCAGAAATGCTGCAGCCGGTTCCCTTCGTCAGAAAAATTCCGCCGTTACAGCCAGACGGGGGCTGGATATTTTTATTTTCAATCTCCAGCAGTGCCGGGGCAGGAACTTTACCTCCCACGATGAAACTCTGTGCTTCCTGGAGGAAGTCGGCTTCCGGGTCGTTCCCGGCAGGCGGATCTGCCGGAGTGCGGAAGAAATCCGTTCCGCCATTGAAGCCATCGGGGATTCACGGCAGGATCTGTCCTACGACATAGACGGCGTGGTCATCAAAATGGACAGTCTTTCCCAGCGAGAGGTTATGGGTACTACTGCCAAAACTCCCAAGTGGGCCATTGCCTATAAATTTCCTCCGGAGGAGAAGGAAACCGTCCTCCGGAAAATTGAGATCAACGTGGGCAGAACCGGTGCCATGACCCCCGTTGCGGTTTTTGATACCATTCTCCTTGCCGGTACCAGCGTCTCCCGTGCCGTTCTCCACAATCAGGATTTTATTACAGAGAAGGATATCCGCGTAGGGGATACCATTCTTGTCCGCAAGGCCGGTGATATTATTCCGGAGGTGCTGCGCAGTGTCTCCCATGCGCCGGATTCCGTGCCCTACCGGCTTCCCGGATGCTGCCCCGTCTGCGGCTCCGAGGCAAGGCGTGACGAGGAGGAGAGCGTCCTGCGCTGTACCAATATTTCCTGTCCGGCACAGCTTCACAAACAGTTGGTTCACTTTGCCTCCCGTGATGCCATGAATATTGACGGTCTGGGGCCTGCCATTGTCACCGCTCTTATTGAGGCAGGTCTGCTCCATGATGCCGCCGATCTCTATTTCCTCCAGAAGGAGCAGCTTCTACAACTGGAGGGTTTTCAGGAGAAATCCGCCGATAACCTTCTTGCTGCCATTGCCGCCACCAAAACCGCTCCCCTGGATCGTGTGCTCTTTGCCCTTGGCATCCGTAATATCGGACAGAAGGCAGCAAGCCTTGCCTGTGATCATTTTGGTTCCCTGGAAGCGATGGAGCATGCAGACATTGCAGAGATCGCAGAAATTGAGGGCTTCGGGGAAATTATGGCACAGCGTCTCTATAATGCCCTCCACGATTCCCATGTCACTGCGCTTCTGGACAAGCTCCGCAGTTCCGGGCTGACTATGGCATATGAGAAGCGTGCTGCAGCCACGGATACCTTCTTCAGCGGAAAAACCGTAGTGCTGACGGGTACCCTTTCCACCATGAAGCGCAGTGAGGCCAAGGCTGCCGTTGAAGCTGCCGGCGGTAAGGTCAGCGGCTCTGTTTCCAAGAAAACCCACCTGGTCATTGCCGGAGAGGAAACCGGCAGCAAGCTGGTCAAAGCCCAGGAACTGGGCATTCCCGTCCTCAGTGAGACGGAATTCCTTGAAAAGCTCTGATCATGAAAGGAATATTTATGGAACCTATGATCAATATCCATCACATTGCTAAGCTTGCACGTCTGCGTCTGGACGAATCTCAGTGCCGCCGGTTTCAGAAGGAAATGGAAGCCATTGTTGCCATGGCGGAGGATCTCCCGGAGGGGGACGGTGCTCCTGCTCTGGATGACCGTCATCCCCTGACGCTCCGTCAGGATGATCCGGCACCCTGCTCCATTGGACGGGACGAGCTGCTGCGGAATGCACCCCAGCACAGGGATGGCTGCTTCGTTGTCCCCAAAACCGTGGAATAGGAGGAATCCCATGCAGCTTTACGAACAATCCGCCGCCGTCCTTTCCGGCATGCTTTGCCGGAAGGAGATCAGCGCTGTGGAACTTCTTCAATCCGTGGAGGAGCGTATCCGGGACAGGGAGGAGAACGTAGGTGCCTACCTGACACTCCATGCCGGCAGTCTTGACCAGGCAAAAGCGGCGGATGCCGCAAGAGCCGCAGGAAAGACGCTCCATCCCCTTGCCGGCATTCCCATTGCCGTGAAGGATAATATTTCCACAAGGGAGATCCGGACGACCTGTGCATCCAGAATGCTGGAAACCTATATCCCTCCTTTTGACGCCGCTGTTGTGGAGCGCATCCGCAGCGCCGGTATGGTGCTGCTGGGAAAAACTAACCTGGATGAATTTGCTATGGGCACTTCCACGGAGACATCCTGGTTCCATCCTACCCGGAATCCCTGGAATCCCATGCATGTTCCCGGCGGTTCCTCCGGAGGAAATGCGGCTGCCCTGACCGCCGGTGAGACCATCCTTGCCCTTGGCTCCGATACCGGCGGCTCCATCCGGCAGCCGGCGTCCTTCTGCGGTGTAGTAGGATTTAAGCCGACCTACGGAGCAGTGTCCCGGTACGGGCTGATCGCCTTTGCCTCCTCCCTGGATCAGATCGGTCCCATGGCACGGACTGTCACGGACACCGCCATGCTCCTGGAGCTGATTTGCGGTCTTGATGAACGGGATGCTACCTGTGCAAGGCGGCAGCATCCGGATTATCCTTCCCTCCTGAACGGCGATGTCAGAGGACTGCGCATTGGTATCCCCAGGGAATACTTCGGTGCCGGTACGGATGGGGAGGTTGCTGCTGCCGTTATGGACGCTGCCCGTACCCTGGAACGGAAGGGTGCTGTCCTGCGGGAGATTTCCCTGCCGTCCACTTCCGCCGCAGTCAGCACCTACTATCTCCTTTCTTCGGCGGAGGCATCTTCCAATCTGGCACGCTTCGACGGAATTCGCTATGGCCGCCGGGCGGAGGGCTGCAAAAGCCTGACGGAGCTTTATGAGTGTTCCCGGAGTGAGGGCTTCGGAGATGAGGTCAAACGCCGGGTGATGCTGGGAACCTTTGTGCTGAGTGCAGGCAATCGGGACGCTTACTACGGCAGAGCACTCCAGAGCCAGCGGTGCATCCGTCAGGAGTACGGGGATGCCCTCAAGGAGTTTGATCTGCTGGTCACTCCCGTGTCCCCCACACCGGCAGTTCCCTTCGGCACCAACGGGGATGATCCTGTAAAACGCTACCGGAGTGATCTATGCACAGTTGCCGCCAATATTACCGGAATTCCGGCAATCAGCATTCCCTGGGGAACAACGGCTGCCGGATTGCCCATAGGCGTGCAGCTGATGGGAAACCATTTCACTGAAGCAAGGCTGCTCAATGCGGCCTATGCCCTGGAACAGAGTATCGGGGGGGTTTCCCATGGCTCCCGATAAAGGGAAGGAGGAGCAGGCATGACGGCATACGAAACTGTCATCGGGCTGGAAATTCATGCGGAACTGAACACTGCCTCCAAGCTTTACTGCGGCTGCCGGAATGTTTTCGGCGCTGCGCCCAATACGCAGGTCTGTCCGGTTTGCCTGGGATTGCCCGGAGCACTTCCCGTTCTTAATGCAGCGGCAGTGGATTACGCCATCATGATGGGACATGCTCTGGGCTGCCGGATTCATAGCCTCAGCCGCCAGGATAGGAAGCATTACTTCTATCCGGACCTTCCAAAGGCGTACCAGATCTCCCAGGCCCAGGTTCCCCTGTGTGAGGAGGGCTGCCTCCATTTTCTGACGGAGGGAAAGGAAACTGCCGTCCGCATCCAGCGGATTCACATTGAGGAGGATGCCGGGAAGCTCCTTCATGAGGATAGCGGCGGCACACTGGCGGACTATAACCGCTGCGGTGTTCCCCTGATTGAAATTGTCACACACCCGGATCTGCGCAGCAGTGCCGAGGCGAAGGCGTGTCTGGAAACGGTGAAATCCATTCTCCTGTATCTTGGGATTTCCGACTGTAAAATGCAGGAAGGTTCCATTCGCTGTGACGTAAATGTTTCCCTCCGGGAGGCTGGAAGTACTGCTTTCGGTACCCGGTGTGAGATGAAGAATATCAACAGCTTCAGCGCCGCCGTCCGGGGCATTGAATATGAGAGGAAGCGTCAGACCGCCATTCTGGAGGCCGGCGGCATCATTGAACAGGAAACCCGCCGTTGGGATGACGGAAAGGGTATGAGCATTCCCATGCGCTCCAAGGAGGATGCCGAGGACTACCGGTTTTTCCCGGAACCGGATCTCCCGGTAATTTCCGTTCCGGAGGAGCGGATTGCTGCCCTGAAGGCAGCGCTCCCGGAGCTTCCCAATGAGAAAATTGTCCGTTATGTGCATTCCTTCGGGCTGAAGCCGGAGGATGCCGTACTGCTCATGGAATCCCCGGATAAATGTCGTCTCTTTGATGAATGCACTGCACTGGAGTTATGTCCTCCGGGAGAGATATGCAAGTGGATTCTTGGAGATGTTTCAAAATTCATGAATGAAACCGGGCGTTCCATTCCGGAAACTCCGATCACTGCCCATCGGCTCTGCCGCCTGATTGCCTGTGTACAGAATGGAGAGATCTCCAATTCTGCCGGAAAACGTGTATTCCAGGAAATGCTGCACCGGGATGCGGAACCGGAGATGCTGATTGCCGAACTGGGGCTTGTCCAGAATTCTGATGCGGATGCCCTTCGTCTGCTGGCGCAGGAGATCATTGCCGCCAACCCACAATCCGCTGCTGATTACCGTCGGGGCAAAACACGTGCCCTGGGATACCTGGTAGGACAGTGCATGAAGGCTTCCGGCGGCAGGGCAAATCCCGGCATACTCAGAGAGATTGTGACTGAAATTCTGCAGGAGACCTGAAAAGGAGGGGACTATGAAACTGCGATTTAACACACGGTACAACACCATTGCGTTCTATGCTATTCTGGTCTTTGCCGCTTGTCTGCTGATGATTATTTTTGCCTTCCGGATTGAGATTTTCAAATTCATCCTTTCCAAATTTCTCAGCGTCAGTTCCCCCATTATCTGGGGTTTCATCATTGCCTATCTTCTCAATCCCCTGATGAAACGCTTTGAAAAGCTGTTTGGCAGACTTATCAACCGGAAGAAGCAGCATCGGGGACTTGTCCGGGGATTATCTGTGGGAGCCAGCGTCCTGCTGCTTCTTTCCCTTCTGGTAGGTATTATTGCCGCCATTATTCCGGAGGTCATCCGTAACATCCAGAGCATTGCGGATGCAGTACAGGATCCTGGTTTCATTGCCAGAATGGAAGAGAGCATCCGGAGCTTTTTCACATCCTTGATCGATCGTACCCGGTTCTTCAAGGAGCATTTCAATCTGGATTTGGAGGATCTCCAGAACGGACTGCTCTCCATTCTCAGTCAGCTGGAGCTGAACATCGGAAAGGTCTTTGCCAAGGATGGCCTTGTGGCCAGTATCACCAGTGGCTTCATGTCCTTCCTCAACGGTATCAAGAATTGCTTTCTGGGGCTGATAGTATCCATTTATCTTCTTTACAGCAAGGAAAAGTTTCTGGCACAATCCAGAAAATTTACCTGTGCCGTTTGCAGCGCCAAAAGCGCCCAGCGAATTTTCCGCTTCGTTGCCAATGTGAACCATAAATTTATTCACTATTTTACAGGTGTTGCCCTGGACTGCTCCCTGATCGGCGTGGTGACCTTCATTTTCATGACCCTGATGCACCTGCCCTACGCTCCTTTGATCAGTGTGCTCCTTGCCCTGACCAATGCCATTCCTATTTTCGGACCCTTTATCGGCGGCATTCCCTCGGTGCTGCTGCTCATGCTCTTCTCCCCGGTAAAGGGGCTGATCTTCGGCATTTTTATTATTGTTATGCAGCAGATCGACGGCAATATCATTGCTCCGAAAATTCTGGGAGATCAGCTGGGGCTTTCCGCCTTCTGGATTATGGCAGCCGTTTTCATCGGCGGCGGACTCTTTGGCTTTGTGGGCATGATCGTGGCTTCTCCCATGTTTGCGGTGATTTACTCCATCTGCAGCGAATTCGTCTGTGAACGCCTGGAAGAAAAGGGTCTGCCTGTTTCCACTGCCTCCTATATGCCCGATCCCCCGGACAGTGTTGCTGCACCCAAAAAATCCCCTCCGCCACCGACAGAACCGCCGGAGCCGGAGGAGAAAGAAAAAACAGCGGAGGAAGAAGTCAGTCCTGCACCCGATTCTGAAGAAGCGAATCCGTCATAGCCGGAAAATACCTTTTGACAAAGGAGGGAAGGGGCGCAGTAATTTCCCTGCCGTCAAGGCTGGAAAGGCGGGTTCCTGACAGCCCTGTGAATGTCAGAGAATAGGCACACAGGCACTGATTTTCCTCTGCGGAGGAAAGATCTGCTCCGTACTTAGGATCCCCCAGCAGAGGAGCATGAAGGTGGGCAAGATGGGCACGGATCTGATGGGTGCGTCCTGTCAGCAGTGTAATGTGCACCAATTGACGGCTGCCGTTCCCTGCAAGGACACGGTACTTCGTGCGGATCTGCTGCCAGCTCCGGTCGGGAGGCGTGTCCAGCACCCGCACCATGTTTCGGGAGGAATCCTTCTTCAGCCAGGCAGTGCAGGTATCCTCCGCCTTTGGCAGGGGAGCAGCGGTGACTGCCAGGTAGCACTTATGCACCCGGCGTTCCCGGATGGCTTCATTCATCGTGCGAAGAGCCTCGGCATGTTTGGCAGCAATCACCAGTCCCTCCGTATTCCGGTCAATCCGGTTGCAAAGTGCCGGTGCAAAGGTCTGTTCCTCCTCCGGCCGGTACTCGCCCCTGGCACAGAGATAGTATTTCACCTGGTCAATCAGCGTGGAATCACTTGTTTTACCGCAGCTGTGTGCATATTGCCCGGAGGGCTTGTAAACAATAAGAATATTCTTGTCCTCGTAGACAATGTCCGGTATACCGGATGCCTTCCGGAAACCGGAATCCGCTTCCCTTTGGAAGAATTCATCATTGATATACAGGCATAGCTCGTCACCGGGAGAGAGAATTTCCATCCCCTTGCAGCGGCCGCCATTGTATTTGATCCGTTTTTTTCTGATAAATTTGTACAGCAGACTCTTGGGCAGTGTCGGCATGAGCTTCTGGAGAAATTTATCCAGCCGCTGACCTGCATCGTTCTGTTGAATGGTGATGTTCCGCATAACATCCGTCCTTCCTCAATGATCTTTTTCTATTATACCATATTTTTCCGGATTTGAAAAGAGCCGGAGCAAACAAACAGGAATCTCTGAAAATTGCCGATATGAGACTAATCCCTTTAATTTGGACGATAATTGACTGCAAAGCGGCCAAATCTGCGGCTGCCGTCCAGACTGTAATGTTGATTACAGTCTGGGGAATTAGTGCTACATAGAAAGGAGAGCCAGTATGTCCCACCGTCAAGTCCCGTCAGAATCCAGAAATCCCCATGAGGGGCATCGGGAACGTCTGCGGGAGAAGTTTCTTAAAAACGGTATGGATGCGTTGAATTCCCATGAAATTTTAGAATTTTTGCTGTTCTATGTCCACCCCAGAGCCAACACCAATGAGATTGCGCATGAGCTGATCCATCGTTTTGGTTCTGTCAAGGGCGTACTGGATGCCGACTATGAGGAGCTTCTCCAGGTTCCGGGTGTGGGGCACAGAGCGGCAACCTTGCTCACGTTCCTTCCCCGGCTTCTGAGTGTTTATACAGCTGACGGACTTCCGGAATGTCTTGCAGACACACAGCAGCGCTGCCGTTTCTTCCAGAGCCGGCTTCTGTTTGAAACAAGTGAGGTGGTGCTTCTTGCCTGCCTTAATGATAAACTGGAGGTGCTGCGCTGTGCCGTGGTGGGCAGGGGGGCGCCGGAACATGTGCAGATCGACCATCAGGCACTTATGCGTGCCATTCTCTTCACCAGGTGTACCTGCGCTGTTCTGGGGCATAATCACCCCATGGGCGTTGCCGTTCCTTCATTTGAGGATGTCCGTGTCACGGAGGAAATACGGAATTTCCTGAAAACTGCCGGTGTGACCCTCTATGACCATATCATTGCCGCCGGCGGAAAGGTAATTTCCATGCGGGAAACCGGAAGCTTCCAGCCGGATTGATAGCATCGGCTTGACTATGTTTTTTTCTGATACCAGCACTTTTTTCCAAAAAAGCCCTTGACATCCGTTTCCAAACATGGTATGATCAACCCGAAAGCATCGGAGCGCAGACTTTGAGAAAGGAAGAATCCAATGAAACAGGTACTTATTGTTGTGGACATGCAGAAAGACTTTGTGGACGGTGCCCTGGGAACAGCTGAGGCAGCAGCCATTGTCCCGGCAGCAGCAGAAAAAATCCGCCGTTTTGACGGGGAACTTTTTGTCACTCTTGATACGCACCATGATAATTATATGGAAACCAGCGAGGGTCGGAATCTTCCTGTTCCCCATTGTATCAAGGGGACGCCGGGCTGGGAACTGGATGCGCAGATTGCTGCTGCACTGGAGGGAAAGCGGTACACTGCCGTGGAAAAGCCCACCTTTGGCAGCACAGCACTGCCGGAGCTGATTCGTGAAGCAGCAGGAGAGGACTGTGCCATAGAACTGATTGGTCTGTGTACGGATATCTGTGTGATTTCCAATGCGCTGCTGCTTAAGGCGCATTTTCCCGAGTGCTCTGTAGCCGTGGATGCCGCCTGCTGTGCCGGTGTGACTCCGGAAAGTCATTCCGCTGCCCTTGTTACCATGAGAATGTGCCAGATCCAGGTGATGGAACCCCATGAGTAGGTGCATTCCAAGTTTATCCATCCAATACAGAAAGGAAGTTGTGCAATGTTTGATGCAATGAAAATCAAGAATGACTGCGTGGCATGGATCCGGCAGTTCTTTGAGGAAAATGGTCCCGGCTGCAATGCCGTTGTGGGTATTTCCGGCGGAAAGGACAGTTCAGTGACAGCCGCCCTGTGTGTGGAAGCACTGGGAAAGGACAGGGTGATCGGTGTACTGATGCCCTGCGGTGAGCAGCACGATATTGATATGGCGAAGCTCCTGGTGAACCATCTGGGCATCAGGCATTATGTGGTCAATATCAAGGATGCCGTGGAGGCACTGAAAGCCGCCATACCGGCAGAACTGCCCTTGAGCAGCCAGAGCCTGATCAATCTTCCGCCGAGGATTCGCATGTCCACTCTCTATGCAGTTTCCCAGAGCTGCAATGGCAGAGTTGCCAATACCTGTAATCTTTCCGAGGATTGGGTGGGGTATGCCACACGCTATGGTGATGCTGCAGGAGATTTTTCTCCCCTGAGTTCCCTTACTGTTCAGGAGGTCAAGGAGATCGGCAGAGTACTTGGGCTGCCGGATGTCCTGGTGGACAAGGTACCCATCGACGGCCTTTGCGGCAAAACGGATGAGGAAAATCTGGGATTTACCTATGCAGAGCTGGATCGCTATATCCGTACCGGAGAAATTGACGATCCGGAGAAAAAAGAGCGCATCGACCGTCTCCATCGTATGAATCAGTTCAAGCTTCAGCTGATGCCGGTATTCAAGCCCGCGCTTTGAGACCCTTTCTAACGCTGCTGAATGTTGTAAATTGGAGGGAATAGATGATGGCCAATGATATGTGGCCCATTGTATATCGGGTATTATATCCTGGAATTCTTGTGTTTGTTATATTTGCCTGCTATGCTTTTTTTAAATTCAGAGCATTTTCCAGAAGAAGAGCAAAATCTTATCTTCGGGATGGCATTATAGCAATTTGTGTGTCTGTATTTGGTCTTGGACTGTCAGTATATTTCAGCGGAGACTTACTATTTAAGGATTTCATCACTGCAGAGGGAACATTTATTGATTACACACGGGATAATGATGTCCGCGAACTGAAATTTTTGGTTGATGGTGAACTCAAAGAAGTAAAGATTCTTGTATCTGAATACAGTGCACTTTCGCCAGAGGCGGGAGAATACTTTGTGTTTACATATGCTATACGTACAAACATGGTGCTTTCAATTGAGCGAATCACGGGGTGAGGGCATCTCCCTCACTATTTCCTTCTTCTTTTAGAAAGGTGAAAAAATAAAAAACTTCCCCTTTGGGGAACAAGCTGAGCCTTCAATTTTATTGAAGGCTCATTCCATTGGTGCGAGTAACAGGAATCGAACCTGCATGGATCTCTCCGCCAGAACCTAAATCTGGTGCGTCTGCCAGTTCCGCCATACTCGCATATTTAATTTTGGTCTGATAATTTCGCCAGATCCGCATATCCGGTTAAGAATCCATTTGTAGGTAGAAAAATAATTCGCGTGTCACAATGTGCCTGGTTGATAAACTAAGATGCTGCACAGCAGAAGAGGGAACAGTGCCGGCAAGGCGAAGCCCCGCAGAATCCACCTTTGATTCTTTTTCGATATTAATAACAGGTTTTTTGAAGTTCCCATTTTTAAAATTATAACACAAAATCCGGCTTGTGTCAAGATTTTCAAGCTTTTATGCATTATAAAGCTTCCGGATTCTTATGGATATGAAAAATACCTTGCTTTGAAGCAAGGTATCCATGTTCTGTGGCGTGCCTGGAGGGACTCGAACCCCCGACCTACTGGTTCGTAGCCAGTCACTCTATCCAGCTGAGCTACAGGCACATCTACCGAACAAAACTAATTATACCACAGAAAAGGAATCTTGTCAAGTGTTTTTTGCAACTTTTTTAAAAAAGGAAAAATCATAGAAACAACAGTCCGCCTTCAAAGGAAAGCGGACTGTGAAACATTAATCTTTTTTCGGAGCCAGAACGGCGTAACCTTCATCCTCACGCTGGTACACCACATTGATATCACCAGTGGCAGCATCAATAAACATGAAGAAATTATGCCCCAGCATATTCATTTGAAGAATGGCCTCTTCCACACTCATTGGACGAAGTGTAAAGGTTTTGCGGCGGATGACATTGAAGTCTGTCTGTTCCTCAACAGTATCCTGGAATTCCTGCTTGAAAGCTGTATCCTTCAGACGCTTTTCCAGGCGTGTTTTGTTTTTGCGAATCTGACGGATGATTTTATCAATGGCTGCATCCAGCGCATCTTTCTTATCCTGTGCAGATTGTTCCGCACGATAAATCATCTGATTATAACGCACAGTAAGTTCCAGAACAATTTGTCCCTTCAGCTCGGACAGCATCAGCTTTGCATCTGCCTCATTACCGAAGAACTTGTCCAGCTTTGCATCTAATTTCTGCTGTGCATAATCGGTAAAGGATTGAGAGATCTGCATTTTTTTTGCATTGATAGTAATATTCAAAATGGTTTCCTCCTTTACACGGAAGTGGAGTGAACTTCCGTTATGATGGTTTTCCGCAGCTTCCTTTTTCCACAAATATGAATCCGTTGGAATGTTGCCGGCTTCATCAGCATTAGGAAGAGCATGAAACAAAATTTGCAGTACAGAACACTGCAAATCAGCAGATGCCAAAGGCAGCTGCCCTCAGAACGGTAATGTCAAATACAGTTCCAAGGTTTAACATTATTATAACATATGTACGAAAGAAATGCAAGTATTTTTTGAAATTTTATTAAAATTTATGAAAGAAGGAATGTAAAATTCTCCTTTTTGGCAATTCCTGTTGCGATTTTTTTTAAAATGTATTATAATGAGAAGGGAGAATACTCCTGTTGTCAAAAGGGTTTCTTTTGCATGAAAATCAATAATTACAAGATAAAAATGGAGTGAACAATATGTCTGAATTATTAGAAATGCTGGGATCTCTTGCAATTCCCGACCTGGTGCTGTGTGCTGTAGCGGTTGTGATTCTGGACTTGTTTGCCTTGGCGGTGCTTCTGGCAGCAAACCGGGAGAGCCAGCTGTGCGCCCGCCGCTGGCAGAAAGTGAGCGCCAATATGGAGCTGTGCTTCAAGGGACAGCATTATCCCCTGGAGGCGGATGAAATCCTGATCGGGAGGCATATTTCTGCCGATATCCGGATTGCAGATCCTTCCGTGTCCCGTTATCATGCGGTTCTGACAGTTACGGGCGGTGTCTGGAGCATTACCGATCTTGGCGGCAAGAGCGGCACCTATGTAAATGAGCATCGTGTTCATCAGGCCAAGCTTTTGCCGGGCGATTCCATCCGTATAGGAAATTCTGTACTGCAGCTGGCGAAAAAGCCGGTGCGTAACCCGGACAAAGGAGGTGCATGATGTACAAAAACGGTTTATCCTATGTCGGCGTTATTATGCTGCTGCTGCTGACCCATCTTTCCATGCTGGGGATTGTGCTGGTACGGGGCAGCTATGAATCCGTTGGTGATGTGCTGCTGCTGGCAGGCGTGGTCATTGGGCTGGATCTGGCATATATCATTGTGACGCTCTGCTATAAGCAGATGACCTATACATTGGATTTTCTGCTGGTTTGCGTGCTGAACCTGAGCCTGATTTTCCAGTCCTGCTTCGGGGGTGTTTCGCTTTCGGTGAAGCATCTGATCACCTGCGTGGCAGCATTGGTGTCCTGCCAGATCGGCTTTCTGCTTACCCGGAATCATGAATGGATCCGACGAAAGAAAAAATATATCTATGGTGTCATCGGTTTCCTGATTCTGTGCATTCTTCTGTTGACAGGAGGACGCAGTATGTGGATTACCATCGGCTCCTTCTCTCTGCAGCCTTCAGAATTTATCAAACCCTGCTTTGTGCTGATTGCAGCTGCTTCTATTGTGGAACTGCATAAAAAGGTCAAAATTCTCTTCTTCTATGTTTCCAAGGACACCCTTTGCCTTTGCGGTATGACAATTATTATTTTTGGCCTGCAGTGGTGGTGCCGGGATCTGGGCAGTCTTCCTACTTTTGCTGCAATTTTTATCTGTGCATTATTCTGCAGACTTTGCTATCCCCGTGCCAAAATTTCCAAGACCGCCATTATTGCCTGCTGTGCGGCGGGACTGCTCCTTGGCGCAGTAGCATGGAAGCTGGCACCTGACTATGTCCAGGAGCGCCTGCATGTGGATATCTGGGCAGATCGGGACGGAAGCGGCTGGCAGCAGTGCGAGGCTCTCATTGGTATTGCAAGGGGCGGCTGGCTGGGACTTGGTCCGGGGCAGGGGAGACTGCATAAGGTCTTTGCCTATGAATCAGACATTGTCTTTGCAACAATTTGCGAGGAATGGGGACTGCTAACAGCAGTACTGACAGTGATTCTGATTCTGCTGATGCTGACCACGGTGCTGGTGAATCCGCCCAAAAATTATTATCACGCCACCATGTCCGCCGGTATTGTAGCCGCCTTTGCAGCACAGATGGCATTGAATATCTTCGGTGCCTGCAATATGATTCCCTTTACCGGTGTTACGCTGCCCTTTATTTCTCAGGGCGGAAGCTCCATGGTAACCTGCGGTTTTCTGATCGGCATGCTCAAAGCGGGACAATCTCCCCTCTTCCGTCACAAAGAAACGGAAACAGCCCGGCATGTACCGGCAAGGACACTGCAGCAACGCCCGGCGAAGCGCCGCTCATCCGGAACACGCAAACCTGCATCCGGGAAAAACAGCACTGCACGGACAGCCGCAGTGAGGGAAGGAAGGAACCACTGATGAAAAGTATTCGCAGAAGCCAGCGGCTGATTACCCTGATACTGCTGCTGTTCCTGACTGGCATGGGACTGCTGATTTATCAGCTGCAGACACAAGCCAAATTCTATATGTCCTATGCCCGGAATGTTTCCCTGGGATATGTCTATGACAGAAACGGCGACATTCTTTATGACCAGAACGCCACCAAGGAAACCTATGGAGAGGATCAGTTTCTGGATGTGGGCAATTTTATCGGGGACGAAAGCGGTCAGATGACCAATACCCTTGTTGCACAAAATATGGATCTGCTGACCAACTTCAGCTTTATGCTGGGAGAACAGGAGGACGGCGATGCAGCCGTCTATACCACCCTTGACCATGAAGTCAACAGAATTGTTTATAACGCCTACGGCAGCAAAAATGGCTGCGCCGTTGCCTATAACTATGTGACGGGAGAAATCTACATCTGCCTCAGCAAGCCGAGCATCAATATTCTTAACAACTATACAGATATTGATACATTGGAAAACGGCAGCATGCTGTGCAAGGTGTTCTATAAGACGGTACCGGGCTCCACACAGAAGGTTTCCACGATGATCGCCGCCATTGAAACCGTGGGATATGAGAAGCTCATGGAGAAGCGTTTTGACTGCCAGGGCGTATATCTCAACCTCAGCGGGCAGAATATCAAATGCCACCATGCTTCCGGCCATGGTACGCAGAACGCTTCCGAGGCATTTGCCAACAGCTGCAATCCCTTTTTTGCCCAGCTGGTAGAGGATCCGGATCTGCCTCTGGACAGCATTATCGATGTTTACGAAAGCATGGGCTATGCAGTAAATGCAGATGCAAATGCGGAGGGAACCATTGATGTCAGCGGTATTACCGCTCGTACTGCTTCCACAACTCTGACGGATGCGGAGGACTTTGATACCCAGTGGGGCTGTATGGGGCAGGGGGAGACTATGGTGAGCCCTCTGCAGCTGATGGTCTGGCAGAGTGCCGTTGCCAATGAGAGCGGTACCTCTACAATGCCGTATCTGATTGATTATGTGACTTCGGTGAACGGAAGTATCACCAACCGCGCAGAGACCAGCTACAGTGAGCAGATGTTCACAGCATTCACTGCTTCGGCAGTGAAGGACATCATGCTGGAAAACGGCAGAAACAACTACAGCAGTCTTCTCCCCGGCAAGGATGTGGGTGTGAAGAGCGGTACTGCACAGGTAAATGACGGAAAGCAGGAGAATTCTTTGCTGGTGGGCTTTGTGGATGATGCAGATTTCCCCATTGCTTTCTGTGTTGTTGTAGAGGAGTATCAGAAGGGCGGAACTGCGGCTTCGGATATTGCAGGAACGCTGCTGCAGAATTTATATGAAGGTCTTAATGGCTGAGGTGAATGCAGCGCCTCCCGGAATGGGCCAGCAGCAATAACGATGAATCGAGCGAAATTACGGGAGTGGCAGTAAAATGATAACCATCGCAATATGCGACGACGATGAAAATCAGATCAATACTCTGAAAACTTTGTTGAACGAATGGAACAGCCAGGCTTTCATCATGGAATACAACTCAGCAGAGCAATTCCTGTTCCGCTATCCGGATCACCCCTGCGATCTGCTCCTGCTGGATATCGAAATGGGCGAAATGAACGGTATGGAACTTGCCAGAAGCATGAGAGCCAAAGGTGATATGCTGCCGATTATTTTCATCACAGGATTCTCCGAATACATCGGTGAGGGCTATGATGTGGAGGCGCTGCACTATCTGATTAAGCCTGTGGAAAAGACAAAGCTCTTTCAGGTCCTTGACCGATATGCAGACCGTCATAAAGCGAATAACAGAGTCATTCTTCCTGTTGGTGATGAGTCTGTTTGTGTAAACTCTGATGATATCGTATATCTTGAAGCATTCGGCAAGAAAACACAGATCGCCCTGAACAGCGGAAAAGACATTGTCTGCACCTGTGGATTGAGTGCTGCTGCCGAAAAGGTCGGAAATGGCTTTGTGTCCTGTCATCGCTCCTATGTAGTGAACATCGGATTTATTGCAAGTATATCCAAAACAGAGGTAACGCTTGATAATGGCAAGAAGATACCGCTGTCCCGCAGGCTGTATGACAGCGTGAACAGGGCATTTATCGACTTTTACATGGAGAATAAATCATGAGATTGTTGTTTGAAATTGACAAGAAAAACTATGACCCTAACGGAAAAAAGTTTTCCCGTCCCTCTGTCAGAGGAATTATTATCAGAAGTGGAAAGATTGCACTTGTACATAGTCTGAAATATGATTATTACAAATTCCCCGGCGGCGGTATAAATGGGGGAGAAACGCATATGGAAACGCTTATCCGTGAGGTGGCGGAGGAAACAGGTCTGACAGTCATTGCTGATTCTGTCAGGGAATACGGATATGTTTACCGCATACAAAAAGGGAAGAGAGAGGATATCTTCATTCAGCACAACTTTTATTATTTCTGCGACATTGAGGATAATGTTTCCGAAGTACGGCTTGATGCCTACGAAGAGGAAGAGCAGTTTACCCTTGAATTTGTTACGCCGCAGACAGCAATCAATGTAAATACAATTCACGATCATGGCATAAAAAACAACAGCGAAGCCTTTTGCGTAATGAATGAGCGTGATACAAGGGTACTTGAAATGCTGTCAAAGGAATTGAACCTATGATTTCCGCTATTGTCATTATTATCGGCATTATCATATCTGTTCTGTTTCTCATACTGATGTGCCTGCTGCTTCGCAAACTGTTTTATGGCCTTGTAGATAAGCGAATAGAGCAATTTCAGAGTGACCTGATCAATAAGCAGACTGCCGAGATACAGAATATGTACCGTCAGATGCAGGAATGGCGGCACGATTACCGCAATCACATTCAGAATATGAAAAACCGCCTTGGCGGTGACCAGGGCGAGCTGGAACAGTATCTTGACGAACTGGCGGATGATCTCACCCAGGCAGATACTTCTATCCGTACAGGGAATGTCATGGCGGATGCCGTGTTAAACAGTAAGCTGTCCGTTGCTGAGCAGAAAGGGATACAACTGAATCTCAAGGCTCACATTCCCCAGGGCATTGCGATGAGTGATGTGGAGCTGTGTTCCATACTGGGAAATCTTCTTGATAATGCAATGGAGGCCTGCGAAAAATTACCCTATGATGCGCGTTTCCTGCGTGTGTACATTGACAAATTCAAAGGACAGTTTTATCTTTCCGTACAGAATGCGTCTCCGCCTGTCAGGCGTGACAAAGGGACTTTCCATACCACAAAAGCAGGCACCCACGGTTTCGGTTTGTTCCGCATTGACCGCATTGCTAAAAAATACGGCGGATATGTGAACCGGCAGTATGAAGAAGGGGTGTTTGCTACTGAACTGATGATACCCCTGAATAATTGACAATTGATAATTAAAAATTGATAATTGTTTTTGGAGGTTACCATGAAAGAGAACAATTTGATTTTAAGCAAAAGCAAGAAATTCGCCGTAAGAATAATTAATCTTTATAAATATCTTTCCAACGAAAAAAAGGAGTTTGTCATGTCAAAACAAATTCTTAAAAGCGGAACAAGCGTAGGTGCAAATGTTAAGGAAGCCATAAACGGACAAAGTACAGCCGATTTTCTGAGTAAACTGAGCATTGCTTTGAAAGAAGCAGGGGAAACTGAATATTGGCTGGAATTGTTAAACGAAACTGATTATATTTCCGATAATCAATTTGACAGCATGGTCAGTGACTGCCGTGAACTCATAAGAATTCTGACAAGTATCATAAAATCCACAAAAGCAAGGATCAATTAATGCTTCCTAAAAGCTGTTCGTGATAAGGAGCAGTAATTGTCAATTGTCAACTATCAATTGTTAATTATCGAATCCATTCGTTCCGTATTTTGACCGTTCGTTCCGGAATTCCCACGAGCGGTCATTTTTATGCTATACTATGGGTGGAGGTGAAAGGACATGCCCAAAAAGAAAGAAAACGGAATGTATGTCAACAAGGGCAAATCGGGACCGAGAGAGTACAAATACCGGATGATTGAGAATGCTCGGTACCTGCTTGGATTTGCCCATCGGACAGACAAGCTGTTTCTTCCCATGCTGCTGCTCAGCGGTATCTGCGGCTATTGTGCCAATATGGTGTGGGCGTATTTCAACAAGTATATCGTCAATTTTGCAGCCGGCGAAGGCAGCCGGAATACGGCAGTGATCATGATGCTCATACTGCTTCTCATTGGTCTGGCCTTTGCCCTGCTATACGGATTGATCAATCCTAAACTATGGAGCGACAAGTTTATGATCCTGTATCACCGGTATGAGCAGCAGCTCCTTACCAAGCAAATGGATACGGACTATGAAAATCTGGAATCACCCGGAACCAAAGACCTGATGCAGGGTGCAAAAGATGCATTGAATCAATTTAACATGGCTTATGACAGAATTGTCAAATTTGTTGGCATGGGGCTGCAGATGATCGGTTGGTGTACGATTATTTCCACACTTTCTCCATGGCTGATCATAGTGATCCTGCTGCCGACAGTAGGAAATTATCTGTGTATCAATTTCAACATCCGCTGGAATAACAAATACAAGGACGAGTGGATTCCGATTGAACGAAAACTTGGCTATGTGCAGGAAAAGGCAGCCGATTTTCAGAGTGCGAAGGATGTGCGTCTGTTTCGCATGGAAAGCTGGTTTTCCGGAATGTTCCGCAAGCTGCTGGAGGACAGGCTCTGGTGGTATCGCAGGCAGGGGCATATGGAAGCGAAAAGCGGATTTCTCAGGCTGCTGATGCTGGTACTGCGTGACGGAGCGTCCTACGGGTTTATTGTATGGCAGCTTTGGAAAGGTCAGCTCACACCGGGAGACTTTATGCTGTACTTCGGAGCAGTGGGTGAGGTTTCCAATGCGTTCTTCTCTATCTTTGACTGTATCAGCAATTTCAAATGGATGACAATTTATGTATCATGGTATCGGGAATTCCTTGAACTGCCCGACCGTTCGAACCGTGATAAGGGTGAGCCGCTGCCGGATAAGCAGTTTGACATACGATTTGAAAATGTATCCTATCAGTATGGCAGCGCAGAGAAACCAACCTTAAAGAACCTGACCTTTACCATCCATACAGGGGAGAAAATTGCAATTGTGGGCAATAACGGCGCAGGCAAAACAACCCTTGTCAAGCTGCTGTGCGGTATTTATCATGCCACTTCCGGGCAGATCTATCTGAATGATATTCCTATTGAACAGTTCAACCGTGATGAGCTGTATAGTTTCTTTTCCACTGTATTTCAGGATATCCATGTCATGCCCTGCACTGTTGCAGAAAATATCACCATGAGAGCGGATTACGATGAGAAAGCACTTGCAGAAGCGGTAAAATACGCCGGAATAGAGGAAAAGCTGCGTTCTCTCCCCGAAGGTTTGCAGACCAATTTAGTGCGGACGGTTTATGAGAATGCCATTGATTTTTCAGGCGGCGAAATGCAGAAAATCGCCCTTGTAAGAGCATTGTACAAGCAGAAGACCACAAATGCCCGAATTCTGCTTCTGGACGAGCCGACTGCTGCTCTTGATCCCATTGCAGAGCAGGAAATGTACCTGAACTATGCGAAATTCAGTCAGGGAAAATCGGCGGTTTTCATCTCACATCGTCTTGCTTCAACACAGTTCTGTGACCGGATTTTCTACATGAAGGACGGAAGGATCACCGAAGTCGGCACACATCGAGAACTGCTGGAACAGGGCGGCGAGTATGCGGAGATCTTTGCGGTGCAGAGTCAGTATTACAGGGAGGAGGTATCCATATGAGCGAACCGAAAAAGATATCACGAAAGCAGCAGCGGATACTGCTGAAACGAGTTGTGATGGATATTCACAGAATCTCACCGGGATATCTTGCTGCAAGAATTGGGCTGAGTATCATGACTGCTGCCTCGGATTTCATTCCTATTTATTTTTCCGGCGTTCTGATCGACGCCCTTGTACAGAAAACGGCGCTCCGTGACATGCTGATCATTGTCCTGCTGCTGACAGGGATTACGCTGATCTGCAAATTTCCGGGATACGTCCTGGAACTTTTTCTCAAGGAAAAACCGGAAAAGCTGAAACGGGAAGCCGATATGCGATTAAGCGAGAAAGTGCTGAATATGGATTATATCCGGATCGAAAATGTGGAAACGCACAAGGAATTTGACCGTATAAAAAATCTTACAGGCGACTACTGGCTTGGTATCCAGACGTTTATTGTTAATTCTTTGGAATGGATTTGCTGTGGCACCGTTTCTGTCATTCTGTCACTGATTATGACTTACCGGATGCTGTTTGATTCGACCACAGGTGTTGCAGGAATCGTAATATTTGCAGTGATTATTATCACTATGATGATCGAAAACCGCCGTCAGGCAAAGGTCATTGCACAATCGGAAGAAATATGGCTGTCCGACGAGATGAACCAGCCATACAGAGTTTTTAACCATTTTCGGGATAAATACTGCGGACAGTATCAGACAGCAAAGGATATTCATTTGTATCAACAGCAGGGATTTCTTCTTGAGCGGATGGAAGAACTCTGGAAAAAACATTTTCAAGTCAGACAAAAGAATACCGAACTGGATGTAAAACAGAATCTTTTTTCAGAAAGTCTTGGCATGCTGAGAAGTGTTCTGATTTATCTGTTGGCAATTTTTCAGGCACTTGGGGGCAGCGTTTCAGTCGGTTCCATTATCCGGAATGTACAGAGCTATTTTGTGCTTCAGAACGGAATGAATACCATTATAGGTAATTATGCCTATCTGAAAGCAGCAATGTATCCGATGCATCTGTATTATAAGTTCCTTGATCTCCCGGATGAAAAATATCAGGGAACGATACCCACCGAAAAGCGAAATGATAACGAGTATGAATTTGAGTTCCGCCATGTATGGTTCCGGTATCCGGGCAGCGAGCAGTATGTGCTCCGTGACGTCAATCTGAAATGGCATATCGGTGAGAAAATGGCACTTGTGGGACGAAACGGCTGCGGCAAATCCACCCTTGTCAAGCTTCTGTGCAGGCTCTATGACCCGACAAAGGGGGAGATCACATTGAATGGCATTGATATCCGCAAGTACGATTATGAGGAATACATGGCTCTGTTTTCAGTAGTCTTTCAGGATTCACACCTGTTCTCTTTCAGCATTGCCGAGAATGTTGCCGCAAGTATGGAATACGATTCGGCAAGAGTGGAAGACTGCGTCCGCAGAAGCGGATTGTCCGAAAGGCTGGACAGTATGCCCGACGGCATCCACACCTGCCTGTACAAGGATTTTGACGAGCATGGGGTGGAGATCTCCGGCGGTGAAGCACAGAAGCTCTGCCTTGCAAGAGCGATCTATAAGGGTTCGCCGTTCATCGTTCTGGACGAGCCCACCGCTGCGCTTGATCCGGTCTCTGAATATGACATTTACACGAAATTCAACGGTATTGTTGGAACAAGAACAGCGATCTACATTTCTCACCGTCTTTCCAGCTGTCGGTTCTGCGACGAAATCACAGTAATGGATAAGGGTAAAATTGTGGAACGCGGACGTCATGATGCGCTTGTTTCCGCAGGAGGATATTACGCCAGGCTATGGAAGGCGCAGGCAGAGTATTATCAGGATACGGCAGGGGAGCTGTTTGCATAAATTGATGAAAGCTCTGCAGCCTCTGCCCCTGCGTGTACACTAAATTATATATAGGGAACCTCTAAAAACTTGTTTTTAGAAGTGGGGGTGTGGGGTGACTCCCCACGGGGTGGGGAGATGCCCCAAAGGGGCAAAGAGGACGGGCGCCGGTCAGGCGAAGCCCCACAAAATCCACCTTGTATTCTTTTCCGATTTTAATAATAGAGGGTTTTTAGGGGTTACCCATACATATTAAACCTCCCCCGAGCAAGCCGAGGGAGGTTTAATATGTAGAGCATTTATTTAATATAGTATCCGGTTAATCCGAACCCAATATAAGCATAACATAATTCGACAGCATTTGTCAATATGTAATATAGTAGAATATCTTCCACCAAAATTCAACAGTGGAAAAATACAGACCGTCAGGAGGTCGTCTTCTGTTGGTCTTGCTTGATTTGGCTGTTTCATACTAATGCTCTATCAAACTACCCCAATAGTTTGACAGAGAGCGAGTGCTGACACACTCACCATCGCCGCCTGCGGCGGCTATGAAAATCATGATTTTCAAATGAGAATAGTATCAGGTAATAAATTCATCCCTGAATCCGTCTCCGGGGTCCCATAGCGGAGCAGATTGATCCCCATTCTATGCTGTATGGCGCATGCTCCGGGCTGCTGAAGTCAGGAGGATTCCTCATTCTGAAGGCTTTGGCAGAGGGCTTGCTGCGCAGCAATGGTCTCAAGCGTATCTCCAAGCTGTACAAGCACAGCAGCTACCAGGGAAATTTCTTCCGGAGATTTCAATTTGCAGGCAATGGTATTCGCAAGTGCTGCAACAGCCATTGTGAGTTCACAGGAATTCATTGTACATCACCTCTCTCTGTATTGTATGTATTTGTCAGAAAAATGGTGATTTTGTGATTTTTTTGGTACTTCATCATAAGCAGTCAGAAGAATTCGCATCTTTTTTCCAAGAAATCGTCATTATTTTATTGAAATTTGTAACTTATTCCTATTTTTATGAAAAATACTTGATTTTAGTACGGCAATATGCTATAATACTTTACACGATGAAAGCAATGGGAATATGTTGCTTTCTATTGATCCTACGAAAACATCTACATGATAGGAGAGGTAGTAACATGAAAAAAATGAAACGTGTACTTTTGATGCTGATGGCTCTGGCGATGTTCTCTGCTGTCGGTTGCGGCAAGGGTGACGAGAAGGACAAGGAAAATTCTGATGCAGAAGTCAGCAGTTCTGCAGATGACGAAGACAGCAAGGATGATGAAGACAGCGAGGACGACGAAGACAGCAAGGATGATGAAGACAGCAAGGATGATGAAGACAGCAAGGATGACGAAGACAGCAAGGACGAGGACAGCAGCAGGGATGATAGAAGCAGCAGGGATGACGACAGCAGCAAGGCAGAAACGAGCAGCAGGGATGATAGAAGCAGCAAGGATGACGACAGCAGAAACAGCTCCCATGGCGGTGCCTCCGGCAGCAGTGCTGCGTTGATGGGTTTCTGGGAATATGATGACGGTTATGATACTGGTTACATTGAGTTCACACCTTCTGAGATGGTGATCTACTTTGATATGAGTGAAACCATGCACTTTGAGGATGGCGAATTCTGGGTTTACAGTGTTGAGGAAGAAGAAGGCGTTGCAGAACTGATTGAAGAAGTCACAAAGGATGAGATCAAGGTTATTGCAAAGAATTATGAGACAGGCGAAGAAATTGTTTTTCTGGTGCTGGAAGCCTATGAGGGGCAGGATGCCTCTTCCTTCGAGGGACGTTATGTACTTACCGGCAGTGAGTCCGAGGATATTGCTTTCTATGTGGGAATGGAAGGTTTCTACTTCTATCTGAATGATGATACAATGCTGCTGGGCATGGCTGCAGAATGCGAGTATCAGGATGATGGGACTCTGGTCATGAACTATGACGGCGAGAGCGAAGAACTGACCTATGAGATTGACGGCGACTCTGTAACAATGACGGATTCTTATGATGAAACCATTGAATTGACGAAGGTAAAGTAATTGTGTAAGCTTAGTTTCAGGATGCGGAAAACGGAGAAAGAGGATGCATCCTGGCATCAAGGCTGGATTTGACAGCCCCAATCCCTCTGTCTGTAACTACAGGCAGAGGGATTGTTTTAAAAAAAGCATCCTGTGGTATCAGGATGCTTTCTGTTATTTCTTTTTATCCATGATCCGGGTAACAGCAAGGATTGTGATGTTATCCGTACTTTGATGTTCCAAAGCCAGATCCGTCAGCATACGAAGACGGCGAACCAGTGGTTTGGGAAGTGCAAGGATTTCTTCCATTTCCGTACTTTCCACATAATCAGAAAGTCCATCGGAGCACAGAAGCAGCACATCGCCGAATTCTATGGATTCTTCACTATGACGGATATCAAACTGGGGCACGGATGCCAGGTTTCCGAGAACCGGGAAAATAATATTCCGATGGATATGATGCTGCTTTTCCTCTTTGGTGATGGTGCCCTCTTCAAACAGCATCTGTACCAGGGATTGATCACGGGAAAGCTGTGTCAGGCAGCCCCTTCGATAGCGGTAGAGCCGGGAATCCCCCACATTAATGGTATGAAGGTATTCATTCTCATCCACGCCGATGGCGCAGAGTGTGGTCTGCATATTGAAGGTTTCCGGATGCTGCCGGCCGCAGTCCGCAAGGGAATGATGAATTTCTGTCAGCTTTTCTGTCATATCTGTCTGGCTGGAAAAAGCCGTATCCTTGAGCAGATTCAGGCACAGGGAGGAAGCAAGCTCTCCGGACTGTTCGCCGGAAACGCCGTCGCATACGGCTACCAGAAAGGGAGCGGAAACATTGGCCTCTGTCATTCCCTCTGTCAGAACCGTTCGGTGAATCATAAATGCGTCTTCATTATGCGGTCTCATGCCTTGATCCGTGATTGCGCAGCAATAATACATGGTAGTTTCTCCGGGTAAATTAGTATTTCTGAAATAATCATTTTGATTATACTATATTTAAGATAAAATTACAATGACATTTTTGCATCAAATCCTTACAACTTTATGACAATCTCTTTCGACCGGGCAGACAACATCTGTCGGAATTTCGCTGATGCAGCCGATATATAGCAGATGATAGGATCCGTATCAGGTCTCACTGTAGTTGCCAAGGAATTTGAAATATTCCAGCTGATCTGCAAGCTCTGACAGAAGCGCACCCACATTTTTGTCGCAGATGCTGCCGTTGAAATCAAGATAGAACATTACTTCAAAGCTTCCGTCCCTTATGGGGCGGCTTTCCAGCTTCTGCAGGTTCAGCCCGCAGATGACAAATTTGCTGAGCAGGCGGTAGAGAGTGCCCTCTTCATGCGGCAGCTTGAGCATAATGGAAATGCAGTCCGCATCCTCCGGCAGGAGCAGTTCTTTGGAGATGCAGATAAACTTGGTGTAATTCGGGATACAGTCAGAAATATTGCTGCAGATAATTTCCAGTCCGTGGAGCTCTGCACAGTGTTCCGAACAGATTGCTGCATAGGGTTCATCGCTTTCTGATACCATTTTTGCAGCGGTAGCCGTGTTGCCGTAGCTGTTGGTGTGGAGTCTGTGCTTGCCAATGAATTCAGAGCACTGCATCAACGCCTGCGGATGGGAGAACACTTCATGTACATCTGAGAGCCTGGTGCCGGGCTTGACCGCAAGACAATTGGTGATCTCCACCACCGTGGTTTTATTGATATAAAAATTATACTTGCTCATAAGGTCATAGGCCTGAACAACACTGCCCGCAGTAGAGTTCTGGATGGGAATGATACCGAACTGGGTTTCGCCGTTCTGTACTGCCTCAAATACATCTGCAAAGGTAGAAAGAAATACCGGTGTGCATGCTGCTCCGAAAATTTGTTTTGCGGCAGTTTCCGCATTGGCGCCCTGGGTGCCCTGACAGGCAACGCGGCATGCAGGGGAGGCTTCAAACTTCAGATAGCTGTGAGGTGCATCCTGTTCCATGATTTCACGGTACTGCAGATGCTTGCTGATGTCCATAATATTTTTGAAAAGGAAGATTGTGGGCGCTTTCAGCGCTTCCGGAGCATCGGAAGCAACCTTTTGTATAATTTCCTCTTCCCGTGCATTCTGAAAAATCGGAAGCTGATGTTCTTTTTTATATGCTGCAACTCTGCGGCAAAGCTCCATACGCTTTGCAAATGCATCAATCATTTCCTGGTCAATTGCATTGATGCTCTGACGAAGTTCGTCCAGATTCATAGTGATTGTCCCTCCAAAGTCTGCGGATTCCTTGTTGGATTACCCTCCTGCCTGTTCATCTTCCATCCAAACTGTAATGTCTATTACAGTCTGGAGGATTAGCATTAGAAGTACCTTTTATAATTTGCAGTTTCTATTATACATAATTTTTTCAAAAAAGTCAACATAAAAATTGTTTTAGGTATTGAAAAAGGGGGTGGGTTTATGTTATAATATAAAAGTGCATGAGAATGTCCGGGCCTTGGTGCGCCTGTTGGAGTGAAAAAATGAGGATACTTGGAATTGATCCCGGCTATGCCATTGTGGGCTTCGGGGTAGTGGATTATGCAGGTGCGAATTTTGCACCAATTGAATATGGAGCCATCCTGACAGAAGCGCATACGCCCTTTACCCAGCGGCTGTGTAATATTGATACGGATATGCAGGAAATCCTGCGCCGGTATGAACCGGACTGTATGGCAATTGAGCGGCTGTATTTTACCACCAACCAGAAAACTGCCATTGATGTTGCCCAGGCGAGGGGGATTCTGATTCTTGCAGCGGCAAAGCAGAAAATTCCGGTATATGAATATACCCCCCTCCAGGTGAAGCAGGCAGTGGTTGGATACGGAAAGGCGGAGAAGCGGCAGGTGATGGATATGACGCGCCGCATTCTGAAGCTGGAGCAGATTCCGAAGCCGGATGATGCTGCCGATGCACTGGCCATTGCTATCTGTCACGGCCATTGCTGCCGGGGCAGAAGGTAAATAAATCTGAAAAGGAGTTATTCCATGATTTACAGTGTTGCAGGAAAACTGATACATAAAGAAGCGGCGCTTGCAGTGGTGGAATGCTCCGGCGTGGGCTATGCCTGCCGGACGACCCAGACCACCCTTGCTGCAATCGGAGAAATCGGCACGGAGGTCCGGCTGTTCACACATATGTCCGTACGGGAGGATGCGGTGGAGCTGTTCGGATTTGCCACGCAGGAAGAGCTTTCCTGTTTTCTGATGCTCATTACCGTATCCGGGATAGGTCCCAAGGCAGCAATTGCCATTCTGTCCGATCTGACGCCCAGCCGTTTTGCATTGCTGGTGGCATCCGGAGACAGCTCTGCTTTGACCAAAGTCAAGGGAGTGGGCAAGAAATCCGCCGAGCGCATTGTGGTGGATCTGAAGGATAAGCTTGCCAAAAGCAATCCAGCCGTCAAGGATATGTCAGTGCCGGCCGGCAATGCCGGGGGAGGCGACAGCCTCTCAGAAGCGCTGGCGGCTCTCTGTGTGCTGGGCTATCGCCAGGAAGAGGTTATGCCTGTTCTGCTCAAACAGGACGAGGGACTGCCAACTGAGGAACTGATTCGTCTGACCCTTCGCGAAATGGGCAGATGTAAAAAATAAAAATTGGAGGAATTTACTATGAATCTGGACGAATTACTGAAAGCAGCGATTAATGACTCTACAAAGAGGTCCGCATTTCTGCAGACCCTGATCCGCAGCGACATTTATGTGATCTGCAAAGCACCCGTAAAGCACGGCGAAAATAATGAAGGCGTGCAAATGGAGCTGATTACGATTCAGAATCCGGAGGGAGATCTGTTCATCCCCTTCTTTACCAGCTATCGTGCCCTGCAGCAGTTTGCCAAGCGCTATGTTGAGTGCTATAAGCTGAACTGCCTGCGTTTCTTCGACCTGATCCAGAATGTTTCTGCGGTGCTGAACCCCAATTCCTATGGCAAGGAATTCAGCTCCCAGGAAATCAAGAGCATTCTCATGATTGCGAGAAATCTGCATATCAAAGCGATTTCCTATAACGAAGCAGAAATTATCAGCTATCGTCAGCCGCAGCGTTCCCTGTCCCATATCACCAAAGCGGCTTCCAAGTTTTTTGCAAGCCAGCAGAATGTGGACAGTGCCTATATTCTGGAAATGGTGCGCGGCAGTGAAAAGCCCCAGATTCTTATTGTTGTCGATATGCTGGGCAATACAAGGAAACTGTTTGTACCCTTGGCAAGAACCCTCTCCAAGGTGACAAAGAGTGCGGATCATCTGTGCTTTCTGAGCTATGAGCAGGACATAGCCAAGAAGGCAGTGGACGGCATCACTCCGTTCTATGTGCGCAAGAAGAGATTTTTTGAGAAGTAATGACAGGAGTCAGTATTCATGATTGAAACAGGCGATTTTGCTGTAGATAACAGACTGGTGTCTGCCGAGGAGTCGGAGGAGGACTATGTCCTTGAAAAGGGGCTGCGCCCCCAGACATTGTCCGAGTACATCGGGCAGGATAAGGTGAAGGAGAACCTTGCCATATATATTGAAGCGGCAAAACGCCGTGAAGGTGCCCTGGATCATGTGCTGCTCTATGGCCCTCCCGGGCTTGGCAAAACCACTCTTTCCGCTATTATTGCCCATGAAATGGGCGTAAACCTTCGGATTACCACGGGTCCTGCCATTGAGCGCCCTGGAGATCTGGCGGCCATTCTCACCAATTTATCCCCTGGCGATGTGCTGTTCATTGATGAAATTCACCGGCTGAGCCGTGCGGTAGAGGAGATTCTTTATCCTGCGCTGGAGGATCATGCCATTGATATCATTGTGGGGAAGGGGCCTTCTGCAAGATCCCTCCGGGTGGATCTGCCGGAATTCACGCTTGTGGGAGCAACCACCAGAGCGGGACAGCTTTCCGCCCCTCTGCGTGACCGCTTCGGCATTGTCCAGCGGCTGGAGCTGTACACCCCGGAACAGCTGGCGGACATAATCCGTCGAAGCAGTATGATTCTTGGAATTTCCTGCACTCTGGACGGTGCGCTGGAGCTTGCCGGCCGTTCCAGGGGAACGCCGCGAATTGCCAACCGCTTGCTGAAGCGGGTGCGGGATTTTGCCGATGTTATCGGCAATGGTGAAATTACAGAGGATATTGCCAGAATAGCTCTGGATCGGCTGGAAATTGATCACCTTGGCCTGGACAGCATAGACCGGCGCATGCTGGATATGATTATCAAAGGCTACGGCGGCGGCCCTGTAGGTCTGGAAACCCTGGCGGCAGCACTTGGTGAGGAGGCAGTTACGCTGGAGGATGTCTGTGAGCCGTTCCTGATGCAGCTGGGATTCCTGGCAAGAACGCCCCGAGGACGCTGTGCCACAAGGCTTGCCTATGAGCATCTGGGCTATCCGGTGACGGAGATACAGTCCGCTTACGACAGCGGTCAGCTGCCCCTTGTGGAGTAACCGGTGGCAGGAAATTGGAACGTTCCAATAATTATTTTGGGTATGCTGCAATGCAGCAGTGTACGGTTACATTAGGAAACCTTTAAAAACTTGTTTTTTAAAGGTGGGGCGTGGGGCGATGCCCCACAAAATCCACCTTTTATACTTTTTCTATTTTAAAAGCAGGGGCTTTTTAGAGGTTACATTATTTTATCAATTAAGGAGATAGTATTATGGGTAGATTATTCGGAACGGATGGTGCAAGAGGCATTGCAGTAACAGAGCTTACATGCGAGCTTGCAATGCAGATCGGCAGAGCGGCAGCAATGGTACTGACAAAGCATTCCAGCCATCGTCCGAAGATTCTGATTGGCAAGGATACCAGAATTTCTTCCGATATTCTGGAGGCGGCACTGTGTGCAGGAATCTGTTCCGTTGGTGCGGATGCGCAGATTCTGGGTGTGGTTCCCACGCCGGCAGTGGCATTTCTTGTCAAAAAGTGTGGTGCGGATGCAGGCGTAATGATTTCGGCTTCCCACAATAGCGTGGAGTTTAATGGAATCAAGCTCTTTTCCTCAACAGGGTATAAGCTCTCCGATGAAATTGAAGAGGAGATTGAGGCTCTGATTCTGGATCATCCGGAGCAGATTGCACTGGTGGACGGTACCGAGGTAGGAACGATTACCAGTTATGTCAATGCGGTGGAGGAATATATTTCTTATATAGAAAGCTGCATTTCTGTTAAGCCCCAGGGCTTGCGGGTTGCCCTTGACTGTGCAAACGGCAGTGCTTCTGCTACTGCTCAGGCATTGTTTGAGCGTCTGGGTGCCGAGGTAATGCTGATTCATGCAAAGCCGGACGGTACCAATATCAACAAGGACTGCGGTTCTACCCACATTGAGGATCTGATGGAGTTTGTTGTCAGAAATCAGTGCGATGTTGGTCTTGCCTTTGACGGCGATGCGGACAGATGCCTTGCGGTGGACGAAACCGGTGAACTGGTGGACGGCGACAAGCTCATAGCCATTTGCGCCAAGGCCTATCAGGAGCAGGGAAAACTGCGGCATGACGCAGTGGTTGTCACTGTAATGTCCAATCTGGGTTTTACCCATTTTGCAAAGGGACAGGGCATCAAGATGATTACAGCCAATGTGGGCGACCGCTATGTGCTGGAAAAGATGCTGGACGGCGGCTATAATATCGGCGGCGAACAGAGCGGCCATATTATCTTCCTGGATGAGATGACAACCGGAGACGGTCAGCTGTCCGGTGCCAAGGTGCTGGAGATTCTTCATACATCCGGCATGAAGATGAGCGAGCTTGCCGCTGTGATGGAGAAATTCCCCCAGGTAATGATCAATGTGAAAATCCCCAATCATCAGAAGGAAAACTGGAAAAATGACAGTGAGATCACCGATCTGATTGATACCAAGGAAGCTCTACTTGGGGATGCCGGCAGAATTCTGGTACGGGAAAGCGGTACGGAACCCCTGATCCGTGTAATGATTGAGGGCAAGGATTTCAATCAGATCAATGGGATAGCAATGGAAATTTCAGAAAAAATCCGAGAGCGTGTCGGCAAATAAGGAGAGGACGGCTTGAGAGCAGCAAATAACTGGGAAGCCTATCGTGTCATTGATGCTTCCGATGGCGAAAAACTGGAAATCTGGAACGGAGTAAGTCTGATCCGTCCCGATCCTCAGGTGTTGTGGAAGACAAAAAAAACAGCAAAGCTGTGGAGCAGTGCAGATGCCCACTACCATCGCAGCAGCAGCGGCGGCGGAAAATGGGAATTTCATGCCAGGCTCCCGGAGCAATGGGAGCTGCCCTACAGGGATCTGATATTCCGGATCCGTCCCACGGGCTTCAAGCATACGGGTCTGTTCCCGGAGCAAGCGGTAAACTGGGATTTTATGGACGGACTGATCCGGAATGCCGGAAGACCTGTAAGTGTTCTGAATCTCTTTGCTTATACCGGCGGTGCCACTCTTGCCTGCGCCAATGCAGGGGCAAGCGTCTGCCATGTGGATGCATCCAAGGGAATGGTACAGTGGGCAAGGGAGAATGCAGCACTTTCCGGTCTGCAGGAGAAACCCATCCGCTGGATCGTGGACGATTGTGAGAAGTTTACCCTGAGAGAAATCCGCCGGGAAAAACGCTATGACGCCATTATTATGGATCCTCCCAGCTATGGCAGAGGTCCTGGCGGTGAGGTCTGGAAGCTGGAAAACTGTATCTATGACCTGGTGAAGAACTGTGTGAATGTCCTCAGTGACAACCCTCTGTTCTTTCTGATCAACAGCTACACCACCGGATTGTCTCCCTCCGTAATGGGCTATATCCTTAACCGGCTGCTGTGCCCGAAATTCGGCGGTTATGTATACTTTGATGAAATCGGACTGCCCGTGGAGGAAAGCGGCATGTGTCTGCCCTGCGGTTCCACGGCGGTCTGGTGCAGAAATGATGCAGGTGAGGCGTTCCGATGAGTGTAATTGTAGATGCCAAGCATCTGGTATTCCGTTATCCGGCAGGATATGAGGAGGAAGAGCAGAATCAGAAGCAGACGGAGCCAGTGCTCCGGGATGTTTCCCTTTCTATAGAAAAAGGCAGCTTTGTGGCAATTCTTGGTCATAACGGAAGCGGAAAATCCACCTTCGCCAAACATATCAATGCGATTCTGGTGCCCGATGAGGGCAAACTGTATGTGGACGGCATGGATACTGCTGAGGAGGACAATCTTTTTGCCATCCGCCAGAAGGCTGGCATGGTGTTCCAAAATCCGGATAATCAGATTGTGGCAACCATTGTGGAAGAGGATGTGGCCTTTGCTCCCGAAAACCTTGGTGTCCCTCCGGAGGAAATCCGCCGCCGTGTGGATGAAGCCCTGAAGGCGGTTAATATGTATGAATACCGGAATCATGCACCCACCCAGCTGTCCGGCGGACAGAAACAGCGTGTGGCAATAGCCGGAGTCATCGCCATGCAGCCGGACTGCATTGTGCTGGATGAACCCACGGCAATGCTGGATCCCCAGGGGCGTCAGGAGGTCATGGAAACTATCCGCCGCCTGAACAGGGAGAAGGGAATCACCATTGTGCTGATTACCCATTATATGGAGGAAGCAGCCCAGAGCGACCGTGTTGTTGTCATTGACAACGGAAGAATTCTGATGGATGACACGCCGCGCAGGGTGTTCAAGCAGGTGACGGCACTGAAATCTGTAGGACTGGATGTTCCACAGGTGACGGAGCTTGTTTATTTGCTGCAGAAGGATGGGATTGCTGTCAGTGAGGAAATTATTACCTCTGAGGAGTGCGTAGCTGCGCTGGAACAACTGCTGGCTGACAGCGTGTGATTCCGGGTGTCGGTTTCCTGCCTGTGCTCCGGAAGAAAAGGGGGATATCTCCGAAAACTTGTTTCAGAGGTTACCATATGGAAATCTCTAAAAACAATGGCTTTAGAGAAATGGGTGTTGGGTACAGTCCCATAATATAGCGCCTTCTATTCTTACCTAAATCAAAACTCCCTGGTTTTTAAAGGTTTTTATATAAATATTAAGAAGAAAAAGGCCGGTGACATCTGCGAGCCGGAACAAGGATAAGGAATAAGGATTGGTGAAGTCATTGAGCATTTTATCAACGGAGGAACTGACTTACACATACAGCATAGGTACGCCCTTTGAAAAAACAGCGGTGGATCATGTCAGCCTGCGGATTGAAGAGAATACCATGGTTGGTGTCATTGGACATACCGGTTCCGGCAAATCCACGCTGATGCAGCATTTCAATGGACTGCTTCGGCCCACCTCCGGGAAAGTGCTGCTGGATGGAGAGGATATCTGGGCGGACAAGCAAATGCTGCGTGATGTCAGATTCCGTGTGGGACTGGTCTTTCAGTATCCTGAATATCAGTTGTTTGAGGAGACGGTTTACAAGGATATTGCCTTCGGTCCGAAAAATATGGGACTGAGTGAGGCAAGTATCAAGGAGCGTGTGCTGGAGACGGCGCACATGATCGGACTGGATGAATCCCTCCTGCAGCGCTCTCCCTTTGCCCTGTCCGGCGGACAGAAACGCCGCGCTGCCATTGCCGGTGTCATGGCAATGCGTCCTCAGATTCTGATTCTGGATGAGCCAAGTGCCGGCCTTGATCCCAAGGGACGCTCACAGCTGCTGGAACAGATCAGAGCGTATCAGAAGACAACCAGGAGCACTGTGCTGCTTGTTTCCCATAGTATGGAGGATGTGGCAGAGTACACGGAAAAGCTGCTGGTGATGAATCATGCAAAGCTGTTCTGTTATGATGATACTTCTGCTGTGTTCCGGAGAGGGGAGGAGCTGTGTAGCATGGGACTCCGGATCCCTCAGATCACCTCTGTTATGATGGCGCTTCGCCGAAAGGGTTATGACCTTCCGGAGGATATTTATACGGTGGAACAGGCGAGGGATGCCCTGCTGCCGCTGCTGAAAAAGGAGGGAAGCCCTGCATGCTGAAAGATATTACCTTAGGGCAGTTCTTCCCCATTGACAGCGTAGTGCACAGAATGGATCCACGTTTTAAAATTGTCGGTACCATGCTGTTTATCATTATGCTGTTTGTTGGCAGCAGCTTCTGGTCACTGCTGTTGGGAGCTGTGTTTGTGCTTCTGGCGCAGCAGCTCTCCCGGATTCCTTTCAGAATGATCTGGAAGAGTGTCAAGCCCATCATTCCTATTCTGGCATTCACTGCCGTTCTGAATCTGCTGCTTATTGATGACGGTGAAATTCTGTGGCAGTGGCGGTTCCTTAAGGTGACGGAGGGCGGTGTTACCACCAGTATTTTTATGATGGTGCGGATTGTGCTTCTGATTATCGGATCGTCCCTTCTGACTTATACCACATCGCCGATTCTGCTGACAGATGCCATTGAATCGCTGCTGTCCCCCTTAAAAAAAGTAAAATTCCCCGTCCATGAAATGGCAATGATGATGTCCATTGCACTGCGCTTTATTCCCACGCTTCTGGAGGAAACGGACAAAATCATGGCTGCCCAGAAGGCAAGGGGCGCTTCACTGGACAACGGTAAGCTGATGGATCGTGTGAGAGCGCTGATTCCCATTCTGATCCCATTGTTTGTTTCGGCATTCCGAAGGGCAGAAGAGCTTGCCACAGCTATGGAGTGCCGCTGCTACCGGGGCGGCGAGGGGAGAACCCGTCTTCGGAAGTTAAAGGCGGCACCAAGGGATTATATTGCATTAATCGTCTGCATCCTGTTTCTGGGTGCAGCCATTGTCCTGAAAATGATGTTGTAATGGAGCAGGAGTTTCCGGGGAAATTATTGTTCCCCAATCAGTAAGAGGAGTATAAATATGGCAACTACGAAGAAAAGTCGTCTGCAAAAGAAAAAAGCTTCCTACCAGCGCTCTGTTTCTAAAATGATTCAGAAAACAGAGCTGCGAAGCGATGGAACAACAGTTGTTACCTTGGAAAAGAAGAGCTTTCTCAAAAATCATCTCTGGGAAATACTTGCCTTTATTCTGCCCTTTCTGTTCTTAGGGATGGGCTTTATCATTGAAAAAATTCATCCCTTTGGCAGCAGACAGTTCCTGGTCACTGATCTCTGGCACCAGTATTACCCCTTTTTCCAGGTGCTTCATGAAAAGCTGACAGAGGGAGGCTCCCTGCTTTACAGCTGGCGTACCGGTCTGGGCACCAACTTCCTTTCATTGATGGCGTACTATTGTGCCAGTCCTTTAAATTTGCTTTCAGTGTTTGTGCCCCAGGAGTATCTGCGGGAAGCACTGATGGTCATCCTCATGCTGAAATTCTCTTTTGCAGGACTGTTTTTTGCCAGAATGCTTCGCTATTGTTTTGGCAGAAACGATATTTCCATCTGTATGTTCGGCGTGATGTACGCCCTGTGCAGTTATATGATGGGTTATTACTGGAATGTCATCTGGATTGATACTGTGGCACTTCTGCCCCTTGTCATGCTTGGACTTACAGCTCTTGTCCGTGAGGGAAAATACCGTACTTATGTCATTTCCCTTGCACTTGCGCTGTTCTGCAACTACTATATTGCATATTTTATCTGTCTATTTACTGTGCTGGCGTTTTTCTGTCTGTGCCTCTATGAGAAACTGAATCTTCGTCAGTTCGGAAAGCGTTTTGCCCTGGTTGCAGGCGGTTCCTTAGTAGGTGCTGGCCTTTCTTCCTGGATTCTGATACCAGCCTACCAGGCATTGCAGCTGACCCACAGTGCGAATAATACTTTCCCTTCACCGGTAAAGCTTTATGAAAGCTGGCAGGATATTATTTCCAATATGCTTGCCTTTACTGAGCCTACCTCCACTACCGGTTTGCCGAACCTGTACTGCGGCCTGCTGCCTGTGCTGCTTCTTGGCGTTTTCCTGTTTGCAAAGAACATCCGGCTGCGTGAAAAGATTACAGGCGTTCTTCTGATGGTGTTCCTGATTGTCAGCTGCAATGTCAATGTGCTGAACTTTATCTGGCATGGATTCCATGTCACCAATATGCTGCCCTATCGCTTCTCCTTCCTGTTCTCCTTTGTTGTACTGGTTGCAGCATACCGTGCCTATCAGATACTGCTGGAGGAGAAGCTGAGCATTGCCAATTGGATTATGCTGATTGTTTCTGCCATTGCATTCTGTACTGTGGCCTTCTATGCTAAGCCTGATGAAAGCAAGACTTATATCTGGTCAAATGTGATCCTTGCCGCTATCTATATCATTATCATTCTGCTCCGGAAGGTTGCACCGAAGCAATTGATACAGGGACTTCTGGCAGTGGTACTTGCCTTTGAAATGGGCGCCCAGGCAATCAACGGAGTCAAAACCGTCGGCAGCTCCGACTATACAAGCTATCCGACCAAGGCAGAGGACATTCAGAATCTGGTGGAACAGGCTGAAAAGACTTCCGGTGAATATTTCTACCGTACTGAGCTGACTGCCTGGTATACACTCAATGATCCGGCATTGTACTATTTCGACGGCGTATCCCAGTTTTCCTCCATGGCCAATGAAAGTATTACTACTTTCCTGCGTCTTATGGGTCTGCCGGCAGCTGAAGCGAGCAACCGCTACTTCTATACCAACACTTCACCACTGACCAATATGCTCCTGAGCATCCGTTATATTCTGGCAAAGGACGGCTATAATGCGGATTCCTCCATGACGGAAATTTCTCAGAGCGGTACCGTCAAGATGTATGAAAACCAGTACTATCTCCCCATTGGCTATATGATGCAGGAGAGCGTGAGTGATTTCACCTTTGACACAACCATGAATGCGTTTGAGATTCAGAATGCAGTGTTCAAGGAAATAACTGGTCTGGATGAGGAGCTGTTCACGCAGATAGATATTACTGATGTGGGGCATCAGGGACTGAATGTAACCCGCAACGGCTATGGAAGCTATCAATATACGGTCAGTGATGATGCAACGGCTGGGAACATTTTCCTGAAATATAATTATACTGCCCAGCAGGACGGCATGGTTTACGCCTATGCGCTGATCAAGCAGACCAATACCGCCAATTCCACATCCAATGCGGATTTCCTGACTGTGTATTCCGGCACTGAACAGCTTCATAAGTATAATATCGGCCGCCAGCCCTATATTACGCCCATCGGCGATTTCAAGGCAGGGGAGCGGGTTACGCTCCGCTGTGACCTGGAGGATGACGTAACAAGAGGAAGTGCGACGATTTACTTCTACCAGCTTAACAGCGATGTACTTGACCGTGGTTATGCGGCACTTTCCGATGAAAAGCTCACACTGACATCGTTCAGTGACACTTCCTTTACCGGTGATATTACTGTGCAGGAGGACGGTTATCTGTATCTCTCCATGCCCTATGAATCCGGCTGGAGTGCAGAGGTGGATGGCGAAAAGGTTGAAGTAGAATGCCTGTTTGGTGCAATGTGCGGCATTCAGCTTTCTGCCGGAACCCATAGTATTTCATTGAAATACTGTCCCAGCGGCTTTGTACCGGGCTTGATGATTGCAATTGGCTGTGTGGCGCTGCTGGCAGTGCTCTGGTATCTGGAGAGACGAAAAGGAAAACAGGATGCATTGACACCTGCTGAAACAACAGCACAGGACAATGGGATGTCCGATTCTGATCCTGATGCAGAAGAACAGCAGGAAGCTGTCGATAGCACTGACAAAAAGCCGGAGACTATCAAGAGGGATTCCACCGAAGAACGATGACACGCCCCATTAGAGAGAGGTCAATGTGAGAAATTTAAAAGTAATAATGGCATACCGTGGGACAGCGTACCACGGGTTCCAGAGACAGAATAACGCCCTGACAGTGCAGGAGGTTGTGGAGCGCTGTGTCGGAAAGGTTCTGAATGAGCCGGTTACCATCCACGGCTGCTCCCGGACGGATACCGGGGTGCATGCAAGGCAGTACTGCTTCTCCGTACAAACCGGCAGCACAATTGCGACCAAAGGCTTTGTGCGCGGTGTGAATGGGGAGCTTCCGGACGATATTTCCATCCTTTCCTGCGAGGATGCCCCGGAGGATTTTCATGCACGGTTCAGCTGCATCGGAAAAGAATATATGTACTGTATCCACAATAGTGAAAGCAAGGATCCCTTTACTACGGATCTTGCTTACTTATACCGCCGCCCCTTCCATGTGGATCTGGTGCGTCAGGCGGCACAGCATTTTGTCGGAACACACGATTTCCGATCATTTTGTACAAATTGTGCAGAAACTGCTAACACCGTCCGTACTATTCATAGCTTTGATGTAGAAATTGATGGTGAAAACGTGAAAATGCTTGTAAAAGGCACAGGATTTCTGTATAATATGGTTAGGATTATGGTGGGAACCCTGCTGTCCGTCAATGAAGGGAAAATCCCTCTGGAACAGCTGGATGCAATCATGGCTGCCGGCAACCGTGAGCTTGCCGGCAGAACAGCAAGTCCTTATGGACTGTATCTGAACCGTGTATTTTATTGATCAAAAAGGACACCGTCCTGCCGCCGGACGGAAAAGAGAGAAGTTCTTGTTTCAAAATCTACCTTTGAAAATCATGACAAAAAATCATGATTTTCATATTCAATAGTTCGATAGAGAATTAGTATTAGAGGTTGCCAATAGTGATTCCAGGCGGATGAAACAACAAAAGGGAGGACATGCTGTATGGCGAATACAGTGGATATTGTTCAGGCACGGCTGAGAAAAAAAAGACGCCGGCGTTATGCAAAGCTGTTGATGATACTGTGTGCAGCTGCAGTATGTGCTTTTATTTATTCCAAGCGGAATGTCTGGTTCCCGAAGCTGGAAGGCATCGGAACACGGTATCAGAATGTGACACAAAATGAAAATGCGGATACGGAGGGATATTTTCCCCTTTCCGTATCCGGCGGTGTGGATTTCTACGCTGCATTTATACAGAATCATATGTTCCTGCTCTGTGACAAATATCTGTATCTTTACGGCACGGACGGCAGCCTGGTGGACAGCCGCCAGCATGCCTATAGTAATGCGATCATGAAAACCAATGATTCCCGCAGTCTGATTTATTCCTGCGGAGGAACCAGTTTTCGTGTGGATAGTGTAAATAAGATGCAGTATGAGACGACAACGGAAAATGCCATCCAGTTTGCAGCAATTGGCAAAAATGGCTATGTGGCAGTAGTGACGGAGTCTTCCACCTATGCCTGCCGGCTGACGGTATATGATGCCTCCGGGAAGCTGATTTATACCCGTGACTGCGTGGAGCGTCTGCTGGATGTGAGCATCAATGAAAACGGTTGTATTTTTGCCACGCTCGGTGCGGAGAACGGAGAACTGACAACAACGCTTCAATCCATCCGATTTGATGAGGAGGGCGTGCAATGGTCCACCGCACCCTTTCCCACGCTCTGCCTGCGGGTCTATGCCCTTGCGGACGGCGGTGCCCTGGTAATCGGGGATACCAGATGCGCATATTATAGCAGCACAGGTGCTTTGCTGAGTACCTATGATTATACCGGAACTTTGATTGACTATGCCTTTGATGAAAACAGGGCAGCAGTGCTGCTGAAAAATGAACAGCGTCGTCAGTCCGAGCTGCTGCTCTTTTCTGAAGCTGCCTCAGCACCTGTAAGTATTTCCTTTGAAACCATTGGTAAAAGCGTTACGATTGACGGCGATACTGCATATCTTCTGAACAATGGAAGTGTTACAGGCTATGCCTTCAGCGGTGATCTGATGAGTGAAACAACTGTGGAGGACGCATACGAAACTGTGGTGAAGAACGGGAAATATTTCTATCTCCTGGGTTATGACACGGTGGATCGTGTCAGCATCAAATGATGAGGAGGGACGTAATGAATGGGTGCACAGTTCTGGTGGTTCTATGATGTACTGGCAGTCTGCCTGACAGCTGGAATCATCTATTCCGCAGTAGTGAAGGGGTTTAATAAAATTGTATTCCAGCTGATCGGTACGGTACTTGCATTTGTTGTCGGCTTTTTTGGAAGCGGATGGCTCTCTCCCGGTGCCTATCAGATCTTGTATCAGGATAAAATTGCGGCTTCCGTGCAGACCGCATTGGAGGATGTGGATCTGTATGAGTTAGCAGCATCCAGATTTGCAAATGAAATTGCAGCACAGGTTCCCGACACAGTGGTTGATGCACAAATGCTTCGGGATACGGCACAGGCAGTCTGTGCCGGTCAAGAGAGTTCCCAGTGGTTTGTTGATGCCGTTGGTACAGTGACGGAGGAAATCGTTTCCGGTAAAATGCCAGCCTATGCTGCGGTACCTTTGGCAGAGTCCTTCGCTGAGAATCCGGAGTTTCTCATTGCCTATCTGAATTATATGAATCAGAATGATCCGTCAGGTGCCGCCGCTGAGCTTGAACGGCAGTTCTATCGTCCGGAATATACGGTGATGGTCCGCATGGTGTTGTTTCTGATTCTGGAGGCTGTGATACTGATTATTGTCGGCATAATTGCAAAAATGGCAGGAAATTTAGAGAATCTCATGCACATCCGCCGCTGTAATCGTTTGCTGGGCTTTATGGTCGGCTTGCTGGAAGCAGCCTGTGCTCTGATTTCTGTGGCGGTTGCTGTAAAGCTCCTTGCGACTGCTACCAATCAGCAGATGCTGCTGTTCAATGAGGAAACCATTGAAGCAACCAAACTATTCCGAGTAATTTATCAAATGATATAGAGTATATTGTAAGAGTCACGAAAAACCCTGTTATCAGAAGTGATGCAGTTTCGGCGAATCTGGGAGGAGTCACCCTGCGTTCCATCTCTGAAAACGGGTTTTGAGAGATTCCTTTGTGACGATCAGAAAGGATGAGGAGTTTATGATTTTATGCAGTAAATGTCAGAAGAGACCGGCGGTTGTATTCGTGTCGTCCCTGCACGGCGAGGAGAAGAAGGATATGGGATATTGTCTTGCCTGTGCCAAGGAGCTGCAGATTCCGCAGATCTCTGAATATTTAAAAAATGTCGGCATCAATGATGAGGAGCTGGAGGAAATTTCCGATCAGATGATGGGCTTCATGAATGATGAAGAAAACGGCATGAATACAGAAATGGGCAATATCAATGCAATCCCCGGATTCCTGCGCAACCTGTTCAGCAGCAGTGATCCCAATACTGCCTCCTTCCAGGAAGAGCCGCATCATGAGGTCCCTAAGGAACACAAGGGAAAGGAAAAGCCCAGAAAAAAACAGCGTAATGAGGAAAAAGAGCTGAAATACCTGAATAACTACTGCACCAATCTCAGCCAGCGTGCAGCAGAGGGCAAGCTTGACCGAATCATTGGCAGAGATCGGGAAATTGCAAGAGTCATCCAGATCCTCTCCCGCCGGACCAAGAATAACCCCTGTCTCATCGGTGAACCCGGCGTCGGTAAAACTGCCATAGCGGAGGGAATTGCACTGCGGATTGCGTCTGGTGATGTACCCTTTCATCTGCGTGACAAAAAGATTTACCTGCTGGATCTGACTGCCCTTGTGGCAGGTACGCAGTTCCGGGGTCAGTTTGAAAGCCGTGTAAAAGGTCTGATCGGAGAAGTCATCAGAGAGGGAAATGTGATTCTTTTTATTGATGAGGTGCATAATCTCGTGGGAGCTGGTGACTCTGAAGGCTCCATGAATGCTGCCAATATCCTGAAGCCTGCTCTGTCCCGGGGAGAGGTGCAGGTCATTGGTGCGACTACCTTCAAGGAATACCGGAAGTATATTGAAAAAGACAGCGCCCTGGAACGTCGCTTCCAGCCCGTTACTGTGCAGGAGCCCACTGTGGATGATACCATTGAGGTTCTCTACGGCATTCGTGAATACTATGAGCAGTACCATCGTGTCAAGATTGAGGATCGTCTCCTCCGCCTGTGTGCAGTGCTTTCCGAACGCTATATTACTGACCGGTTTCTGCCGGATAAGGCAATTGACCTTTTGGATGAGAGCTGTGCCTACCGCAGCATCCGTGCGACAGAACTTCACGAGCTTGATGATACTAAGAAAAAACTGGAACTCCAGCAGACAGCCCTGAAGGAGCAGGAAGAAGACGAAACGCCTGATTTTGAGAAAATTGCAGAAGTAAAAGCGGAACTCAGCCGTCTGGAAATGCAGGTAAAAGATCTGGAAGAAAAAGCAGCAAACCTTGCTGTTGAGGAATCCGATATGGCAAAGGTAGTGGAGCTCTGGACAGGGATTCCTGCCAATAAAATCGAAGAAACCGAGCTTTCCAAAATGAAGAATCTGGCAGAGCGCCTTAGCGCAAAGGTGATCGGGCAGGACGAGGCAGTCAATGCTCTTGCCAAGGCAATCAAACGTTCCCGTGTGCAGCTGATCAAACGGATCCGCCCGGCTTCCTTTATCTTTGTGGGACCGACCGGTGTGGGTAAAACAGAGCTGGTGAAGACCCTTGCCTCCGAGCTGTTCGATGCTGCCGATCCCCTGATTCGTCTGGATATGACGGAGTTTATGGAGAAGCATTCTGTTGCACGGATGATCGGCTCACCTCCAGGCTATGTGGGGTACGACGATGCCGGTCAGCTGACCGAGAAAGTGCGCCGCAAGCCCTATTCTGTCATTCTTTTCGATGAAATTGAGAAGGCACATCCGGATGTCATGAACATTCTGATGCAGATTCTGGATGAAGGTCAGATTGAAGATGCCCAGGGCAGAACTGTCAGCTTTGCCCACACGGTCATTTGCATGACCTCCAATGCCGGCTCCACTGACAAGAGCAGCGGAGTTGGCTTCAATAGGACGGCGGAGGAAATCACAAAAGAACGTGCTATGAAAGCACTGCGTGATTTCCTGCGTCCTGAATTCCTTGGCCGAATTGATGAAGTGATTGTATTCCGTCCTCTGGATGAACAGGATTTTTCCAAAATTGCAGGCCTGATGATGGAAGAGATGCGGGAACCGCTGGCGGAGAAGGGGATTGCTCTTCAGTACGACCAGGCAGCACTGGACTGCATTGCAGCGGAAGCTCACGGAAAGCGCAGCGGTGCTCGTGATATCCGCAGGATCATTCGGGAACGCGTGGAGGATGCAATTGCAGCGGAGATTGTCGATCGGGGTACTATTTTCCATGAAGTGTCCGTTTCTGCACAGGATGAAGTCCAGGTACAATTTGCATAGCACGGCGGTTCTGCCGATGGTTGACGGAGTGGTATCAGTATTGTGAACTGATACTTCAGACTGCTCAAAAAGTCCTGTCCAGCCCTGCGCCTACTGGCGCAGGGCTGGACTAAATTGTTGTGGTTCTTCGGTGCATGCAGGGGGCTGAGTTCCCTGTAACCCCCGAAACATGGACGAAAACTCCTCTGCAAGAGGCGGGTGGAGGGTACGCAGTACTCTCCACAAACTTTCCACCTCCCTGAAGGGAGAGAGTCAGGGGGAGGGCAAATTTTATGAAACTGCCGCTTGATCGATAAGCTGTGGTATCAGTATTGCGTACTGATACCTGTGGTTGCACCGGGCATCCTCCCTTACAGCAGCGATTCTAACCGCTGCTGTAAGGATTCGTATAAAAAACTTTAAAAAACACTTGACAAGCCGGCTGGTTTGTGTTATAATAATATACGTTGTGAGGAACAAACACGTGTCGCAGGCGGGTGTAGTTCAATGGTAGAATTCCAGCCTTCCAAGCTGGTTACGTGGGTTC
>CAZXVI010000014.1:13557-53777 GCA_964644275.1 uncultured Ruminococcus sp. | reverse complement strand
TAACAGTAAGTGCAACAGTTTCCTTTCCCTCATTGACCGTAATTTCGCCCTCATCAATCAGATATTCTCCCGGAATTACGTTTTCTGATGGAATAATTGGCTCATGAACGGTAACAAGCTTTGTTCCGTCCGGGAAAGTCGCCTCCAATTGAATCTCATGAATCATTTCAGCAACGCCATCCATAACATCATCAGAAGTAAGAATCTTCCTGCCTGCACACATCAGCTCTGTGACGGAAAGTCCATCTCTTGCCATTTCCAGAATTTCAGAGGAAATCAACGCAATTGCTTCCGGATAATTTAATTTCAGTCCTCTTTCCTTTCTCTGTTTTGCAAGCTCACCGGCATAATGGATCATAAGTCGTTCCTGTTCTCTTGGTGTAAGATGCATATGCTCACCCCCAATTATTTGTAACCTTCATCATTTTCCTGTTTGCTTAAAATAGGAGACTTGAAAAGGCAGATTGATAAGATTATCTGTGAAAAGGCATACCAAACAAAATTGGTACACCTTTGTACTTTGAATTATTATACTAATTTCTTTAATTCCGACAGACAGAGTCTATCAGAATTTAGCCGATGCAGTCGGCGTAAGGGATTGGAGCAGATTTGACCGCAATAGACTCAAATCTGCGGCTGCCGTAAGCAGCTGCCCCTCCAAACTGATTACAGCTTGGAGGATTAGCATTATTACTGTAACAATCATATCACACTCTTACTGAAAATGCTACACTAATTTTCAGATAAATTCCATCAAAAAAAAGAGCTATGAGATATACAAGTGATCTGAGGGACAGAAAATGGGAAATCATAAAGTCAAGGCAACACTGTATATATCCTCCTTTTAAACCTGTGAGTATGAAACAGTGGATTTCCGCTGGTTTTCCTGAAATACTGCCTGACTCTCACCATTTGTAAATGATCACAGTTTCTGCCGCATTGCAATAGGATTTATGTTTTCATAAAAGCCGTCTGTTCTGCCTCGGAATTTTTTCTTCAAGCCGCATTATTTTCTGTTCATGCTGAATCAGAAATTCCGTATCACGCTGCATGAGATGTGAAAAGTAACTGCATACCACCCGCTGTACTGTCAGCCGCTGATTTACACCTGTGCTTTGGATACGCAAAAGTATATTATATGAAAAGTTGTAATCGTCAATTATCACAAAGCTCTGCCTGCTGATAAACAGCATTATTTTATATTTACTGCCTGCAACGTCCAGTAGTCTGGGAATACGCAAAGTTCCAAAAAGGAAATCATTCTGCGTTTCAAATTTTGAAAAGGCGATATTATCCAGAGAATATTCACCGTCAAATTCTATTCCGGATAATTTCAGTGCGTCTGCCATTTTACAGGTCGGTGCGATAATAACAACAGGGTACTTTTTTCAAGCTGTTCAGGCTCAATCAGTTGGAGATTATCTCCCAGTTCAAATATTATCATTCATTTACCGCTGATTATTTCCGCACTCTGCGCCTGTTCATAAGCCTTGTCGTAGAAATGCTCCTGACTGTTATTTTTTTCATTGCCTTTTTCCACACGGATATAATTTCCTCTGCTGTTGAGTTCTCTTGCCTGAACATTATCCGACATTATCCTGTCAAACATATAAACTATTTGTTCTCTTATCCGTTCATCATAAACAGGAGCTGCAACTTCAACTCTGCGAAGGGTGTTTCTGGTCATAAAATCAGCTGATGCAATATAAATTTTTGCCGATTCACCCTTGCCGAAAATATAAATTCTGGAATGTTCAAGAAAACGTCCTACAATGCTTACTACCCTTATATTTTCTGTTTCTCCCGCAACACCAGGTATAAGACAGCATATTCCCCTCACTGCAAGCTCTATCTTCACTCCTGCTTTTGAAGCTCTGATAAGGCCGTCAATTATAGTTTTATCGGTAAGTGAATTGATCTTCACGCCAATGTATGCCTCTTTGCCGTTTTCAGCAAACTTTATCTGTTCGTCTATCATTTCCATAAGACGGTTCTGCAGGCACTCAGGTGCAACAAGCAAAGCCTCAGAGCTTTTTACCGTGGTATCGGAGGCAAGGGCATTGAAAACGTCATTAGCATTTTTTCCGCTTGTCTGGTCAGCGGTCATAAGGCACAGATCCGTTACACTGAAACGGAGACAGCAGACCTTGCAGCAGTATTGCACAGATAATGGGTTGAGCTATAAGGTGGACAGAACAGCGGTTGTTGGATATAACAGGACGGTCAAATCGAAGGTCAGAAAATCCTTGACTTCTGGTGATAAGAATGGTATAATAATACCAAAGGAAATGAAAAATATGACTATCAGTTCAATTGAATCACCAATTGAGCAAAAACATACAGGAAAAGGCAATCCGAATGCGATTTTACAGTTTGGTACGGATTTGAATCACAGGCAAATGAATTTAATATTGAAGCTTCCAGAATATGACAGTCGTATTGTTGTCCCAAAAAATTCTGTTAATATGGCCGATCTGGCTGCATTGACAGCGTATACCGGCGATGAATTTGCAATGTTCACTAAAGGAAATGAGCGACTTCTGATCCGCGGAAATGCGAGAATGGTGAATATTAGCACGGATGATGCTGAACAGCTTGCAAAAGAAGGTTACAAGTGGAGTGGTCATACGCATCCAGGAGTCGATTTTCTATCTATGCAGCCGTCCGATGGTGACTATGCTGTACTAGAATGTTTTGGTCAGCAAAATGCAGTAATTTATAATTCAAAGGGTGAATTCAGAACATTTGAAAGACGAGGTGAACAGTAATGTGTAAATTATTCTCACAGTATGAGACACAAATCAAGCAGTACTGCAAGGAGAATAGCCTTGATTTTGAAATTGTAAAATCCTTACCGCAGTGCTGGGGAAAAAATGACATATGGATTCAGCACTATGATCCTGAAAAGGGAAAAGAAGGACTTCGAGATGAAACTCCTGCTCCTATTGTTCTGAAGATTTCTGTTCATGACGGAAATGTCAGTTTTGAACAAACAGAGTATACAGAGAAGTACCTGAAAAAAATCTCATAACATGAAACCGCCCTTAAACAAGGCGGTTTTCATATACCCAAAATCAAATATGCACAAAAGCGTTCCGAAATGGGCGCTTTTGTTATGCCCTGAACATGGCATAAAACTATTCAATATAAAACAAGGAGGAACATATCATGGAAGATAACACAACCACCGCTCCCCAGAACGGAACGGAACCGGCAGCTGCGCCGGATACCAATGCCCCTGCACAGGATGGCAATGCTGCACAGCCGAAGCCGGAACCACAGAAGTCTGCAGTCGATTCACCTGCTGCGGACACACCAACTGCAGAGGAGCTTGCGGCCTTCCGAAAATGGAAGGAATCCCAGCAGTCCGATGTCGAAAAGCACGCTGCCGCTCTGAGTAAGGCCGAAAAGGCAAAAGTATCCGCCGAAGCCAGAGCCGATGCTGCAGAGCTGAAGGTAACCGCACTCGGCAAGGGAGTGAATGCGGATGCGCTGGAGGATGTGATTGCTCTTGCCAAAACCAAGATCAGCGATCAGGTGACCGCTGAACAGGCAATCGACAGCATCCTGAAAAAGTACCCTGCGTTCGGCGGAAGGGCTGCCACGACAGGAACCGCAACAACCAACAACACGCCAACCATGGATACGGATGACGCCAAGATCCGCAAAGTGATGGGTCTGCCCGAAAAGAAGTAAGGAGGAACAACTGCTATGGCAAATGCAATTTCAAAGTTCAAGAAGTACATCGACAAGCTCGATGAGGTTTACCAGCTCGCATCCCTCACAGCATGTCTTGACAGCGACAGCACGCTTGCACAGGCAGGTGCCAACGCAAACGAGATCATCATCCCGAAGCTGAGCATGGATGCTCTGGCCGACTATTCCAGAGCCAGCGGTTATGTTGACGGTGATGTCACTATGACAAATGAGACTGTTACCTTCAATTATGACCGCGGCAGAAAGTTCAGCGTAGACAACATGGACAATGAGGAGACTGCCGGTCTTGCATTCGGCAGGCTGTCCAGCGAATTCATCCGCACCAAGGTTGTTCCTGAGATGGATGCTTTCCGTTTTGCAACCTATGCGGCAACAGACGGCATTTCCACAGTTGATGCAGCGGATCTCACTTCTGGCGAAATGGTCATTGCGGCACTCAGAGCGGCAACAACAAAGATGAATGATGATGAGGTTCCGCAGGAAGGAAGAATCCTCTATATCACGCCAACACTGAAGGGCATGATTGATGATCTGGATACCAACAAATCCAGAGAAGTCCTCAAGGCATTCAGCAGAATTATTGAGGTACCGCAGAGCCGCTTCTATACCGCAATCGAACTCAGGGACGGTAAAACCTCTGGCGAAGAGGCAGGCGGTTATGTTAAGGCATCCGGGGCTGCAAACATCAACTTCATGGTCATCTTCTTGCCATTATTATATACTTTATATTTCAATTTATAAATAACTTTTATAAAATTCGCAATAAATTGAGATATATAAATTTTCCTATTTTTCTCATTCTCCATATGTATATCATTAAATTGCATACAGATAAAAGCCGCCGTCCTGGCGGCTTTCTTCATGTACAGCAAATTCAATTTACGGAGGATTCACCATGTTTCACAACCCCGGATATCTGACACGAGGTGTGCAGCACACCATTCCGCCGGAGCTCCAGCTTCTGATGTGGAATGCCCTTGATGCCATTCCCGAGCCGAAGGACTATTTCCAGATCTTCCGGCTCTCATCCCTGAACGGCATCCAGCGCATGGAACACGAGCAGGAACAGCCGCCATTCAAGCGGGAATACCTGCTGCCGACAGTCGAAAATCCCGTCAACGCCAAGGTCTACATCATTGATGACGGCGACCACAGCACCATGCTGCTTGCAGAAGAATACTGATACTAATTCCCATCCCTATAGTCATAGGGGTGGGAGCGTCTGACTGCGTCATCCGCTGTTTTGTACCACACAGTGGCACAAAACCCGTCTCATACAATTCTCAACGCCGCCTAGGGCAACTAAATTCCTGTAGACAAAGTCTACAGGAATTATGAGAATTTGTATAAACACCAGCCGTTCCGTAAGGGGCGGCAATTTTTATGGAGGAGGAATTACTATGGAAGAAAGAGAAACCCAACTGACCTGTTTTCATTGCGGACGAATCATTGAAGACGAGGATTACAGCCTCGTGCAAGAAGAAATCGTTTGCAGTGACTGCGCAGAGCATTACTGTACCACTTGTGATCACTGCGGAGAGCTGGTGTACAATGATGATATCTGCGGCGATGATGACCACTGCCTGTGCCGGAATTGCTATGAAAATCATTACACCCGCTGTGACAGCTGCGATTGTGTGATCCTTGTCAACGATTCCTATGAGCACGGGGAAGATTGCCTGTGCTATGACTGCTACAGCCAAAGGGACAGTGCTATTCATGACTACAACTACAAGCCGGAGCCGATTTTCTACGGCAGGGGCTATCGCTATTTCGGTGTGGAGCTGGAAATTGATATCGGCGGAAAAGACTCAGATAACGCCCAAAGCATTCTGGAAACCGGTAATCACTCTGACGATTGCATTTATATCAAATCGGATGGCAGTCTGAATGAGGGCATGGAAATTGTCTCACATCCGATGTCGCTGGATTATCACATGAATTACTGCTGGGAAGATGTGATGAAGAAATGTATCCATCTGGGCTATCGTTCCCATCAGACAAGCACCTGCGGTCTGCATATCCATGTGAACCGAACCAGTCTGGGGGATTCGGATGATCAGCAGGAAACCACCATATCCAGAATCCTGTACTTTGTGGAACAGCACTGGAATGAGCTGCTGAAATTCTCACGCCGTACCGAATCCGCAATGAACCGTTGGGCGGCTCGCTATGGCTACGAGTCCTCGCCCCGGAAGCTGATGGACAAGGCAAAGGAGCGTTATGGACGGTACTCCGCCGTGAATCTGTGCAACAAGCACACGATTGAGTTCCGCATGTTCCGTGGCACGCTCAAACTGAATACACTTCTTGCCACATTGCAGATGGTCAACCGCATCTGTGATGTGGCTTTCACTTTGTCCGATGAGGAGATGCAGGGGCTGTCATGGTCGGATTTCGCGGCAAGTATCACGGAGCCGGAGCTGATTCAGTATCTGAAAGAGCGGCGGCTTTACATCAACGAAGAAATCACAACCGAGGAGGAGATGTGAGATGGACGCAACCAATGGGCTGATGGAATATCTGCGGAAAGTGCCCTGGGGCATGATACGGGGATTCGCCCAGCTTCTGGCAAAAATCTGTCTGCACATGCTGGCCGGGGGCAGATGCTGCCTGCAAATTTTCGGCACAACCATTAACCTGAACAAGCTCTACAACGTTCTGCAGATGCTCATCCAAATCTGCGACACGATGATTCTGCTGACTGCGAGAGAGATTCGGAATCTTGACTGGACGGAGTTTATGAAAAACATTGATTGACAGGAGGAAAACCTATGTGTGCATTATTCGGATATCTCGACTGCGGAAAGACAATTCCGCATAAAACCTTACAAAAGCTGCTGCAGGCTCTGGCGAATGCTTCGGAGGAGCGCGGTGATCATGCAAGCGGCATCGCCTACAACTGCAGCGGTAAACTGACAATTTACAAGCGTCCCCACATGGGGGATCGTGTTAAGTATAGTTTTATCCCTGTTCACTTTTGTAAGGTGAATAGGTATTTTTTGTTGTGCAAATGGGTTCTCTCCAAATACATCCGATTCCTCAGGACCGCCCTCCTGAGGAGTGCTTTTGACCATTTTAGGCAAATGTGTTCTTGATGTTGAAAGTTGCACAGTGCTGCGGTATGATCATTTCTGAAACCGCTCAAGCAGGCGGTAACATGTATGTACAAGCCATTTTTATCACAAAATTGCAGACGAGACTTATTTTTCCTATTTCAGTCTTTCAGAAATCTTCAGCTCCAGCCGCTCCGTTTCATCCACAATCATTGCAGCAATCGTTTCAGCCCCCTTAATGCTCAGGTGCGTATTATCAATGCTGGTTTGGGTGTCATCGGAATAGCAGTGCATTTCCGCAGTCGCATCCGCACCGCCGTTATTGTACAGCTCCGTGTAAAGCTCCACGGTCAGTGTGGTCATGTCGATCACCGGAACATTGTATTCTTGTCCCATTGCCACCAGACCCTCTGCATATTCGATGTGGCTTTCATAATTTGCAGTGCCATCGGAGGAACGTCTGGTCACAGGCGTTACCACGACCGCCGTCGCTCCCTTGCTCTGCGCAAGCCTCACATATTTGTTCAGAATGATCCATTCAAAGGAATACTGCCCGTTGCTGTTCTTTCCCTCTGCGTCAAGTGTGGAGAAATCCAGCTTCAGATAGGTGCCTCTGTCAGCATCGCTTGTCTTTTCATCATTATGCCCGAACTGGATAAAAAGATAATCGCCTTCGCCGATGGAGTTGCAGAGTGTTGTGTAATTTGCCTCTGCAAGGAAGCTTCGGCTGCTTCTGCCGGAACGTGCCAGGTTGGTCACATTGACATTGCTGTAATAGTCCCCGAGCTTCATACCCCAGCCGCAGCGGTTCTGGTTCTGCATGGTTTCCTCATCGTAGTTGCAGACAGTGGAGTCACCCACGATGAAAATATCTCCGGAGAATTCAAAATCCGCACTCTCGAAGAGATTGGTCACTTCCGGTTCAGTTGTCTCCGGTTCGGCCGGCTGTTCTACAGCAGAAGCATATGCCATGAGTACAACATCGCCGCCAAGCAGCCATCTCTGGAATTTCACAGCATCCACAACGGTCACTTCACCGTCGCCGTTGACATCGGCGCATTCATAGCCAATGCCGGAGAGTACATCGCCCTTGAGCAGATGCCGCTTCAGCAATGCCAGATCGAACGCATTAACAGTCTGATCGCAGGTTACGTCCCCGGGGATACCCGGTTCAGAAGATACTGAAAGATCCGTTCCCGCCGGAGCCGCAATCACCGCATAGCCCGTGCAGCCGCTGGTCTGTCCGTTTGTGGCAAGTGTTACGGTTTCCCCTGCCTTGACCTCCTTGCTGTAAAGATCGTAGACGACGCCCTGGTCATTCACGATTTCAGCACCCGTGGTATTCCAGTCAGAGAGCCATGATGCTGCTGTTGTCACTCTGGAATCGTATACGATCACCAGTGTCAGATCCTCCTTTGCCGTCAACTGGGCAAGATCTGCATCGATCTTCTTGGCATCACAGGGAGTCAGGATGGCCTCTGCGCCGATGAGTGCATCGGGAATAGACGTATATGTTACGTCTCTATCCATATAGATCGGATCGCCAATTTGGAGATCGGTGTCGATCGACCAGAGAGAGGGGAGGGCATTGCTGTCAGGAGTCAGTGTCTGAATCAGATTGCCGCTGATGGAGGTATCCGGTTCTGGCAGCGTGCCAAGTGCCACATTATTGGCTGGCCAGTTGCCGTACCATGCATAGCCAGTTCTGCGCTCCAGACTGATTTCGGAAACATCATAATAGACCTGTCCGTCACGGTCAGAAAACATCGGTCTGTTGGTTCCGATTTCATAGAATCTTGTCCAGAGTGTAGAACCGTTGACCGTTGTAACGACCTTGTCCGTCCTATCCGCATTCCAGTCAAACTTAATATTTTCGATTTTGACGGAATCAAACCATCTCACCGCTGCATTGATACTGCGGATGACACGGGCATCCGGGTCGGGAAGACTACGGAGAAAATCAACGATTTCCACGCTCTCGGAGCTGGAGAGGCATGCCAGCTCATAGGCTCTTCCGGTGGTTGGTTCCAGTGTAGTTTCATCATGCTGCTGACACCATGCAGTCAGCGTACCGTTGGATTCGATCTGGGTATTGAGGATGCACTCCACGCCCTTATCCAGCGCATTCTGTGCCTGTGCCTGCCGGGTGCTGTCAAGAAATGTGAAGTCGCCAGACATGCTTGCCGCTTCCATCATGATGCGGAGAACACTGACCATGGCGGTATCATTGTAGGTGATATGTGCGTGGTAGGTGCCATCATCCTTGTAGACCTGCGGCCAGCCACCATTGTCATACTGCATCTTGATGAGCAGGTCGAAGCCCTTCAGGCAGGCATCCTTGTATTTTTCTGTTCCGGTTGCATTGTAGACCCTTGCCAGAACACGAATCTGCCCCCATGTAGCACCATTGTCGATGGTGGATTTTGCCCATGAGCCGGTGACGCTGGTGTTGGTCATATCCTTGCGCCAGCCGCCGTCCAAGAGCTGGTACTGTACGATCTCATCCGCCACAGCAATGGCTTCACTGGAGCTGTACCAGGAGTCATCTTTGTCCAGATAATCACCGACATCGTATGCGGCGGATACGGTTATACTGATGGATTCCATCGGCAGAACTGTCGGTACTGCTGTAAACAGCATACAGGCGCACGCAGCGATGCAGACTGCTCTTCTTGCGTTTCTCTTCATAATGTAATCCTCCCTTAAATTCCGGAACTTTCCACAATTCCGTCTCTTTTTTTATCATTGTAACAAAAAAGAAAATGGCAGTCAATGCACGATTGTGCCATCGACTGTCATTTTGTGCGTTTTTGCGTATATATCCGAAACCTCATGGATTTGTTTTCGGTGCATTTTTCGATTCGTTGATGAATTCCGTCGGTGTCATTCCGGTTTCCTTCTTGAACTGGTGCATAAAATACACATCACTGCTGTAGCCGCAGCGTTCGGCGGTATCATAGATGCTGCACCCGGACAGCAGAAGCTGCTTCCCCTTTTCGATCCTTGCAGCGATGATATCCGCAGAAACGCTGATTCCGAATTTCTGTTTATACATCCTCTGGAAATAAGCACGGCTGAGCATCATACGCTTTGCCAGCATATCAATCGTCCATTTCTTTTCCGGATGCGCGTGTATCAGTTTGCGCATATCCTCCAGATTACTGGTATGCTGTACCTTCCTGTATCGGTTCTGTGTTCGTTTGTTCAGATCCTGCTCCAGCTGCTGGATGATCTGAGAAAGTGCTGTCGCCTCTTCGGGGAGCGCATAGCAGACCTCCATATCCAGCTGTGCGCCGTACTGTGCATCCAGCTCCTGAAAATGCTTTACAAAGTATTCTGTGATCTTCTGCGCATAGGATCGCTGTCCGCTGTGACTCATATGATGGGAGCCGACAATGTAGAAGGTTTCCTGCTGTGTATGACAGCAGACCTCATTCCCTTTGCAGCCCTTGCTCAGGATAGCGGCAGTCTGAATCAGCAGCTGATCCACCTGTGCATAGCCCAGCTCCTGCTGGATCTCCGTCAGATTGCCAATTCGTATCAGTATCAGCAGGAAGTATTCCTGCCGGATGACAGCGTGTTCGAAAATTTCAGCGGATAATTCCTCAAATCCACGGCAGTTGTAGATCCCTGTCAGCGGATCACGGATCACTGCAAGCCGGATGCGCTCGCTGAAGCGGGTGATGTACTGTCGGATCCGGATCGTTTCCAGGGAGTTGTTGAGGATCTCCAGATAATGCCAGAACTGTTCATCCGGCGTGAAGCGTGTTTCACGGAACTGCATCCCAATAAAGCCAAATACCCTGTCCTCATAATGCAGGGGAAAGAAAAAGAAGGTGGATGGTTCACTCTGCCGCTCTGCCACATAATCCTGTACCTTTGGTAAGGGAAGCGTACAGTACTGACATGGCTCAAGTCCGGTCTGGGAATAGACATGGAGCAGGTCGGAATAGCCGCTTTTCCGGTAATCATCATCCCGCACATTGCGAATGCCGTCCCAGTCATCGCAGAGGAAATAATGCATGGTGCGAATTCCGCGGATGATGTAGTGGCAGGAGGAGAGCTGATGGAAGAACTCCGTGGTATTTTCCGTTTTGGTAATCTGCTCCTGCATACCGCTGTTGCGGAACAGCTCACGGTACTCCACCTTTTCGAGCTGTATATCCCGGAAATATGTCATAGAACCCATCTGCTGGAGACGGCATCCGCAGCTTGCGCCAATGCGCAGGGCTTCCGGCTGGTAAGGAATAGGCATGCAAGCTTCTCCGGTCATCAGCTTATGCAGACGGCAGACGGCTTTCACGCCGTTGTTGTAATGCGGAAAAGAGATACTGGTGATCGGCGACTCGCACATTTCTCCCTCGAGTGCAAAATCATACCCCACAACTGCCAGATCTTCCGGCACATAGATACCGTGTTCCCGCAGGCGTTCGATCAGCGTGATCGCTGCGGAGGTCACTGCACAGGCGATGGCATCCGGCATAGGAATTTCTCCGGATGCAAGACGGTCTGCAAAATCCCGTGCATAGTCCTTCCAGAAATCGCCGTAGAATTCCCACTCCACCGGCGGCTCAACGCCATGCGCACGCATGGCATCCCGATAGCCGGCAAGGCGGCTTTCAGACTGGTGAAAGCCCTCATATCCGGTAATGCAATAAATTTTCCGGCAACCATGTGCAGTGAGAAGATGCTCAGTCAGCAGCCGGAATTTTTCACGATCCTCCGACATCGGATAAGCCGTATCCGGTGTATCAGGATCTTCAATATCAAAGTAGGGTTTTCCGGATGCCTGGCAGATCGCTTCGATCCGTGAGCGGATCTCCTCCTCCGAAATCAGCCCCTTATAAACAATAAAACCGTCATAATCCTCCGGATGTACGAGACTCAGAATATTGGTCTCGCCGAAAAGCCGTTTTCCGTTTGCGGAACGGAAGCCGAAGTAGCTGTAAACATAAATATCATAGCCAAGCTGCTTTGCCTGATCGGACATGCCCTGAACGATAAAGCTTGCATAATCTGAATGCAGTCCGATCATCATGACACAGATACGTTTGCGCATACCAGTCCCCCTTTTTTACATTATACTGTAAAATCATGCGCTCTGTCAAGCGAAAATGAGCACATTTTTACAGTGGATATCACAAAATGGCATTGAAACACTACAGAATTGTTGGTATAATATAGTCAAAACAGAGAAACGTTAACAAATCATTCATAGATCAAGGGGGAATCACAATGCACAGAATCAAAATCAGGAAGCTGACTGCCGTTCTTTCTGCAGCAGCAATGACGCTTGCAGCCATGACTGCGGTCATGCCGGATATCCAGGCAAATGTCTATGCGGCAGGAACGGATCTGTATGTGGGCTATGCCGGACAGTCCAACAATTACAGCACCGTACAGGAAGCTGTGGATGCGGCTGCAAAAATCAATCCATCTTCAGAAAATGATCGTGTTGAAATCCACATTGCGCCGGGCACTTACCGTGAACAGGTCATTGTCAACACGCCGTACATCAGCTTTGTGAACGACAGCCCGTCTGAACAAGTGCTGCTGACATGGTATTACGGTATCGGCTACAAGTACTACAGCGTGGGAAGCGATGGATTTTTCGACAAGGATGCTGCAGCGTCGAAATCAGCAAAGGCAGAGCCGAACCGCTGGGGCTGTACCGTAAGACTGGAGGGTAATGCAGATTATTTCCGTGCGGAAAACATCACCTTTGAGAATTCCTTCAACCGTTATATGACGGATGAAGAAATAGCAGATGGTGTAGAACCGTCCGGAAGTTGTCCGGAACGCCAGAAGGATACGAATGTGCAGACGAAAGCTGCCACTGAGCGTGCCGCAGCAATGGCAGCGGAAAGTGACTATTTCGAGTTTTATCAGTGCAAATTCTTAAGCAATCAGGACACATTGTTTACAAAAAGCAGTTACGGCTATTTCAAGGATTGTTTCATTGAGGGCAACACGGACTATATCTATGGCTCCGGCAATCAGGTGTTCGAGGAATGTGAGCTGAGCTTCAAGGGATATTCCGGCTCAGGCAGCGGCGGCTGTATTACTGCCCAGAGTGCCGGCGGCGGCTATCTGTTCTACAACTGTGAGGTAACTGCCAACAGCGAGCTGACTGTCAAAGCAGGTCATTTTGGCAGACCGTGGAATGCGGAGGCGGATGTTGCCTTTGTCAATACCGTGCTCCAGTATGAGGATATTATCACTTCTGCAGGCTGGACAACCATGAGCAGCAATTCCCCTGAAAATGCAAACTACAAGGAATACAACACTACCGCAAACGGGAAATCGGTGGACACATCAAAACGAATCTCCGGCACGGTTGTTTCCTCAGAAAGCGGCCTGACACCGGTGGATTATTTTGACGGCTGGACACCGTACTATATGAATTACACTGCATCCGATGAGCCGTCTGTTACCTACAGCGGCAATCTTGTGGCAGAGCTGACTCCTGACAGCAATGCCCTCCCCTCTCTCTGGTCGATCGATACCGATCTCCAAATTGGCGATCCGATCTATATGGACAGAGACGTAACATATACGTCTATTCCCGATGCACTCATCGGCGCAGAGGCCATCCTGACTCCCTGTGATGCCAAGAAGATCGATGCAGATCTTGCCCAGTTGACGGCAAAGGAGGATCTGACACTGGTGATCGTATACGATTCCAGAGTGACAACAGCAGCATCATGGCTCTCTGACTGGAATACCACGGGTGCTGAAATCGTGAATGACCAGGGCGTCGTCTACGATCTTTACAGCAAGGAGGTCAAGGCAGGGGAAACCGTAACACTTGCCACAAACGGACAGACCAGCGGCTGCACGGGCTATGCGGTGATTGCGGCTCCGGCGGGAACGGTACTTTCCTCTGCAGCTGAATCTTCTGAAAATATCATGGGTGATGTGGATATGAACGGCACAGTTAATGCATTCGATCTCGCAATCATGAAGAACTGCATTTCCAAGCAGAGCTTTGCATCCGATGATGCCAAGCTGAATGCGGATGTTACCGGCGATGGCAATGTGGATGTTGCGGATGCCGCACTCTTGACAGATTTCATTGTGGGCAGGGATGTTACATTTGCAGATCGCCAAACTCCCAAAGCACCCACCGAACCACCGACAGAACCGGATACGGGAGAGGATGCACTGTCCGATGCGATCTATGTTTCTGCAAATGGTTCTTCCGGCGGCAACGGCAGTCAGTCCAGCCCCTATGACTTAGCGACTGCAATCAAGAACGCCTCTGCAGGTGATACGATCTGCCTGGCAGCTGGTACCTATCAGCTCAGCTCCACCATCAAGGCAAGCAATTCCGGTACGGCAAGCGATATGATCACGGTTACTTCTTACAATGGTGATGTGACACTTGACTTCTCCCATCAGGAGACAAGCAGCTCCAACCGCGGTGTTACACTCAGCGGTGATTACTGGCACTGGTACGGCATTGAGATCAAGAACGCCGGTGATAACGGCATGATCTGCGGCGGCAGCAATAATATCATTGAACTGTGCCGTTTCGAGGGGAATCAGGACACCGGCCTCCAGATCAGCGCAACAGGCGATGTATGGCCTGCGAACAACCTGATCCTCAACTGCACCTCCTGCAATAATATCGATGATGCAACCATGGAGAATGCGGATGGCTTTGCAGCAAAGCTCACCTGCGGTGACGGTAATGTCTTTGACGGCTGCATTTCCTACAACAACTCCGATGACGGCTGGGATCTCTTTGCAAAGACTGCCACCGGCCCGATCGGCGTGGTGACACTGCGCAACTGTGTAGCATTCCGCAACGGCTATACCGAGGACGGCAGAGGCTATGGCGACTGCGACGGCAACGGTTTCAAGCTGGGCGGTTCCGGTGTCGGTTCAGCGCATGTGGTGGAAAACTGCATCGCCTTTGAAAACTGGCACTGCGGTTTTGTGGACAATAATAATCCCGAACTGTACGGTCTGAAGAACTGCACCTCCTACAATAACTGTATGGACGGCGGTTCCAACTTCAGAATGTACCGTGCGACTGCTGGCACTTACAGTGGTCTGATCTCCTACAAGGGCAAGTATGATATAGATAAGGATACCTTTGAAGGAACGATCGAGAACTCTGTTTACTATTACAGCAGTGCCTATTATCAGGTGGACAGCAAGACATCCGTTGGCAGCGACGCTGTTGGCTCCAAGGTTTCCGGCCCTACGGACAATGATTTCGTTTCTCTCAGTGTTCCCGGCATGAATGAAGTGGACTTCCATGAATACTGGAGAAATGCGGACGGTTCCGTGAATACAAGGGGCTACCTTGAAGCGAAGTCCTCCAGCAGCTTGTATGGCAAGGGTGCTGTTCTGAAATAATTCCACTCCCTTTTGTTTGAGTGCAGCCGCACCGAAATGGTGCGGCTGCGTTTTTCTTTGCATTCGGACGTACCTTTATATTTTCCAGCGAATATATATCTCCCGTTCACCTTTTTCACCAACCATCCCGATCTCAACCACGTCAATAAATTCATCGGCAATGCTGCGATCAAGATGATCGAAATGGGTTTACTTCTGAATCAAAGCTTTCTGACTCTCGGCACCTTCCTGCCTTTTGCGGCATTCATCAAGCTGCCGTCCGATGTCCGCCATCTGTTTGGCAAGTGCCTGTTCCTCGGCATCAAGACTTTCACGAAACACTGCAAAGTCTGCATCGGATATTACCCCGTCCAGCTTATCCTTATACATTGAGACACCTCAAGGATGAGCTTCACATCGATTTTGTTTGCCATAATTCTGGCTCCTTTCGTTAGAATTGAGGCTTGTGCCTCTAATTCTATTATACACGAATGCTTTCCTTTGGCGTTTTACTGCTTTACTCTTCGTGCGTTGGTGCTTTCCTTCAGGAGGAACGCTGCTTTCCGGAGCGCGAAATAATCATTATGACAATCCAGAAAGTTCCAATGATTATGCGATTTTGCTGGAGATGTGCGGGTATTTCGGTGTCACGCCGGAGGAGGTGCAGAGGCTGATTGATCTGGGATTTTCATATGATGAGATTGAAATGATACTGTGGGAACCGTCGGTGCTGGAGGAGGAGTTGGCGATGGCGGGGGTGTGACAGGGCACAGAAACAAGGTTAGAATTACCCTAACGAAAGGCTCCCAAGTGGGAGCCTTTCAGAAGATGTTATTTTTTGAGATACCTGATGGCATGTAATGATATGAAATGAATTTTTCAGTGATTTTTTTCGTAGCTGTACGGTAGCTGTATTTTTGAGTTCGGCAGGCTATCGATTGGCTCTTTATCCAGCACCATCATTTCAAATTTCTAATACAAAATTAAACGGAAAATCTTGACTCCATTTCTTGACAAGCCTTAAAAAATGCAATAAAATAGGCATAAGAAAAGCACTATGCAAAAGTCGCGGAGTTTTCTGGCCTTTCTCCAAAACAATTGCATAGTGCTTTTCGGTGTGTCAAGGTGAACCAATTTAGATCATCTTGAATTGTTGTCATTATTATAGCATATTTTCTTTCTCTTGTCAATCATCTTTATAGATTTATGTAAGGCTTGTTGTGAAAATTCAAAACAAGCTCTTATCATACATATTCGGTAGATTATAAGAATTTCATGGAACTAAACAATTAAATCCAGCACCTGCCGCAGATTTTTCTTGCCGAACGAAACCACCTCCCCGTTCACCACAAGGCACGGCACGCTCATAACCCGATGCTGTTCCCGGAGCTCCGGAAAATGATTCACATCGTAGATTTCGGCTGTCACGTTTGGATTTTCCGCAGCGATTTTCTGTACAGCCGTCACAAGCTCGGGACACATCGTACACGAAAGCGTCACAAGCACCTGTATTTCCATGGACTTTGTGATCCGTGCAATGTCCGCTTTATCCTTTTCATCAATTGGCTGTCCCGGACCGGCGGCATTGTACAGACCCAGCACAAAGGACGTAAATTCATGACCGCCCGGAACACCGTGGAACGCAAGTCCTGTTTCTGTGCCGTTCTCATGACAGATGTGCACACAGGGACGGAATTCTTCTGATTCTGCGTTCTCTGCGATGTGAACAGAAAGCTTCTCCGTGCGTTCTGCTATGGCTTCCATATATGCTTTCAGCTCTGCGGAAACAGGCTGTTCGTTGAGATACAGCCTGAGCACAAGGCTTCGTTCCATTTTAGAAAATACGGAATCAAGCTGTGCACAGACTTCTGCGGAGAAAAATCCACTGTCAGACTGCGGGGATTCCTGTGTCTGTTTTTCCGCTTTATCACGTTTCGGTATTTTGGGAATGATACCTGTTTTCTTCTGCATGGCAGCGGCATATTTTTCAAGTTCTGTTGCGGCAATCGCACCGTCACTGACCGCCGTCACCACCTGCCGCAGATTCTTCTCGCAGATATCGCCTGCAGCGTACAGACCTTCGATATTTGTTTTGCGATTGTTGTCCGTGACAACATAACCATATTCATTCAGCTTTACGATGTCATGAACAAGTGCAGTTTCCGGCTCATAACCTGCAAACACGAACACACCGAAGGTATCGCCGTCCTCTGCATGATACTCCGTCACCTCACCCGTTTTATTATTGCGGTAGCGGATGGTTCGCAGTGCAGTATCACCCGAAACAGATTCCACTTCGGTTTCGTACAGAACGGTGATCTTCGGGTGGTTTCTGGTTTCATCGGCAACCGCCTTTGCACAGGTAAAGTCCTCCTCACGGACAAGAAGGGTGACATGCTTTGCGTATTTGGTCAGAAACACGCTTTCCTCCGCTGCTGCAAAGCCGCCGCCCACGACAAAGATTTCCTTATCTGTGAAGAATTCGCCGTCACAGGTTGCACAATAGGCAACGCCGTGTCCACGAAATTCCGCTTCACCCTCAAAGCCGATCATTCTTGGATGCGCACCTGTTGCTACAAGCACACCGAAGCATTGAATGTCTCCTTTGGTTGTGTGAACGGTCTTGATATCATTATCAAGTGAAAGCTTCGTGGCCTCTGCAAACATGAATTCCGCTCCGAAATCTTCTGCCTGACGATGCATAGTCTCGGTCAGTTCGGCACCGCTTGCAAGTCCGACGCCGGGATAATTCACGACCTCGGAGGTGATGGTGATCTGTCCGCCGAACTGCTCCTTTTCAATGACAAGCACTCTGTATCTTGCACGGGCAAGATACAGGGTAGCTGTGAGTCCGGCAGGGCCGCCACCGATCACGATGGTATCATAAAGTTCCTTGGCATTCATTACAGCTGACCTACCAGATCAAGGCTGGGTTTGAGAGTTTCTGCACCCGGCTGCCATTTTGCAGGGCAGACCTGATCGCCGTGCGCTGCAACAAACTGACAAGCCTGCAGCTTGCGGAACAGTTCCTCTGCATTTCTGCCGACGTTACCTGAGCTTACCTCATAGGCTACAATTTTACCCTCGGGGTTCACGATAAAGCTGCCACGCTCGGCAAGGCCATCGGATTCGATATACACCTCAAAATCTTTTGACAGAGCGTGTGTGGGATCGGCAAGCATCACATAGCCGATCTTCTTGATACGCTCGGAAACATCGCACCACGCCTTGTGGACAAAGTGCGTATCGGTGGAAGCGGAATAGATCTCACAGCCTGCACTCTGAAAATCGGCATACTTGTCCGCAAGATCTTCCAGCTCTGTGGGGCACACAAAGGTGAAGTCCGCAGGATAAAAGAAGAACACGCTCCACTTCCCCAGCACGTCCTTCTTAGTGACAGTTCTGCATTCACCCTTATGGAATGCCATCACGCTAAAATCGGAAATTTCCTTATTGATCATTGACATACTTCTGACTCCTTTCATGTTTACGGGATTGAAAAACAATCAGCCGGCTGGAATTATTGTTTCCATTCCGGCTGAAATTATGTGATTTTATCAAATCTCCGTTTTCCACATGCCGTGGAGGTTGCAGTAGGCATAGACTGCCACCGGTCTTTCGTCCAGCAGTGCAAAGCTGGTTGAAATGAATGTCGTTATCCTGTGTACAGCCCGACGGGGATATGCACCATGCCGAATGAAATTGCACCTCTGTGTGATACTGCCATTGTGAACACCTTCCTTTTGGGTTAGTATGTCCGATGTTTGGCGGTAAATGCGCTGAGGGAGGATTCCGTACTGTCACCTGCAGTGATTTGAGCAAGCCATGATTCTCCCACAAGCCAGCTTCTCCCCTGCGTTCCCCGATGGTTGTGTGGTAAAATCATCGGGATTTCCGTGGATGATCACTGTTTTCCCGATAACCTCCGACAGTGAGAAACGATCCGTCAGGAATACAGAAAATGCATATCCTTGATTGCCAAACAGCGTCGGCAAATCACCTGCATGGAATGGATGGTCACAGTCCGCAGGATTATAATGAGACATAGCACCCGAAAACGGATCATGCATATCGCCCTCGCACTGGCTGCCCTCATGAATATGGAATGCGAACACGGGATGATGACAAACGCCGTGAGCATGCGGCAGACCGCTGATCTCTGCGGCGATTAGAACACCATTCCTCGTATGATAGAATCGCACAATTCCGTGGATATTCGAATATGTGGCACTACCTTTCAGTTCTGCTGATGCTTGGGGAGGCTGCACAAGCAGAACGGCATAATTTCGGATATTACTTTGTTTGTTTCTGTCCATAAAATCACCTCGTATTTATACTATGCCGTATAACGGAACTGTGTGCAGTGCATATTTATCATTTACTGAAAATCTCCCTGGGCATTACATCGCGGTGCGTCGGGTTAATTTCCAAACCGGAAAGCAACAGCACCGGCTCATGCTTCAGTCTCAAAAATTGAAATTCAGGATGTCGGCGAAAGACCTCCATGTCAGATTTTATCCCATCGGCATCATGCTTTAGGTAAAGTAACAATAAAAATGCTTCCTTTTCCCTCCTCACTCTGAGCACTTATTTTCCCTTCGTGGGCCTTCACAATGGTTTTAACAATCGTAAGGCCAATACCCGCACCGCCAGTCTTACGGTTTCGGGATTGATCAGTTCGATAAAACCGTTCAAAAATCCGCTTTAAGTCTGCCTTTGAGATACCAATCCCATTATCTTCAACATGAATTATCCCGCTGTCTTTCGTATCCTCAATAACCACGCGTACAGTGCCCCCGTCATTAGAATACTTAATTGCATTGGATACCAGATTCGTTATGACCTGCTGCATCCGGCCTCTGTCTATGGATACAATGGAGGCATCGCCTGTAACCTGCCCATCCAGATGCTTTTCCCGAAGCTGACTCTCAAAGTTCCCCATAACAGCCTGGGACAGTTCCAGCAAATCCACGTCCGACTTGTCGAGCGTCAGATTTTCATTCTCAACCTGGCGCAACCGCTCCAAATCAGAGATCAGACCGGAAAGCCGTTGCAATTCGTCATAGCAGTTTTGCAGTCGCTCCGGAGTTGGCTTCATAATCCCGTCGGTCATCATTTCCATATAGGACGATATATTCGCAACCGGCGTTCGCAGTTCATGTGTCACATCTGAAGTCAACCGTTTCCGCAGGGTCTCCTGCTCCTCTAAGGATTCCGCCATCTGATTGACTGCATGGGCCAGCCCATGCAATTCTTTTGTGCGGATGTCCTCCTTAAATCTTGTATCGTAGTTGCCATCTGAAATCTTCTGCGTAATTTCCACCACTTTGGAGATAGGCTTCACAATGCTATTTGCCAGCAATACTCCCATAATTACTGCACCGATCAGCGAAACACTGCCAACTGCCATTAGGATACGGTTCAAGGCCGTAATAAACTGGAAGTCATTCTCGTTCATGTAATAGGGACTGTAATAGCTGATGTCAAGGTATCCGACAATCGTGCCAGATTGTTTTAACTCGTATCTATGCGTTACAAAATCGCCATCCGAATCAGGGCGTTCTTCCTGCATAAAAACAGTGATGGACTGCATTATTTCGTGGCAGAGGGTCATGTCGTGGTGTTCAGCGTCCCAAAGAATATTATCGTCCTTATCATATAGCTTGATAATAAAGCCATCTTCCAGCGCATACATACCCATGCCGTGAATGTAGTCGATATTCCAGCCTCCATCTGCAGCGCTGTATTGGCTGGAAATGTTCTGCGCAATATCAGATGCCTCTAATTCCTGCTGTTTCTTCACATATTCCTCAAACTCGTGACTTATCATTATGTTCGAAATCATGCTGATTAAGGAAATAGCTGCTAATACCAGCAGAGCAAAACGGATGGCAAGGGTAGAACGGAGACTATGTCGCCTCAATTTTCCTCACCTCCGAATTTATATCCGAAGCCGTGAACAGTTTTTACATAAACCGGGTTTTTCGGGTCAGTTTCCACTTTTTTGCGGAGATTTTTGATATGAGTATCAATCACACGGTCATAGCCGTCAAAATCCGGGCCAAATACAAGATCAATCAGATTGTCCCGTGAAAACACCTTTTTCGGATGTTTGATCAGAGCAGAGAGGACTTTCCACTCGCTGGGGGTCAGGCTTAACAATTCGCCTTGTTTTCTCACTTCGTTATGCTCAAAGTCGATCTGCAGGTCATTGTCATTCCATGAATATTTCTCCGCCAGCGGCTTTAGATCACTGGCTGTCCGACGCAGAATAGCCTCCATACGGGCGTATAGTTGTTTAATACTAAAGGGCTTTGTTACATAATCATCCGCGCCGATGTTCAGGCCATTCAGCACGTCATTTTCTTGCGTCTTAGCTGTCAGTATAATGATCGGCACTCTTGACCGTTTGCGTATCGCCTGACAGATCTCTTCACCCGTCATTCCTGGCAACATCAAGTCTAAAATCACGAACATGATTGGATGGTTCCGCAATATTTCCAGTGCCTCTTTGCCATCCTCAGCGGCAAAAACATGGTATCCCTGTTTCGTTATGTATGCGGATACCGATTCCCGGATCATCGCCTCATCATCAACGACCAATACATTTTTTACTGTTGTCATAAAGATACCTCTTTCTATCAAAATGCAAAATGCAACAATAATCCATGAAACATTATACCACAAATTTCTCCATTTTACAATTCCACTACGATCTTGCATAGGACGCACAAAATTCGCACCGTATACGTTCATAGGCGGTGTGAATTTTGCAAATGTGCAATTAAGTGCGTTTTCTGTTACATGATGCCCAGCACCTGATAATCCTCGTCCTCAACGACCTGCTTCAAGATCTCGTCGGGAACGTCTTTCGTCAGTATTACAACAGCAGTTTTGCTCTCATGGCTGACAACGGCCTGGCTGACACCATCCACGTTTTCCAGTGCTTTCTTAACGCGGGCCTCACAGTGACCGCAGCTCATTCCTCCAATATTCAGTGTCTTTTCCTGCATAGTAGCATGCTCCTTTTTTACTGGTTTTTGCCTTATTTTCTTATCTTTTTGCGCATCATGGACTTTGAACAAGTTCAGCCGCAGCGCATTGCTCACGACGAGGGAGCTGGAAATACTCATTGCTGCCGCACCAAACATCGGATTAAGCTGCAAGCCCAAAAGAGGGATGAAAACGCCCGCTGCCAGAGGGATACCAATCACATTGTAGGAGAATGCCCAGAACAGATTTTCATGGATGTTCCTCAGCGTGGCGCGGCTCAGACGGATTGCTGCCGGGACATCGCTCAAGCGGCTTTTCATCAGGACAATATCCGCCGCATCGATGGCAACGTCCGCACCCGCGCCAATGGCAATACCAATGTCGGCTCTGGTTAGAGCGGGAGCGTCATTAATACCGTCACCCACCATAGCGACCCTGCCCTTTTCTTTCAGAGAACGGATAACACTTTCCTTGCCATCCGGGAGAACACTGGCGATAACCTCGTCAACACCGGCCTGCTTGCCGATAGCTTTTGCAGTGCGCTCGTTGTCCCCCGTCAGCATGACCACACGGATTCCCATGTTCTGCAATTCTTTTACAGCCTGGGGGCTGTCCGTTTTGATCACGTCGGCCACGGCGATGATACCAACCAGCCTTCCGTCGCTGGTAAAGAGCAGCGGGGTCTTGCCTTCCTCCGCAAACTGCTCCGCTTTACGTTTCATATTGCCAGATACCTCCGTCTGCCCGCTTATGAATTTATAGCTGCCGCCCACCAGCACACTGCCGTTCCATTCAGCAGTCAAGCCGTTGCCGGGAAGTGCCTCAAATCCGGAAACCTCATTGGTATGAAGGCACTGTTCCTCGGCTTTTTGCAGAATTGCCTTTGCGAGAGGATGTTCGCTTCTCTGTTCCAAGGCATAGGCAAGAGTGAGAAGTTCCTGCTCATTCAAGTCCTCTGCCGGGATAATATCTGTAACCTTCGGTTCACCAGCGGTGATTGTACCGGTCTTATCCAGAGCAACGATCTCAATTTTTCCGCTTTTCTCCAAGGAAACCGCCGTCTTAAACAGGATACCATTCTTAGCACCCATGCCGTTACCGACCATAATCGCCACGGGTGTCGCCAAGCCCAAAGCACAAGGGCAACTGATAACCAGAACAGCAATGGCGCGGGATAGTGCGAAGCCGATAGTCTGACCAGCAATCATCCAGCCGGCAAAGGTTATAACTGCGAGCAGAATAACAGTAGGAACAAAAATGCCTGCCACTTTATCCGCAATTTTCGCAATCGGCGCTTTGGTAGCCGCCGCATCGCTGACCATCTGAATGATCTGAGAGAGTGTCGTGTCCTCACCAACTCTGGTGGCTTCACATTTGATAAAGCCGGACTGGTTTGTGGTTGCTGCCGATACCTGATCGCTCACTGTCTTATCCACAGGAATACTCTCGCCAGTCAGCGCGGATTCATTGACTGCGCTGCTACCCTCAACCACAACGCCGTCAACCGGGATATTTTCACCGGGGCGCACCACAAAAATATTGCCCTTCTTAACCTGCTCGATGGGAATCGTTTTCTCCGCACCATTTTCAAGAATCGTGGCAGTCTTGGGAGCCAGCTTCATAAGACCCTTTAAGGCGTCCGTCGTCTTGCCCTTAGAACGGGACTCCAGCATTTTACCCACGGTAATCAGGGCGAGGATTGTGGCTGCTGTTTCAAAATAAAACTCGTGCATATAGCCCATGACTGCGTCCATATCACCGGCAAGCTGTGCTTGGGTCATAGCCAGCACCGCCCAAGTGCTGTACCCGAAAGCGGCAAGGGAACCGATAGCCACAAGCGCATCCATGTTGGGTGATCTGTGGAGCAAGCTACGAAAACCACTGATAAAGAACTTTTGGTTAATGACCATGATTGCTATGGTCAGAAGCATCTGCACGATGCCCATCATAATATGATTGTCCGCCATAAATCCCGGCAGAGGCCATCCCCACATCATATGTCCCATCGACATATACATGAGAACCACCCAAAAAATAAGCGAGGAAATCAGACGCTTTTTCAGGATCGGAGTTTTGTGGTCTTTGAGCAACTCCTCATCACTTGCCGCCGCACCTTGGGAGCATACGTTCTTCTCAGCCCCTTTTACCGCTGCGCCGTAACCAGCATTTTTGACTGCCTCGATAATGTCGGCATCAGAGGCGGTTCCCTCCACACCCATAGAATTGGTGAGCAGGCTGACGGAGCAGGACTTTACTCCGGGAACCTTAGATACTGCTTTTTCTACACGGGAGCTGCAGGCGGCGCAGGTCATTCCCGTAACGATATATTGTGTCATGTAAGAACCTCCTTGTGGTTATATTCTTAATGATTTCATCAATAGTTGCCTTTCCAGTTTGCAAAGATGCCTCGGACCTCTACTAAGAAATCATAGGAAATCGAAATCCCGTCAGCAGTCACAGTTTTATTTTCATCGAAGATTGGCCAAGGGTTGCACCCACCGGATTCAATCTCGACCTGATCCATTGAAAAGCGGTTGCCGCAGTTTTGGCAAACCAGATAATTGCCGGACTGTACATAATAACCTCTGCCGGAACCATAACATATCTGGCAGGTATTAAAAGCAGTGCGGATATTTCCTTCACTGTCCTTAACTGCAATTACTTCCATCTGTGTTCCATCGACCTCCACAGGGAAGAAAGAAGTATCAGTTGTAATATCTGCAGTAGGAATCACTAACGATTCACCAGAAGAGATGGTAACTGCTCCGCTAATCTCACGATCTGCTCCAGCGTTTTCATTCAGTGTTTCGCCGGAAGTAATAGTATCTGCTCCGTTGACCTCACGACCTATATCACCGTTCTCATTTGAATTTCCATTTTGATTTACCAGGAGTACGACAGCAATACAGATTACAACTGCCGCAACCGCTAAAATCGGAAGGAAATTTGTTTTTTTCTGTGATGCTTTCGCGGTCTTCTTACCTGGTTTTTGGATATTTGACATTTTTATTACCTCCAAATGTTCTTTACTTTTGATATCCTAACTATATCCGACTAATGTGTGGTTTTTATGTGGCTGTAAATTTCCATAAACAATTTCCCTGCTGCAATGAACAGCAAGGAGCTGATGGAAACCCTAAAACACATTAACCACAACAAGACATCCTTGAACTTTCAAAGACCTCCGGCGGATAAATGAAAGGTTCATAGACATCTACTTCCTCACGGATAGCAGCTTCATCTACAGCAGACAGATCATTGACCACTTTGACATAGGCATAAAAGCGGTTGTCGCCAGTTGAAACATCAAAACTTTCTGTAGGATAAAGACTTAGCTGATTTATTCCGGCACCTAATGTTAGCTGTGTAGAATAGTAAGGCGCTAACAAATCAGTTCCATTTACTGCATCTGTCAAACTGTTTTCAATATTCCAGTATACGGTCAAGTCGCGCTGCACTATAACGACTGCGGGGGTAAATCCATCGGCCGTCAGCGCAATGCTAACCTCTTGAACCTTGTTCCCATATTCATCCGTGGTAAGAGAGGCTATCGCTAATGTTTCTGTTGGGATTGTATATCCGGCAGATGTCGGAACGCTGACTTCATCACCAGATGCTGCAATGTCACCTTCCGTTCCGTCTATGACAAATATATTGCCCCGAATCATTCCCATCCAGCAGCTATATCGAACCGTTCCAGTATCGGCAGGCATAAATTCAATGATATTTTCTCCTGTATGGAATGTGTACTCGATGCCGTAGTCTTGAATTAAAATCCTGTTGTTGCATCCGTTTATACTTCCTTCTGGCGCATCAATCACCCATTTTACTGGAATGCCAGCCTGTACTGTAATGTTTGGATAACGGCCGGAGGATAATGTGCTGTTGACTACCTGTACGCCCTCAACAACTTCTACATTGGTATCCCCCACCGAATTGTTTTGAATCAACGTTCCCTGAAAGCTCCATAAACCATAAGCGCCAATCACGATTACCAGAGATGCAGCCTTTACCATGTTGTTAAGTACCCTCTTTTCAATAGGGATACTTAACAATACTCCCGTCACACAAAAAGCAATCACCAGAACCAGCAACAGATCAGGCGGGAGCCATCCATTGAGAGAGCCTCCCTGAGAAAGCATCGCCAGGCCAAGAACAACAACCAGTACCGCACCGACTGTCATAACTTTATCAGTAAACTTTTTGCCAAGTGCCGAAACAACAGAGCCAAGCCCCAGCATCAGCGGTACAGTGCCCAGACTGAACAGGAACATGGAGAGCGCGCCGGCAAATGGATTCCCGGAGGCCAGGGCTACGATCCACATGGATTGCAATGGGACGCAAGGCATAAACCCGTTCAGTATACCTATAATGAAAGGACGGTTAGCTTTTGCTTTTTGCTTACCTACTTTCCGGATAAGAAATTTCGGCATACGGATAGTGAATTTGCGCAACCATGGAAAAAGGTCCAGCATATTGATTCCCATAATTACCATGAACAGACCTGCAATGATTTTCAAAATACCTTGTAAGCATATAGACAGCCCGACCTCAGTGCCGCCACCAATCAGAAAACCAACCAGGCCAAACATGAAGCCGACTGCCGTATAGGATAAAACACGTCCCATATTGTAGGCCAGCGCCGGACAAAATGCAGCCATCTTGCTGGTGTCATCCGGTTCAACTTGCGCCATTTGTGGGATGCACTGTGACAAATTGATGCCGCCACACATGGCGATGCAGTGAACGGAAGTAATTAAGCCGATTACAAGCAGCATCCCATAACCCATCTTTGTATCCGCAAGTTGGCTCGGCACCAGCAGATTCAAAATCCCCATTGACTGTAGCATGACATAAAGAGAAACGATAATAACTAACGTACAGATGATTTTCGTAATGTCTGGTCCGCCAGCTTTTTTCTTCAGAATCACCTTATAACCAAAACATTCAATAGAATCAATAATTTCTTTTATAGTGATTTTGCTACTATCATAAACAATGTCGGCCATAGCATTGTTATAGCTCACGCTGGCGCTGATAATACCCTCTGTGTGATTTAGCTTTTTCTCAATTTTATTTTGACAGTTTACACAAGTCATACCGCCAATATTTAACCGGACTGTGTTTTCCATCCAATCTGCCCTCCTTGCTTATTTCTTGTAGTATAACAGGCAAATTTGTGTTTTTTATGTGGATAAGATTTTTTGGCTTATATAAATCCAATCATGCCGCTACCTCCGGATCCCGTGCCAAGGGAAATTCTGCAAACACATCCTCGGCTGTTTTCCTCGCAACTTCTGTTTTCTGCTGCCCGGTCAAGTGTTCCTCATTTTCAAGGAACACCTGCATCAGTGCGTACATCCTCGACACTTCAATCTAATAGGGAACATAGCCGAGTGACTTGTGTTTGAGTGTGCTGTTGAATTTTAATTTCCTCATAGGCATTTCCTTTCTTTTATATTGTATTCATTTGTCAGTCCATTTTTCTCTGAAAATGAAAAAAGCCGACCTTATTCGCTTCTCACAGAAATTTGTGAGAAACCAATAAAATCAGCATTGAAAGTTTGTATATTATTTTTTCGGCATTCAGTTATTGAATTCCTTGAAGCAGGAGCGAAATTCTTCTGAAAAGTGGTGAAATCTACAATAGCGTAAGTTCGAATCCTGTTCCATAGCGTTTTTTCTCAAAAACATCCATGGTTTCACCTTGCAACTTTTTTGCATTTGAATAGCAAAAAAGCCAGAATAATCAGGATTTTCGTGCTGGTAATCTAAATTGGTTTACCTAAATGGCTAAGAACGGTAATTTTAATACAATGCACCCTTTCGTGATAGAAAGGGTGCATTTTTGTTTGGCTAAAGCTATCGTTTTTTGGTTTTGAAAATAAGGTGTTTATTCCTGAATAGACCTGCTCTATTTTGAAATTCGTGCAGCGAATTGCAAAAACATTTGATACACAGAAGTGCAGCATAAAATCCTATTGAGTGGAGTCATTCGAGAGATTATGTTTCCTTTTCACAATCTTAATTATCACCAAAAACTTAAAAATCAAAATTGCTATCACAAGCAATTTATGCTAAATAGTAAAGTCGTCCAGATATATTCTTTTCATTCCGGTATCTGCAAGAATCAGATCCTTATTATGTATTTCAATCGTACTATTGTACAGATAGCACCCCCATATAATCACCTGATCCAGCAGCCAGAGCAGAACACCACATACTGCCAGTATGACGAAACCGATAATTGCACATCCTATAGTGCAGAATGCAAATGAGCTGATCACAACTATCATTGAGCGTCATGCCGATGTCATCGGTAACCGTCAGAACTTTGTCGGTTACATGGCAAAGCCTCCCGGTGCAGAGCAGCGTGGTGCTCACGGATTATTCAATGACAGCAATGAACCCATCGTGCTGAATCAAGTTGCGGATGAGGTTGCACATCACAAAGGAAATGTGTGGAGTCATGTTGTTTCGCTTCGCCGTGAGGATGCAATAAGACTTGGCTATGATAACTCTGACCGCTGGCGTGAGCTTGTGAAACGGCAGATTCCTGTCATTGCAGAGCAATCACGAATCCCTATGAGTAATCTGAAGTGGTATGCTGCGTTTCATGATACAACACATCATCCGCATATTCATCTGATTGTTTATTCAACCAATCCCAAGCAAGGATATCTGAGTCGAGAAGGCATTGACAAAATCCGCTCTGCGTTTGCAAATGATATCTTCCATGATGATTTGCAGAGCATCTATCAGGAGCAGACGCTGAGCCGTGACGAACTGAAGTCTATATCACAAGAACAGGTGCATCAAATGGTGATGCAGATTCAGGACAGTGCATTCCACAACGGTTTCACGGGTTGCGATATACTTTGTATAGTTTTTGCGTTTCGTCACACTCCTTGCGCTGCCGCTTTTGAGATAACGGCTCGTAACGATGATTTGTGATAGGGGCATGGGATCACTCCTTTCAAGGGATTGTTTTTTCTTCAGGGGTGTGGTATAATTTAAGTAATGTTGGTAAAAACGCACTGTATTATAATATATCAAGAATCCAAGGAGGATGTTATGGGCTTGTTATCAAGAATAAAAATCTTTCTGAGAGGACCTATCTACAGGATAAATAGGGAAGTTCTGGCAGATTATATGAATAATGAGATTCAGTTTTCGGTGGAGCATAATTTATCTGCCTGTGGAGAATTCTATTTGTCACCATCAGAAGAGGAACCCGAGGAGCATATTATCATAACTAACAACGATGCTCCATGTAAATGTCCGATGGACTCAGAGAAAGACTTTACAGGCATTACGATTTACGCCAACAGAAGTTCTTATTACGCTCCCGAAAAGGATGAGATTTATCGCACTGTCGATGAATTTATACGATTCAAATTGGATGGATTTCCTGAATGGTTTATTTTCAGGAGTGAAACGTCAGAGTTGGATAAATACATGATAAAAAACAGTTGGATTGAAATGATAAAACTATGTACCAGCCGTATCACAACTGATACGGCTTTCTCTTACTCTGACCGCTGATACCTAACCGCCTTTTCAAAGTTAATGATACCATTGATGCGGTTGACCTCATCACTGCACATCAAACGAAGCTTGTACAGCGTTGCATCATCAACATCATTCATTGCTACAAGCATATGCGTCAGCGCACCAAGCTCAACAGCAATTTTGAACATAGCACGAGACAGATTCTGTTCACTACCTCTGACGATACCTTCGATCAATGCTGCATCATCCGTAGCATTTGCAAACAGATTTCCATAGGCAAGATAGTCTGTCAGCTCTGCATCGTTGAAACAAGAGAAATACAGGAGCTGTGCCTTGATTGTCTGCTCCTGCATTCCTAACGATTTCATGACTTCTGCGATGGTCTGTCCATCCGTTTCCATCTGTGCGATTTCTGCCTGCTGTTCGCTGTCCAGGGACTGTATCCAAGCGTATTGATCGAAGTCTACAGACACATCCGGCGGTTCAATTTCTCCCATGGTCATCAGCACGGCAACTGGTGCAAGGAGCAATCCAAGCACACCAATGATAATACTTAACAGAATTATTCCTACCTTTTCTCTTGTTTCCTTGTCGGTGATGATGTCCAGGACGAGCTTTATCAGAATTTCTTTTATATAACCACCCCCAAAAATAAAAGAGCCGACTGCTCTTGCAATCGACTCATGCTTCTTCTAAATATTCTATCGGCACAGCCTTTGTCATCCATACGCCGTTTTCTGAAATCCAGAACTTGCATCCATGTCGGAACATCTCTCCGGTATGCACTTTAAAAATGTGAGGTTTGCCATGTCTGCTGCTCACATTGTCAGCTGTTTCCAGGTCCTTTGACAGATGCACATACAGACGGGACTTCGGAATCAAGCCCTCTCGGAGAATAGACTCCACATATTTTTCACCAGTTCCATGATAGAGAATCTCAGGCGGCTGTGCTTCTTTCAGTTCCACATCCACCTGAATGGAATGTCCCTGATTGGCTCGGATTTTTGTCTTGGCCTCGTTGAAGCTGTAACGCTGTTTGTTGTCTGTCCGCACAATTTCTTCGAGCATCCGCATATCAATCCGGTACTTTCCGGTAGCATTGATGCCTGCAATCAGTTCTTCCACATCAGCCCAGCCATGAGCGTCGAGGGTGATGCAGACTTATCCCGAGCGTTTTCAGAAACTTTTCGACAATGGAATGAACGCCCTATACAGCGGGCTATGAAGGCAAAACAGGCAGATATTTTGTAGAAGTATCTGTCTGTCTTATATAAGATTATATAAATAGACATATGCAGATAAAAAGAATGTTGCTCTCCAAAAGTCAAGGACAGCAACACTCTTTTTTAGTCAGCATTATTTTTCTATGAAATTGTAAAAGTAACACTCGCAAGTTCTCTGCCGCCATTGTCATTGCTATAAATACGCAGATCATAGCTTCCGCTGATGCCATCCGGGACCTTTATTCCTGGGAATGAACCGCTTTCAAAACTGGTCAGAGCAATATAAGCAATATCTGCACGGTCCGCATCCAACTCGTTATGAGGCGTATCGCTTGGGACAACGCCGATCCATGCATTGCTGACAGCCGGGAAATTAGCATAGGTCACATCTGCCGTGACAGTCCGGGTATCGGCATTCCACTGAACATTTGTGATCTCCCCTCTGGGACCGTCAATATAAAATGTTACACAGGCAAGCTCCCGACCGCCATTGTCATTGCTATAAATACGCAGATCATAGCTTCCGCTGATGCCATCCGGGACCTTTATTCCTGGGAATGAACCGCTTTCAAAACTGGTCAGAGCAATATAAGCAATATCTGCACGGTCCGCATCCAACTCGTTATGAGGCGTATCGCTTGGGACAACGCCGATCCATGCATTGCTGACAGCCGGGAAATTAGCATAGGTCACATCTGCCGTGACAGTCCGGGTATCGGCATTCCACTGAACATTTGTGATCTCCCCTCTGGGACCGTCAATATAAAATGTTACACAGGCAAGCTCCCGACCGCCATTGTCATTGCTGTAAATACGCAAATCATAATTTCCGCTGAGACTATTGTCGGAGAGAAGTAATCCATCAAAGTTGCCGCTTTCAAATCCGGAAAGCCATTTGTAATTAATACTAGCTGCATCTGCCTCATTTTCATTGTGAGGTGTATCACTCGGCACCACACCGATCCAGGCGTCGCTGCCTTCCGGCATGTTTTCATAGGTCACATCTGCCGTAACGATCCGGGTATCTGCATCCCATATGAGATCTGTAATGGCTGCCTTAAAGGCGGTTGTTTCTAACAGCATACGTCTCATAAGGCACACATCAAATACATTGATTATATTATCCTTACACAGGTCCGCAGCTTCCCAGTTGACCAGTCTGCCCTGGCCAAGCAGCCATTTCTGCATCATAACAACATCTACAACATTAAACACGCCATCAGCATTGACATCTCCTGCAACGTCACTTTCCATGACTGCATTGAAATGAACGGTAACATCGTCCATAACGGACGGGTCTGTATTGTACTTTTCAAAATCCCAGTCTTTTGTCAAGGCATTCCATTCTTCTTCCGTGCCTGCAAAGTAAATATCTTCTACCATGACAAGATCATAAAAAGAGTAGGAGTCTGTTTCAAACGGTTCACTTCCATTATGTTGCTGGGCGATGCATTCTTTTGCAATTGCAAGAGGAGAAAGTTCTTCCAGACTCTTAGGAAGGTAGATACGACTGATCGTTGGCTCTTCCACTCCCAGTGGAGTTCCTGCAACAGTAACAGTGGTCAGGCTCTTTATGCCCTCCGGGAATTGAATTGCAGATAACATATTGCCTGAAAATGCACCAATTCCATAGGATGTCAGATTTTCCGGAAGTTTGATATCGACTAAATAACAATGGGCAAAGGCATAAGCGCCGATCTCAGTTACATTATCTGGGATAATAACAGAGTTTTTACCTACCTCCCCTTCATATGGGAATCCATATGCAAACGCCTCATTGTCAATTTTCCGAAGTGTTTCAGGCAGCTTGACAGACTCTAAACAATTCTGACGAAATGCTCCTTCACCAATTTCTGTAACACCTTCTGGAATTGTGATCGATACCAATCCACTATCATAAAATGTGTAGGGTTCAATTTTGGTGATGCTGTTCGGAAGCTTGCATAATGTCAAGTTGCTGTTGCCGGAAAACGCATATTCTCCGATATACTCCACAGAATCGGGAATGTTAATAAAACAAAGCCCTGAATATTGAAAAGCGTATGCACCGATGGTTTTCAAAGTAGACGGAAGCTGAATACTCGTCATTTCACTCAGATTATAAAAAGCCCACTCGCCGATTTCCGTAATACCTTCCGGCAGTATCACTGTTTCTAAACTGAGACACTCTTTAAAAAGCGAATCGGGAATGATGGTTATCTTAGAAGGAATTGTCATGGATTCCAACGAGGTTGAAGAAAAAGCAGCTTTTCCCAGTGTCAGCAGCGAATCCGGCAGTTCCATTTCCCGTAAGTACCCGATATTTGAGAATGCATAGTCTCCAATGGAAGCCAATCCCTCATTCAGTTGAATATTCACGCTCACTCCTTCATCATGATACTCCCAATATTCTTCGTCACAGCATCCAAAAAATGCATAAGCGCCGATAGAAGTGATTTGCGCTGGGATCACAAACTCTTTTTCGGATCTACGGCAGCAGAATGCAAAATCGCCGATAGCGGTAATTCCGTCAAAATCAACAGTGTCAAAAGGGATCGCAGGCGGAACAGGTCCGATCGTTTTTCCGTCTTTGCTGTAAATAATCCCATCGATGGATTGATAATATGGATTATCTTCACTGATGGTCAGTTCTCCGAGTGAATGACATCCCATAATCCATGAAGCATATCCGATAGCATCGCCAGAGAAACCTTCTCCAGTTCCATAAAAATCCTTCAGTCCGGATGGAAAATGAATTTTAGTAAGACTTTCACAGTCATAAAAAGCCTCCGCCTCGATTGTCGTTACGCTGTCCGGAATGATGATTTCTTTGATTCCACAGCCGGAACAGACGTGGGCCTCTTCAGAAGGGATATCATTAAAATGATAATATTCATCTGTATGTCCGCAGCCACAAAATGCACGTAAGCCTATGGTTGTAACCGGATTGCCCAGTATTTCAGAAGGAATTTCCACAACTCCTTTATCTAAATCATATCCGGTTATTTCAGTATACCCGGTTATTACAGCATATCCGTAATTGAGATTGATACTGTACTTAAAACCGTTTTCTTCTCCGTCAAGCCACATTTCCTGTGCTGCCTGTAAGTGCGCAGCAGGAATGCAGAAAAGCATGGTACTTACAGATAACAGCACCGACATTATTTTTTTCACTGCATATTTCATAAGATAACCTCCCTGTGTATTTTAACTAAAATTATTAATACAATCTTGAATGACATTTACATTATAGCGCATATTTGCATTGCTGTAAAGGCATCTTACCAAAAAGTCAATGCCAGATTGGTAAAGCGTAAAAATCATTTACAAAATGCGTTTTATTATGCTATAATAGAAGTAACCACAGGAAAGGACGATTACTATGACATTTCCGGAATTACTGAACGAATATATCAGCTTACTAAACTGCACCGCCAGTGAGCTTGCAGAAGCCTCCGGTCTGACTTCTGCCTCACTGAGCAGATACAGAAACGGTCAAAGAATGCCCGAAGCAGATACCCTCAGAAAGCTTGCAGCGGGAATCACAGGCATTGCACATAAAAAAGGACAAACGGATATTTCCTGCGACTGTGTTTTCTCACGGTTCATGGAAGAGCTTGGTGTTGTGGCCACGGATAATACGCAGTTTTCCTGTAATTTTGAAAATCTTGTAAATACTTTGCAGATAAATCTGAACGAACTTGCCAAAAGCATGGGATATGACCCGTCCTATCTGTCGAGAATCAAGAAAGGGCAGCGCATACCTGCGGATATAAATGAATTTGCAGAAAGTCTCAGCCGTTTTCTGATGAGGAAATACAGCGGTTCTGAGAAAACAGACCAAATCTGTAGACTAATCGGATATGCCCCTGAAAGCGGTACTCCGGTACATACTGATTTTACGGCGGCGGTTATCAATTATCTTTGCAGCAGTGAAGTAACTGAAAAGTCAAAGGACGGCATCGTTGATTATCTGAAAAAGCTGGACGGATTTGATCTGAACGAGTACATTACTATCATTAAATTTGATAAATTAAAAGTACCAACTGCACCATTCAGTCTGCCGTCTTCAAAAAATTATTATGGCATTGAGCAGATGAAACAGGGTGAGCTTGATTTTTTCAAGGCAACTGCCCTTTCACGTTCCAGAGAACCGCTTTTTATGAACAGTGATATGCCTATGGCTGACATGGCGGAAGATATGGAGTTCAATAAAAAGTGGATGTTCGGCATTGCTTGCTGTCTTAAAAAAGGACTTCACATGAATGTCATACATAATATTGACAGACCTATGAATGAGATGATACTGGGCTTAGAGGCGTGGATACCCATTTACATGACCGGACAGATAACGCCGTATTACCTGAAAAATCTCAATACCAGCATCTATCATCATCTCAACTATGTTTCAGGTGCGGCGGCTCTTGCAGGAGAGTGTATCAACGGGCATCATGATGACGGAAAATACTATCTGACCAATTCCAGACAAGAGGTTGCGTATTACCGTAACAAAACAAATCATATTCTCTCAAAAGCCCTTCCTCTTATGGATATTTATACGGAAGAGTTGAAGGACAAGTTTTACAGCTTTCTTTCTGATAAATCGGAAAAAGAAGGTGAACGGTGCAATCTTCATTCCACTCTGCCGTTATATACGATTTCAGATGAATTGTTTGGCAAAATACTGGAACGCAGTCATGTTGCAGATAGTGAAAAACAGGTGCTTACAGATTATCTCCACACAATCAGAAATTATTTTATTAAAACGGTGCAATGCTGTGTGACAGAGGATATGGTTCCGGTTCTTTCACGGGAAGAATATGAGGATTCTCCGCTGACGCTGTCCTTGTCAGGTGCTTTTTACGAGCATGAAATTTATTATACCTATGAAGAATATCTGGAACATTATAAGCAGACTAAGGCATTTGCAGAAAAGTATCAGAACTATACCATTTCAGCACAGCACACCCGGGTTTTCAAAAATATCCAGATTCAGATGAAGCATAACGAATGGGTGCTGATATCCAAGAATAAAAGTCCGGTAATTCATTTTGTCATTCGCCACCCGAAAATGATAAGGGCAATTGAGAACGGACTGCCATGGTAAATATTTTTCGCAGCTAAAGCGGCAACCGCAAATAAAAGCAAATAGATTTCAGCAAGATTTTCTTGCCTTATCTATAGAGAGGCTTTTATAACCAAATAATTTTTACAGTCACGACTATACGAAAGTGTAGCCGTGATTTTTTGTCCCATTTTTCGCAACACCCATGCAACACCCGTGCAACCCTGAGGTTCAGTAAATCAGATATAATGGAATCACGGTCAGCCGATACCATTGAAATATCGAATGAGCCGGAAAAATATATAATGGAGGAATCCGATGAAACATTATAACGACATTGTAATCGTGGGTATCGACCATGGTTATGGCAACATCAAGACTGCAAACACGGTCACGCCTACAGGCATTATGAAACTTGACATAGAGCCGACTTTTACAGACAGCGTTCTTTTCTATGAGGACAGCTATTACCGTATCGTCGAGGGGCATAAGGAATTTATCTCCGACAAATGGCAGGACGATGATTTTTACCTGTTCACGCTTATGGCTATTGCTAAAGAACTGAAGCGTGAGGGACTGACTTCTGCAAATGTTCACCTTGCTGTTGGACTTTCGCTGACATGGGTAGACCGTCAGCGTGAGGATTTTCGCAGATATATGCTCCAGAGAGAAAAGGTTGACTTCATGTTTTCAGATAAAAGCTACTCTGTAAAAATCGTTGGCTGTACTGTCTATCCACAGGGATATGCGGCAGTTATTGACTATCTGCACGATATGACAGGCGTAAATATGCTTGCTGACATCGGCAACGGAACTGTAAATATCATGTACATCAACAACCGCAAGCCTGTTGCTGCCAGGAGCTATACCGAGAAAATGGGTGTAAATCAGTGTGTGATTTCTACATCAAACGCTGCTATGGATAAGCTGGGTGTGAAGATTGATGATACCATCATTCAGCAGATTATACGTTTCGGAAAGGCTGATATTGCGGATGAGTATTCCGATGTACTGAAAAATTCAATCAGACAGTATGCTGATTCCGTCTTCGATATGCTCCGCAGATATGAATACAACCCAAAAATCATGCGGCTTCACATCACAGGCGGTGGCGGTAAGCTTATGAAAAATTTCGGCAGATATGAAGCCGACAGAGTAACCATTATTGGTGACATCTGTGCATCTGCAAAAGGCTATGAACAGTTTGGCAGTCTGTTTCGCAGGACCTCGGTATCGGGTCTTTCGATACCGAAAAATATTCTTTATGCAGCAATTTACTCATAACGGTAACATCATGTTCATTTGCCGGAGTTGCCTTTACCGTATGGACAAGACCACTTTCTTTATCCACTCCGATATGTGCCTTATATCCAAAGTGCCATGTATTTCCCTTTTTAGCGGAATGTGCTTCCGGATCACGCTTCTTTTCCTTGTTCTTTGTGGATGAAGGTGATTCGATAAATGTGGAATCCACAATCGTTCCTTTTTTCAAAACCAGTTTTCGTTCCATCAGAATTTTTACAACAGCAGCAAATATTTTTCCTGCAATCCATTGCGAGTCAGGATATTACGAAAGCGTCCAATTGTGTCACCGTTTGGTACCTCATTCGGTGAGTTGATTCCACAAAAACTGGAAAACGCACGGCTGTCAATCACTTCATTCATAACTGCCATGTCTGAGAGATTATAGACATTCTGCAATATGAATATTCTCAGCATCAATTCCAGTGGGTATGGTTTATTGCCAAGTTCTCCTTTGTAATAACCCGGCTGTATCAGTTCAAGAAATGTTTCCCATGGTATGATTGCTTCAAGCTTCTCTAAAAATTCTTTTTTATTGGTTCTGGCTGCACCAAGTTCATCATTCATTTCTGCCAATGTCATTTGTCTTTCCATGTCTCTGTTATATCACATTTTTCCCGTTTGGCAATTGTGCAGTGTCGTCTTAGCTATAAAAGGAATATTTTTTCAGTTCCTTTTGTGCTTTTTCATTTCCAAACTCCGCTGATTCTCGTAGAAGCTGCTTTGCATAGGGCTTATCTTTTTACTCCGATTCCCTTTTTATAGCACATGGCAACTTGAAAGAGAGTATTAGCATATGAAGTGTTGTCGAAGAAAGTCTTTTCTAATTCGGTATAACTTCGAATATGACTTCGAATCACTTTAATAATTACGCTTGCCCTGTTAATGGCAATACTGCATAATCTCCTCCTACAAACAAAAACGCCCAGCAAAAAAGCTGAGTGTGTAGGGAAACATTCAATTTTCCATCGCAAGGGCGCACTGAATTAGACTGTCAGAGATTTTCTGTCAGCCAGATACAGATTCGCCAATGCGAACATGATATAGAGTTTAGCAGTCTGTTTTCGTAGACCCCGGTATCGGGTCTTTCGATACTAAAAATATTTTTTATGACTGCAAAGACATGTTCCACTTTACAGCGGACGGATGATTTCTGATGTTCTTTTTTCTTGCCAGCATACTGACCGTTCTTTGATAACTTTTTGATGGATGACGGACGACTGTTTATAATGTATTTGATTTTTTACCGTTTTTGTTTTTTCCGATTATATTTCCAAGAGAGATAAATGCATACTGGAAACCGTCATTGCGGACACCGGTTTTCCATTCTCCATATTCTACACAGTCGGGAATAATGGCATAAATAGCAGTGTTAAAACCTGCAAAGAAAAACTGTGTCAGACCAGAACAGATATAGAACGGAACCGGTGTCTTTACGTGCTGAACAGATACAGCGATAGCATACATACACCTGTTCCAAGTGCTAATATAGAGGCAGCTCTGCCTTTATTTCCTGTCCATCTGAAAATAATAGGAAACAGTCCGGTACCGATAATTGATAGAATAATAATTGCCATGGAATAGGTCACTACGATGCGCATATTAATCAGATCAACCTGACTGAAAGTCATCAGTTTCTTCCATATCTTCCTCTGACTGCACATGCTCGACCGAACGTTCAAGTGCTGCTCTCAGAGATTTTGGGCAGATTCTTTCCTTGTCGCCACAGCGAAGGCTAGAATGGCAGAGGGAAAAAGCACGGCGGATTTCCTGGTTCGTCGCTCATCTTGCCGTTCCGTGCTGACCGTCACCAACTTGTTTTGCCTTGATTCCGTTGATGCTCTTGTTGTCCAGGACATTTACAAGAACCAAAAACAAGGCAAAGAATTCAATCATAATTCCTATGGTTATCATTTGTTTCTCATTCAAATTCTTACCCACTTATTCATGAAAAAAACGATACTATATGTTCATTTCATTATATACTGTTAATAAAAATTGTAAAGATATCATGGAAAAGCCGCATCGCAAACTACTACGCAGCCCGGAACAAAAAGAGGGAGTACCATCACACGGTACTCCCCTTTTTTAATGCTTATTCGTTTTCATCTTCTTTTCTTCTGCTGCCTGCAACTGCAAATGCACCAAGAAGTACCATTGCCGCTGCTGCCAGCATAATGTAGTTGTAAACCACAGAATATCCCGTCTGAGGGAGCTTCTCCTCAAGGCCGTCAATTGCGTTTGCCAGTAGAGTTGTCATCTGCTCTGCATAGCCGGAGGGCAGAAGCGCCGCATCCTGCGTGGACTTCACTGCTTCAATTACCTCCCGCAGTGCTGCACAGCTTTCCTCCGTGTAGGTGCCATCATTTATGATAGCCTCTGCCTCAGCAAGCTTTTCACTCAGTCCGGTCATGTCGATTTCAGATGCCGGGACAAGGGATGCCTGCAGATCCTCCCATGAAGCGTCCTTCTGTGATAGATACGCAAGAATCAATGCCGCGTCACTCTTTGTGATTGCACCGTCACCGTCGATATCAACTGCCTCTGCAATTGCGGTATGTTCTTCCTCAGTGCCGCCGAACATAGCGTTCTCACCGTTTGCAATTGCTGCGATGTAATCCAGAATTGCATTCACATCATCCAGATCAACGTCACCATCGTTATCCGCGTCACCCTTTGCAACAGTTGTGGTTGTTTCGGAACCTTCGCCGTCGTCAGTTGTTGTGGTAGTCTCAGAACCGCTATCCTCCGTTGTTGTTTCCGTTGTTGTGGTTTCGGAACCGCTTTCCTCGGATGTGGTGGTTGTGGTGGTAGTAGTTGTACTCTCAGAACCGCTTTCCTCGGATGTGGTAGTCGTGGTGGTAGTTGTGCTTTCAGAACCGCTTTCCTCGGATGTGGTTGTGGTAGTAGTTGTTGTGCTTTCAGAACCGCTTTCTTCGGATGTGGTGGTTGTGGTGGTAGTTGTGCTCTCGGAACCGCTTTCCTCGGATGTGGTAGTCGTGGTGGTAGTTGTGCTTTCAGAACCGC
>CAZXVI010000014.1:0-13457 GCA_964644275.1 uncultured Ruminococcus sp. | reverse complement strand
TTTCCTCGGATGTGGTTGTCGTGGTAGTAGTTGTGCTCTCGGAACCACTTTCCTCGGATGTGGTTGTGGTGGTAGTCGTTGTGCTCTCGGAACCGCTTTCCTCGGATGTGGTTGTCGTGGTAGTAGTTGTGCTCTCGGAACCGCTTTCCTCGGATGTGGTTGTGGTGGTAGTTGTGCTCTCAGACCCGCTTTCCTCGGATGTGGTGGTTGTGGTAGTCGTTGTGCTCTCGGAACCGCTTTCCTCGGATGTGGTAGTCGTGGTAGTAGTTGTGCTCTCGGAACCGCTTTCCTCGGATGTGGTGGTCGTGGTAGTCGTTGTGCTTTCAGAACCGCTTTCCTCGGATGTGGTAGTTGTTGTGGTAGTAGTTGTGCTCTCGGAACCGCTCTCCTCGGATGTGGTGGTTGTGGTGGTAGTTGTTGTGGTAGTAGTTGTGCTCTCGGAACCGCTTTCCTCGGATGTGGTGGTGGTTTCTGTTGTCGTGGTAGTCGTTGTCGTCTCTGCCTCCACTACCATGGTTCCTGTTACGATTTCGTAATTATCTGTGTCATCGGGTATAAACAGCCATTCAAGCTCGTTTTCCCCTTCTGCTAAACCATCTGCAAGCTCTGTCAGCCATTTGATGATGCCGCTGACTTCACTTTCGTAGTCAATTTCAGGAAGCTCGTCGCCCTCGTAGAATTCCGTGCCCACCAGAAGCGGGGTCACGAGGGGATCCGCCTTGTCAATCTCAAATTCCACTGTCACTTCACCTGTGTAGAAATCACCCATTGCCGTAATGATTGCCTTAGCAGTACCTGCATTCACGTTATCCTCATAGGAAACGATATAATCCGTACCCCTTGCAAGCTCCGTCTCATTGACGGAAACTGTGATTTCCGGCTCGATTTCCTCGCCTGTATAGACCTGTACTTTGATTTTGGAAACCATATCCTCCGTCAGGGTGCAGGAAACGGGATTGAGGGTGAAGATTTCCGTGCTGCCGTTTCCAAGGTCATAGGTATAGGTAACCGTCTGTGCCGGATCGGCAATCGTCAGGATATTGTCCTCAACTGTGGCATTTGTCCATTCAGAAACCCTGGAAGGATCAAATCCTCCGGGCAGTGTACCCAGGTCAAAGGTGCTTCCTGTCAGGCTGATCCCATATTGGTTGCTGTAGCAGTACAGTTTTGTCAGTGCAGGATTGCTGCTCAAATCCAGGCTCTGCAGCTGATTGTCGCTGCAGTACAGCACTGTCAGCGCAGTATTGCTGCTCACATCCAGGCTCTGCAGCTGATTGGAGGAGCAGTCCAGAACATTCAGTTCAGTATTCTTGCTCACATCCAGGCTCTGCAGCTGATTGAAGTAGCAATCCAGTGTTGTCAGCGCTGTGAAATACTCCACACCGGTCAGGTCGGTAATTCCCAAGTGGGAGACATCAATGGATGTCACCGCTGCAATTTCCTCTGCGGACAGAATACCGTCACTATTGGCGTCGCAATTGCTGTTCACATAGTCACGGAAGACAGCATCGGGGAAGTGCGCTTCATCAATGGCAATGTACCCCATATTCGTTACTGTAACAGTACCGGAGACTGCAAAACCGTTGGCGTCAAGATCACCGATCTCTGCCTTCCATGCAAAGGCAGTTTCAGCACCGGCAGCTGCGTCAAATGCATCCCCTTCCAGTTCCCATGTAATCGGGAGCTCCGTCGTACCGTCCTCTGCCTCAATTTCAATATAGCCCGGCAGCAGTGCAATGACTGCATCCGCATCCGCGCAATACACTGTCAGGATCATATCCTCCGGCGGCGTCAGACTTGTAATTCTGGCTTTTGCTGTTTTGTCATAGGTCTTCTGCAGCGTCAAAGTTCCGTCTTCATTCAAAGTGACTGCAAAGTCCTCTGCTGTTGTATCTTCGTTGAAATGGTGGTTGCTGTCGGGGGTTACGATGATCTCCGCTGTGTATGCTGTGTTGAACCCGAATACCGCTTCCTCGCAGTCCCAGCTGATTGCGGCAGTGTAATTCTCACCGCTTGCAGTTTCCTGGGGTGCTGCAGCCGCTGCAGGGGCTGTCACATCCATTGTCAGCGCATCGATCAGCTTCTTGTCAATCGTTACTTCAACGCTTACCTTTTCGCTGTCTGCGTAGTTGATGCCGTCACCCTTTGCATAATACCACACGGTATAGGTGCCCGCATTGGTTCCTGTCGGAATGTCGGAAGAGTAGACGCTCTCTTCGGAAAGGCTGTACACCATCGTACCGTTCTTGGCCTCACCGGCTGTCACAAGTGCCTGCTCCTCGCCGTTGTATGTAAGTACATTGGCTGCGGGGGCAGTGATTACAGAGGCAATCGCCATGGCGATGCTCCAGTCAGCTGTTGCCTCGCCTGTGAAGTTGCCCACGCCCGTGATGGTCAGTGTGTACCTGCCGGCATTTGTTCCGGTGTTGCCGGAGATGGTATAATCATCCGCTGTCAGCGTCAGATCGCCCACCGTGACGCTTTCAATTTCCTGGGTCTGGGACTCGCCGTTGTAAACGAATGCGGCTTCCACAAGCGTGATTTCAGCGTTGGCAATGCTGAGGGGGTCAATTGTGAATTCCACAGTCACTGCATCGCCGGTCAGGAAATCGCCCATCGGCGTAATCTCAGCTGTTGCAGTTCCTACATTTTTATTATCCTCATAGCGAACGGTGTAGTCCTCGCCCTCTGTCAGCGTCATTTCGCCGCAGAATACTGTGACTTCCGGCTCGATTGCAGAACCCGTATAGGTCTGCGCTGCAATCTCTGCAACCATGTCCTCTGTCAGAACAGCGGAAACAGGAACAAGTGCAAAGGTTGCTGTATCGCCGTTTCCAAGGTCATAGGTATAGGTAACCGACTGTGCCGGATTGGTAACTTTCAGAGTATTGCCATCAATTTCCGCATTTGTCCAGTCGGAAACCTTAGCAAAATCAATCCCTTCCGGCAGTGTACTCAGGTCAAATGCATTGCCCGTCATGCCGATTTCGTACTGGTTATTGGAAGCATCCAAGTCCGCCAGTGCTGTGTTATTGCTCATATCCAGGCTCGTCAGCTGATTGTTGCTGCAGTTCAGTTTTGTCAGTGACGTATTCTGGCTTACATCCAGGCCCGTCAGCTGATTGCCGGAGCAGTACAGATAGTTCAGTGCAATATTGCTGCTCACATCCAGGTCCGTCAGCTGATTGGAGGAGCAATCCAGAATGTTCAGTGCAGTATTGCTGCTCACATCCAGGCTCTCCAGCTGATTATCGTAGCAGTACAGATATTTCAGTTCAGTATTGCTGCTCACATCTAGGCTCTCCAGCTGATTGGAGTAGCACCACAGTGTTGTCAGTGCTGTATTCTGGCTCACATCCAGACTCTCCAGCTGATTATCGTAACAGTACAGATATTTCAGTGCAGTATTGCTGCTCACATCCAGGCTCTGCAGCTGATTGGAGTCGCAGTGCAGTGTTGTCAGTTCAGTATTCTTGCTCACATCCAGGCTCTCCAGCTGATTGCCGTAGCAGTACAGATATGTCAGTGCTGTGAAATACTCCACGCCGGTCAGGTCGGTGATTTCCATACCATTCACATTAATGGCAGTTACTGCCGCTATTTCTTCTGCGATCAGAATGCCGTCACCGTCGGCGTCGCAGTTTTCCTGCACATAGCTGCGGAAATTTGCGTCCGGGAACGTGGTTTCGTTCATTTCCACCATGGGAGCGCTGATGGTACAGCTGATGGTATTCGTACCGTTCTCGCCGTCAATATCATAGGTATAGGTCACTGTGTCATTTGCAAACATCAGATAGCCTTTCGTGATCATTCCCCCCGTCAGGTTGGAAATCATTTCTTGCTTGATGCCGTAATCCGCAAGGCAAATGCTGAACGACTCCGCTGTGAAGGCGATCAGATCATTACCATTGAAGCCGATGTCTTTTGATGCATTCACTGCAAGCAGCGGATTTTCGAAGCAGCCCATATCTACCAATGCTGTATTATTGCTCACATCAAGGCTCGTCAGCTGATTGGAGTAGCAGCCAAAATATTTCAGTGCTGTACACCCACTCACATCCAGGCTCTCCAGCTTATTTACGGCGCATATCAGTTTTGTCAGTGCAGTACACCCGCTCACATCCAGGCTCTCCAGCTGATTTCTGTGGCAGTCCAGATCATACAGTGCTGTACACCCACTCACATCCAGGCTCTCCAGCTGATTGTCGATGCAGTACAGCTCCCTCAGTGCAGTATTGCCGCTCACATCCAGGCTCGTCAGCTGATTGTAGGAGCAGTTCAGCTCTTCCAGTGCTTTGTTATTGCTCACATCCAGGCTCGTCAGCAGATTGTCGCGGCAGTGCAGAAATGTCAGTTCAGTATTCTTGCTCACATCCAGACTCTCCAGCTGATTGTCGGCGCAATCCAGTCCTGTCAGTGCTGTGAAATACTCCACGCCGGTCAGGTCTCTGATTTCCATTTTCCTCACATCAATGGAAGTCACTGCCGCTATTTCTTCTGCATTCAGAATGCTGTCACTATTGGTGTCGCAATTGCTGCTCACAAAGCTGCGGAAATTTGCATCCGGGAACGTGGTTTCGTTGATTTCCACTGCAGGGACGTTGATGGTACAGCTGATGGTATTCCCACCGTTCTCGCCGTCAATGTCATAGGTATAGGTCACTGTGTCATTTGCAAACATCAGATAGCCCTTCGTGATTGTTCCACCCGTCAGATCGGAAATCATGTCTTGCTCGATGCCGTAATCCGCAAGGCAAATCCTGAACGACTCCGCTGTGAAAGCGGTCAGATTATTACCCTCGAAACCGTGGATTTCTTTTGATGCATTCACTGCAAGCAGCGGATTATTACTACAGTCCAGATCTCTCAATGCTGTGTTATTGCTCACATCCAGACTCGTCAGCTGATTGTCATAGCAGTACAGAGCATACAGTGCTGTATTTTCGCTTACATCAAGGCTTGTAAGACTGTTGTTATAGCAGGACAGATATTCCAGTGCTGTGAAATACTCAATACCCGTAAGGTCAGAGATTCCCTTGTTAGAAACGTTAATCATCGTCACTGCCGCAATTTCTTTTGCTGAGAGAATGTTATCATCATCAACAGAATCGAAAGTCTGAACATAATTCCGGAATGTTTTGTCCGGGAAATGCTCCTTGCTGATTACAATGCCCGACACATTTATTGTACAGCTGATAGTATTGTTTCCGAGGTCGCCGTCAATATCATATGTATATGTAGCTTTATCCTCAGTAACTTTAAGATAACCGTCTTCTGATATAGTTCCTCCCTCAAGGTCAGATACCATATTCTCATTTATGCCGTAATCTGCAAGGCAGATAACAGCCGTTTTTTCTGTGAATGGTAAAAGCGGTGAAGCATTTAAAGTCAAAACACTGCTTGCCGCATTGACTGCAACCAACGGATTTTCGTAGCAGTCCAGAAGGTTCAGTGCAGTATTGCTGCTCACATCCAGGCTCGTCAGCAGATTGTCGTAGCAGTACAGAATTTCCAGTGCTGTGTTATTGCTCACATCCAGGCTCGTCAGCTGATTGTCGGAGCAATCCAAAGTGTTCAGTACAGTATTGCTGCTCACATCCAGGTCCGTCAGCTGATTGGAGTAGCACCACAGTGTTGTCAGTATAGCATTCTTGCTCACATCCAGGCTCTGCAGCTGATTGTCGAAGCAGACCAGCTCCATCAGTGCAGTATTGCTGCTCACATCCAGGCTTGTAAGCTGATTGTTGTAGCAGCACAGTGTTGTCAGTGCTGTGAAATACCCCACGCCGGTCAGGTCTCTGATTTCCATACCATTCACATCAATGAAAGTCACCGCCGCTATTTCTTCTGCATTCAGAATGCCGTCACTATTGGTGTCGCAATTGCTGCTCACATAGCTGCGAAAATTTGCATCCGGGAACGTGGTTTCGTTGATTTCCACTGCGGGGACGTTGATGGTACAGCTGATGGTATTCCCACCGTTCTCGCCGTCAATGTCATAGGTATAGGTCACTGTGTCATTTGCAAACATCAGATAGCCCTTCGTGATTGTTCCACCCGTCAGATCGGAAATCATGTCTTGCTCGATGCCGTAATCCGCAAGGCAAATGCTGAACGACTCCGCTGTGAAAGCGGTCAGATCATTACTAACGAAACTTACGATGTCTTTTGATGCATTCACTGCAAGCAGCGGATTGTCGTAGCAGTACAGATAATACAGTTCTGTGTTATTGCTCACATCCAGACTCGTCAGCTGATTGTCGGAGCAGTACAGATATTTCAGTACAGCATTCTTGCTCACATCCAGGCTTGTAAGCTGATTGGAGTCGCAGTACAGACTTGTCAGTGCTGTATTCTGACTCACATCCAGGTTCGTCAGCTGATTGGAGCTGCAGTTCAGTATTGTCAGTGCTGTGAAATACTCCACACCGGTCAGGTCGGCGATATCCATACCATCAACATAAATGGCAGTCACCGCCATAATTTCCTTTACGGACAGAGTACCGTCACTATTGGTGTCGCAATTGCTGCTCACATAGCTGCGGAAATTTGCGTCCGGGAAGTTTGTGGCGTTGATTGCCACATTTCCCGTTGCTGCACTTGCTGTCAGCTTCCAGTTACTATTGCTGAAGATTTCGCTGGGATAACTCAGCAGCATACTGCTGCACATCGCCAGCGCCGACATCAATGCAATTGTTTTTCGGGCAATTGTTTTTCGGGTTGCTTTTTTCATGGATTATCCTCCTTTTCCTAATTCTTGCTCCTGTCGGGTTATCGAAAATATGTTCGCACATTGTCTTCCATTTTTTCATTATACAATATTTCAGCACTATTTGTCAATAGGGAACCTCTAAAAACTCCTTGTTTTTAAAAGCCGGGAAGTATCAGTTGTATCGTATTCACGACCGGTTCTCTCAAAGGTTTCACCGCGCATTTGCAGGGATTCGGGCAGGTCTACGGAATTGGCGAGGTGTTTCTGCTCGTTGGTGTAGGGGATATATGGCATGAGAAAATTCCATTCATGGATTGAATTTTAAGATAAGATGTGATATAATTTGAGCAATAAGAAAATCCGGAGGTCGTATATGTCACGAATTAAATACATCAAAAAAGCCGGATCGTATCTTCGCAGTCAAAGGGACGAAGACGGAAGAATCGGTATAGATATTAACCTGAACAACGATTATGAGTTATACAATCCATTGTCCGTCAATTGCTATCAGGAACTGAACAGCGATATTTATGATTACATTGAGGAACAATCCAATCTTATTCCATCAAATATTCCCCTGAAAATACGGTTTCATGGGAGAGACTTTTCTGATGATGAAAAGAATACTATCCGTGAAATAATAAAACGGCATTATATCGTCGCAGCGTTTGACAAGCAATGGGACAAAGCTGCAAACACAAAAAAGCTGATAGTAATGTTTATATTCGGAGTAGCTATGCTTGCGATATATTTTTATCTGTCTGTCTTTTTGGAAAATCAGATTGCAGTAGAGCTTTTTTCTGTACTCGGCTCGTTTTCTCTTTGGGAAGCCGCAGGGTCATTCTTACTTGAACGACCGCAGATAAAACGAGAGTATAACGAAATAATGCAGTTTAAAAATCAAACGATAGAATTCTATGAAAATTAGGACTAACGCTGTTGTCAAGAAAGAGGATGCAGTGGGCAGTGTTGCCTTCCATATCACTTTCCTTTTTTAATGTATAGGGTGAAATAAAAAAGCCGAATCAATCGAGAATTCACTTCTCAATCAATTCGGCATAACGAAATCTGCTCCAAATTCCTCGGGATAATCAAATACGCCCGTTCAAGTCCACTTTTGTGGCTGAAAAGGCTAAATGTCATCTACGGTTTTACACTAAAAATTTTCGGTATTAGAGCACCAAAAAAGCCCGATAAATCGGACTTTTTTGATCTGTCATCTATTTTGTTCAACAGATATGTCAATACGTGACGAAATTGATCACTTCGTTTTTCGACGTATTTCCATGCTTTTCAGCACTTAAGCTGTCATCCGCTTAGTCATTTCTTTTTCTATATTATATCATACCCCCGATCAATTTGCAATAGCTTTCGAAAATTTATGAGCGTGCTTTCATCGTGCCCCCATACCCGATTTGATAGACAAAAAAGAATATGATATAATAGAAAGAAAACGGAGGGCAAGCAATGAAAGAACGAAAACACGAAGCGCCGCCTCGATACGATGCGGCATTCAAGGAGGGTGCCATCCGGCTGGTGACCCAGGAAGGCAGACCCATGCGGGAGGTTGCACAGGAACTCGGCGTATGCGTCGACACCATCCGGAACTGGCTCAGGGCGGCTGGTATCCAGCCTACAGAAACGGAACGGCAGAACCGCATGGATCGGCGTCAGCGGGATCTGGAGGCGGAAATCAGATCACTGCGCAAACAACTGGCGCAGAAAGACGAGGTCATCGATATCCTAAAAAAATCCGTCGGCATACTTTCCAAACCATAGAGGACAAATATCGGTTTATCCGATCTGCGTCTGCGGGAGTCTCTGTGGATCAGCTATGCCGGCTTCTTGAAATCTCCCGCAGCGGTTATTACGCCTGGCTTCATCGGGGCGTCAGCGCCAGGAAACTGCAGGATCAACGGCTTTCCCGACATCTGATCTCCCTGCATCAGAAGTATCCGGCTCTAGGACTGGACAGCCTGTTTCATATGACCCGCAGACAGCTGATGTGTTCAAGAAAACGGATCTACCGACTGATGCGGCAGCTGAACATTCAATCTGCACGCAGGAATGCATGCAGAAGTACCACCAATTCCAGACATTCGCATCCGATTGCACCGAATCTTCTGAACCGAAATTTTCAGATTTCAACTCCGAATACCGTCTGGGTTGGCGATATTACATATATTCCAACCGGGCAGGGCTGGCTGTATCTTGCTATCGTCAAGGATCTTTGCACCAAAAAGGTTGTGGGATATGCGTTCTCCAACCGCATCGACACAGCGCTCACGCTGGCGGCACTCCGCATGGCGGTCAAACGGGAGCATCCCGCACCGGGACTGTTGTTTCATTCCGATCGGGGTGTACAGTATGCAGCAGCCGCATACCGAAAAGAGCTTGAAAAACTGGACTTTATCCAGAGCATGTCCCGGAAGGGAGAGCCCCATGACAATGCAGTTGCAGAGAATTTTTTCAGCTGTCTCAAATGCGAGCTGGTGTATCTTAGAAGTTATGCCACACGCAACCAGGCGCAGAATTCAATTTTCCGGTACATTGAAGGATTTTACAATCCAATACGTCCACACTCTTCCATTGGTTGGATGTCGCCAATGGCATATGAGCAGAAGCTGAAACATCAGAATGCCGCATGAGCATCCGGCAGTAATCCGGAGATTCATTCGGTTTTTGTAAGCTTTTTTCTGTCTATTTTATCGGGAAGGGGGCAATCGCAATCAACCTGAACCCCTCACTTTCCTCAGCAAGGTATTCGTACAGATCCTCTGCCGAAGTCAGCAAATAGACTTCAATCTTGTTACCCTTAGGAATCCCAAAGAAGTATTCGCCATTTTCATCTCTTTCGTAGAGATAATCACGGATTACTCCGAAGTGGTCGAAGGTGACCACAGTGATCATTGTGATCAGATCCTTCAGAAAGTCACATTCCTCCGAGATGCAGTCCTTACACTCATCAGGGATATAATCGTTGTCCTCAATGAACTCTCTCTTGTCATCAATCGTGTTCATAATCATTGTAATCAGTTTTACGAATGTTTCCTTTGTAATCATCATATTCTTTCCTCCATATCTTTGGTTTACATCATGCTCATACCCTCATCGGGTTCTTCGTTCATTTCCTCAGCGGAGCAGATTTCCACATACTCGCCAAGAATGTTCAAAGCCTCGGAATAACTTCCGGAGGCTGTCACTCTGCTTTGCATTTCCTTTGCCTGTTCTCTCATACCGTTTTCACGGAGTGTCCTGCTTGCCATACCAAGCAGATTAAAAATGTTTCCGTCAGCATTAAGTAACGGACACTTGGGTTTCTCATTCATCGCCATGGTATTCCTCCATCATTTCCCTCAGTTCGAGTTTTTCGCTGTCGATATAATCCTTTGCCAGCTGCTCTGCTTCATGAATATCATTTTCCAGAAGCTCATAGCCGACTGCTGCATAGATGATGTCGACAGCGTTTTTCTTTTCTTTGCTGTCATAAATCTCAATCATGAAGCCATCGCACTGAACAGATTGACCGTCCCGATTTACTCGGAACGGTCTGCTCGGTGTGATCTTCACTTCAAAGCCCTTGTATTTCGTAGTTATCACCCCTTACTCAAAAGTCATCTGAAAGTCATCAGTTTCTTCCATATCTTCCTCGAAGTCCTCATCTTCTTCCTGTTCCTGATGCTGTACATGATATACCGCACGTTCAAGGGCAGCTTTCAGATACAAGGTATCCATGCCGTTGGCCTCATAGCCCTTTTTGATGCCGTTGTAGTACACCGGACTCGGCGGAGCAATCTCACCGCAATTCATGAGATACGCCATGCCCTCACGGATTTCGCCATCCACTTCAACTTCAAAAAGTTCCTTGCGGTACATACGAGGGAATCCCTCATATCTGTCCAAGGAGAGTTCATCTCTCTGATCAATCTCCCAGAGCAGAACAGGAACCTCTGCACCTTCTTTCGGGACGATGGTTGCAACACCTCTGAATTCCAGTTCGTAATTCGGAATCATTCTCGTTCCCACAATCTTGGAGTTGGGACAGCGGAAAGCCATCTGCTCCAGATTGATGTTACTGCCATAGGCAATATATAAGCGTTTGTATTTCATAGCACTTTTCCTTTCTTACATTGTCATAGACATTTCTTCAGTTTCTTCAAAATCGTCACAATCGCTCACAGCGGTGTCCAAGTTTTCATTGGGTGTTTCCCCGACTTCTTCCCGAAGCTCGCTTACAGGCTCGACACGCTCGTCACAGGGCGATTCATTCTGCTGTGCTTGCTCACGGGCGGCAATTCGTTCCTGCCTGAGCCTTTCACGCTGTGCAATCGCATCTTCGGGGTGTCGCCAAGCAATATTTCCTGAAAGATGCTTGAGCAAGTGCGTTCTGCAGTTCTTGTATTCATCACCAATCAGTCCAAGGTTCAGAAGCCACACTCGGAAGCTGTATCGCATATTGTCACTGTGCGATACGCTCGGCGAGCAGTATTTCTTTGTCATTGCCGCATTGCTGATAGCAAGGGCAAGTACAATCTGTGCCCTGACCTCGCCTGCATGGAGCGATGCATTACAGCATCGGATTTCATAATGTCCGTGCTGAAAGTAGCTGTGCAGGTTCAGTGCATGGTATCTCGTGTTTGAGTAATGCCTGTACTGCTCATTCATGTTTCCTCTGTACCAGAGTTCCTTGATCTTCTCAATGGTCTTGGGCTTCTTCCGGTTCAGTTCCTCAACAAATCTCGGATCGGATTTTGCACAATAACCGCTTCTGGCTGACGATACCTGCAATGCATCCCACAGGAAATCTTCCTTGCTTGCGAAGATATTCACAAGGTTTCTGATCTGCTGTGGTGTATAGTCATCCGCAGAGATATGGATGTGTGTACCACAGCAGTATTCCGGGCCACATCTGCCTTTTGCGTGACGCAATGCTCGGATGACCTCCTGTAAAAGCGGAATATCCTCATAGCCAAGCACTGGGCTGTTCAGCTCTACGCTGTATGATTTCGATGCACTGTTTCCATTTGCATCCACACACTTAACACTACCGTCGTATACAATTGACCATGTTCTGCCTTGTTCATCATCAACGGTGTATTTGTCGTAGCTGCCGCCCTCGTGAAACGCTGTACCACCAAGCACCTTTGCAATGGCTCTTGCCGCCTGACAGCGTGTGAGACCTGTCATCTCGATTTCGATACCGAAGTTTCTCGTCTTAATGCCTTCAAAGTTTCCTGCCAATCAATCACCTCCAATTAAAAACGGCCTGCATCCGCAAGCCGTTTTCTTGTTTATTTCTTATCGACCTCTGCCTTTACCTCGTACCCTCCCTTGAATATGATAATGATTTCAGTCTTGCTGATGACCTTGACACACTCAATCAGCTTTCTGATCAGCACATCGTCAAAGACTTCCAGTTGAAACCTGCTGTTTTCGATCTCTGCAATGGTGCTTTCAATCTTGTCCTTTGTATCATCGGATACCTTGCATTGTGCTTTCAGTGACAGGAGCTTACCGCTGAGCTGTGTTTCTTCCTCATAGAGCTTTGCGAATTCGCTGTCGAGTGTATCTTCGTCGCAGGAACCGCTTGTGATAAGCGAGATCATATCGTTTCGGGCTTTGTCAATTTCCTTGAGCCTCTGCTCAATTTTCTGAATCTCGCTCTGTTCCATACCTGCGAGAACCGATTCCACATTGGCTTTCAGAATCTTTGCTACGTCATCACCGCAGTCATAAAACTCATTGACCGCCTGAACGATCGCTCTATGGAGTGGTTCTTCATGGATGGTCGGCGAGCTTTTGCAGTACTTACTGCCGTGGTCCAGTCGGCTGATGCATCGCCATACAGGATTCTTTGTGCCATGCTGTCGCCATACTACCCGACGGTAAGGAGTTCCGCATTCTCCGCAGATCATTAAGTCTGTGAGTGCGTACTTGCTTGAATACTTTCCTTGCTCGGTCACGGTCTTGGTACTTACCTTTCGTTTGGAAGTTCTTCTTGCAAGTTCCTGCTGTACCAGATTGAAAGTGTCACGGTCTATGATCGCAGGATGGCAGTCACTGACCAGATACATGGCACGTTCACCGTTATTCTTCACAGCCTTGTGCGTGATACAGTCCGCTGTGAATGTTTTCTGCAGCAGGCAATCACCGGTATACTTCTCATTGGTGAGAATTCTTCGGATTGTTTCTCTGTGCCATTCAATCTTATCGGTCGGATGTACCACCATCATTTCTGCAACTGCTGCCATTGAATGACCATCAAGGAACAGTTCGTATACCTTTCTGATCATTTTTGCTTCTTCGGGAATGATTACGGGTTTTCCATCCTCACCCTTACAATAACCGAGCCAGCGTTTGTAGCTGTATCGTACCTTTCCCTCCCTCATTGCCATCTGTACTCCAAGGGAAACGTTTTTGCTGATGGATTCCGATTCTGCCTGAGCAAATGAACCATACAGGGCAATCATAAATTCTGAAGTCATAGTCAGCGTGTTTATATTCTCTTTTTCGAATATGACACCGATGCCAAGGTCTTTCAGCTGTCGTACATATTCAAGGCAGTCTACTGTGTTTCGTGCAAATCGGCTGATCGACTTTGTAAGGATAAGGTCAATCTTTTTCTGTTTGCACATTCTGATCATGCGGTTGAATTCTGTACGTTTCTTGGTCTGTGTACCGCTGATGCCCTCATCCCAGTAAAAGCCCATTTTGATACAATTTTATTTTCCCTACACTTTTTTAT
>CAZXVI010000013.1:40398-55767 GCA_964644275.1 uncultured Ruminococcus sp. | reverse complement strand
TTATCGTGACAAGGGTTATAAGGTATGGACAGTCGGCGATGATATTGCATGGCTCAAGCCCGGTCCGGACGGCAGACTCTATGCAATCAACCCTGAGAACGGCTTCTTCGGCGTTGCTCCGGGTACCAATGCCAAATCCAACTACAATGCACTGGCCTCCACAAAGAAGGATGCAATCTTCACAAACGTTGCACTGAACAATGCGGACAACACCGTATGGTGGGAGAAGCTGGACAAGAATCCGCCTGTTGACGCTACTGAGTGGACCGGTAAGAAGGTCAACGGTCCTGAGTTTGTTGCACAGGGCGGCAAGCTGGCACATCCGAACTCCAGATTCACTGCACCGGCTAAGAACTGCCCCTGTCTGTCTCCTGAGTTTGATAATCCCCAGGGTGTACCGATTTCCGCAATTATTTTCGGCGGCCGCCGTGCATCTACCACTCCGCTGGTATATCAGTCCTTTGACTGGGTACACGGTACCTACATCGGTTCCGCAGTTTCTTCTGAGACAACAGCAGCAGCAGCAGGTGCAGTTGGCGTCCTGAGACATGACCCCATGGCTATGAAGCCCTTCATCGGCTACAATGTAGGCGACTACTGGGCACACTGGCTGGAAATGGGTGAGAAGCTCGGTGACAAGGCTCCGAAGATTTTCAATGTTAACTGGTTCAAGCAGGATGAAGACGGCAACTTCATGTGGCCGGGCTTCGGTGACAACATGCGTGTTCTGGACTGGATCATTGAGAGATGTGAAGGCAATGTGGACGCTGAGGAGACTGCAATTGGTTATCTGCCCAAGAAGGGTGATATCAATCTTGATGGCATCGAGGACGAGGTAACACCTGAGATTCTGGACAAGCTGCTGGCTGTGGACAAGGATCTGTGGACAAAGGAAATCGCTGAGATGCGCAGATACTATTCCGAGGATATTGCTGCTAAGGGCGGCCGTGTTCCGGAGGCTCTGCTGGAGCAGCTCAATAAGATTGAGGCAAGACTCAATAAGTAATTCTATACAGAGCATAAAAGAGCAGTTCGTTTGAACTGCTCTTTTTGTTTTGTTTATCATGATATGCTAAAAAAGACCGCAAAACGGTCTTTTTTGTTGTCATAACATTCTTGCAAACAGATACCATTTTAGGATATGCATCAAAATGCAAAATAAAGTACTGTGGTGCAGTCTTCTTATAATCCTTAGAATTCACAATAATTCCTGCAATGAGGATTGGAATAGGTGCCGCATATAGGAGAAAACCTATAAAACCAAAACCCAATGCGATGCATATAACAGATATCCACGTCATAAAAGTGCCAGAGAAAGTATAGGTAATTAAAGCCCTGTCCTGGGAGCATTGCTGCGCTCGCTCCCAGACCGCTTAGGATGAGCTGCCATTTGCAACCGCGCTTCAGGGCAGCTTGCTTTTTATACAATATATCCATCATGGATACACTTAATTTGTGCATCCCTCCAAATCTCTTGCAACCGCTTGACATATCCATCATGGATATGGTATAATATATCCATGATGGATACAGGAGGCGATGAGATTGGCAAAGGCAAGTCCCTACGAATCGGGGGAACTGACGGACAGCATCTTTCTGATTCTGCTGACCATGCTGCGGCCGGTGCATGGCTACGGCATCATGCAGCAGCTATCGGAACTAACGGATGGAGAAGTGGTGATCGGCCCGGCGACGATGTACACGACACTCAAGAAAATGAAGGCAGCCGGGTGGATTTCCGAGCAGAAGGACGGCGACAAGATCCTCTATCAGATGACCGAAGAAGGGAAAACTATTTTGCAGAAGGACTATAACCGCCGCCGGCTTATGATGGCGCTTGCAGAGAAAATGATGGGAGGCAATGACAATGGCAAAATATAAATACCGTATGGGACATGGTCTGGCAATCAGCCCGGAACGAGATATGCAGATGTTTGCGGAAATGAGTGCCAGGGGCTGGCATCTGACGGACAATAGCGGTGTGTTCTACCGTTTTGAAAAGGGCGAGTCCCACCGCTATATCTATAATATGAACTTAGAGCCGGAAACGGATGAGGAAATGCGCACACTGTACGAAGAGAGCGGCTGGACGCCGGTCATCATGGAGAAGGGAATGCAGATTTTCCGTGCAGAGGAGGGAACACCCCCTATTTTCAGTGATACAGAATCCAAGGTGGAGCTGATGGAGAAGGAACGGCGCATCTTTGGCTTTTATGCTTTGGGATGGGGAATTGCTCTGGCGGCAGTCATTGTACTTTCGTTCTTTTGTTCCAGCCCCTTATGTCTGATCCCTTTGCTGCTCTGCTGGGTGCAGTTTGTATTCGGACTTTTTCCGTTTGTGGGGCTGTGCCGATTGATCCGCAAGGAGCGGAGAAAGGAGCAGAAGCATAATTGAGGATTGTTATACTATTCCCATTTGAAAATCATGATAAAACGGCGAGTGCGTTAGCACACACTCTCCATTAAACTATTGGGGTAGTCTGATAGAGAATTAGTATTAAAAGAGGGGGATATGGTAATTGGGATGGTTCCTCTTCGCATCGCCGTTCCTGCTCTGACAAAGAGTGACAGCACTGAGCCGGATATACAGATGATGGAGTATCGTCATCTCGCTGCAAAATTGCTGCTATGATTTGTGCAAAGTGACGGAACAATTTGTGAAAAAATAACAAAAAAACAGGAAGGTATTGCAGTTTGAAAATGATTGTGTTATAATAAAAGATGAAATTAACGGATGTACAGGGGGATTGTGCAGCCGAATGTAAAAGGAGTAGTATTATGGCAAAGATTTGTTATAATTGTCACAAGAAGCTGCATGGCAATGGAATTAACTGCACAAACTGCGGTGCGCACCAATGGCGTGAAGGCACGGACAAAATGACCGTGGAGCAGATAAAGGAGTATGCAGATGAGGAATTCCGTCAGGGGAAGCTGGGCAATACCGAGGCACATACTCAGCATACAGAAAAGGCGATGTTCCTTTATCAATTGATTGCTGAGAGAATTGATTCCATGACCTCCCGTCTGGAATCACTGGAACCTATGGAGAATTGCATCCACATGCTGGATTACATTCTGGTGCAGGAGCGCAGAGCAGGTTTCAGCGGCGATGAGAGACGGCAGGCACGTTATAAGGATCTGATGGAGAAAATCTCCAACATGAAGGAGAATCTCCTCTATGACCGCATTGAGAAATCCCGTAAGCGTGAGGAAGCCAAGACATCGAAGGAAAATGCGGAAAAGAAGCAGCCGGCAGCAACGGATAAGCTGGATGAGCTTGTGGATTATGCAATTTTTACCGTTTCTGAAATGGATGAGATGGGCACCTGGACCTTCCTTGGCAAGCCTCGCACCAAGAACTATATGATCAGCATGTTCAGTTTTCTGCGGGAAATCAAGGATCAGATTCCCACGCTGGAGCAGAAGGAGCGTGAGGTTCTGTTGCATGTGATGTTCCAGGTAGCGGACAGCTACGAGAAGGGCACCTATCCCTTCCCCCAGGATCCCAGCCGTGCGGTGGACTGGCATATTGAAGCTTCCAACAGAGGACTGGTACTGTCCCAGCTGGCGATCGGCGATATCTACCTCAAGGGCAGCGGCGGCATGCGTTCACATCCGGAGAAAGCACTGGAGTGGTATGAGAAGGCACTGGCAAGTGATAGTTCTCCAAAGGTAAATGAATATGCACAGGCTGCAATTGCACACATCAAGCAGCTGATGGCGTAAGACGATAGATATCTCTTTCCATAAAAAATCCCGGCAGCAATGCCGGGATTTCAGCTTGTTGGTGAAGTGGCAGTTTCGTAACATTTGCCCTCCCCCTGCCTCTTGCAGAGGACTTTTTCCATAGTTTGAAATCCTGGCAGCAATGCCGGGTTTTTTTATTATCTGACGGAAACTGAAATCAGAATTTCCGGGTACTGCGCCGGATTGAAGGCTTCTCCCTCCGCCGTCAGCAAATCCTCAATGCCGATGACATCGGCATGGGTCTCCTGCATCTCGGATACGGCAGCGCAGCATTGCCCGAGGATGGTTTCACTGAGAATTGTCTGCCATGCATCGGGACAATTGTCTGTGCGGACTGTCAGGGAATATTGCACCTGACCGCTGTCGGAAACGGACTTTTGCAAGGAGGTGCGCAGAATTGTTACATCGTATTCTGCGCCGTCCCGGGATAATGTGACAGTCAGTTCCTTGCTGCTTCGGCGCAGCCAGTACATACCCTTTGCGGCGTCCTGGGATAATTGCACAGTACTGCCGTCCCGGTGCAGGAAGACCATTCCGGTGCCCTCCGGACCTTCTGACGGCAGCAATGCGGTTTTACCCGTACCCAGCCATTCATTCAGTGTACTTGCCAGATCTGTTTCACCAATCAGGCCGTTCTGCTCGGACATACGAATGCTGTACAATGTCCGGGTGCTGTCCTCCGACTGAAAGAAGGTGCGCACATTGGTAAAGTATACCTTGCAGGCAGGGGACAGTCCCTGCGTAAACAGCAGCTGCCGGACTTCCTCCAGGGTGTGACTGCCGTCCAGACAAACCAGCTCAGTATGCCCTGTGAAAATCCGCCTTCCCTCATTGGCTTCGCTGCTGCGCAGTGCCTGCTCGGCAGTATCCCCTTTTCCGGAGAAGCTTCCTTCTTCATTGAAGGTCTGGATATAAAGGGTCAGCTCCGAGCTGCCCCCAAGACCCAGGGCACGGGTATAGAGCCGGTCACTGATTGCATCCTTGCTGCATCCCGTCATCATCAGGGGACACAGAAGCAGCAGAAGCAGGGGTATTTTGTTCATGGGAACACCTCCGGATCAGAAAAATTACCAGTGGAACGAGAAATACTGTCAGAAAAAGCAGGACGCCGTACAGAGGAATGGCCGTCAGATGAATTTGCTCCATTCCCCAGGAAAGCAGCACCATAACTGCCAGGGAGAGCGGCGCAGCGCCGCGCAGCCGCGGAAACATGGCACGGAGCAGATGGGCAATGACACTCGTTTGCAGGGTAATGCGTACCACAAATAGCATCACAAAGATGATGAGGTACAGAGCGTCCGCCCGCTGGGACTGGAGGGGCTGGGAAAGGGCAGTCAGCGTAAAAAACGGATAGTCCTCCAGTGCCCCCAGCCGTCCGCAGACGCAGATGCACAGGAACAGAATCAGACAGGCAAGAAGCGCTTTGAGAAGGAGATAACCGGTCATGGCACGGCTTTGCCCGGATTTGACCCGCTCCAGCAGCACAAAGGCGGCTGCCAGCTCATCGGAAAGACTGAAATAGGCAGTACCGCTGCTCCATGCGCCGGTCATTCCCGGGGAAAACCGCACTGTGTCCAGTCTGGGTGCAGCGCCGATGAGCAGTACAATCAAGGACAGCAGCAGAAATCCCAGAACAAAGGGGGCGCTTTTTGCCAGCGCATGAAGCCCCAGGGAGCAGGTGTACAGGCAGGTAATAACGATCAGCACCGCCGCTGTGAAACGCCCGGAAACCGGAAGGGAAATTCTCGGCGCCGTCCCCCAGAGCTGGGAAAAGCTTTGGGCACCCCAAAGAAGGAAACAGACAATATAAAGAAAGCCAAGCCATTTCCGATGGCTGATCATCCGTGACAGTGAAAAATTCCGGCGGCTTAGCCCCAGCATGGGTATCAGCAGAATCAGCTGCAATCCGGCAGCGGCTGCAACGCCAAGAAGCTGACCGCCGGATGCCGCACTGGGAATGCACAGAATCTGCCAGGCTCCGGATAAAAAGAGAATGGCAAAAAGCTGACCGCAGCGAATGTTACTCATGATATTCCTCCACTGTGAAATTGCCGGACTGCATTTTTCGGAAGCTGACCCTTGTCAGCACATCACGCATGGCACGGGGGTACAGCGGCGAAAGGGGAGCTGTAAGGGAGTATCCGTGATTTTCCGTTGCACAGATGTTGAACAGTACCGCCGTGCCCAGCAGGCCGATGCCGAATAGTCCCCACAGGCTGCCTGCAAAAATGAACAGCAGCCGCAGAATGGTCACAGCCTGGTTCAGATCCGGTACTACATAGCCGGCAATGACGGAGAGTGCTGCCATGGTCAGTATGGGGGTGCTGATCAGTCCGGAGGTGACAGCGGCATCACCGATAATCAATCCGCCCACAATGCTGACAGCACCGCCTACGGCCTTTGGCAGCCGCAGACCCGCTTCCCGGATGACTTCGTAAATCAACAGAATCCCCACTGCCTCCGCCGCCAGGGACAGGGGCGCCTGTGCTTCTGCCTGTGTCAGAATCAGCAGCAGCGTGCTGTTGAGCAGCTCCGGATGATGCACGCTGACAGCAATATACAAAGCCGGCAGAAGAATGCTCATAAGGAAGGCGCCATATTTCAGCCAACGGATGAAGGTAGCATAATAGGGCTTAAAATTGTAGTCGTCCAGTGCCTGGAAGCTTTCCACAAAGAGCTTTGGCACCACCAGGGCAAAGGGTGTGCCGTCGATGAGAATGCCGATGCGTCCCTCCAGAAGCTTGGAGCAGAGGACATCCGGGCGTTCCGTCAGGCTGACGCAGTCGAAGAGATTGCCCTTGCGGTTCTCCAGGAAGGGCTGCAGATAGCCAGTGGAGAGAATGGTTTCCAGTTCTGTAGAGGCAAGGGCTTTTTTTACGTCCCTGAGCAGCTGGGGTGATACCCTGTCATACATATAACAAAGGCAGATATCCGTCTGGCTGACGCTGCCCATAACGGACAGCTCCATTTTGAAGAGCGGAGATTTCATGCGTCTGCGCAGAAGGGACATATTGGAACGGACAACCTCTACAAACCCATCGTGGGAGCCAAGGACATTGGCCTCGCCGGATGGCTCGTCCACGCTCCGTGCAGTGTAGCCCTGAACACCGAACGCAAGGGCTTTTGTCTGCCCTTCTGCAATCAGGATCGCAAAACCGGAGTTGAGCAGCCGGAACAGTTCCCCATAATTATGGGCAATGGGGCGGTCAACGGAGAGCAGCATCCGGTTCTGGATATGGTCGAAAAGTACATCGCTGTCCGCCATTTCCGGAATCCATGTGAGGGGGTGGAGAATCAGCTCTGTGATGGTAGAGGTGGAGAGCATACCCTCGCAGCACAGCAGTGCGCAGGAGATGCCCCCGACAACAGTATGGTTAATCAGCACATCGGAGCTTTTTTGAGAAATGTGCTGAATATGAGCAATATTCTCCTCCAGACTGGGAGGAATGGGTTTGGCAAAGAATTCTGGTTCACTCATGCGATCACCTCGTTTTTCCATAGTGTGCCGGAATTGGGAGGGATTATGCATGGAAGCTTTTTGCACTTTTTAAAAATTCTGGAAATTTATAGAATAGCCGTTGCATTTCCGGGAAAAATATGCTATACTGTGATAGAGTAAAATCTCTGATACTAATTTTCTATCAGACTACCCCAATAGTTTGATAGAGAGCGTTTGCTAACAGTGTTCAGAGGCTTCCTATATGGATCCATTCCCGGTTCAGAACCGGACACAGGAAAGGAACAGGATGATGAAAAAACAAGTAACAGCAGCATTTCTGGCGGCACTTCTGATGATTCCGGCAACGGGCTGCGGCGGACTTCAGACCTATGATGAGAGCTATGTAAAACAGAATTCTGACGGGGATGCGCCAGTATCCCAGCCAGGTACCCTGGAATCCGGCACGACGGAAGCGGAAACGGAACCCATGGCGGACAGCACGGTCAGCTTCCTGGCAGTGGGGGATAACCTGGTGCAGAAGCGCGTCTATGAATCCGCTGCCAATCATGCGGAAAACGGGGAAAGCTATAATTTCAGCTATTGCTATCAGAATGTAGCGGATCGGGTGGCAGCAGCGGATGTGGCATTTATTAACCAGGAGACGATCATTGCCAATGATCAGTATGAAATTTCCGGCTCTAATTATAATTTCAATTCTCCCACAGAGCTTGGTGATGCGCTGGTGGATATGGGCTTCGATGTGATCAATATGGCCAATAACCATCTGCTGGATAAAGGTTCCGGCGGCATGAGCGCAACTCTGGATTACTGGGACAAAAAAGCCGCAGAGGCAGATAATCTGGTGGTGATCGGTGCTTACCGGGATTATCAGGATATGTATGATTACCGGATTTCCGAGATTAATGGGATCACCATCGGGTACCTTGCCTATACGGAGCATGTCAACGGCTATAGTCTTCCGGCGGATTCAGAAATGGAAATCCCTCTGATAGATGAGACATTGATGGAGGAGCAGATCACAGAGCTTTCCGGCATGGTGGATGTGGTCATTGTTTCCGCTCATTGGGGGGATGAGGATACCTTCACCGTCCGGGATTCCGTCAAGGAGCTGGCTGCCGATATGGTGGAGTGGGGCGCTGATGTCATTATCGGAACACATTCCCATACGCTTCAGAGCATGGAATATATTACCCGTTCCGACGGAACACAGGGTTTTGTGTTCTATTCCCTGGGCAACTTTATCTCCGCCCAGACTGACAGCTTCAATATGATCGGGGGCATGGCTGAATTCAATATTGTGAAATCCGGTGCCACCGGAGCTGTTTCCATTGAAGAGGTGCAGGTAACACCTGTCATCACCCAGTATGATGATGGCAGCCTGTCCAATCTTCGCATCTATCCTTATTATATGTATACGGACGAGCTGGTGGCTGCCCATGGACTGCCCTATTCTCCGTGGGGAACGGCAAAGACCTGGAGCTGGGATGTCATTCAGAATGTCATTGACAGCAATATTCCCGCAGAATTCCAGAGCCTGACAGAATAAAACAGTAACGAAGGCACAGCAGCTGCCTTCGTTTTTTGCTGTAATCCTCCGCTGTTTGACAGGAGAAACCCTAAAATAATCTTAAAACAATCCCGGTTTTGTGTAAAGCATAGAATACAGGTTGTTCCTTTTGTATAAAGTGATGATTTTTTAAAAAGCTATTTACTTTTTTTCGTACCTGATATATAATAAAAAAGGAAAAAGCCTGCGGTAATATGCGCAGAACAAAGCATGAAAATTTGTCAATTATTTACAAAAATCGTGGAAGATTTGTGCGTTCTGCCTAAAATGTGGGATTACTTTTCTACAAGTTGAACAAAATGTAATAAATTCTCTTGACTTATGTGATATTTTGATCTATAATAACAGTAAGTAGATATAGGGGGGAGTTGTGCCTTGACCCTGGAGTAGCTACTATGTTATATGAGGATATAATTGAGGAATTGCGATTCCCTTAGTTATATAGCTTTCTATTGCATTCACAATTTTAAGAAGGAGGAAAGAAGATGAAGGTAAGGAAAATTGTTGCTGGTCTGGCGGCTGTATCCATGCTGGCAGCTTTTTCAACGCAGGCTGTATTTGCAGCGGATACGGTAACATTCAAAGCAGATGACGTGACTGCAGCGGCTGGTTCAACATTCACACTGAATGTCGAGCTGTCCGGAGTTCCTGCAGCCGGCATTTCTGTGTGCGAGTTTGCGGTTACATATGATTCTGATTTGGTAACAGTAACAGGTGTAACGGTGGGCAGCATTGCAGACAATGGCGTGGATTCTGCTGAGCAGTTTGAAGGTGTGACCGCATTTGCAGCTGATTTCAGCACAGCAGGTGTCATCAATGTTACCTATTCTACTGGTCTGGACGATTCTGCATACTGGATTACAGAGGATGGTGTATTCATGACAATCACTGGTACTGTAAGCAGCTCTGCAGCTGTAGGTGATACTACAGATTTTGTGCTGGGTGGAATTCAGCGCACAACTACGAGCAGCTCCGGCGTTGTCAACGAAAAGATCTATGTAGGAAACATTGCATCCGACTACACTGTTACTGAGTTCGCATCAGCTACGGACAATGGTTCTCTGACAGTATCCGGCGCAACTGGCGATGTGCTGTACGGCGATGTTGACTGCAATAATGCAGTTGAGATCCTTGACGTTATCGAACTGTCCCAGTGCCTGATGGGTGCGTCTACCCTGTCCGTACAGGGTGCAGCAAATGCCGATGTTGACATGAACGGCTCCGTAAACTCTACGGATACACTCAACATTATGAAGTATCTGGTAAAGCTGATTGATACGCTGCCCGTATAATCCCGGTACCAATTGACAGAATTTAAAAAACGCAGATTATGACAGAGAGTCTGCAATTACATGGCGAGAATAAAAACCAAACAGAAAGGAATTTTTAGTTATGAAGAAGGTTGTTTCTGCACTGACAGCTGCTGCTATGTGTGCAAGCATGGCTGCTGGCGTAATGTCCGTATTTGCTCAGTATTCTTCTGATGAGATCGCATTTTCTCTGGAAGTTGTTTCCACAGGCGATTACACAGTAGAAGGCAACACAATTACATTTGCATCCGCTGAGGCTGCTCAGAATGCTACATTTACAGTAGCGCATTACATTGAGGCTGATCCTGCTAATGCTGATATTGTACAGGTTGGTGCTCGTGTGCAGGCAAGTGACTATGCAGTTGTTCTGGCTGACTCCGTAGCTGACCTGACAAGCAGCACATACTATGATTCTGCAAAGGAGTATACTCTGTCCGATGGCACGACATTCTCCACTCAGTACTATGCAAGCTGCTTCAGCTACCTGAATGCAAGAGGTTCATATAAGACCGGTACTTCCCTGTTCCAGATGAGCGATGAGAGCAAGTTCACATTTGATTACACCGGTACAAGCCAGCTGTCCTGGCTGTGGATGTACAGCTTCGACGCAAGCGTATATGATGATTATACAACCACTGCACACTTCATTGGTGCAACTTCTGATGAGCTGCCGCTGACAGAATTTGAGGTAACACTGGCTTCCGATATCGATGAGGGTACATACTCCATTGACTTCGTTGAGCAGTTCGATACCCATAATGATCTTCTGGGTGTACAGGATGCTACATTTGTAACTGCTGGTACAACCAGTGTAAACGTAACTCCTACATTTAAGAACCTGACCATCGTTGTTGGCTCAGGCCAGTCCGAGACAGAGCCCGAGACAGAGCCTGAAACAGAGCCTGAAACAGAAAAGGAAACAGATCCGGTTGTAGTTGACGGTTTTGCATGGGATATTGATGATGTAACAGCAGATCCCGGCGAGCTGGTACCGGTAAGCATTTATGTACAGAATGATGTCGGCTGTGCCGGCTACATCTTCCAGGTACTGGTTGACGGTGGAGAGATCAGCGCAAGCGATCTGACATGCATTGACATTGCAATGGGTGACTCAGACGATGTAATTGACACCTATGCAAACTTTGATATGTTCGTACCCAACCCTAAGGTTCTGATGGCAGCTGGTGCGGATACTACGGGCGTAGACAATGTACCTGTAGACTGGTATGCAGTGGACGGTTCTCCTGTTGTTACACTGTGGATCCAGGTACCGGATGATGCAGAGCCGGGTACAGTTTATGAGCTGACATTCAACCCCGATGAAACGACAGTTTCTAATTCAAACAAGGAAAAGACAAATCCGCAGCTGGTAGCAGGTTCCATCACAATCAACGGTGAAGTTGAGACTGAGCCTGAAACAGAGCCCGAAACTGAGCCTGAAACAGAGCCCGAAACTGAACCTGAGACAGAGCCTGAGACTGAACCCGAGACAGAGCCCGAGACAGAGCCTCCTACGATTATTGTTGATCCCGATTATCTGTACGGCGATGTTAACAAGAACGGCGTTGTAGAGCTGGTTGACATTGTAATGCTGAACAGAGCACTGGTTGAATACGATGGTCAGAGCAAGGATACTCTGGATGATTACCAGAAGGAAGTTGCAAACTGCTGGTATGATTCTACTCTGGATGGTAAGGATTCCATTGAAATCCTGAAGTATCTGATTGGCACCAACACAGTTCTGCCGACACCGGCTCAGTAATCAAGCCATTCTGAATCATGATGTTCAGGTGGGCGAGCTCACCTGAACATGATACTGTAAAATTGAATATTGAGAAAGGAAATATGCGCGATGAAGAAATTTTTATCAGCATTGACAGCGCTGTGTATGGGTTCCTCCATCATTGCCAGCTGCTTGCCGGCCAGTGTTCTGGCCGCTTCATCCAATGATGCCGGCGACACGTTCGCATGGTATATTGAGGATGTGACGGCGGATCCTGGTGAGTTGGTACCGGTAAGCATCTATATTGCAAATGATGTCGGCTGCGCAGGCTATATCTTCCAGGTTCTGGTTGACGGTGAAGAGATCAGCGCAAGCGATCTGACATGCATTGACATTGCAATGGGTAATTCTGACGATGTAATTGATACCTATGCAAACTTTGATATGTTCGTACCCAACCCAGAAGTTCTGATGGCAGCTGGTGCGGATACTACCGGTGTTAATAATGAACCTGTAGACTGGTATGCAGTGGACGGTTCTCCTGTTGTCACGCTGTGGCTCCAGGTACCGGATGATGCAGAACCGGGTACAGTTTATGATCTGACATTCAATTCTGATGAAACTACGGTTTCTAATGCAAACAAGGAAAAAACCAATCCTGCGTTGCTGGGCGGATCCATTACAATTAATGGAGAGGCTCCTACAGAAGAAACTACAGAGACACCCACAGAACCTGAAACAGAAAAGGAAACAGATCCGGTTGTAGTTGACGGTTTTGCATGGGACATTGATGATGTAACAGCAGATCCCGGCGAGCTGGTACCGGTAAGCATTTATGTACAGAATGATGTCGGCTGTGCCGGCTACATCTTCCAGGTACTGGTTGACGGTGGAGAGATCAGCGCAAGCGATCTGACATGCATTGACATTGCAATGGGTGACTCAGACGATGTAATTGACACCTATGCAAACTTTGATATGTTCGTACCCAACCCTAAGGTTCTGATGGCAGCTGGTGCGGATACTACGGGCGTAGACAATGTACCTGTAGACTGGTATGCAGTGGACGGTTCTCCTGTTGTTACACTGTGGATCCAGGTACCGGATGATGCAGAGCCGGGTACAGTTTATGAGCTGACATTCAACCCCGATGAAACGACAGTTTCTAATTCAAACAAGGAAAAGACAAATCCGCAGCTGGTAGCAGGTTCCATCACAATCAACGGTGAAGTTGAGACAGAACCTGAGACAGAACCTGAAACAGAACCTGAGACTGAACCCGAGACAGAGCCTGCTACAAATCCCGATGACATTGCAATTGATGCGCAGTGGATCATTGGTACTGTTGAGGCTGAGCCCGGTGCAGAGGTAACAGTTCCTGTTACTGTAAAGGGTGATACCACAGGTCTGAACAGCTATATCATGGATATGGGTCAGGATGCAGGTCCGACCATCCAGGGCGCTGAAGCAGGCGATGCTTATGCAGCACTTGGCTTTGTTTACAATGCAGATGAACTGAAATTTGCAGGTACAAACTATACTCTTTCTGAGAATGTAGTTGCAGATGACGGCAGCGTTGTATTCAATGTAACCTTTAAGGTTCCGGATGATGCAACAGCTGGTACACAGTATGATCTGACATTTGAGGATCTGCTGATTTATGACATCAATATGGCAAAGCTGGTTGTCAGCGATGAAAACCAGGTTGACGGCTGGATTAAGATTGTTGCTCCCGAAACAGAGCCCGATACTGAGCCTGGCAGCAAGGAAATCGATGCGCAGTGGATCATTGGCAAGGTAGAATGTGAGGCTGGCGCTACAGTAACAGTTCCTGTAACTGTAAGAGGCGATGTAACTGGACTGAACAGCTACATTATGGATATGGGTCAGGATGCAGGTCCGGCTATCCAGGGCGCTGAAGCTGGTGATGCTTATGCAGCACTTGGCTTTGAGTACAATGCAGCTGAACTGATTTTTGCTGGCACAAATTATACTATTGCAGATAATGTGGTAGCAGAAGACGATGCTGTAGTATTCAATGTAACCTTTAAGGTTCCGGATGATGCAGTAGCTGGTACACAGTACGATCTGACATTTGAGGATCTCCAGATCTATGACATTAACATGACAGAACTCATTGTTAGTGAGGAAAACCAGATTGATGGTTACATTAAGATCATTGACACTGAGGAAGAAAGCAGAGAAATTGATGCACAGTGGATTATTGCAACTGAATATGCATATCCTGGTCAGCAAGGCGTAGCCATCACAGTAACTGTAAAGGGCGACGTAACCGGATTGAACAGCTATATTATGGATATGGGTCAGGATGCAGGTCCCTCCTTCACAAACGCAGAAGCAGGCGATGCATATGCAGAGCTGGGCTTTGTGTACAACGCAGATGAGCTGAAGTTTGCAGGTACAAACTACTCAGTAGCACAGAACATTGTGGCAACAGATGATTCTGTTGTATTCACAGTTTACTTTGATGTACCGGAAGATGCAACACCGGGCACAGTATATGATCTGTTCTTTGAGGGTCTGACAATCTATGACATCAATATGACACAGCTGATTGTCAGCGATGAGAACCAGATTGATGGCTGGATCGAGATTATTGCACCTGAAACAGAGCCTGAGACAGAACCCGAAACAGAGCCTGAAACAGAGCCTGAAACAGAGCCTGAGACGGAACCTGAAACAGAGCCTGAGACGGAACCCGAGACAGAACCTGAAACAGAGCCTGAGACGGAACCTGAAACAGAGCCTGAGACAGAACCTGAGACGGAACCCGAAACAGAGCCTGAGACAGAACCCGAAACAGAGCCTGAGACAGAACCCGAAACAGAGCCTGAAACAGAGCCTGAGACTGATCCCGGTGCTATCGAAGTTGACGCACAGTGGATTATTGCAACTGAATATGCATATCCTGGTCAGCAGGGCGTAGCCATTACAGTAACTGTAAAGGGCGACGTAACCGGACTGAACAGCTATATTATGGATATGGGTCAGGATGCAGGTCCCTCCTTTGCTAACGCAGAAGCAGGCGATGCATATGCAGAGCTGGGTTTTGTGTACAATGCAGACGAGTTGAAGTTTGCAGGTACAAACTACACACTGGCACAGAACATTGTAGCAACAGATGATTCTGTTGTATTCACAGTTTACTTTGATGTACCGGAAGATGCAACACCGGGCACAGTATATGATCTGTTCTTTGAGGGTCTGACAATCTATGACATCAATATGACACAGCTGATTGTCAGCGATGAGAACCAGATTGATGGCTGGATCGAGATTATTGCACCTGAGACAGAACCCGAAACAGAGCCTGAGACGGAACCTGAAACAGAACCTGAGACAGAACCTGAGACAGAACCCGAAACAGAGCCTGAAACAGAGCCTGAGACAGAACCCGAAACAGAACCTGAGACGGAACCCGAAACAGAGCCTGAGACGGAACCCGAAACAGAGCCTGAGACAGAACCCGAAACAGAGCCTGAGACAGAACCCGAAACAGAGCCTGAGACGGAACCCGAAACAGAGCCTGAGACAGAACCCG
>CAZXVI010000013.1:0-40298 GCA_964644275.1 uncultured Ruminococcus sp. | reverse complement strand
CAGAACCCGAAACAGAGCCTGAGACAGAACCCGAAACAGAGCCTGAGACAGAACCCGAAACAGAGCCTGAGACAGAACCTGAGATCATTGGATACAATTATGAAATCGAAGGTACTTATCAGTTCTACTTCTCTCATGATCCGAGAGAGTTCCAGGCTGAAGATCTGGTAACATCTCTGACACGCTATGCTGTATATTCCGATGGTACCATTGGTGAGGCAGAGCTTCTGACAGACTATAGCGTTATCAGCTTCAATGGTCTGACACCTGAGTCCGTATATGAGGACAATGACGCAGCTTACTATGTAGGCAAGATTCCGGCTACTATTACAGATGAATTTGGCACATATGATTTTGAGGACGTAGGTACTGCTTATATCGGTGTAAAGGGTGACGCAACCCTGACTGGTGAGGCAGATGCTACAGATGCAGCTTACATCCTGAAGTACGCAGCACAGGTTGGTGCAGGCAATACTGCTTACATCTACTCTGCATCCGATGAGATGCTGGAACTGTTTGCTTACTTCCTTGCAGATGTAACAGGCGAATCCGAGGATCACGGCGCAACTGATTCACTGGGTAATGATAGTTCGCCGCTTGACGCTACGGATGCAGCTTACATTCTGAAGTATGCAGCTATTGTCGGTGCGGGCAATGATGCAGACTGGGCAAAGATTCTTGCTAAACCCCTTCCTTACTATACTGCAGAAATTGCAGCTGCTAAGGAATCCTAATTACGCACTATAAGAAAGGTCTCCCATATGGGAGACCTTTTCTTATACCATGATAATTTCTAACGCTGATACTATTTTCATACCACCATAGGAGGCGTATAAGAATGGACGGATTTTATGCCGTTTTACGGCATAAAATGGCGAGTGCGTTAGCATGCGCTCTCTATCAAACTATTGGGGTAGTTTGATAGAGAATGAGTATGACAACATTTGCATCAGAGATTGGTAACCAAAAATAAAAGCACAGCTTTCCATGCTGTGCTTTTATTGGTTAATTGTCACTTAAATCATAGGGTTCTTCCTCATTGGACATGGCGGACTGCAGAACATTGTGATAAAACGCTGATGGATTAGAAAGAATCCGTTCTCCCAACAGCTGCGCCTGCTTCATATCGGGCGTATATAATGTCAGTTCCAGGAGCGTCAGTGCATGATCGGTAATAGAAACGCGCACATGACAACCGGTTTCCAGTGGAAGATACTCGATTTTAACGTCATCCTCATTTTTTCGGCGTTCCATAGCTCGCTTGGCAGCCAGGACAATATGATCCCGGTAGGACTTTGCCGCAAAGGATTTCAGACGCTGCGCACAGGCAACGCCCTTATCCGTCAGAGTATAAATTTTCTCGCACTTTTCATTCTTTTGAACCGTGACACAGCCATTTGTCTGCAAGGACTGGATCGAATCCTGATAGGTGAAATAGTTGATGATGCCGCCGGTGACAGCAATATCATATAACAATTCAGAATCCAATGGCTCCTTGACGCGATACAGCATATAGCAGAGCAGAATATTAGCAACGGAGGAATCCGTTACACTTCGGTCGGCGAGTTCAGAAAGCTTCTGCAAATTCTCGTCACGCATCATTTTTTTCATTATTCAGTAAAATGCGGGTAGTCCAGCATGTGGGACAGCAGCGCAATATTTACGGCAGCCTCCACACAAGGGACGGCACGGGCAACAATGCAGGGATCATGGCGGCCATGAACAACAAGCTTGTCATTCTGCATGGTTGACATATTGACGGTGTCCTGGGGCAGGGCAATGGAAGCTGTGGGCTTAATGGCAACACGCATAGTAATGGGCATTCCGGAAGAAATGCCGCCCAGTATTCCACCGTGATTGTTGGAGTGGGTTTTCACATAACCATGGTCATCCACATAGAAGCTGTCATTATTCTGGCTGCCCACCATTTCGGCAACTTTAAAACCAGCACCAAACTCCAGTCCCTTGACAGCAGGAATGCCAAAAATCAGCTGTGCAATGGTGTTTTCCAGGCCGTCAAAAATCGGAGAACCTATGCCGGCGGGAACATTAACTGCAACACATTCTATGATACCGCCCAGGGACTCGCCCCCCTTGGCTGCTGCCAGAATATCCTCCTGCATTTTTTGCCCCTGGGCATTCTTAATGACAGGAAAATTTTTATAGCGAACAGCAAGGATGTCGTCCTTAGTGACATTCACATGATCAAATTCTTCGTCTTTGATACCGTGGATTTCAGCAATATGAGCACCGATGTAAATCCCCCTGCGTTCCAGAATCTGGCCGCAGACAGCTCCTGCAAAGCATAGGGGTGCCGTCAGTCTGCCGGAAAAATGTCCGCCTCCCCGCACATCATTGAAACCCCTGTACCGGAGGGCACCGGTATAGTCCGCATGACCCGGACGGGGCAGTTTACTGAGATTGGAGTAATCCTTTGAGCGGGTATCCGTATTCTGGATAAAAGCACACAGAGGCGTCCCCGTGGTTCTGTCATTGAGCAGACCGGACATGATCTGGTTCAGATCCTTCTCCTTGCGCGGCGTTGTCGTGCCGTCACTTTTGGGAGCACGGCGTGCCATGAACTGGTGAAGCTTTTCGATATCAATATATTCGCCGGGCGGCAGATTATCGATAGTGACACCGATTGCCGGACCATGGGATTCACCGAAAATCGAAATTCCAATCCGATTATTCCACATTGATGCCATTGGCAATTCCTCCTAATTTCTGATAGTCGTCAAAAAATGCAGGGTAGGATTTTTCCACACACTCTGCGCCAAGAATGGTCACAGGCTCCGTGCAGCGTGTTGCAGCTATGGCAGCACACATGGCAATACGGTGGTCTACAAAGGTTTCTACCGAGCAGCCGCCGTGGAGCTGGGAAACAGGGTGGATTTCCAGTCCGTCCTCATGTACAATGACCTTTCCGCCAAGTGTATTGAGCAGCTGTGAGACAGCTGACAGGCGGTCACATTCCTTGAGACGCAGGCGCCCGGCACCCGTTATCACGGACACATCATCCCCGAAAGTACCTAGCACAGCCAGAATCGGCACCAGGTCGGGAATGTCGGCTGCATCTACATGAAATGCTGCATTTTTTCCGTTATTTCTATTATAACACATTTCGTCAATGATTTCAACAATTTTTCGGTCGCCCTGCACGGATTTTTCCGGAATATTTTCGAGAACTACTTCATTGCCGATGGCATTTGCCACATAGAAGAATGCTGCCTGGGAAAAATCCCCCTCCATCTGTACATCCGCAGCCTGGTAAACCTGATTGCCGCGCACCTTGTAATTCCCTTCCGGCGTTTCCTCCACCTCCACACCGAATCTGCGCATGCAGTCGATGGTCATATCCGCATAGGGCTTGGATTCCAGGGGAGAAGTCATCACAATCTCCGAGTCGCCGTCCAGCAGCGGCAGGGCAAAGAGCAGACCTGTGATGAACTGGGAGGAAATATCGCCCTCCAGACGGAAGATCCCACTCTGAAGCTTTCCTTCCATGACGAAGGGCATGGTGTTATGATAATGAAATGTCACACCCTTCTGTGAAAGCTCACGGATATAAGGTGTGATAGGACGCTGGGGAAGTCGGGCACGTCCGCGAAATTCCGTCCTAATGCCGAGGGCTGCTGCCACGGGAATCAGAAAACGCAGTGTGGAGCCGCTTTCACAGCAGTCAGCAACAGCGGATTCCGCAGGTGTACCGATGCCTGACATGACAACGGTTGAGCCGTCCTTTTGGAAATTTGCGCCGAATGCTGCCATGATGTCCAGTGTTGCATTGATATCCTTGGAGTAGTTAATCCCGGTCAGATGGGAAATTCCTCCTGCCAGAGCCGCACAGATGATGGCGCGGTGGGTCATGCTTTTGGAAGCGGGAATGGAAACCGTCCCTGTAAGCTTGTGCGGTGTAATCTGTATATTCATTGCAAAATCCTCACTTTATAAACAGGTCATGAAATTCCTGCAAGGTTACTGTTTTGATCCGGGCATTGCCAATTGGTTCACAGACAACGTAGCGCAGGGCGCCGCCGGCACGCTTCTTGTCACCGCTGCACAGGGGGATGAGGGATTCCATGGGAACATCCACGTTATGGGGGAGATTGTAGGCAGAGACGCAGGCGCAGAGCTTTTCATAGTCCTCCTGATTTCCGCAGTATTTTGTCATCAGGCACATACCTGCAGCTACTGCACTGCCATGGGTGTAGGTTTCGTAGTGATAATATGCCTCAATGGCATGTCCCAGGGTATGGCCGAAATTCAGAATCATACGCTCTCCGTTGTCGAATTCGTCATGCTCCACAACATCACGCTTGATGCTCACACAGGCAGGAATGATCTCATCGAAATGTGCGGCTACCGTATCCTGCGTACAGCTGCACAGCAGGTCAAAGAGGGCAGCGTCACGGATCATACCGTATTTGATCACCTCGCCCATGCCGTCTGCCAGAAAGGTACGGGGCAGGGTGGAAAGGGTGTCAGGATCGCAGAGTACCACAGCCGGCTGCTTGAACGCCCCTACCAGGTTTTTGCCCTGGGGCAGATCAATGGCAGTCTTGCCCCCTACGGAGGAATCCACCTGAGCCAGCAGTGTGGTGGGAATCTGTACATACTGCATGCCGCGCAGGAAGGTGGCAGCTGCAAAGCCCGTGATATCTCCTACCACGCCGCCGCCCAGTGCCACCAGACAGTCACTGCGGGTAATTTCATTGTCACAGAGAAATCCATAAATGGAGAGCAGCGTGTCCGCACATTTTGATGCTTCCCCATGGGGAAAAACAAATGTCACTACTCTGAAGCCATGGGCTTGGAGTGAGGCTTCCACAGCAGCAGCGTAGAGTGGATGTACATTGTCGTCAGTAATAATAGCACAGGTGCCCCCATTGATCAGCGGCTCAATATAGGCACCGCAATTCTGCAGCAGTCCCCGTTCAATGAGGACTTCATAGGGCTTGCCCGTAGTTACAGAAATTTTAGTCATAACATACCTCCCATTACAGCATGCGCCGGTTCGGTGCAAAGCTTCCTATAATATATGATAGCTAATTTTGACGCATTTGTCAAGGACTTTTTACTATTTAAAGCAATAAAACAGAGAGAAAACCGGAGAAGGGGAGAATTTTCGCAAATCCCATCGGAACCAGTCGCTTTTTCTGGAGTTCGGTCGAAATGCTTGACGAAAGAGGGAAACTCTGTTATACTAACAATGGGTCCGGGCAACACCGGATACTATATTGCTCTACTCCGCCGTTTTTCCGTATCCGGAACGGCGGACTTTTTTCTGCAAAGCTGCATGTTCCGGTGCAGCAATATACCAAAGGCGGCATGCGTGTTTTTGAGGGAGCCGGTGAGATTATCAGAACGCTTTTTGAAGATGGATGCAGTTTCCCTGATGATTTTTCCGAAAACACTGGAAATCCGCAGTCAGTTGTGGTATAATGAAACAGGACCTTCAAAAGCTTGTTTTTCAACTAATTCCTGACACAGTCGGCCGAGGAGATTGGATAAGGCGGAATATGGTGTAAAGCTCCGCAAAATCCACCTTTTATTCTTTTCCGATGTTAAAGACAGAGGGTTTTTAGAGGTTACCTGATGATAAATAAACGGAGGTATTTCCATGCGATTACTGGTCATCGACGGCAACAGTATTGTGAATCGTGCCTACTACGGCGTGCGTGCCCTGTCCAACCATAAGGGTGTGTTCACCAATGGTTTGTTTGGCTTTATGAATATGTATCTGAAGGAACTGGGAGATGTACAGCCGGATGCCGTAGCGGTGGCATTTGATCTGAAAAGTCCCACCTTCCGTCATAAGGCATCGGCAAGCTACAAGGCAAACCGCAAGGGTATGCCGGAGGAGCTGGCAATGCAGATGCCCTATCTCAAGCAGCTTCTCGCTGCGATGGGCATCGCCTGCCTCAGCTGTGAGGGCTTTGAAGCGGATGATATTCTGGGCACCCTTGCCCACGCCTGCCAGGAACGGGGGGAGGATTGCATCGTCATGACCGGCGACAGGGACAGCCTGCAGCTGGTGGATACACATGTCACAGTACATTTGGTGACGAACCGGGAAACCATTCCATATACGCCGGAGCGGTTCCGTGAGGATTACGGCTTTGCACCGGTGCATCTGACCGATCTGAAAGGACTTATGGGGGACAGCTCGGACAATATCTCCGGGATTAAGGGCATCGGCGAAAAGACGGCAATGGGGCTGATTCAGCAGTGGAACAGTATTGAAGCCATGTATGACCATATGGACGAGGTGCAGGCAACACCCCGTATCAAGCAGAAGCTTCTGGATGGCAGGGCGGATGCGGAGCAGAGCAAATGGCTTGCCACCATTCGGACGGATGTGCCGGTATCCACAGCAATCCAGGACTATGTGCCCAAGCCCACGGAAGAGGATACGCTGCGCCGGATTCTGACGGAGCTGGAGATGTATAAAATTCTGGAGCGTTTGGGATTACAGCCCCTGGGAACACTGGAACCGGAAACGGAGGCAGCACCGCCCGCCAGTGCGCCGCAGCTGCAGCAGGCAGTGTGGGCAGGGGATCCCGACAAACTTCCCGAGCCATGTGCCTATACCCTCCGGGAGGGAATCCTGTGCATCGGTGCCGCTGATACAGTATATACAACGGAGAATGCGGCACAGATACTCACCTTTCTTCATTCTCCCCTGCGGAAGCTGACGGATGATGCCAAGGCGCATTATCATTATGCTCTGGAGCATGGCACTACGCTGGAAGAGCTGGTGTTTGACGCTGCGGTCTGCGGCTACCTTCTGAATCCTTCTGCAACGGATTACAGTACCGCTGCATTATGCGGCCAGCTCCATGTGCCCTATTTTGAAGAGCTTGCAGAATTTTCCGATGTACAGGCGCTTCCTGCCCTGTATGAACAGGGAATGCAGCGCCTGGAAAAGGACGGTATGCTGCCCCTCTGGCGGGATATTGAACTGCCTCTGACAAGGGTGCTGGCTTCCATGGAGCACACGGGTGTGCTGGTGGATCAGGAGGGCATCCGGACTTTTGGTGAAGCGCTTTCGGAAAAAATTGCGCAGCTGCAGCAGCAGATTTACAATTACGCAGGAGGGAAATTCAACATTGCTTCTCCCAAGCAGCTGGGCACCGTGCTGTTTGAAACGCTGGGACTTCCGGCAAAGAAGAAAACCAAGAGCGGATACTCCACCAATGCGGAGGTACTGGAGGAACTTCGCCCCTGCCACCCTATAATTGATCTGGTTCTGGAATACCGTCAGTACACCAAGCTGCTGTCCACCTATGTGGATGGATTATTGAAAACAGTGGCTGCGGACGGCAGAATCCATACCAAGTATAAGCAGACGGAAACGAGAACGGGGCGTATTTCCTCCATTGAACCGAATCTACAGAACATTCCCGTGCGCACGGAGCTGGGACGGAATATGCGGAAATTCTTCAAGGCATCGGAGGGCTGCGTGCTGCTGGATGCGGACTACAGCCAGATTGAGCTGCGGCTCATGGCGCATCTGAGCGGGGATACCGCCATGCAGGAAGCCTTTCTCAGCGGTGCGGATATCCATACGGCAACGGCAGCCAAGGTCTTCGATATGCCGGAGGAGTTTGTAACCCCGGAAATGCGCAGTGCCGCCAAGGCAGTGAATTTCGGCATACTTTATGGAATGGGCGCATTCTCCCTGTCCAAGGATATTCATGTTTCCGTGGCACAGGCGAAAAAATATATTGCCGATTACCTGGGATCCTATCCGAAGGTTTCTGAGTTTCTTGACCAGGTTGTGGAACAGGGTGCGGAGACCGGCTATGTCTGCACCATGCACGGCAGACGGCGCTATGTGCCGGAGCTGCGTTCCAAGAATAAAGTGGTGCAGGCAGCGGGCAGGCGTATCGCCATGAATACCCCTGTTCAGGGCACGGCAGCGGATATCATCAAGCTTGCCATGGTGCATGTCCATGACCGTCTGGCGCAGGAGGTGCCCAGTGCCAAGCTCCTTCTGCAGGTGCATGATGAACTGATTGTGGAGGTGCCCCTTGCGGATGCGGACAGAGCTGCGAAAGTGCTCCATGAGGAAATGGAACAGGTATGCAGTCTTGCAGTGCCGCTGACAGCGGAAGTCAGCAGGGGGGAGACCTGGTATGATGCCAAGGGTTAAACGGCTGACCATGAAGGATACGTCCCTTCTTGAGGCAGCGGCGGAGCTGGAGGCACTATGCATTCCGGAACCCTGGTCCCTTTCCTCCTTCCAGTCGGAGGTCCAGCGGCAGGGCGGCGTGGTCCTGGCGGCAGTGGATGGGGATGAGCGCCTTCTGGGATTTCTGACAGGCTCCGTAGTGGCGGATACGGCGGACATTACCAATGTGGCAGTACACCCGGCTGCAAGGCGGCAGGGCATCGGGGGAGCACTTATCAGGGCATTCCTGGAGCAGCTTTCCCAGCCGGCAGAGATCTTTCTGGAGGTGCGCACTTCCAATGCGCCAGCCATAGGATTATATGAAAAATACGGTTTTGTGCCGGTGGGCATTCGCAAACGCTTCTACCGTCATCCTGTTGAAGATGCAGTGCTGATGCAGAAACGATAGGGGTACTGAAAAGCAAATTATCGGAAATGAGAATGGAGAGATAGCATGCTGATACTTGGAATAGAAAGCTCCTGTGATGAAACTGCAGCCAGTGTTGTGGAGAATTGCACCATCCAACGATCCTCTGTGATTGCATCCCAGGCCATGGAGCATCGGCTGTACGGCGGCGTTGTGCCGGAGCTTGCCTCCCGCAGGCATTGTGAAAATATTCTGGCAGTGACCGAACAGGCTCTTGCGGAAGCCGGTGTTACAATTGAAGAACTGGACGGCATTGCAGTGACGCACACACCCGGTCTGATCGGGGCGCTGTTGGTAGGGGTTAATTTTGCTAAGGGACTGGCATTTTCCGCCGGAAAGCCCCTTGTCCCCGTCCATCATATTACCGGGCATATTGCTGCCAATTACCTTGCCCACCCGGAACTGAAGCCCCCCTATCTCTGTCTGGTGGTCAGCGGCGGTCATACCATGCTGGTGGAGGTAACGGATTATACCGGATTCCGGATTCTCGGCACCACTCGTGACGATGCGGCAGGAGAATGCTTTGACAAATGCGCACGGGTGCTGGGCTATCCCTATCCCGGCGGTGTGCAGATTGACAGGGCAGCACAGCAGGGGGACAGTACAAAATACGCCCTTCCCCGTCCCAGAGTGGCTGGCAGCGAGCTGGACTGCAGCTTTTCCGGCCTGAAAACGGCGGTCATCAATATGGTACATCATGCGGAGCAGAAGGGGGAGCCCATTGATGCCCCCTCCATGGCGGCCAGCCTCCAGAGGACAGTTGCAGAAATCCTCACAGAAAAGACGGAGCTGGCTGCCGCGCGTACCGGCTATACTGTCATTGCCATGGCAGGCGGTGTGTCCGCCAATTCCGGACTGCGCAGCAGCATGGAGAAGATGTGCCGGAAGCATGGGTACAAGCTGTACATGCCGCCGCTTTCCCTGTGCGGCGATAATGCCGCAATGATTGCCTGCCAGGGTTCCTACAATTTCCTTGCCGGTGTGCGGGCAGATGAGAGCCTGAATGCGTATGCCAGCAGTAAGGCCATTGGAGAGGTCATCCGTCCGTAGAAACCTATAGAAATACAGCAACCGGGAAACCTGAGGTTCCCCGGTTGCTGTTGTTATACTAATCCTCCAAACTGTAATAGACATTACAGTTTGGAGGGCAGCTGCCTTCAGCAGCATGTTCAATTCATCCCCGAAGGCGCTGCCGCTGGATGCGGCACTAATCCGCAATCGTAATGGTGCTGCCGCTGTAAGCACGATACAGATAGTCAGCATTGTCAGGAATGCGCACATTGTCCCAGACCGTGCAGGAGGTGCCAGACCAGGAGCGTACAAGATATTCTGTCTCTCCGGAGAAGGTGACGGTATTGCCGTAAATTTCATTGTTACAGCCCCAGCCTTCCACCTGACAGTGGAGCTGGAATGCATCAGTAATAGCGGTATTGCCCTGTGCATCGCACTGGTTATTCCGGACGATGGTTTCATTTCCTTTAATATCCACAAAGCTGTCCGTTGCAGTCATGCCGCCGCCGTACATGATGCAGTTTTCAATGATGTTTCCCGTAGTATATTCCTTGATATCCACGGATTCTGCCACCGTATTCGGACCCAGCGTGCAGCCTTGTATCAGGTTGTAGTCACAATTGTAATCATAGCCGCTGGTGGATTTGGCGCTGCCAATGTAGATGGCTTCGCCGTATTCCGATACAAGACCATTGTCATGGACGGCGGAGTCGAGTACCTGACAATAGGAACTGCCGTCCCGGAGGTGGATGCCTTCCTGACCGGTCTGATACACCTCTGCATTCTGAATGACGGAATAGTTGGAGTGATCCAGAACGATGCCTTTCTGGGCATTGCAGCACACAATGCTGTCAACGATCCAGTAGTCCCCTGTGAGATACAGTACAATGCCCTTAGCCGTATCCGTACCGCAAAGGATTGCCGGTTCGTCCGGATTTGTACTGCGTATGGTAATGGGTGCGGATGCCGTGCCCTCTGCATCGGAATAGAAAAGTGCGCTTTTGGTACCATATTCCGAGCATTCGTAAATGCCCGGTGCCAGCAGTATGGTATCCCCGGCTGCTGCAGCGGCAAGGGCTTCCAGCAGTTCTTCCGTGGTTGCTGCATATATGGTTTTGCCGGAAGGCGCTGCTGCATGCAGCATGGCTTTCAGGATGCCGAGATCAAATATAGTGATATGATCATCCTGATTAACATCTGCAAGGGCAGCCTGTTGTGGGGTCAGTACTGCGGTTCCGAGAAGACAATCCTGCAGCAATGCAGCATCCGCCTCTGAAACAGTACCGTCCAGATTGACATCACCTGTAATAGATTGGGAATCTTCCGCTGCGGAGGGCACTGTCATGATGGGGAGGAACAGCAGTGCCGTTGCCAGACTCAGTAATTGTTTGTTTCGTTTCATGATGTTACGCCTGCCTTTCCGTATGGTTTTCCTACTGTTATGATAGCACAATTTTTAACGGCTGTAAAGAGGGGCAGGATGGATTTTTTATAGAAAACTCCTCCGCACTGCGGAGGAGTTCAGAACTGGGTTATTGCTTGGCATCTTTTTCACGAATCGCATTATAACGGATTTTGCCGCTGATGGTTTTGGGCAGTTCCTCTACAAATTCAATAATTCTCGGACGCTTGTAGCCTGCGGCACGCTCCTTGACAAACTCCTGCAGCTCTGCTGCAAGTTCATCGGATGGTGCAACACCAGCCTGCAGAACAACAGTTGCTTTAATGAGATTGCCGCGCTCGGCATCGGGAACACCCGTTACTGCACATTCCACAACTGCGGGATGCTGAATCAGGACACTCTCCACCTCAAATGGCCCGATGCGGTATCCGCTGGATTTGATGACATCATCCAGACGGCTTACATAATAGTAATAGCCTTCCTCGTCACAGTAGGCAGTATCACCAGTGTGGAAAATACCGTCCTTCCAGCAGCGTGCATTGGCGGCGTCGTTATTCTCATAACCAAGACAGAGCCCCTCGGGAATCCGGTCCCGTGCATCAATGACAATTTCACCGGTTTCTCCCACAGGAACATCATTGCCCTCCGCATCCACAAGACGTACATTGTAGAGGGGGGAAGGCTTGCCCATGGAACCGCGCTTGGGTTTGCCGCCTGCGAAATTACCGATAATCAGTGTTGTCTCTGTCTGACCAAAGCCTTCCATGATCTCAAGGCCGGTGCAGTCGTAGAACAGGCGGATGATTTCCTCCTGCAGCGCCTCACCTGCGGTAGAAACATGGCTGATACTTGCAAAGGCCTCCTTGCGAAGTCCGGTCTTCGCCATCAGCCGATACAGGGTGGGCGGCGCACAGAAGGTGGTTACCTTGTACTTCTCCAGAATATTCATCATTTTTTCGGCGTCAAACCGCTCATAGTCATAGGCCATAATTGCGCTGCCGCCAAGCCATTGTCCGTAAATCTTGCCCCAGGAGGATTTTGCCCAGCCTGTGTCCGCAACTGTCAGATGCAGGCCGTCGTTCTGTACGCAGTGCCAGTAAACCGCTGTGACGATATGCCCCAGGGGATAGGCGTGATTATGCAAAACAGCCTTGGGATAGCCCGTTGTCCCCGATGTAAAGTACAGAAGAATTGCTTCTGCTACCTTGGTTTCGGCCCTGGGGAATACATCCGGCTCAGATGCAATCAGCTTATCCAGCTGCCGGAAACCGCCGTGTTCATGACGGACGGTAAACAGGTTTGCAAGACCCGGTACCTGTTTGGAAGCATCCAGTACCTTGTGGCAGAGAGCCACATCATCCGCACAAACGACAGTGCGGATATCCGCAGCATTGGCGCGGTAGACAATATCTCCCGTGGTCAGCATATGGCTCGCAGGGATGGCAACAGCACCGATTTTGTGCAGCGCAATAATAACATACCAGTATTCAAAATGCCGCTTAAGCATCAACAGAACACGATCCCCCTTGCGGATGCCCTGCTTGACCAGATAGTTCGCTGTCTGAGAAGACAGGCGGCTGATATCACCAAAGGTAAGTGTGCGGTCGTGCCCTTCGTCATCGCACCATACCACTGCACGCTTGTCCGGCTCTTCTGCTGCAATGGCATCTACTACATCATAGGCAAAATTGAAGTTTTCGGGATAATGCAGCGAAAATTTTGTAATCTGACCGTTTTCGTCGAATTCTGCCTGGCTGAATTTTTTATACAAAGCTTCCATCTTGCGAACCTCCATTGGGTAAATTACTTTTGCTATTCAAAGTGCAAAAGTGAATTGCAGTAATAGACTCCCCCTGGAAGGGGGGAATCCTGTGAACGTTTAGGCATTTTTTTCTGTATAAACACCGAATTTCCGGAATCTCTGGTATCTTTGTTCCAGAAGCTCCTTTTCGGAGAGAGCACAGAGATTGTCCAGCTCACGAATCAGGGCATTCTTCAGCTGCTTGCACATCTTTGGAAAATGTTCAAAGTCCTCCGGAATAATCTCTTCCGCAACGCCGAATTCCTTCATATCCTCCGCCGTGATATGCAGGCATTCCGCAGCATCCGGAGCCTTGGCAGAATCCTTCCAGAGGATGCTTGCGCAGCCTTCGGGAGAAATAACGGAATATACAGCATTTTCCAGAATCAGAACCCGGTCGGCGGACGCCAGTGCCAATGCGCCGCCGCTGCCGCCTTCACCGATGACAACGGAGATAACAGGTGTTTTGAGACCGAGCATTTCCATGATATTTTCGGCAATCGCCTGGCCCTGACCACGCTCCTCCGCATCAGCGCCGCAGTAAGCGCCCAGGGTGTCCACGAAGCAGACCACCGGACGGTGGAATTTTTCTGCCTGTTTCATCAGACGCAGCGCCTTGCGGTAGCCTTCCGGCTTGGGAGAACCGAAATTCCGGGCAATACGGCTCTGCAGATCCGTACCTTTATCCATGGCAATGAATGTAACCGGCCGCTTACCAATATAAGCAAGCCCTGCCATAATTGCCAGATCCTCTCCGAAACGGCGGTCGCCGTGCAGCTCAATGGGAAATTCAAAGATTTCCTTTACATATGCCGCACCGGTGGGTCTGCCGTTCTGTCTGGCAGTTTTCAGCTTTTCATAAGAATTCATCGCTGTACGCTCCTTTATTGTTTATGAATGAGCAGAAGCTCAGCCAGTGTATCCCTCAGCTCACTTCTGGGGATGATGGCATCCACAAAGCCATGCTCCAACAGGAACTCGGCGCTCTGGAAATTGTCCGGCAGCTTGCTCTTGGTAGTCTGTTCTACCACTCGTCTGCCTGCAAAACCAATCAGAGCACCCGGTTCCGCAAGGATAATGTCCCCCTGCATTGCAAAGCTTGCCGTAACGCCGCCGGTGGTGGGATCCGTGAGAACGGTCACATACAGCTGACCGGCATTGCTGTGCGCTTTGACAGCGGCGCTGACCTTTGCCATCTGCATCAGGGAGATGACGCCTTCCTGCATTCTGGCACCGCCGGATGCCGTGAAGCCAATGACGGGCAGCTTGTACTCCGTTGCGTATTCAAACAGCCGTGTAATCTTTTCGCCTACCACGGAGCCCATGCTTGCCATCATGAACTTCGGTTCCATCACAAACATGGCAAAGCGGATGCCGGCAATGGCAGCAATGCCGCATACTACGGCATCTTCCTCGCCGGAGGTTTCTGCTGCTTTGTCCAGCTTTTGCTGATAGCTCGGGAAATGCAGGAAATCCTGGCTTTTCAGGCCGGTAAACAGCTCGTGAAAGCTGTTCTTGTCCGTTACAAGTCTGATACGATCCCTTGCGCCGATACGATAATAGTAACCGCAGGCGGTGCAGACATAGTGATTCTCGCTGAGCTTGTAAGCACTTTCTTCGTGGCCGCACTTCTTGCAGGTAATGTTCTGTACCTGTGCGCCGTATAATTTGTCCTGAATAAATTCCTTAATAAAACTCATGTTACGCCTCCGCTGCGGGATTCACCAATGCAAAGGAAAATTCTGCGGAAACAGCGAGCTTGCCGTTCACATATCCCTTGCCCTTGGCAAAATAAAATGCGCCCTTGGATCTGGTAATCTCACATTCCGTTTCAAAGGTATCGCCCGGACGGACAGGGGTTCTGAATTTCACCTTGTCCAGACCGGTAAAGTAGGGCGTGCAGCCCTTGCTTTGTGCAGAAAGCAGTACACAGGCGGACTGTGCCAGGATTTCGCACAGAATCACACCCGGCACCACCGGATTACCGGGGAAATGTCCCTTCAGGAACCACTCATCGCCGGTAATGTGCAGCTTGCCGTGTGCTTTGCCGTCCGCAGCCTCTGCCTCATCCAGCAGGAGCATATTGTCACGGTGGGGCAGAATCTGCATAATTTCTTCTCTCAGCATTGCCGCATCCCCCTTAGACTTTCTTGAATGCCACAACGGCATTGTGACCGCCGAAGCCTAGATTGGAGGACATGACCAGTTCCAGATCTGCCTTGACAGCTGTGTTGGGAGTATAATTCAGATCGCATTCCGGATCGGGTTCTGCATAGTTGATGGTGGGGGGAACCATGCCCTCTGTCAGTGCCAGAACTGCAGCAATGGCTTCTACTGTACCGGTTGCACCCAGCATATGACCGGTCATGGACTTGGTAGAGCTGATGTGCAGCTGCTTTGCAAAGTCGTCGCCGAAAGCACGCTTGAGCGCAGCAGTTTCCGTCTTATCGTTAAGAGGCGTGCTGGTACCGTGGGCATTGATATAGATCTTGTCTGCCGCAATGCCGCAGTCGCCGTAAGCATCCAGGAATGCTTTGGCAGTGTATTTTGCCTCCGGATCCGGAGCGGTAACATGATGTGCATCGCAGGTGGAGCCGTAGCCGCAGACCTCTGCAATGATAGTGGCACCGCGCTTGACCGCATGCTCATATTCCTCCAGAATCATAACGCCGGCGCCCTCCGCCATTACAAAGCCGTTTCTGCGCTTGTCAAAGGGAATGGAAGCGGCATTTCTGTCCGTTGCAGAGGACAGTGCCTGGCAGTTGCCGAAACCGGCAACAGTCAGGGGATTGATGGCAGCCTCAGAGCCGCCGCAGAGCATAGCATCTGCATAGCCATGCAGAATAGTGCGGTAGCCCTCACCGATGGCAGTAGCACCTGTTGCACAGGCTGTGGAAACAGCTGTGCAGGGACCGTTTGCATGAAAACGGATTGCCAGATTGCCGGCTGCAATATTGTAAATCATCTTGGGAACAAACAGGGGGGAGACCCTTCTTGCGCCTTTTTCCAGCAGATTCTGATGCTCCGTGCAAAGGGTTTCAATACCGCCGATGCCGGAACCGAAGCAAACGCCGAAGCGGTCGCTCTCTACATTGCCTGCCAGACCGCTCTGTGCCATAGCCTCATCACCGGCAACCATTGCATACTGGGTGAACAGATCGGTTTTTCTTGCAGTCATTTTGTCCAGCAGTGCCACTGCGTCGAAGTTCTTGACTTCGCCAGCCATGGTGTATTTGGAATCTGTAACATCAAAACGGGTAATGGTATCAATGCCGTTCTTGCCGGCAAATATGGATTCCTTGAATTCAGGAACATTGTTGCCGACGGGAGTCACAGCACCCATACCGGTAATCACTACTCTTCTCATCAATTGTAATCCTCCTACATTGCCATTCCGCCGTCGATGCGGATGATTTCGCCGGTAATATAATCAGATGCAGAGGAAGCCAGGAACAGTGCAAGTCCTGCCACCTCTTCGGGTCTGCCGAAACGTCCTACCGGGATTGCTTTTACCAGTTCGTCATTTTCCTGGAAGCTTGTTGTCATGGATGTTGCAATAAAGCCAGGAGCAATGGCATTGCAGCATACGCCTCTGGCAGCCAGCTCCTTGGCAGTGGACTTGGTCAGACCGATGATGCCTGCCTTGGATGCAGAGTAATTGGCCTGACCGGCATTGCCGAACAAGCCGGAAATAGAACTGATATTAATAATTTTACCGGAGCGCTTCTTCATCATGGGCCGATAGAAATTCTTGATCATATAGAATGCGCCTTTGAGGTTGACATCAATGACTGCGTCAAAGTCCTCTTCGGACATACGGATCACAAGGTTATCCCTGGTAATGCCGGCATTGTTGACAAGAATATCCACTCCGCCAAAGTCTGCCAGAATCTGCTTGCAGGTTGCAGCAACCGCTGTGCTGTCGCCTACATTGCACTGATAGGCTCTGACAGTAACACCCAGCGCAGCCAGCTCATCCACAACGGGCTGTACCTTTTCCGGCGCACTGATATCTACAATGGCAATATCCGCACCGTTTTCTGCATATTTCTTACAAATTTCTTTTCCGATGCCCTGTGAACCGCCTGTCACAACGGCAACTTTACCTTTCAGCATGGCTGTCAATCCTCTCTATTATGTATATCAGGAACCGGCATTGCCGGTTCCGGTTGTACTTATGCGTTCAGTGTTTCCAGAACAGCCTTCAGACCGTCCATGGTTTCTACGCAAAGGCAGGTGCTCTCCGGAAGAATCTGGGAAACCAGCTTCTGCAGGGTGTTGCCTGCACCGACTTCAATAAAGGTATCAAAGCCGTCAGCTGCCATATTGCGGATCAGCTTTGTCCACTGAACCGGGTGGTTAATCTGACTGCACATCAGTGCCTTGGGATCTCCCTCATAGGGCTGTGCCGTAAAATTGGCATACACCGGAATCTCCGGCAGACTGACTGCAAAATCAACAAGTGCGGTACCGAAGGGTTCCACAGCCGGGGTCATGTAGGGAGAGTGGAATGCACCGCTGACTGCCAGGGGAACGCCCCTGCCGCCTGCATCCTTGACATCCTTGCGCAATGCGCCCAGCTGCTCCTTGTCACCGGATACTACCAGCTGCATGGGAGCATTATAATTGACCGGGAATACCTTGTCATAGGGCTGTGCCAGCTCCTCTGCCTTTTCGCTGGGAATCTTGACAATTGCCATCATGGAAGCCTCCACGCCCTGGGAAGCAGATGCCATGCATGCGCCTCTCTTGGCGGCAATGCGGAAGCCATCCTCAGGGGTATAGGCGCCGCCGAATGCCAGTGCCGGGATTTCGCCCAGAGAAAAACCTGCCAGACCGTCCGGAACAATACCGTTTTCCTTCAGTGCCATAGCAGCAGCAATGTCTGCCAGATACAGACAGGGCTGTGTATTCTCCGTCTGTCTCAGAGCTTCACCATCCCCGGTAAAGCACTGCTCCAGTGTGCCGGGACGAATGGCATCCGCTGCTTCGTACAGTGCCTTGACTGACGGGATGTTTTCGTAAAAATCCTGACCCATGCCCACATGCTGGGCACCCTGGCCGGAAAAAACAAATGCTATTTTACCCATTTTGCTGCTCCTTTCAGGCAAGCCTCCGCTTCCTGCATGATTTCGGTGATGATTTCAGCGCAGGTCTGTTCCTTGCTGATCATGCCGGAAATCTGCCCTGCCAGAACGCTGCCTTCCTTGACATCGCCGTCCACTGCCGCCTTGCGCAACGCACCGGAACCCAGCATGGCAACGCTTTCTGCAGTTGCCTCGGGAGCGTACTCCTCTTTTATAAAGTTTCTGGTGAAAGCGTTCTTAATACCGCGGCAGGTGTTGCCGCCGAAGCGTCTGCCGGTCACCTGTGTGGAAATGTCCTTTGCCTTCAGCACCATATCCTTATAGTTCTGATGGACGCCGCATTCCTTGGCAACCAGAAATCTTGTGCCCATCTGGACGCCGCATGCACCCAGCATGAACGCAGCTGCAATGCCTCTGCCGTCGCCAATGCCGCCGGCTGCCAGCACCGGAATGCTGACCGCATCCACAACCTGGGGAACCAGTGCCATTGTGGTCAGCTCACCAATATGGCCGCCGGATTCCTGCCCCTCTGCGATTACCGCAGCAGCACCTGCTTTTTCAGCCTGCTTTGCCATGGCCGAAGAAGCCACAACGGGGATTACCTTGATTCCTGCTTCGTTCCATGCGCTCATGTATTTGACTGCACTGCCGGCACCCGTGGTGGCAACAGCGGGTTTTTCCTCTGCGCAGACCTGTGCGCATTCGTCCGCAAAGGGACTCATCAGCATTATATTCACGCCAAAGGGACGATCCGTCAGTTCTTTGGCAATTGTAATCTGTTCTCTTAAATATTCTGCATTTGCATTCATAGCGGAAATGATCCCCAGACCGCCGGCATTGGAAACCGCTGCGGCAAGCTTGCCGTCAGCGATCCATGCCATGCCGCCCTGAAACACAGGGTACTGAATGCCGAGAAGTTCACAAATCGGCGACTGCATCATTATTCAGCCTCGCCAACCAGCTTTTCCACTGCTTCAACCAGCTTGCCGACAGTGTTCAGCTCAGGTGTCATTTCCAGAGAAATGCCGAACTCATCTTCCAGATCCATCGCCATTTCGGTGATGTCCAGGGAATCAATGCCCAGATCAGCAAACTTTGTTTCTGCGGAGATCTCAGATGCGTCTGTGTCTGTAGCTTCTGCCAGCATTGCAATAATTTTTTCCTGTACCATTGTTTTTACTCCTTTTTTATGATATAATATCTATACTCAGCGCTGTGCCATCTTCACGACGGATGCAGGCAGCGAAAGTACCATGTACTTACCGGTATGTACCGGACGATTACCATTCGATAAGGCAGGCTGCATCAGCCAGACCGCCGCCGAATGCACAAAGAATGATTTTGTCGCCCCGGTTGAGTCTGCCGCTTTTTGCAAGCTCGTGCAGTGCAATCGGAACGGATGCGCTGGAGGTATTGCCGTATTTTTCAATATTGACAACCATCTTTTCCTCCGGCATATGCAGCCGCTTCCGGGCAAAATCCACAATTCTCTTGTTTGCCTGATGGGGGATGACAAAGGCAATGTCATCAATTGTCAGATTGTTGCGCTCCAGCAGAATGGTGACATCCTCACACAGAGAAGTCACGGCGTACTGGAAGGTTTCCTGACCCTGCATGTGAATATAGGGAGAATCCTGCTCTTCTTTAAAGAAGGGGGAACAGCCTGTGAAGTGCGGAATCTTGATGACATCATCGCCGCCCTTTACATGGTATACGGCATCCAGATAGCCATTGCCTCTTTCCAGCACGGCTGCACCGGCGCCATCTCCGAAAATCACGCAGGTACTGCGATCAGCCCAGTCCAGAATACCGCTGATGCGCTCAGCGCCCACTACCAGGATTTTCTTGTAGCTGCGCAGTGCGAAATAGGCTGCTGCGGTTTCCAGCAAGAAAAGAAAAGCGGAGCAGGCTGCATTGATTTCCAGTGCGGGACAGGTTGCACCCAGCTTGTGCTGTACCATGCATGCCAGAGAGGGGGAAACCGTTTCTGCGCTGACAGTTGCCGCCAGTATCAGATCAATGTCCTCCGGGGAGCAGCCGCAGTCATCCAGGGCTGCCTGTGCTGCCTTATATCCCATGTCGGATGTGAACTCCGTTTCTGAAATACGGCGTTCTCTGACACCGACCCGCTTGGCAATCCATTCATCAGATGTTTCCACAATCTGTGCCAGGTCATCATTGGTTACTACTTTGGACGGCACATACATGCCCGTTCCGACAATTTTAAAACTCATCATCCTACCTCCGGATTTTTCTTTTAGCGCTCTTGCACAAAGTGCATCCAATAGCTTAGTAACAGATGGAATCCGGTTTGTTACAAAAATGTTGCACAAATTTTGCTTTACTTTTTTGTGCAAAACAGAGAATTCCTTTTTGTAACATTTTAATGAAAGCGGGATACTAACTATATAAGAAAGTGAAGGTGCATTCATGAAACGTGAATTTGAAGCCTTATATCAGGAATACTTTCCCCGTATTTATGCCTTTCTGTTCAAACTGACGGAGCAGCGTGATCTGGCTGAGGAACTGACACAGGAGACATTTTATCAGGCGTTTATTTCCTTCCGCCGGTTTCGCGGTGACTGTGATGTGTTTACATGGCTGGCATCCATTGCCAAGCATACATATTACCGGTATCTGAGGAAAAACAAACATCAGCTGGATAATATCAGCACGGATCAGCTGGCGGATATTTATTTCGGCAGCGAGTCAGAACGGCTGGAGGAAGCAGTGGAACGGCGGCTGCTGTCGGAGAGTACCAGAAAAGCATTATCGGCACTGCCGCAGAAATATCAGGATGTGGCAATTCTGCGCGTATATGCGGATATGAGCTATGCCCAGATTGGTGCGGCGCTGCATATCAGTGAGAACTCAGCGAGGGTAATTTATTACCGTGCCAAGAAGATGATTTTGGAGGCGATTCAGAATGAACATGACATGTAAAATGGTAATGGATCTTGTTGAATTATATAAGGAAGGGATTGTGAGCCGTGAGAGTGCAGAGGCAATCCGGGAGCATCTGAAGACCTGTCCGGAATGCCGCAGCTGCTACCAGAACTATGATTCTGTAAAATCCCGTCAGTTCCCCCGCAACCAGGTATCACCGCCGGAGATCTCCGGTGCAGCATCCAGATGTTATGAGGAGCTGTCCCGCAGAATGCGCAAGCACCACTATATGCGCATTGCCGGTGCCAGCGCTGCCATTGGCGCAGGCTCCATCATGCTGATGATCGGCATTGCGCTGACCTGCAAGGGCAGTGCAGTGCGCTGAACGGTTTGTTGACTTAGGATAGTACCGTCCTCTTGATTCGTGCAGAAAACGGGAGGACGGCATTTTTTATAAAAAATTTAATCAAAATAATGGCGTAATTAAGCCAATGTTAACTTTGGTTGACAAATTTCCAGCGCAAAATGGTAGAAAAAAGCAGCGGAATCTGCTATGATGAATGCATCAGAAAGGAGAGGATCTCATGGAATTTCATGAAAAACTGATGCAGCTGAGAAAGGCAAGAGGCTGGTCCCAGGAGCAGCTTGCGGAACAGCTGGATGTTACAAGGCAGACGGTTTCCAAGTGGGAGCTTGGGAGTACTACACCGGAGATGGGAAAGCTCATGGAGATGAGCCGGCTTTTTGGAATCAGCATTGATGAGCTGGTGGGAAATACGGCGTTCCTGCCGCCCCCTGAGCGGGAGGAGGAAAAAACGGTCAAATCCGGCTCCGGGCATACCTGGCATTATGAATATCGCAGCCGCCGCACCCTTTTCGGAGTGCCGATGGTGCATATTAACATCGGGCTTTTCCGTGCATACCGTGCCAGGGGTGTAATTGCGGTGGGAAATCTGGCAGTGGGGCTGCTGTCCCTTGGGCTGTTGTCTGCCGGATTGCTGTCCCTGGGGCTGTTGTCCGCAGGACTGCTGGCAATAGGCTGTATGACGGCAGGGGGAATTTCCGTTGGCGCCGTCAGTGCCGGTATTGTATCCGTGGGTGGTTTGAGTATCGGAATTTATGCTGTGGGCGGCTTTGCCATTGGCGTCTATGCCCTTGGGGGTCTGGCGGCAGCGGCAAGGATTGCAGTGGGAGGAGCAGCCTACGGGCATATCGCCATCGGGGATTATGCAAAGGGTGCCTATTCCTTTTTGCTGGAAAATAGTGAATTCCGCTCTGTTCCCTATGAGGAAGTACGGGCGGTGGTGTTGCGGGAATATCCTAATATAGGGCCGCTTGTGCTATGGGTTCTCCGTGCAGTGCTGGGATAAGGGCAGCAGTGCCTCCTCTGATGAGGAGGCACTGTTTTTCAGAGAGAATTACTATTGCAAAGTAGTGGAAAACATGCTATACTATTAATAGTATCGGACAACAGGAGAGGAGGAGTGTTTCATGAAGCGGCTGACCATTGGTATTTTAGCCCATGTGGACTCCGGGAAAACCACCCTCTCGGAGGGACTGCTGTACTGTGCAGGAGCGCTGCGGCGGCTGGGCCGTGTGGATCATGGGGACGCTTTCCTGGATACCCATGCCTTGGAGCGTGACCGGGGTATTACGATTTTTTCCAAGCAGGCGCGTCTGTCTCTGCCGGATGCGGAGATCACCCTGCTGGATACCCCGGGACATGTGGATTTTTCCGCAGAAATGGAGCGAACCCTGCAGGTGCTGGATTACGCCGTTCTGGTGGTCAGCGGTTCTGAAGGCATCCAGAGCCACACGGAGACCCTGTGGAATCTGCTGCGGCACAGCGGTGTGCCTACCTTTCTCTTTATCAATAAGATGGATCTTGCCCACGAAGACCATTTTGCCCTTATGGAACAGCTGCAGCAGCGTTTTGATCGTGCCTGCGTAGACTTCACAGAAAAAAATGACGATTTCTATGAATCCCTGGGATCATGCAGCGAGGAGCTCATGGAGCAGGTGCTGGAAACGGGGACAACCTCCCCCGAATCCATTGCCCATGCCGTTGCAGGGCGGCAGCTGTTTCCCTGCTGCTTTGGTTCTGCCCTGAAGCTGGAGGGAGTGGCAGAATTTCTGTCCCTGCTGCAGAGCTGTACGCTGCCCCTTCCGGAAAATCCCTGCTTTTCGGCAAAGGTGTATAAAATCACTGAGGACGAGCAGGGCAAGCGGCTGACCCACCTGAAAGTGAGCGGCGGTGTGCTCCGTGTCCGGGATGTTCTGGAGGGCAATGACCGCAGTGGTACACATTGGGAGGAAAAAATAAATCAGATCCGGCTCTATTCCGGAGCAAAATTTCAGCCTGCGGATGCGGTGCATCCCGGTATGGTCTGTGCCGTAACGGGGCTGAGCCATACCTATCCCGGCGAGGGGCTGGGAGCACAGGCGGATTCCGATAGTCCTGTGCTGGAGCCGATTCTGCGGTATTCTGTTGTGTTGCCCAAGGAAACGGACAATCACACCGCACTGGCAGCCCTGCGTCGTCTGGAGGAGGAGGATCCCCAGCTCCATGTCTCCTACCAGCCACGGCTTCAGGAAATTCATGTGCTGCTCATGGGAGAAATTCAGCTGGCCGTGCTGCAGCATGTGCTGGCAGAACGCTTCGGCATTCATGCGGAATTTGCACCGGGAGGGGTTGCCTACAAGGAAACCATTGCCGGTCCGGTGGAGGGCATGGGGCACTATGAACCCCTGCGCCATTATGCCGAGGTGCGCCTCCTCCTGGAACCGGGAAAGCCCGGCAGCGGCCTGCAGTGCTTCAGCAGCTGCCGTGAGGATGCCCTTGACCGGAACTGGCAGCGGCTGATTCTCACCCATCTGAAAGAAAAGACACATCTGGGGGTGCTGACCGGCTCCCCGGTGACCGATCTGAAAATTACTCTGATTGCCGGACGTGCCCATAAGAAGCACACGGAGGGCGGCGACTTCCGGCAGGCTACCTATCGTGCGGTTCGCCAGGGACTGATGCAGGCAGAAAGCATACTGCTGGAGCCGTGGTATTCCTTCCGGCTGGAGGTACCGCCGGAATGCATTGGCAGGGCAATCACGGACATGCAGCTCTGCGGCGGCAAATGCGGTACGCCGGAAACCTTCGGGGAGGTGTCCGTGCTGGAGGGAAGAGCACCGGCAGCCTATCTCATGACCTACCGCACGGCTCTGATGGAATATTCCAGGGGAAGGGGAAAGCTTTCCTGCACCCCGGCGGGCTATGCCCCCTGCACCAATGCAGAAGCAGTCATTGCCGCATGCGGCTACCATCCGGAGGCGGATCCGGATAATTCTCCCGATTCCATTTTCTGCTCCCACGGTGCCGGCGTGCTGGTCAAGTGGGATGAGGTGCCTGCCCATATGCATACGGAAAGTCCCCTGCGCCCGGAAGTCTCCGTTGCTGCCGTCCCCTCCGGGAAGCCCGAGCACACCGTCTATACGGGAACAGCAGCCCAGGATGAGGAGCTGATGAAGATCTTCGAGCAGACCTACGGTACCATCCGGCGTGAGGAGCGCCATGCCCTGCATACGGAAAAGCAGGCACCGCCGCCGAAACCCTCCGGAGCTGTGCCCCTGCCCTCCGGGCCGGAATACCTTCTGGTGGACGGCTACAATATCATCTTCGCATGGGACGAGCTGAAACGCATTGCCGCCGAAAGCCTGGACGCAGCCCGTGCCCGGCTGATCCATATTCTCAGCAATTACCAGGGTTTCCGCAAATGCGAGGTGATTGTGGTGTTCGATGCCTACAAGGTCAAAGGAAACCGCGGCAGCGTGGAAAAGGAACATAATATCAGCATCGTCTACACCAAAGAAGCGGAAACGGCGGATACTTATATTGAGCGCATCACCCACGAGCTGACCCGGAAGCATCGGGTGCGTGTGGCAACCTCCGACGGTATGGAGCAGATCATTATCCTGGGCAACGGTGCTTTCCGGGTTTCCGCAGAGGAGCTGCGCCGGGAGGTGGAGGAAACCCAGCAGCAGATCCGGGCAATGCTGCAGCAAAAATAAATACAGCCAGTCTCTGACAGCTTGCTGTCAGAGATTTCCTGCAGGCGATTTCCACGGCATTGCCGGGAAAATCGCCTTTTTTATGCAATGTATGAAACCTGTGAATATTACAAATACTATCCTGTACAGAATGATAAGAGAACCTCTAAAAACTTGTTTTTAGAGGTGGGGTGTGGGGCGAAGCCCCACAAGATCCACCTTTTCTTCTTTTCCAATTTTAAAAACAGAGGGTTTTTAGAGGTTACCATAAATAGGTTCCGACTGACAGGACTGCCGCAGACAGCTCCGCAGTCTGTATCATAGAAAGGATGGAAACTACCATGTGTGATCGAAGAAAAAAGCTCTGGATCCTGTTCCGGTCCATGTTTGTGCTGAGTGCATGCACCTTCGGGGGAGGCTTTGTCATTGTTTCCCTGATGAAGAAAAAATTCGTGGAGGAGCTGCAATGGCTGGAAGAGGAGGAAATGCTGGACGTGACCGCCATTACCCAGTCAGCGCCCGGTCCCCTGCCCGTGAATGCCTCCGTTATCATCGGGTACCGCATGGCGGGCATTGCCGGCTCCCTGACAGCAGTGCTGGGAACGATTCTGCCGCCCATGATCATTATTTCCGTGATCTCCCTGTTTTATGATCAGTTCCGCACGAACCGGTATGTTGCTGTCGCACTGCAGGTAATGCGTGCCGGTGTGGCTGCGGTGATCTTTGACGTGGTCATTAACCTTGCTAAAAATGTCTGCAAAACCAGGCGGTTCCTCTATATTGCCATGATGACCCTTGCCTTTGTCTGCACCTATCTGCTGGGCGTCAGCGCAATGCTGATCATTCTGGTGTGCCTGGGCATCGGCATTATTGACCTGTGCATTTCATTGAAGCGGCAAAAACCGGGAAGGAGTGAACGCTGATGCTGCTGCTGAAATTATTTTTTGCTTTCATTCAGGTGGGACTGTTCAGTGTGGGCGGCGGCTATGCTGCCATTCCCCTGATCCAGGAGCAGATCGTCAATGTGTACGGCCTCATGACCATGGAGGAATTCTCCGATCTGATTACTGTGGCAGAAATGACCCCCGGCCCCATTTCCATTAATTCCTCCACCTTTGTGGGCATGCGCCTTGCCGGGGTGGGAGGGGTGCTGCTGTGTACCCTGGGATGTATTCTTCCATCCTTCTGCATCTGCTTGATTCTGGCGCACTTCTATTATAAGTACCGCACTGTCAGCGGCGTCCAGAAGGTGCTGTCCGCACTGCGCCCCGCCGTTGTGGCACTGATTGCCTCCGCCGGCGCCTCCATCCTCATGCTGGGACTGTTCCAGACCGACCTGTTTTCCGCCCGGCTCGGGGAGCTGCGGTTTGTGGAACTGGGCATTTTTGCCGCTGCCCTGTTTATCCTGCGGAAATATAAGGCAAATGCCATCTCCATTATTCTGGGCAGCGGCGTTGTGGGAACGCTGATCTATACGGTGATGGGGGCGGTGTGAGTTTTCTGAGTGGAGAGGACAAAAAATTCCCTCCCCGGGGGAGGGGAGGGAGTTTCTGTGGGTGAGCAATTTGCACGGGAAACTTTATTTAATTGTTACCTCAGTTCCAGTATACGGAGCCGGCTGAGTAGTTGCATTATCGGTAGTTGTTACCGTAGGGCTTGAACCCCAATAAGCCCCGTCCTTAATAGTAGCTCCTGTTAACTGTCCCTTATCAGTAATATAAGCAATTGCTTTATCAAGTCCACTGATATCCAGGTATGAACTTACGTGAGCTGTAACATAGGTTCCATAATCTGCATCACCTTCGGTGTCCGCATCTGTAATGCAGGTAGCTACTGCATTGTACAGGTTCTTTGCATCGGAGTTCGCAGCGGAAACTCTGGACTTCTTCACATAACCCAGCATGGACGGCACGAGAATGGCAGCCAGTACACCAATAATCGCGATAACAACGATCAGCTCAACCAGGGTAAAGCCCTTGACTTTTTTTGTTTTCATAGTGAAAACCTCCTTAAATAAAATATTTAGGGAGTCGGGGAATGGAAAGAAAACCGGGCTTTTCTTTTGGAAAAACCCGGACGAAAAACGCTCTGTAGGAGGTCGTACCCGAAGCTGCGGCAGCCCCCGCCCGCTATCAAACTATTTCAATAGTTTGATAGCGCATTAGCATTAATAGCAGCCGCTCATTAATTCCACTGCCTTCCGCTTCTGTTCCATATGGGGGTGGACGTACAGATTCAGCGTCACGTTCACCGAAGCATGTCCCAACAGCTCGCTTACAGTCTTGTAGTCCGCCCCGTTTTCAATCAGCCGTGACGCAAATGTGTGCCGCAGCGCATGGAACGTCAGCGGCGGAAGTCCCAGCGTCCGGAGCAGCCGCTTATAATAATCCCGGTATGTCCGGGGTTCCGTATACGTTTCCGTATTGGTCAGCAGATATGCCCCGGGCTTTCCGGGATTCATCCGTTTCAGCAGCGGGTACAGCAGCGAGGACAGCGGAATTGTGCGGTTCGAGGTGGCGGACTTGGGCGGCGTGATAATCACTTTTGTTCCCTGGCTCCCCTCGGCATCACCTGCGGAAATCCGCTGAATTGTTTTGCTGACTGTTACTGTCCGTTCCGTGAGGTTAATGTCCTGCCATTGCAGTGCGCACAGCTCCCCAATCCGCAGACCCGTGTGCAGACAGAAGAATATCCCCAGGTTTTTCGGTGTAAGGTTCAGACATACATGCTGCATCAGCAGGAGCTGTTCCTCCTTTGTCAGTACTTTCAGTTTCTGCTGCGCCCTTGATTTGGGAAACAAAATGTGATACTGCCGATAGGGCACCAGGCCTTCCTTCGCTGCTGCATACATGCTCTGCTTGGTCAGGGTAATCAGTGAGCGGACTGTGCGTTCCGACAGCGCTCCCCCTCCGCAGCGGCCGGACTGCATCCAGCACAGCGCCGCATCCTGCACACGCTTTTCTGTAACCTCCCCCAGGGGGAGCATTCCCAATGTGGGAATCAGGTGGTTCTCTGCTGCCGTCTGATAATTGGCGTGGGTTGCCTCCTTGACATATTCGCGCTTCTGCGCCAGCCAGCTTGTCAGCCAATCTCCATAAAGGGTTTCGATATTTTTCACAATAAAACACTACCTTTCCATTTTTTTGTGCATATGCACATTTTAATCATAGCATATGGCGAAGAAAAACACTATGGTTCCTATAATGATACCGTCTGCACTTGCTGGGGAGAGGGGGATTTTCCTGCATGCACCTGGCAGCCTGACCATCCTTAAACATTTCTTATATTGAGGACATGCTTTTTGCTGGGATTGACTGAATTCAGTCGAAATATAGTTGAATTTGCATCAATTGGTTGTGCAGATTGACGAAAAGCACCAAAACGAAAACGTTTGAAATTCCAAAAACGTAAAAAAATATTCACAGTTTGTTTTTTTTGCGGAAAAGTATTGACAAAAAATTTCACATATGCTATACTATAAACACAAGGAATCCACTGGAAACGATTCCATTCAGTGATTCCGATTCGGGGAATGGATACCATTCCGACACAATACATTTATTATTTTAATTAAGGAGGTTTTCAAAATGAAAACAAAAAAGGTTAAGGGCTTTACCCTGGTTGAGCTGATCGTTGTTATCGCTATCATCGGTGTACTGGCAGCAATTCTGGTGCCTTCCATGCTGGGCTATGTAAAGAGGTCCAAGGTTTCTGCTATGAACTCCAATGCAAAGTCCCTGTATGATGCAGTTGCTACTTCTCTGGTAGAGCTGGACTCCGAGGGTACATCTGTAGCAAACAATGACTACACTTATGATGGCACGTCTGATCTTGACAAGAAGATTGTCAACTACTTTGACAAGATCGGTGATCTGACATCTGCAGAGTACAGAGTTAAGGATATGAGCTGCGTAGGCGCATATGCTGCTGATGCTACTTACAGAGGCGGTTATCCGACAGGTTCTACTACCGATAACTTCAGTTCCTTCACACTGTCCATGGCTTGCCAGTAAGCTTGTGCAAGTTCATCAGATCATCTGAAGAAAGAAGAAGCCCTTCCCGGTGATGGGAAGGGCTTTTGATTTGGCAGTCGGAGGAATACTATGTCGAAACGATTCAAAGAAGCTTGTCTGTCTCAGAAGCACGGCAGAGCGGAGGTCTTTGCCCTGTTACTTTATATTCTCGGCGTGTCCGTGGTTGCGTATTTCCATGAACCGTGGTTCGATGAAGCACAGGCATGGCAGATTGCCAGATGCGCCTCCCTGCGGGAGATTCTTTTCGAGATTCCCCATTATGAGGGACATCCCCAGCTCTGGCATCTGCTCCTGGTACCCTTTGCCAAGCTGGGCGCACCCTATGAGCTGACCATGTTCAGCGTGAATTTTGCTTTCTGTCTGGCAGCGGTGGCACTGCTGCTCTGGAAATCCCCCTTCCCGAAAATTGTGCGCTGTCTGATTCCCTTCAGCTATTTCTTTTTCTACCAGTATGGTGTGCTGAGCCGTCCATACAGCATCATGATGCTGGCGTTCATGCTGGTGTCTATGACGTATCAGCGCCGGAATGAACGGCCGCTGCGCTACATTCTGTCACTTGGTTTGCTCTGTGCATCCTCGGCGTATGGGATTCTGGTAGCCGGGGGCTTGTGTATTGTATGGACGCTGGAGATTATCCGGGAGTACTGGCAGAACCGGCAGTGGAGCAGGGTGCTCAGAGACGGGAGAGCCTATGCATTGTTCGGAATACTGATCTTTGCTCTTATTCTGATTGCCAGCATTATGCCGGCAGAGGATTGCTATTATTCCGGCAATACCATTCCGATTCTCAATCGCTTCAAGCGGATGTTCTATGTGCTGATTCTTCCCTTTGACAGTCTGATCGGCTGCTACATCAACGTCACCGAGGAATTATCCACAACGCCGGGCTTAATTGCCGAATGCATCGGCGGCGTACTGGTCTGGGCTGTACTCCTGGTCATTCTGCATGCAAACCACAAAAAGCTGTTGTTCCTGGTGCCGTATTTTATGTACAGCTTCTTCAGCATTTTTATTCAGTTCTCTGTGCACCATCTGGGCATCAGCACTCTGATGATCATGTTCATATTCTGGGTTATGCTGGAGGATTCCCAGGGGTTTCGTATACCGCCCATTTTTGGCAGGATTAATGCCAAAATTGAAAGTAAGGCAACCCGGGTTCTGATGTCTTGTGTAGGAGTTCTGGCTGCTGCTGTGACGTTTGTCTGCAGTGCTGTCAGCTCGTACAATGATATTTTGTACTGCTACGGTGCCAAAAATATCGTGGATTTTCTGAAGGAAAACAATCTGGATGAACTGAAAATTATGGTAAACTACTCGTTTGATTTCGGAACGGAAGGGGAAGAAGAGAGTATCAATACCATTATCTGGGATGAAACACTGCCGGCGGAGTTGCCGTCCGTCAAAAAACACTATCCGTATCTGGTTGGTCTTGGTTCCTCCCTCCTGCCTTATTTTGACGAGAATATCATTATGAATTTTAATGCCGATGACAAAGACTGTATGTATCTGCGCTGGATTGATGCGGTGGATCCGGAGGAGATATATGCATCCTGGCGTGAGCAGGGACTGCCGGACGTGATTATCGGTCTGGTTCCTTTGAATGAAATTTACAGTGAGGAAGAGCTGGAGGGTGTGACATATTACTGGGTTGAAACATTTGAATTCGGAAATATATGGAAGTTGTATTACTCGAAAGGAGGGGCAAAGATTTACATCCGCTCCGATCTTCTGGAGGAGTATCCCCAGTTCGAGATACAGAAATACTGAACATATCCGGAATATTACAATGTCCCCTGATTTTTTGTTGAAAATCAGGGGACAATCAGATTGTCGAAAAAATCCTGTCCAGCCAATGTACCTACCCGGAACATGGCTGGACTAAATTGTTATGGTTTCATTGCGCCCTCGGCGCAAAGCCCCATAAAATCCGCCCTTTTATTCGTTACTTTAAGTAGTGCGGCGTCATTTCATGATTACAGCAGCTTACAGCCGTCATTATCGACCTTCAGATCCTGCACCTGCCAGCCCTTCAGCCCGGCATTATCCAGGGAGAAACGCATTTTCCCCGAAAAATAAGTATTATCCTCATCCGCAATGGCCATGACAGTGGGACCTGCGCCGCTGATGTAGGCTGCATAGGCGCCATGGGCGTAGGCGATGTCGAAAACTTCCCGTGCATGGGGAATCAGCGCCATCCGGTAGGGCTGGTGAAGCTTATCATGGACGGCAGTGCGCAGGTTCTCAAACTTGCCCGTCAGCAGGGATGCGGAGAACAGGGCAGCTCTGGAAAGGTTGTAGACAGCATCCTTATGGGAGACCTCCGTGGGAAGGCAGCCCCTTGCTTTCTCGGTTTTCAGCTCAAAGTCGGGAATCATTGCCACAAAGCGGAGCTTGGTGTAAACCTCCTGCTTTACCCAGTGAACCCGCCTGCCATCGAACACAGCAGTTACGATACCGCCCAGAAGTGCCGGTGCCGTATTGTCCGGGTGTCCCTCAATCTGTGCTGCAAGATCTACCAGATCATCCTGTCCCAGGGGGTTGCCCAGGAGATGGTTGGCGCCTACCAGACCTGCCACAATGCAGGCGGAACTGGAACCAAGTCCCCGTGTCATGGGGATATGATTGGTCTGAATCAGGCGCAGACCGGGGAGCTTCCTGCCACAGACTTCAAAGAGATCCTTGGCGGATATATAAATCAGGTTTTTTTCGTCCGTGGGAACGGGAGTACCGTCAGCAGAGGTGATGTCAATATGGTCACATTCCTCCATTTCCACGTAATTGTAGTATTGCAGCGCAAGTCCCAGTGCGTCGAAGCCGGCACCCAGGTTGGCGCTGGTTGCGGGAATCTGCAGCTTGATCATAAGTATCACTCCTAATATGGGTTGTGCGGAAGGTTCCGCTTTGCAAAAGGGGGCAGCATTTTCCCATGCCGCCCCCTTTCATATTATGCCTGTTTGCCTGTCTGCTGTGCAGCGGTTTTCCTTTCGCGGATCAGGGCAATCAGTACCTTGTTGTTCTTTCTGTCATAACGATAGAACAGGATCACCATGCCGATGCCAAGCAGCATAAAAATCACGCCGGGAATCAGTCCGGGGGTCACATAGCGGAAGGTGATGGTGTGGGTACCGGGGGACAGTTCCACGCCCATCATGGCATCAAGCAGCTCCACGGGTTCCACCTTCTTGCCGTCCACCTTGACCGTCCAGCCATCCTGATAGGGAATGCTGGTAAACAGAATTTCGTTTTCCTGGGCAGTGACGGTGCCCTTGATATACGTGTCCGTGTAGTTGGTGATTTCCATCTGGCCGTCCTTGAGCTGATTGATATCGGCTTGGAATACCTCCTCGTTGAAATAGTAGAAATATGGCTCCTTGATAATCGTAGAATTGACATCGTCACGAACGGTTACACGCAGGGAAACCATTGTGCCCGGTTCGTAGGTACCAAGGCTCATGATGCAGTAATTCTTGGTATCGAAGTAGGTGCCATAGCTTTTAAAGGAGTAATCGCCGCTTTCCTCATCCCAGGTACCCAGCCAGAGATTGACCTTCTGCTCATTCTCGGTTTTGAGGAAGCAGTAAATTTCCTTTGCCTCCGTCACTGTGAAGCGATAGTCAACGGTGGGATCGCCGCTGTCCATCCTGGTGTAGCAGGTCTGACCGTTGTAGTCGGAAACCGTCACAGCCCCCAGCACCGGCTCCCCCGTATCAATGCGGGTGTAGTACTGGCTTGTACCGGCAATCTGTCCTTCTGCATCGAATACCGTATTGCCCAGCATGGTGCTGAGCAGGACATTCTGGCTGTTGAAGGGATTGTCATTGCCAAGATGGCTGATGCGCAGCAGGTCGGAGCTTACCATATAGCCAATGGAGAGCGCATTGGGATTTTCGTAGATGCTGATGGTTTTGGACTTGGGGTTGTCATTGGCATCCAGGTCATCGGGGTCGGTATAGTTGTACTCATCCACCTTGATATAGGATTCCTGGAGCATGGGACGGGTGGGATTGTCACCGTTATCCAGCACATAGCGGATGCCCAGCAGGGAATCTGCCAGCTCTGTAGTGCCGTCATAACGGGAATAGTAGCTTCTGGTGCAGTAGCCCAGGGTTTCAATGAAATCCAGGGTTTTGGCGTTCATGACGGAACTGGAGTGGGTCAGTCCTTTTAAGCCCAATGCAAGGTTATCATTCACACAGCGGCTGAAGGTTTTCTCGGAGCGGTACAGTCCGTCATCCAGGGATTCCATCATATCCACAGCTTTACGGCCTGCCTGAATGAAGGAACCATAGGATGCCTTGGTGGAATATGTCACCTCCTTGTCCACATCTTTCATGGTCTGCACTGCGTTGAACACCAGCTCGCCGGAAATACAGCAGAGCATCAGAACGGAAATCAGCCTCCGTCTGCGTTCCTGTGACAGGAAGACATAGAGCAGGATGCAGTACACTGCCGCCATACCGATGGACATCCAGATGGATGTCATAATATCCAGATGCTCATATCCCTGGGAATGAAGATACAGGATCACGGCAAGGATGCCGAAGAAAATGCCGCCGATATGGGACAGCTTGATGCCGTCCAGGTGCTGGAAAGCAGTGGCAGCCATGGTCAGCAGGACGAAGGAAATCATAAAGGAATAGCGGTAGGGCAGCCAGTTGGGGACCTGTCCGCCGTGCCACAGCATGTCAATGGGCTTGATATACATGCTGAAAAACAGGATGCCCAGCAGGAATCCGCTTCCCAGTTTCTTCCGCATGCTGATTGTATTGTTGAGGAAAAATACGGGCAGCAGTACAACTGTCAGGATTCCGCAGTAGATTTCCGGACTGCCCTGGACATTGACGGAATCGTACTGTCCGATCAGCAGCTGTGCAATGATATCCAGGGGTTCAAACTGCACCTTGAAGCTGTAGTCGGGATCGGTGAAATCCAGTTTGCCGAGACTGAGGGCATTGTACACAGGCAGAATCATAAAGGCGGCGCACATTACTGCTACAATGGAACAGATGGCAAAATTACAGCAGGTGTAGAGCATGTCCTTTACCCTGCGCCGCTTCTGTTCGGTACCGAAGAACAGATAATAAAAAAAGTAAAACGCAGTAAAAATGCCGACCATATAGCCAATATAGAAGTTTGCCACGAACATGATGGCAATGGGGATGATATAATTGATCTTTCTGCCGTCATCAATGAGATATTCCACACCCAGGGCTACCAGGGGCAGAAACACAAGGCCGTCCAGCCACATGGGGTCAATGGTCTGGATGATCATATATGCCGTCATGGAGTACAGCAGGGAGAAGGTCAGCGCCTGTGTGGGCGGGATCTTTTTGGATTTCTGCAGGTAGTAGCAGAAGGTGACGCTTGCCGTGCCGATCTTGGCAAGAATCATGATCAGCAGGCTCCAGATAAGAAATCGTTCGGGTAGGAGCAGAACAATCAGTGTAAAGGGACTGGCAAGATAATAGCCGATGATGCCCATGAATTCCCCGGAGAGGTTGCGGGACCAGCTGTAGAAAATGCTGCCATCCCCCCAGAAAGCGTCACGGAGCGCCTCAAAGTAATACACATATTGAGCATTCAGATCCAGTGCCAGAACGGATTCCTCACCGAACGGGTAAAGTCCGAAAATTGCATAGGAAATATAGGTCAGTAGCACTGGGATAAAGAATGCGATCAGATAGTATCGGTTCCGGACTGCCCAGTTCCGGAGGGCATGTCCGATTCCTGTTGCTGACACAGTTCTGCGGGACGATGCCGCAGTTTTTTGAGAGGCAGCCGGCCTTCCGGAGGCAGCTGCCGCTTGCTTGTTTGCCATGTCGTTCCTCCTCTTTCGGATATCTATTATTTGAAATCAGATATAATTATTATATCACTTTTTTTCTGTATTTGCAAGTAGAAAATGGCTTTTTTGCCAGTGCAGCAGCATTTATGTTATGGTTTCGCTGTACCTTCGGCACATGTAGGGGGCAAATTTCAAAAATCACCCCTTTCCGGGCTGCTGCCTGTCATTGCAGAATAAGGAAAACTGACCAAATTCACGGAGTAAAGTGCAAAGGAAACCGTCACTTTTCCGTCTTGTAAATGCGCCGTCCCTGTGCTATACTGGTAATGCTAAAAATCCAAACAAACAAGCGAAAGAAGGAGTGCCTATGACAAGGGACATGACGGCAGGGAGACCGATTTCACTGATTTTACAGTTCTGTATCCCCATGGTTTTCGGAAATATTCTCCAGCAGTTTTATAATTTGGCAGATACTGCCATCGTAGGACGCTGTATTAATTCCGATGCACTGGCAGCCATCGGCACCACGGGCTCCGTCTGCTTTCTGGTCATCGGATTTGCCACAGGTCTTTGTACAGGATTGTCCATCCCCGTTGCGCAGATGTATGGCGCCGGAGATCCCAAGAGCATGCGGCGCTATATGATCAATGCAGCCTATATTGCAGCTTGCGTAGCTGCACTGCTCACTGTTATTACTGCACTGGGCTGCCGGCCGCTGCTGGAGCTGATGCAGACGCCGGATTCCATTATTGACGATGCGTACAGATACCTGTTTGTTATCTTTATAGGCCTGGCGGCAACCATTCTTTACAATCTCCTTGCCGGCTTTCTTCGTGCCATGGGGGACAGTAAAACACCCCTGCTCTTTCTGGCAGTCTCCTCTGTAATGAACATCATACTGGATTTTGTCATGATTCTGGTATTCGGGCTGGGCGTAATGGGGGCAGCGCTGGCAACAGTGGTTTCCCAGGCAATTTCAGCATTTCTGTGCCTGTATTATATGTACCGGAAATTCGATATTCTTACATTTGAACCGGATGAATTTCCCTTCCGGAAAGAGTATTGCAGCAAGCTCTGCACCATCAGTCTTCCCATGGCATTCCAGTTCTCCATTACAGCCATTGGCTCCATCATTCTGCAGTCCGCTGTCAATGGCTTCGGACCGACTGTGATTGCAAGTGTGACGGCTGCCATGAAAATTCAGAACGTAGTTGCCGGCCCCATGGAATCCCTTGGCATCACAATGGCAACCTACTGCGGTCAGAATCTGGGGGCTGCAAAGCTGGACAGAATCCGCCGGGGACTGTACAACAGCATCATTGTTTCGCTGCTTTATGCCTTGTTTGCATACATCTTCACGTTCTTCCTGGGTAAATATTTTGTCTACCTCTTTGTTTCGCAGGAGGAAGCCGCCTTTGCCTCCATTATGGAATACGCACTTCGCTATCTGCGTATCAGCGGTTTGTTCTATCCTGTACTGGCAGTGCTCTTTGTACTGCGCAATTCTCTTCAGGGCATGGGCTACAGCCTTCTGCCAATGAGCGCAGGTATTCTGGAGCTGCTGGCGAGAGTTTTTGCTGCCTGGGTGATGGTCAAAGAACTTGGGTTCCTGGGAGTCTGCCTGGCAAGTCCGGCTGCCTGGATTGCAGCGGATGTACTGCTGATTTCCGCCTCCGTCTATGCGGTGGCGTCCCTTTCCAGAAAATACAGAAACGCTGCACTCAGCACGATATAGGGCATTATGCCCGTGTTCGGGACTGCAGATCCGGTAGGATTCCTCCATATCTTGACATTCCCGACAATCTGTGGTAAACTGAAATTACCAGCAATCCCCTTCGGCTGCTGCCGGAGGGGATTGCTATTACGAAAGGAGATTATCGCATGAAGTTCAAACAAATACTTGCCGGGGTGCTGGCATGCCTTCTGACCTGGTCCGGAATGGGAGTTCTTCCTGCCGCTGCCGAGGGGGATGGCATTGTCTTTGACGGCGAGCATGCGCAATACCTACAGAACGGTGTTGCTATGACGGGGAAATTCGGGGTAACCCCGGAGATCCTCATCGGCGATACGGACGGTAATGCAGTGACGGATGCCACGGATGCGGCGCTGCTCTTGTCTGCCGCTGCCGAAGCCGGCAGTATGGGAACTGATGTGGGGGAAGCACTTCTCGCACGCAGCGGCGGCAGCTTTACAACAGCAGCGGAGGCCATGGCGCACGGGGACTGCAACGGGGACGGCACTGCCGATGCCACGGATGCCGCAGTGCTGCTCAGTCATGTAGCCGAGATCGGTGCCAATAAAAATCCCAATCCTCTGGGCTATACCATGTACTATGCCGATGAAAGCGGCTATCTCCAAAAGGGCTGGATTACTGCCGGGGCGGAGACCTATTATGCCGGAGAGGATTACGCCCTCCACATGGGCTGGTTAACGGCGGACGGCAACCGGTACTATTTTGACCGGAATGGCATAATGCTCTGCAGCGGTGTTGCGCTTGTAGGGAGAAACTATTATTATTTTCAGGAAGACGGTGCGCTGCTCTGCAGCAGCTGGCAGGATACCCAGGAGGGAAGATATTACTTCGGGGAGGACGGCGCCGCTCTCGTCGGATTTCGGACACTGGACAGCAAGTACTATTATTTCAGCACTGCCGGTGTCATGCAGAAGGGCTGGCATACGCTGTATGGGAATCGTTACTACTTCGGGGAGGACGGCGCTGCGGTAACCGGCTGGCAGACCATTGACGGCAGCCGTTACTATTTTCAGGGCACTGGTATCATGCAGACGGGCTTCCGGAAACTGAACGACCTGAAGTATTATTTCGGCACGGACGGAGTTATGCGTACCGGATGGGTAACCGTGGACGGATCGGTGTATTATTTCGGTGAAACCGGCGCTGCGGCGACCGGCTGGCAGACCATTGACGGCAGCCGCTATTATTTCAACGCCGCAGGCGTTATGAAAACCGGTATGATCACCGTGGACGGACAGCGCTATTATATGAATGAAAACGGTGTGATGCAGACCGGATTGGTGCGCTACAATGACAACCTGTACTACTTCGGCACGGATGGCGCCGCAGTGACTGGCTGGCAGGAGCTGGAAGGGAATACCTATTATTTCCGTGCCAATTACACTGCGGTCAAGGGATTCGGCGTCATCGGCGGCAAGAAGTATTATTTCCTGCCCTCGGACAGCACCCTGATGCGCAGTGCAACCCATAACGGCTATACCACAAATGCAGATGGTGTGGTGATCAAGCATATTCTGGATGTGGAATACATCAGCCAGGCCGGCTATCCCACCGGCTGCGAAAGCGCCAGCGCTGTAATGCTTCTGCATGCCGCCGGCTATTCTACAACCATTGCTGACTTTATTGATTCTGCACTGAATATCGGCTCCTTATATTACAGCGGCGGAATCCTCTACGGACCCCATCCCGATGATGCCTTTATCGGGAATCCACGTTTGTCCAGCGGCTATGGCTGCTATGCACCGGTAATTGTCAATGCGCTGAACAAAATTCTGACCGGCGGGGACACCGCAGTGAATCTGACCGGAACCAGCCTTTCCGATCTGCTGACAAATTATGTGGACAGGGGAACACCGGTAGCAGTCTGGGCCACCATTAACATGGTGGAATCCACCCCTGGTACCCAGTGGGTGATTCCTGAAACCGGCAAGACTTTCACCTGGAAACGCAGTGAGCACTGTCTGGTGCTGGTGGGCTATGACGAAAATTATTACTATTTCAATGACCCCTATAACAATAATGGTCTCAAAGCCTATGATAAGGCGACGGTGGAAGCACGTTTTGCGTACATGGGCAGTCAGTCGGTTGTGATCGCGCAGGGGGTAGACTAACGAAAAGAAGGGACTTTCCGGTTTGGGAAGTCCTTCAGCTTGTCGATCAAGTGGCAGTTTCGTAAAATTAGCCCTCTCCCCATCTCTTGCAGAGGACTTTTCGTCTATGTTTCGGGGGTTGTAGGGGTCACAGCCCCCTGCATGCGCCGGTAGGCGCAGTAACTGGACAGGACTTTTGCGACAGTCTGAGGCACCTATCGTGTGCCTTTTACAATCACTTTAGTTTTTCAAATTTTGCCTCCGGGTAGCAGCGCTGCAGGTCAAGGAATAGCTCCTGCAGACTGCATGCTTCAAATTCATCCGTCGGTGTAATGGGTAAAGAATTCAGCTGCAGTCCCTTTTTGCCATAAGTAATATGAATCGAGCCAAAATAAGTTCCGTAATAGCTGTTTTTCCACCAGCTGATCTCAGTGACATTCTGTAGGAAAATTCGCTTTTTGCCAATCTGCAGCCGGATTTCCGACTGTTCTGCGTCTATGATCCGGTAGGTTCCCTGCTTCTGGAACAGCTTAGTGTGCTCTGTCAGCCGAATGTAGACGGTAATCAGCAGTATGGTGACAACCGCACCAAACAGAAGATAGAAAAAGGAGCTTTCAAAATACGGTTCCAGCAGCCACTGGATGACAATCCAGACGGCGATGATTCCAGCGCCTGAAAAGACACGTGCCCAGAATTTCTGATAGCCGAATGATTTTTCATCCATGTTGTGTGACTTCCTTCCTTGCTGTATTTTCTTCATCCCTTACGCCTAGGGTACTTTTTTAGTTCAGATGACCAATATATTATTTTCTCCTGTACGGCCGCTTTTCGTCCGTCAGTCCCAGCAGGTAATCCACGCTGGTTCCGTAATACTGTGCCAGCTGTACTGCTGTTTCTGCGCTCAGGGAAATCACACCATTCTCATATTGAGAGTAGGTATTTTGTGAAATGTTCAGATATTCTGCAAGCTGCCGCTGCTTGAGATCATGATCCTCGCGAAGATTCCGGATTCGTTCAAATACCATTGTGCATCACCCGCTTATAGTATGCCATATCTGGAATCAAGATCTTTACTTTTATCTGGAATACAGATATAATATAATTGGGAGAAGGGGGAGATTGTTATGACTGATGATAAGATTAATCGTTTGCAAAATAAAAAGCACCCATCGGGTGCTTTTTATTTTCAATAGCGATGCTCCCTTTGCCAAAGGCATTGGGAGCATTGCGGTAAAATCAGTTGACAATGCGGATCAGAAGCCTTCGTTGCAGAAAGCTTTCCTACACATATTGCAGGCTCTGCGCCGCTTAATACATGCCGCCCATGCCGCCTGCAGGTGCTGCCGGTGCTGCTTCGGGCTCCTTGATGTCTGCAACCAGACTCTCAGTGGTCAGTACCATGGATGCAACGGATGCTGCATTCTGCAGTGCGCTTCTGGTTACCTTGGTCGGATCAACGATACCTGCCGGAATCATATCCACATAGGTCTCGTTGTAAGCATCGAAGCCGTAGCCAACCTTGCCGGAGGTCATGATCTTGTCAATGATGACGCTGCCCTCCAGACCTGCATTCAATGCGATCTGGCGCAGAGGTGCTTCCAATGCCTTGCAGATAATGTCCGCACCGGTCTTCTCATCACCGGACAGGGTCTCAATCAGTGCCTTGACTGCCGGAATTGCATTGATCAGGGCAGTGCCGCCGCCGGCTACAATGCCTTCCTCAACAGCTGCCTTGGTTGCTGCCAGAGCATCCTCAATGCGCAGCTTCTTTTCCTTCATCTCGATCTCGGTAGCTGCACCAACCTTGA
>CAZXVI010000012.1:0-55809 GCA_964644275.1 uncultured Ruminococcus sp. | reverse complement strand
TAGCCAACTGAGCTATGCCGCCACAACTGCCGTGCTTCACACAGCTTTTATATTATACCACGGTTTTTGTCGATTGTCAATACATTTTTTTAAAAAAATTGTTTATATTTTATTATAGTACAATTATGTTTATTTATATTATTTTGTTCAAATGCTGAAAAGATACTTATGAGCGGTGCTGTGCACTGCTTCTGCCAAAGTTGCCTTCTTTTGAAGGCACTTTCTTGAAAATTGATTTTCATGAACACAATCCAGGGTAACCGCTTTTGAAACCAAACGCCAATTCAGCGGACCGCAGCGAGCGACACTGCATGTCGCCGCTGCTGCTTTTTAGCGTTTTGGTGGGGCTTTGCCCCATTAGCTACCAGAGGACTTCGTCCCCTGCTGCCCCTGTTTTCATAAATCTGCAACAGCAGTTTGCGTAAAAATTTTTCGTAAACGGTTGCTCTGGAACACAATCTGACGGCAATTGACAAATCAGGCGCAATTGTGTTATAATTATTTTGCTATCCATTTTTCAAAGGTTCCAGACCGTATTTATTGATCAACTGGCGCAATGAGCTAACGGCATCATGATCTGTAGGAAATTCTTTTAGGTGACATCTAAAAACCCTCTGTTTTTTAATTGAAAAAGAATAAAAGGTGGATTTTGTGGGGCTTCGCCCCACCTCTAAAAACAGGTTGTCAGGGGTTCCCTGGTTTTTATTCGGGAGCACGATGCTGCTTTTAGTATAAATAAGGAGGATACAATGCAGTGGACAAAACATTTTCAAAAAGCCGTAACATTCAGCTATGACGACGGAAACGAGCAGGACATTCGTCTGATAGAGTTGTTCAACCAATATGGGATCAAAGCCACATTCAACCTGAATACGGGACTTGATGCCCACAGCGGAACATGGAAGTATAAGGATATCTGGGTAACGCGCCTCTCTCTGACGGAGGTTCCCCATCTCTATGATGGGCATGAAATTGCCGTCCACGGCAGCAGGCACCTGAATCTGACTGAACTGACAAGAGAAGCAATACACAAAGAATTAGGCGACGATGCCCTAACAATCAGGGAACTGTTCGGTACGGAGCCTGTGGGCATGGCTTACGCCTACGGAGTCTACAACCGGACGGTGCTGGAAGAGGTGAAAGCCGTCGGCTTGCAGTACGCAAGAACCGTGAAGAGTTCCCACAGCTTTGAGATACAGGGGAATCTTTTGGAATTCCGTCCTACCTGTCATCACGATGATGAACAGCTGTTTGCTCTTGCAAAACAATTTTTAGAAGAACCCGCAGAAATCCCCAGGATTTTTTACGTCTGGGGACACAGCTATGAATTTGACGGCAACCATAACTGGAATCGGATGGAGCGGTTATGTGAAATGCTTGCCGGAAAGCAGGATATTTTTTACGGCACCAATGCGCAGGTATTGCTGCCGCTCTGAGCAGGCGCAGCGGATCACAACAGCAGGCGCAGCGGATCACAACAGCAGGCGCAGCAATCCAACATGCCCATAAAATCCACAAAAATTTCTAACTTTTTTAGAAATTTCGCCAAAGTTCGGCGTTCCTTGTTCTGCACGATTGACAAAAATGAAAAACAGGGTTATACTTAAATTATATCAAGGGAACCTCTAAAAACTTGTTTTAGGGGTGGAGATGTGAGGAGATGCTCCAAAGGGGCAGCGGGAACGGGCGCCGGTCAGGCGAAGCCTCACAAAATCCACCTTTTAAACTTTTTTGATTTTAAAAACAGGGTTTTTAAAGGTTACCTCAATTTCTTTGATTCCAGGTACACGCAAACTCCGGTGCTGCTTATGCGCAATCAGAATGGAGTTCGCAAAAAAACAATGAGGTGTTTTATGAACATTTGGCACAACATCAGTCCCAAGCGCATTAACCCGGAGGATTTTGTAGCTGTTATTGAAATCCCGAAGGGCAGTAAAATCAAGTATGAACTGGACAAGGAAACCGGCCTTATCAAGCTTGACCGCATCTTGCATACTTCCACCCACTACCCTGCCAACTACGGTTTGATTCCGCGCACCTATGCGGATGATGAGGACCCACTGGATGTGCTGGTGGTCTGCTCTGAAACGCTGTACCCCATGACCCTTGTGCGCTGCTACCCCATCGGCGTCATCCGGATGATCGACAGCGGCAGGCATGACGACAAAATCATTGCAATTCCCTTTGATGATCCCAATTACAATACCTATCGGTCCATCAATGAGCTGCCACCCCATATTTTTGACGAAATGATTCATTTCTTCAAGGTATATAAGGAGCTGGAAAACAAAACCACCGCTGTGGATGAAATCCAGGATGTGGACTGCGCCAAGGAGATCATTGCGGCGGATATTGACCACTATGTGGAAAAATTCTGCAAGTAAGCACTCAAAAAATTCAAGGAAGGAGCGCTTCCGCTGTGTACTGTGGAAGCAAAAAAAGTATGAGTAATAATGAAGTTCTGTTCAATCTTGAGAGCAATGTTGCCCCTTTGGGACTGATTGCCATGTCCAGTGCCAAGGAGCTTGGTGATAAGATCGACAACTACCTTGTAGAGTGGGCACGGAAGGGCGGCTATGACTGTGATTCTTTCCTGGTAGAAAGTGAATGCCCCCGTTTTGCTTCCGGCGACGGCAAGGGTTTGATCAAGTCCACTGTCCGCGGTATGGATTTGTTCATTATCACTGATGTGGGAAACTATAATTGCTGCTATGAATATTTCGGTCAGCGGAATGCAATGTCGCCCGACGACCATTTCCAGGATCTCAAGCGTATTATCCAGGCTGCCGGCGGCAAGGCACACAGAATCAATGTCATTATGCCGATTCTCTACGGCGGCAGACAGCACCGCCGCAACTACCGTGAATCCCTGGACTGTGCAGTAGCGCTTCAGGAGCTGGAGGCAATGGGCGTTTCCAACATTGTCACCTTCGATGCCCATGACCCAAGAGTACACAATGCCATCCCGCTCATGGGCTTTGACAATGTCATCCCCTCCTATCAGGTGCTCAAGACAATGTTCAAGTCCATTGACAATTTCCACATTGCCAAGGATGACTTCATGGTTGTCAGCCCCGATGAGGGTGCTTTGAACCGCAATATGTTCTATGCCTCCGTACTGGGTGCTGATCTGGGCATGTTCTACAAGAGACGTGATTACTCCAGAATCGTCAACGGAAGAAACCCCATTGTAGCACATGAATACCTGGGCAACTCCGTTGAGGGCAAGGATATCTTCATTGCAGACGATATTATTTCTTCCGGCGAATCCATGCTTGACATTGCTTATGAACTGAAAAAGCGCAATGCAAAGAGAATTTTTGCTTATGCCACTTACTCCATCTTCACCAATGGTCTGGATAAATTCGATCAGGCCTACAATGACGGTTATATCAGCGGTGTGTTCGGCACAAACCTGACCTATCGTTCTCCGGAGCTGCTGCAGCGTGAGTGGTTCCATGAGGTGGATGTATCCAAGTATATCGCATACTTCATTACTTCCATTAATCATGATGTATCCATCAGCACTGTCATTGATCCCCATGAAAAAATACAGCAGCTGCTCAAAAAATACAACTAAGACAACACTGACTGCATCAGAAATTTTCTGTTTTTGAAAATAAAAAGGGCTATTGGCGGGATTTTTTCCCACTTCCCCGATACTGAATTGTCAGTTACCCAGTGTCTCTCTGATTCTTCCGGACAAGCCTCCTTTTACGGAGGCTTGTTCTAACCGTATTCACTGCAAAAAGGAGAAGCAACTATGCAGGATTTTCTACAATATGTGTATCTGATTGCCGGCTTTATACTGCTGATCAAAGGAGCGGATTTTTTTGTGGACGGCAGTTCCAGCGTTGCCAAGCGTCTCAAGGTTCCGTCATTGATTATTGGAATGACCATCGTTGCCATGGGCACCAGTCTGCCGGAATGCTCCGTCAGCGTCAGTGCCGCTCTTGCGCATAAAAATGAACTTGCCATCAGCAACGCTTTGGGCTCCAATATTTTTAATCTGATGGCGGTCTGCGGCATCTGTGCCCTGTTCTGTCCCCTTGCCATTCAGAAATCCACTCTTCTCAGGGAGTTTCCCCTCTCTGTTCTCACCGCTGGACTGCTGATTCTTTTTGGCTGGACGGGAATGGCAGTGGGGCATCTGGAAGGCGCTTGGCTGCTGGCGGTCTTTGTTGCCTTTATTCTCTGGATGATTATGTCTGCCAAAAAAGCAAGAATCGAGAACAATGGAGAGGATTACAAAATTCTTCCCATCTGGAAATGTATTCTGTTCATCATTGGGGGCATGATCGCCATTGTCATTGGCGGTGATCTTGTTGTCAATTCTGCCTCTGCTATTGCCGCTTCCTTCGGGCTTTCGGATAACCTTATCGGTCTGACCATTGTTGCCTTCGGCACAAGTCTGCCGGAGCTGGTAACCTCCGTTGTCGCTGCGCGGAAAAATGAAGTGGACATGGCGCTGGGAAATGTCATTGGCTCCAATATATTCAACATTCTCTTTGTACTGGGAATTGCAGCAGCAATTTCTCCCCTTACCTTTATTCAGGAAAACCTGATTGACGCTGTCATTCTGATTGGAATGAGCCTTATGGTCTGGCTGTTCTGCTGGCCGAAGAAGAAACTTGTACGCTGGCAGGGCGGTGTTATGGTTGCTGCCTACGCCGTTTATGTCCTTTATATCTGCCGCCGCTGATCAATATGCTTTGTCAGAAAAGGGAGTTTTGAATTCCCCCTGCATGCGCTGAAGGCGCAGCGAACCCATAACAACTTCGTCCAGCTCTCCACCGGCAGGTGAAGCGGCTGGACGTTTTTTCCGATAGTATGAGAACCCCGGAAAATCCGGGGTTCTGCTATTGCCAAGAGTCTTATTTTCTGAAAGTACACTTGCTGATTGTTGTCTGCAGCTCGATGCCTCCTCAGTCACTTAGGCGAGTAAGAATATCCGTCTGTGCATCCTCGTCCGTGATCCGAAGTTCATTGCCATCCAGCTCATAGGTCAGGAGCAGCACATCGCCGGCACTGCAAAGCTGCATACTGCCATCCGCTGCTTCATAGGAACCTGCCGTTCCGAGAAAAACTGCGTCACCATCCAGAAGGATATAGTATTCCGCATCCTCCGCCGCTGCAACTGCGTCCAGGACATAGCAGGATTCCAGCCTGTAAAGTCCTTCCAGACTCATGGAAACCGTTCCCTCCGCAGGCCTCATATCCAGAATCGTTTCTCCGTCATAAGTGGCAGTCACCTTTTCCGCATCCGCTGCCACTGCGCACTGAAGGTCGCCAACCACAAGAAACCCATTTTCAAAATGCATGGCATCCGTATAATTGACATACATTATCATGTGGTGATCCTCTTCAAACCGGAGACGGAACCCATCCTGATACGCCCATGTGCCGAGCAAAGCTGTATCGGTCTCAGTCCCTTGGAATGCATCTGTTTCCCCGGGCTCCCCGGATGCCGGCACCTGTGCCTCTGTCTCAACGGCTGTTCCCGTTGTGTCCTGTTCCTCTGAAGATGGCGGTTCTGATGCAGCGGGTTCCTCCGGTTTCTCTGCGGCGGACGTTTCCGTTTCAGAAGCGGCAGTTTCCGGCAGTTCCATGACAGAGTCGGTCTGGGATGTCGCTTCCTCTTTTTTATTCTGACAACCGGCTGATGCCAGCATTGCAGCCGCCAACAGAAACAGCAGTATTCGTTTCATTGTATCGTCCCCTCTCTGATGGATGGTTGTATTAGGAAATCTCAAAAAACTTGTTTGCAGAGGCTGCCGTTATATGATATTTCACCCCTAATGACAGGAAAAATACAGGGTGTCATGGCATAAAACTAATCCATTATGTGCAGCATTTTACGATATCCATTTGATTAAGTTCTTCAAATATCTGTTTTCTCTCCAATTCACCTGACGGCAGCAGCACTGCACCTAAAATTTCTATATCATTTTCGCACAATTGATGATTGGAAGGGTTTATGCCGGATTTGACTGCTTTCAATTTTTCACAAATTTCATTCTTCGACTGATCATAGAATGCATTGTTCAATATGTCCAAAAAAATTTCTAATGGCTCAGCAACACATAAGCCCTGATGGTATAGGGGAATACCGTATAAAGGCAAGCTGTCCCCATCAAGGGGATTCTGAATTGTGACCGGATGATCCGTCATATCGGATTGCCCATAGGTATCCACCCAAAGCCAGGTGACAGTGCCGTATTTGTTAAACTCTGAAATCGATGCAACAGCTTCCTCATAGGAAAGGGAGTGTTCAAAGGATATGTATATTTTTCCTCCATCAGAATTAGGGGTTGTTATTTCATTCTCATCAAATGTCGGATAGAAAAAGCGCTGGATATTGACAGAATCATTGATTTCCACAACGCACAGGGGAAAATCAGTTCTATCATTCATCCCACTGGAACCTGAAAACAATCCTGTGTGGTAGAATTTTGTATTTCCCCAGATATCAGTCACAGATCTGTAAGATATACAGCCCGTATGCTCAGTCAAACTGTACGAATACTTAGCAAGATCATATTCATACTTTAACTTATCCGACTCTGAAATAGAAAGTTCATTTCCATTGGGACACGAGATATAATAATAATCCGATATGCTGTTAACAATTGTTTTAAGCTTCCGTGACTGCACTGCATTCATAAAAATCACAAAAAATGCAATACATAGTATTACTAACATCATTGCAAGCAAAATATATTTCAGATATTTCGTTCGCACAAGCGGTTCTCCCCTTTCAATCCGACCTTTCGCTCCCTAATTATGTGCTGTCAGGTCCATTGTGCCGCCTCATCCGGAGGCATTGCCCGGGTATTTACACGGCATCCGCCATACTGCGCAGATACTCTATCAAATCGCTGTAGGTACCTCTTTTTCCAGCCCAGGGATGCTCCGGGCACTGAATCATATGATCTGTCACAAGGAAGCATTGCAGTCCGGCCAGTGTGGCTGCATACATATCCTCCTCCTCATCATTGCCGATGAGCAGGCATGAAGCCGGATCCGCATTGATTCTTTCGCAGACAGAACGAAAATAAGCCGGGTTTGGTTTACAGTAGCAATCGCTCTCGTAGGAGGTAATCAGGTCAAAATCCTCCTCCTTCAGTCCTATCCAGCCCAGTCTGGTGAGCTGCCCGCTCAGAGGGAAAATAGGATTGGTGGAGCAAACAACATGCTCAGCGCAGCAATGGGCAAGACGAACGATTTCAGCTGCAAGGGGATTCTCCATGGTATAGGCTCTGGCAGCATGGAATTCCTTTACATAGAACACATCGGATTCTTCCTTGAACGGCGCATAGTCCAGACCGCTGCAGGCTGCAAAGGTATCCCAGAATACGTCCGCATTTCTCCGGGAACCGTCATTTTTTACCATTGCTTTGGTGCCTGCCCAGACAGCGGCAATCAGCTTTTCCGGCTCCAATCCAAGATGTCCCAGCTTTTTCGACAGTTCTTGAAAATAACCCTTTGTAAATATTTCCTGATCCATGGGAAGCAGTGTTCCATCCAGGTCAAACAAAATTGCATTCAGTTTCATTCTCTGTACCTTTCCATTCCTATTCAATATACTGGATCACCCCAGCTGCCTTGACACCGGCACCTACATGACAGGAAATACTGATGGGAAGCCGATACATCTCAATGCTGTCATCCTCAAAGAAATCACGGACAATTTTCAGCCATTCTGCGGCAGAATCATAGTCCCCTGAGTAAGCTGTCACAATATGTACCGGTTTTCCTGCAAAACGCTGATCAAGATCCTTTTTCAGTGCGTTGAGGATGGTTTTCTGCGCATTATTCATTCCCCTTGCTTTGGAATAGGCATCCAGCTTTTCCCCCTGAATCTGCAGCACGGGCTTCAATCCGAGGATGGAGGCAATTGCTGCACCGGCAGCGGTCACACGGCCGCTTTTCTTCAAAAGCTCCAATGTATTGACTGCAAGATAAATACTGGCATCCATGGCTGTTTCTTCCAGCTTATCACAGATTTCCTGTGCATTCAGACCCTGTTCGATCATCGTCAGCGCATCAATGACAGCTTGTCTTTGCGTAATGGAAATCCGCTTGTTGTCCGGTACGACAACTTTTCCGTCATATTCTGCAGCCAATGCTCTGGCTGTATGACAGGATCCGCTCAGGGCGGAGGACATGGGAATATGTACAATTGCATCATAGCGTTCCAGTACTTTATTCCACAGCTCCGTAATACTTTCCGGAGCCGGCTGGGAAGTGGAAACATCCGCACCGTTTTCCAGCATCGTGAAGAATTGCTCGTAGGTACAGGAAACTCCTTCGAAATGCTCCTTGCCATCCACAATAAAAGGCATGGGAAGCAGGAATACACCCAGGCGGTCAGCCTCTTCCTGTGTCATACCGCTGTTGGTATCTGTAATAACTGCGATTTTCTGCATAACTAACTCCTTTTCACATAAATGATTATTCAACGTTTCACTAATGGGAACCTCTGAAGGTCCTGGTAATTAACAGTCTATTTCAGCCAAAGAACACATGCTCACAAAAAATTTTTATACCGATGACAATTAAAATCAGTCCGCCGACAATCTGTGCCCGATTCCCCAGCTTATAGCCAAACGACTTTCCAAAGCAAGCACCGAGAATTGAACAAAGGCATGTGATTCCGGCAATTGTCAGTGCTGCCGCTGTAATGCTGACATCCGGAAGTGCCGCAAAGCTGATTCCCAAAGCCAGGGCATCAATACTTGTTGCAATTCCCTGTACCAGCAGCGTCCGGACTGTCAGCTGATATTCGCTGTGCTCCTCCTGACTGCGAATGGCACCAAGCGCCATACTGCCGCCGATATAACACAGGAGCACCAGGGCAATATAGTGATCCAGTGCGGTAATATAGGATTCAAACGCCATTCCCAGCGCAAACCCCAGAATGGGCATGAATCCCTGGAAACCGCCGAAACATAGCCCCATTGCGATCATCTGTCGTTTTGATATTCCGCTGCAGCATAAACCATTCGTAATAGAAACAGCAAATGCATCCATGGACAGTCCCACAGCAATGAAAAACAGCTCCAGATACGACATAGCGGACCCCTTCTACCGATCAATCCTCCGGTGCCTTCTGTGCAAGCAGTGCAGAATACTGAGTCCGGAACTGTGCAAAGCTTCCTTCATCAAGAGCGGAACGGATTCGTTCGGTCAGTGTATTATAGAAATACAGGTTGTGCATAACGGCAAATCTGCCAGCCAGCATTTCATTCGCTTTGAACAGATGGCGTATATAGGCTCTGCTGAAATTCCGGCAGACCGGACAGTCGCATTGGGGATCAATGGGGCGCGGATCCGTTTCGTATGTCTGATTTTTCAGGTGACGGATGCCTTCCCAGGTAAATACGGTTCCATGTCTTGCATTTCTTGAAGGCATGACACAATCGAACATATCAATACCTCTGGCAACCGCTTCGATAATATTGGACGGAGTGCCGACACCCATCAGATATCGCGGCTTATGCACCGGCATAACGGGCGTTACCGCATCAAGAACGGAATACATCACCTCAGTGGGTTCCCCCACCGCAAGGCCGCCAACTGCATAGCCGTCCAGGTCAAGCTCTGCGATTTCCTGCATATGCTCCACACGAAGCTTTTCAAAGGTACAGCCCTGGTTAATGCCGAACAGCAGCTGCCTTGGGTTAATCGTATCCGGCAGGGAATTGAGCCGTTCCATCTCCGTGCGGCAGCGCTTCAGCCACCGTGTCGTACGGGCACAGGATTTGGCCGAATAATCATAGGGAGCAGGATTTTCCACACATTCATCAAAGGCCATAGCAATTGTAGAACCGAGATTGGACTGAATCCGCATACTTTCCTCAGGCCCCATAAAAATTTTTTTGCCGTCAATATGGGAACTGAAATATACGCCTTCCTCTTTTATTTTACGCAGCTTGGCAAGGGAAAATACCTGAAAACCGCCGCTGTCTGTCAAAATCGGCCGATGCCAGTTCATAAATTTGTGGAGGCCGCCCATTTGTCTGATCAGATGATCACCGGGCCGCAGGTGCAGATGATAGGTATTGCACAGCTCCACCTGGCATTTCAGATCCACAAGATCCAATGAAGAAACACCGCCTTTAATTGCAGCAGCCGTGCCCACATTCATAAAACAGGGGGTCTGGACAGTACCATGCACTGTTTCCAGCGTTCCCCGTCTTGCAGTATTCTCCGTTTTCAATAAGGTAAACATCATGTGATTCTCCCATTTTACAGTATTATCTCAGTATACCATATTTCTGACCAAAAGTAAAGTTTTTTTTATGAACGCACAGGGAAATCAGGTTTTGGGCAATCTGAAAGCTCCGGGAACAGGGGTGTTCACGGAGCTTTCATTTAATCTGTCTGCCGTTAAGCAATCTCCAGAACCGTATAGTCCTTTTCCTCCACGGCTTTTTTCAGCACGGCGTCCTCTGTGGGGGCGGACAGAGTTACCACTGCTGTCCCGTCCGTATGGCTTACTTCGGCAGATGCCACAGTGGGGATGCTCTCCAGTGCCTTTTTCACGGATGCCTCACAGTGACCGCACATCATGCCTTCGATTTTCATGGTTTTTGTCATAGTTTTTTTCTCCCTTCTGGTTTTATGAGTGATGTTATGATCCCTGTCCGTACGATACATACGGAACAGATTGAGCCGCAGTGCATTGGATACCACGCAGACACTGGATAGACTCATGGCAGCTGCTCCGAACATGGGGCTGAGCTGAAGATGGAACAAGGGAATCCAGACTCCTGCTGCCAGGGGAATGCCGATGACATTGTACACAAATGCCCAGAACAGATTCTCATGAATGTTGCGCAGTGCGGCACGGCTCAGCCGGATGGCTGCCGGTACATCCAGAAGACTGTTTTTCATGAGCACAATGTCCGCTGCATCAATGGCAACATCCGTGCCGGCACCGATGGCAATACCAATATCCGCACGGGTCAGGGCAGGTGCATCGTTGATGCCGTCCCCCACCATGGCTACCCTGCCTTCCCGGAGGAGACGGCGGATCACCGCTTCCTTTCCGTCCGGCATGACCCCGGCAATGACCTCATCCACCCCCGCCTGTGTACCGATGGCTCTGGCAGTCAGCTCGTTGTCACCGGTGAGCATCAGCACCCGGATGCCCATATTCCGCAGCTGCCGCACAGCTTCGGGGCTGTCCGACTTGATCGTATCTGCAACGGCAATGATGCCAAGAAATTCCTGCTCCCGGCAGAAAAACAGAGGGGTCTTTCCTTCCGCAGAAAGCTGGTTTGCCCGCTGTACTGTCTCCTCACTAAGGGTAAGCATACGCTGCATCAGCTTCATGCTGCCGCCGCAGATGTTCTGACCCTGATGGACGGCAGTCAGTCCGTTTCCGGGAAGTGCCCGGAATTCCGTGACCTCCTCCGGCTGCAGATGCAGTGACGCTCCGTAGCTGACAATGGCGGAGGCCAGAGGGTGCTCGCTTTTCTGCTCCAGGGCAAGGGCAGTTTTCAGCAGTGTTTCCACGGATATGCCCGGTGCAGGAAGCACCTGCGTGACACTGGGGGTACCGCTGGTAATGGTTCCTGTTTTATCCAGCACCACAATCTCCGTTTTTCCTGCAGCTTCAAGAGAAGCAGCGGTTTTGAAAAGAATGCCGTTTTTGGCACCCTTACCGCTTCCCACCATAATCGCCACCGGGGTGGCAAGACCCAGTGCGCAGGGGCAGCTGATCACAAGGACGGAAATTCCCCTTGCCAGTGCAAAGCCCACTGTCTGCCCTGCCAGAAGCCAGACCACAATGGTCAGTACTGCAATACCGATGACAATGGGAACAAACACGCCGGACACCTTGTCCGCTGCCTTGGCAATGGGCGCCTTGGTCGCAGCGGCATCGCTCACCATGCGGATGATCTGCGCAAGCACTGTATCCTCCCCGACCTTGACTGCCTCACATTTCAGGAAGCCGGACTGGTTCAGCGTCGCAGCGGATACGGTATCCCCTTCCGCCTTGTCCACAGGAATGCTTTCACCCGTCAGTGCTGACTCATTGACGGCGCTCTGTCCCTCCAGGATTCTGCCGTCCGCCGGAATACTCTCGCCCGGCCGCACCAGGAATACGTCCCCCTTGCGCAGCTCCCTGGCAGGGATGATGTCTTCCTTGCCCTCCCGGAGGACACAGGCAGTTCTGGGCGTCAGACGGAGCAGATTTTTTAATGCATCCGTTGTTTTCCCCTTCGCACGGGATTCCAGGAGCTTTCCCACTGTAATCAGCGTCAGGATCATGGCAGCGGATTCAAAGTACAGCTCATGGAGCGAATGGGCAGCACCGTGCAAATTCCCCTGCATCAATGCACTGCTCATGTCAAACAGCACCCAGGTGCTGTAAAGGAACGCTGCCAAGGCACCCAGGGCAACGAGGGTATCCATATTCGGCGCGCGCCGGAACAGGCTGCGGAATCCGCTGATAAAAAAGTGCTGATTGATCACCATAATGACAGCTGTCAGCAGCAGCTGCAGCAGTCCGACTGCCATGACATTCTCCGCCAGGAATGACGGCAGGGGCCAGCCCCACATGGCATAGCCCATGGACAGATACATCAGCAGAAACAGGAACCCGATGGACCAGAGCAGCCGCTTTTTCAGAACCGGAGTTTCATGATCGGCAAGTTCCTCGGACTGCGGCGACTGCTCCATTCCATTCTCTTTTTTCAAAGCAGCACCATAGCCTGCTTGTTGTACTGCTGCAATGACAGCGGCAGGACTGGCTGTCCCCTCCACACCCATGGAATTGGTCAGCAGACTGACGGTACAGGAGGTCACTCCCTCCACCCCGGACACTGCCTTTTCCACACGGGCACTGCAGGCCGCACAGGTCATGCCGGTTACACGATATTGTTCCATGTTCTTCCTCCTTCTCAGAGTCTGTTTCGTATCTGGAGACAGCCGGATTTTCGAGCAGATTTTCGTCCTGATAACGACTGTTCGATGCAGCAATACTGGATGTATTGCAAGTCGGAACGGGTGAAGTCAGGGCGGAACGATGCCGAAAAGTCGTCTGCTGGGAGATGCGAAACAGGCTCTTATTTCTCATCTTATACCATTTTCTTCTGCATGTCAAATTTGTTAGCGTGGATAACGCATCGGATCAGGCATCTTTGATAGTATGAGCATAAATAATCATCCTATCAGACCAGGATCATCCGCCGGTATCATTCTGCAAGTTTTTAGAGGCTGCCTTATGGATTGACATTTGCAGGGTGACAGGATATAATTGTATCAAGGTATCATTGCTCTTTTCAATGGGAAATTGTCAGCGGGAGGTGAAGGCATGGCAAATATCATAACATGCTGCAGAATTCTGTGCAGTGCAGTGCTGTTATTCTTTCCTGCATTTTCTCCTGCATTTTATGTTCTGTACTGTTTGGCTGGATTTACAGATATGATTGACGGAACTGTTGCAAGAAGAACAGATACCGTAAGTGAATTTGGTTCCGTACTGGATACCATTGCAGACTTCGTATTTGTTGCGGTCTGCTTGATGAAACTGTTGCCAACATTGACAATACCTGTATGGCTGTGGATATGGATGGGGGCGATTGCAGGAATAAAGGTTATCAATGTTATTTGCGGATTTATAGTTCAAAAGAAATTTGTGGCAGAACACACCGCTTTGAATAAGGTTACAGGTGTTATATCGTTGATTCTTCCATTGACCTTTTCTTTCATTGCCTTGGATTATAGTGGAAGTGCTGTTTGTGCCATCGCTACTTTTGCCGCAGTACATGAAGGACATTGGATAAGAACCAAAAAGCATAAGTGACAGAATCAGCGGATTTCTGTTTGCAGAAAACAGATTGATGATCATTTATCCGGCAAGGGAAAGGCTGCCGTTCAGAGGCATCCTGTTTTTTGTGCAAATTGCTTGTTGCAAAAGAGAACAATATGTATTATAATAGAGGTAACACATGCTGTGAAAACGGGATTTGATCGCAAAGCGGTCAAATCCGCAGCTGCCGCAGGCAGCTTCCCTATAAGCTGCAATCTCTGCTGCAGTTTGGAGGATTAGTATCAGAAAGGATTCGATGCCATGAAACTGAAATGGAAAACTTGTTTCCGGATAGGACTTAGTCTGTTTCTTCTTTATTTGTGTATCCACTACTGGAGCCGTATTGCCGAATTAGCCGGTGCCGTGCTTTCCGCTGCCTTTCCGTTATTGCTGGGAGCAGTGATTGCTTATATTATCAATTTGCCCATGGAATTTTTTGAAAAGCATTATTTCCCCAACAGCACCAGCAAACTGGTCCGGAAAACCAGACGTCCTGTCTGTATGCTTGGCGCATTCATTGCAGTCATTGCCATTGTTACATTGGTTATTGTACTGATGCTGCCGCAGATGGTTTCCAGTGTAAAGGTAATTATCAGGGAATTTCCGGGTTTATTCCAAAAAATGCTTAACTTTCTGGAAACCTATGAGATTCTGCCAGAGAATATTATCGAATTCCTGTCCTCCATCAACTGGAAATCACGCATTGATGATATTGTCAAGGTACTGACCTCCGGTATCGGCAATGTGATGAACACTGTTTTATCCATGATTACCATGATTTTCTCCGGTGCAGTGACCGCCCTGCTGAGCATCATCTTTTCCGTATATCTGCTTTCCGGCAAGGACAAGCTCCTGGAGCAGGTCAATCGTCTGATGGATCGTTACTGCAAACATACATGGAATGAGAAACTCCGCTATGTCTGCGCAGTTGTCAACGACTGTTTCCGGCGCTTCATTATCGGACAATGTACGGAAGCGGTCATTCTTGGCGTACTCTGCACACTGGGCATGCTGCTGATGCAGTTCCCTTATGCCGTGATGGTGGGTACGCTGATTGCGTTTACTGCCCTCATTCCGGTTGCCGGTGCATATATCGGCGCAGGCGGAGGCGCTTTCATGATTCTCACTGTCTCTCCCATTAAAGCACTGCTCTTCCTGGTTTTTATTATTGTATTACAGCAGCTGGAGGGCAATCTGATCTATCCAAGGGTTGTCGGTTCCTCCATCGGACTGCCCGGCATCTGGGTACTGGCAGCTGTTACCATCGGCGGCGGCATTTTCGGTGTAGCTGGCATGCTGCTGGGGGTTCCCCTGGCTGCTGCATTATACCGCATTCTTCGTGAGGACATCCACAAGGATGATCTCCCTGAAGCCGGGAACCCAACGGAACCCCTGGAAGAAGAACCCATCACAGAAGCCACCGGCTTACCGGAGGAAAGCGCAGAGCCCGAAGAACAGGTACTTACTCCTGCCGGTGTATAATTACCAATGCAAAATACCGTTCCGGTTACAACAGCCGGAACGGTATTGTTTTACGGGAAACCTCTGCAAGCTTACCCAGCGGCAGCATAGGGGAATCCTGCATACGCAGGGAAATGTCCCCCGTTTACGATTTTAGCATTGCGGCAACCTGGGGGAACAGTGCAAGGCTTCGTTTCAGAATGCCGTGGCAATGGGCAATGGCAGTACCATAATTGGTAAAGGGCACACCCTGTTCTGCGGCAGTCATCTGCCGGAACTGTACCTCTTTAGGCGGAAGCATGCAGGCACCGCAGTGAATCACCAGAGCATATTCCGACAGATCACGGGGAAACTCCGTGCCGGAGGTCCACCGGAATTCCAGCTGACAGTCGGTATGCTGCTGCAGCCAGCGTGGCAGTTTTACCGTACCGATATCATTGCACTGGCGGTGATGGGTACAGCCCTCAGAAATCAGCACTCTGTCCCCTTCCTTCAGGGAATCCAGGGCAGCGGCACCCCGGACCACTGTTTCCAGGTCGCCCTTGTATCTGGCAAAGAGAATGGAGAAGGAGGTCAGCGGAATCTGCTCGGGCACCAGCTTTGCCACCTTGCCGAATGCCTGACTGTCCGTAATCACCATGCGGGGCGGTACTGCCAGACGTTCCAGTGTTTCTGCCAGCTCCGTATCCCGGCAGCAAACCGGGATTGCGCCTTCCTCCAGAGCAGCACGGATCATCTGCTGCTGCGGCAGGATGAGCCTGCCCTTGGGGGCGGATTCGTCAATGGGAATCACCAATACCAGCACATCCCCAGGCGAAATCAGGTCGGCAATCAGGGGCTGCCTGGGTGCATCGGGGCGCAGCTGCTTTGTCATCAGCTCTTTAAGCTCTGTAATTCCCTCCCCTGTTTTGGCGCTGATATGAATCTCGTGAATGGAATCCGCAGGGGGCGCCTCATGCAGGTCGGATTTATTGTAGGCAATAATATAAGGAATTTTTCGTTTCCGGAATGCATGAATCAACTGATCATCCGCTTCGGTTTTTCCGGCTGTGCCGTCAACGACGAGAACTGCAATGTCTGTTTTGGCAAGGACGGCAAGGGATTTTTCCACACGCATTGCGCCCAGTTCTCCCTCATCGTCGATACCGGCAGTATCCACAATCATGACAGGACCAAGCGGAAGCAGTTCCATGGCCTTGTAAACAGGATCCGTAGTAGTACCCTTCACATCGGATACCACGGAAAGCGACTGACCGGTAACAGCGTTCACCACACTGGATTTTCCGGCGTTTCTCTTACCAAAGAACGCAATATGAATACGTTCAGAAGAGGGGGTGTTGTTCAGACTCATGTTCCTTCACTCCTTATTATTGGTAACCTTTGAAAACTCCTGTTTTTAAAAGTATAAAAGGTGGTTTTTGTGGGAAGTCACCCCGCACCTCCATCTCTAAAAACAAGTTTTTAGAGGTTCCGTATTGTTGTATTCGCAGGTACGATCGGCTTCCTGCATCAAAATCTGAAGTCGCGGCTGCCTTCCGCAATCTTGCCAAGACGCTCAACCACAATTCCGCGTACCTTTTCACTGGGGACATTGGCAAGCTCCTTCTGAATCAGGGCTTCGCCGACTGCCTTGGTTTCCGGTGAAGCATAGTCCTCCAGGTATTCCTTCAGCGTCATGAGCGCATTGGGATGGCAGCAGTTCTGGATCTGCTTCGCCTTGCACAGCTGCATGAAGCGGTCGCCGGTTCTTCCCTCACGATAGCATGCCGTACAGAAGGAGGGAATATAGCCCAGTTTCATCAGCCAGTTGACAACCTCGTCCAGGGTACGGTTGTCGGCTACATCAAACTGTGCAGAATTTTCTTCCTCCGGCTCCGGTTCACAATAGCCGCCTACGCTGGTACGGGAAGCACCGCTGATCTGGGAAATGCCCAGGTGCAGCACACGTTCACGGCAGGCCTTGGACTCACGGGTGGAAACAATCATGCCGGTATAGGGAACTGCCACACGGATACATGCAACCAGCTTGGCAAAAATATCATCGTTGATTCCGTTATCAAAGACATCGGGATCAATGTCGTCCGCACGGCGGATTCTGGGCACGCTGATTGTATGAGGTCCAACGCCGAAGCGTGCTTCCAGATGCTCTGCATGCATGAGAATACCGGCAAATTCATAGCGGTACTGCTCCAGACCGAAGAGCACGCCCAGACCTACGTCATCAATGCCGCCCTCCATGGCTCTGTCCATGGCTTCCGTATGGTAGGCGTAATTATGCTTCGGTCCTGTGGGATGCAGCTGTTCATAGCTTTCCTTGTGGTAGGTTTCCTGGAAGAGAATATAGGTACCGATACCGGCGTCATGGAGCTTTCTGTAATTTTCCACAGTAGTAGCAGCGATGTTGACATTTACACGGCGGATGGCACCGTTTTTGTGCTGAATGCTGTAGATGGTCTTAATACTTTCCAGAATGTACTCAATGGGGTTGTTTACGGGATCCTCACCTGCTTCAATGGCAAGCCGCTTGTGTCCCATGTCCTGGAGCGCAATGACTTCCCTGCGAATCTCCTCCTGTGTCAGCTTTTTGCGGCAGATGTGCTTGTTCTTTGCATGGTAGGGACAGTACACACAGCCATTGACGCAATAGTTGGACAGATACAGGGGGGCAAACATTACGATTCTGTTGCCGTAGAAGTCCTTCTTGATCTGTTCAGCCAGTGCAAAGATTTCCTGATTGAGATCGTCCTCCTCACATACCAGGAGCACGCTGGCATCCCGATGGTTCAGCCCCTTGCGCTCCTTTGCCTTTTCAATAATGGAACGGATCAGAGCACGGTCATTCTTGTGTGCTTCCGCATAGGCGAGGGTTTCTTCGATTTCCTCATGACAGATAAACTCCTCTGCCTTTGACGAACTGGGATTGTACATAATAGATTCCTCCTATATAATACTAAAAAAACACCCGAACAGGTCGGGCGTCAAGCTTTCATGTAAGCACAGGGATTCCGCTATAAAAGGAAACTGTCAGGAATACCTGTTATGGAAGTTGCTTCCGCCGCATACATGAAATTTGGCGTCAGATGATCGGTGGGTTACTTTGCCGTCAGTATTCTTCCGGCGCAGTACTTTACTTTTAGTTTATCACAAAATGCCTGGAATGTCAATACCATCTGCTGCTTTTTTACGGAAATCAATTTCCAGAAAAAGTGGTTTCAAAATGGGGCAGCCTTTGGCGGAGTTGGTACACAGCCCCGCCCTTAGAGCCTGTTCATTCTTTTTTATTCAATAAAGAATACCCTGTTTTCTTTTCTCTCCGGGACGGGAGGATTTTCGCCGTCAATGTAGCCGAGTGCAAGATGACCGATGCCCTCAAACTCTCCCTCAATGCCAAGCCCCTGCAGTATCTCTTTTCCGAAATCGCTGTCGAACTCCTGCTTTGCACGGTGAATCCAGATACCGCCGAGTCCGAGTTCATGCGTTTTAAGCAGCATATTTCCAAGTGTAAGGCTTCCGTCATAAACGGCTGTCGGAATCTCCTTATCTGCAATCACAATCAGGATCACAGGCGCACCATAGAAAGGATCGAAGCCTTCGCTCCAGCCGCCGATTTTACGGTTTTCTTCAGAAATTCTGTCACGCAGCGTTTTGTTGGTTACTGCAATAATTTTTGACGACTGCAGACCCTTTCCCGATGCTGCATATGTGCCTGCCTCGGCTATCTGGCTGATAAGCTCCTTAGGAACCGGATCGGACTTGAATTTGCGGATGCTTCTTCTTTCCTTGATGATGTTTGTAAGTTCGCTCATGCTATACAACTCCTCCTGTAGTGTTTGGGGCATTTCCTTGGGACGCATGTCCCAGTGCCAATCGCATCCGCCCCTGAACGGCGGTGTCTGCGGCTGCACTGAGGATTTTATTTCCCTTCATTTAGATTATAATCCCAAAATGGAAAAAAGTCAAGGAATCAGAAGGATTTCTGCCATGGCATTGCCCGCCCCGCAGAAAGTCACTCCTCCCCTGGGAAAGATCCTGCACAGGAAAAGCTGGCGTAACCCATAGCCCCTGAAAACGGGTTTGCATGATACAGCATAATTTTTTATTGACACCAAAACAAGGCTGTGATATAATAAATAATAGACCGGTACTATGCCGGTCATTGGTGAAATTGCATAACAGAAAGCATTTTCTGTTAGCGTTATTTGGAAAGCAGGTGCAGTGATGAAAATTTCAAATACCATTCAGTATGCTGGTGTGAACGATCATAAGGTTGATCTTTTTGAGGGGCAGTACGTTGTTCCGAATGGCATGGCATACAATTCCTATGTGATTCTTGATGATAAAATTGCAGTTCTGGATACAGTGGACAGCAATTTCACGGACACATGGCTTGACCGGATCCGTGATATTCTCGGAGAACGCAAGCCGGATTATCTGATCATTCAGCATATGGAGCCGGACCATTCTGCCAGCCTTCAGAAATTCATGGAGGTATATCCGGAAACTGTAGTTGTCGGCAATGCCAAAACCTTCACGATGATTGCCAATTTCTTTCATGATCTTGATCTGGAAGGAAGAACAAAGACCGTTGCTGACGGTGATGTTCTCTCCCTTGGAACCCATGAACTGCATTTTCTGTTTGCTCCCATGGTTCATTGGCCGGAGGTAATGCTGACCTATGATGCAGCGGAAAAAGTACTGTTCTCAGCGGATGCCTTCGGAAAATTCGGCGCACTGGATGCTGAGGAGGACTGGGCATGCGAAGCACGTCGTTACTACTTTGGCATTGTCGGAAAATATGGTGCTCAGGTACAGGCATTGCTGAAGAAGGCATCCGACCTGGAAATTCGCACGATCTGCCCTCTGCACGGCCCCGTGTTATCCGAAAATCTTGCCTATTATCTGAATCTCTACCGGACCTGGTCCTCCTATGAACCGGAAACGGAGGGAATTATGGTTGCCTATGCCTCCATCTACGGCAACACCGCAAAGGCAGCCCGGATCCTGGCGGACAAGCTGCGCAGCAAAGGATGCCCCAAGGTGGTGCTTTGTGATCTGGCAAGGGAGGACATGGCAGAAGCGGTGGAAGATGCGTTCCGCTACAACAAGCTTGTGCTGGCTGCTTCCACCTACAACGGCGGCGTGTTCCCGGTAATGAAGCAGTTCATTGACGCATTGACAGAACGTAATTACCAGAACCGCACCGTAGGCCTGATTGAGAATGGCTCCTGGGCACCCCAGGCAGCTAAAATTATGAAGTCCATGCTGGAGAAATCCAAGAATCTGACCTGGATTGCTGCGACAGCCACCATCCGTTCTGCAGTAAAGAACACGGACATGGAGCAGCTGGAGGCAATGGCAGAGGAGCTCTGCCGGAATTATGAGGCTTCGGCAAATGTGCAGCAGCCGGAAGCAATGTTCAAAATCGGCTATGGGCTGTATGTTGTAACGTGCCATGATGGTGTCCGTGACAATGGACTGATTGTCAATACCGTTTCTCAGGTAACCAGCACACCGAACCGGATTGCAGTGACAATTAATAAAGGGAATTATTCCCATCATGTTATTTCCAAGACCGGCATGCTGAATGTGAACTGCCTGTCCGTAGAGGCACCGTTTTCTGTATTCCAGAACTTTGGCTTCTGCAGCGGAAGAAGCAAGGATAAATTTGCCGGGATGACCCCCCAGCGTTCTGAAAACGGTCTTGCCGTGCTTCCGGAATATTCCAATGCCTGCCTTTCCCTGAAGGTGGAGCAGTATGTGGATCTGGGAACCCATGGGATGTTTATCTGCAGTGTGACAGAATCCCGGGTTCTGAGCGACAAGGAAACAATGACGTATTCTTACTATCAGGAACATGTAAAGCCCAAGCCGGAAACCAAGGGAAGAAAAGGCTATGTCTGCAAAATCTGCGGCTATGTCTATGAGGGTGAGGAACTGCCGGAGGATTTTGTATGCCCCTGGTGCAAGCACGGTGCATCCGATTTCGAGCCAATTGCATAAGACTGAAACCCTGCATTTTTGATGCAGGGGTTCATGCCCGGAAATCGGAAAATACAAAAAAGCCCTTGACTTTTTACAGAAAGAGATATATAATAAAACTATAATTGAACAGTGGGGAGCTTGTATGACAGGCTGAGAGGAAGGTATGACCTTCGACCCATATACCTGATTTGGATAATGCCAACGTAGGAAAGTCTGAGCATGCATGGATTTTTGAAGGGAAGCTGCCGGATCGGCAGCTTCCCTTTTTAGTATCAGGAGGTGCAGAATGGTTACAATTAACGGACAAGAGGAACATGCTGCCGGCAGAACGATTGCAGAATATCTGTCAGCAAAGGACTACGAATGTACACGGGTTGCTGTGGAACGGAACGGAGAAATTGTACCAAAATCCAAGTACACAGAGACGGTATTGCTGGACGGCGACTGTGTGGAAGTCGTGCGCTTCGTGGGTGGAGGCTGATATGAGTATCCCGGGAAAAGAAGACATGCAGCGGGCTCTGGAGGAGCGAATCGGCGCAGAGCTTGCCGCAAAATTCCGCAGTGCCTCGGTTTCCATCTGCGGGCTGGGGGGGCTTGGCTCCAACATTGCCATTGCCCTGGCGAGAGCAGGCGTCGGACGGCTTCATCTCATCGACTTTGACAGAGTGGATCTCTCCAATATGAATCGTCAGCAGTACAGTGTCTCCCAGCTTGGCATGTACAAAACAGAAGCCCTGCCGCAGACGCTGCACTCCATCGCCCCCTACTGTACCATCACCACGGACTGTGTACGGATTACGGAGGACAATCTCTTCACACTGCTGCAAAATGACAGCATCATCTGTGAAGCCTTTGATGATCCGGCATGCAAGGCGATGCTGGTCAACGGCGTCATGGAACAGCTGCCCCATGCATTTCTGGTGGCGGCCTCCGGCATGGCAGGGATTGAATCTGCCAATACCGTCATCACACGCAGAATTACGCCGCACTTTTATTTATGCGGCGACGGAATCAGTGATGCCGGGGACAATATCGGGCTTGTTGCATCGCGGGTCATGGTATGTGCTGCCCATCAGGCACACATGGTACTGCGGATCATAGCCGGTGAATTGGAAAACTAATCAGAAGGCAACCTCTAAAAACCACTGTATTTCAGAGGTTGCCAGAAAGGAATATTATTATGAATCAGAAAGATACCCTCATAATTGGGGGACAGGAATTTCATTCAAGGTTTATTCTCGGATCCGGAAAGTACTCCCTCCGTCTTATCGAGGCAGCTGTACAGGATGCAGGCGCAGAAATGATCACTCTTGCAGTGCGCCGTGCCAACACCAAGGAGGAAGAAAACATTCTCGACTATATTCCGGAAGGCGTGACCCTGCTGCCCAACACCTCCGGTGCCAGAACGGCTGAGGAAGCGGTTCGGATTGCACGCCTTGCCAGAGAACTGGGCTGCGGCAATTTTGTCAAAATTGAGATTATGAAGGACTCCCGGTATCTTCTGCCGGATAACGCAGAGACAGTCAGAGCAACGGAAATTCTGGCAAAGGAAGGATTCACTGTCCTCCCCTACATGTTCCCCGACCTGTACGCAGCAAGGGATCTGGTCAATGCAGGTGCGGCAGCTGTTATGCCCCTTGCCGCTCCCATTGGCTCCAACAAGGGACTTGCTGCACGGGAATTCATTCAGATTCTCATTGATGAAATTGATCTGCCCGTCATCGTTGATGCCGGAATCGGAAGGCCCTCCCAGGCATGCGAGGCCATGGAAATGGGCGCTGCTGCCGTCATGGCCAATACCGCTCTGGCAACTGCAGGGGATCTTCCGCTGATGGCGGCAGCATTCCGGCAGGCCATTGAAGCCGGCAGAAAGGCGTACCTCTCCGGTCTTGGCCGTGTTCTGCACAGGGGCGCAGCCGCATCCGATCCTCTGACAGGATTTTTACGGGATTGAGGAGGCTGTCATGGATAATCAGTTTTTGAACGACAGCGTACAGTTGTCTCCCAAGGCGCTAGCACGCAAGCATCTGCTGGAAAATGATCCGTCGGTGAGAAGCAATCACATGGAATATCAGGAAGGAATGGAACGGATCTCATCCGATATCCTGGAACAGGTGTTACACCACATGAACAGCTACTGCCCGGAGCAGTATACTGCAAAGGATGTCCGTGCTGCCCTGGAGCATGAGCGCTGCACCATTGAGGACTGCAAGGCACTGCTCTCCCCTGCTGCTGCGCCGTTTCTGGAGGAAATGGCACAGCGTGCCAGCGTGGAAACCAGCCGGCATTTCGGCAATTCCGTTTATCTGTTCACACCCCTTTACATTGCCAATCACTGCGAAAATTACTGCGTCTACTGCGGATTCAACTGCTACAATCCCATCCGCCGCATGCGGCTGGACAGGGCGCAGATTGAACATGAAATGGAAATCATTGCAGCAAGCGGCATGGAGGAAATTCTGCTGCTGACCGGAGAAAGCCGATCCATGAGCAGCGTGGAATATATCGGAGAGGCTTGCCGGCTGGCAAGAAAGTATTTCCGCATGGTGGGCATAGAAATTTATCCGGTCAATACGGAGGATTACCGCTATCTGCGGGAATGCGGTGCGGACTATGTGACAGTGTTCCAGGAAACCTATGACGCTGACCGCTATGAACAGCTGCACCTCCAGGGGCACAAACGAGTGTATCCCTACCGGTTTGAAGCACAGGAGCGTGCGCTGATGGGAGGCATGCGCGGCGTGGCATGTTCGGCACTGTTCGGACTTTCGGACTTCCGCAGGGATGCACTGGCAAGCGCCCTCCATGTGTATTATCTGCAGCGGAAGTACCCGTATGCAGAATTCTCCCTTTCCTGTCCGAGACTCCGGCCGATTTCCTGCAATCCATCTCTGAAGGCCAAGGATGTTCATGAACGGGAGCTTTGTCAGATTCTCTGTGCCTACCGGATTTTCCTGCCCTTTGCAGGAATTACCGTTTCCTCCCGTGAGAGTGCGGACTTCCGCAACGGCATTGTCAGAATTGCAGCAACCAAGGTTTCGGCAGGAGTTTCTACCGGTATCGGTGACCATGAGAGCAAATACACTGGCAAACAGCAGGAGGAGACCCAGGGGGACGAGCAGTTTGAGATCTGTGACAGCCGCAGTCTGAATACCATGTACCGGGATATGGAATCCGAAGGGCTTCAGCCGGTACTGAATGATTATCTGTATGTCTGAGTTAATCTGTGTAACCAACCGGCACCTTTGCAGGGGAGATTTTTTGCAGCGAATTGCAGAAATTGCCGCATGCCGGCCGGATGCCGTGGTGCTCCGTGAGAAGGATTTGCCGGAAGGGGAGTATCTGCAGCTTGCGGGACAGGTAATGGAACTCTGTGAACAGCATCGGGTGCCCTGTATTCTGCACTCCTTCCCGGCGGCCGCACAAACACTGCATGCCGAGGGGCTGCATCTTCCCCTTCCCCTGCTGCGCAGCATGCCGGAGAAAAGCCGCAGGCAGTTCCGGATGCTCGGTACCTCCTGCCATTCCCTTGCAGATGCGCTGGAAGCGCAGTCTCTGGGCTGCACATATCTGCTTGCCGGGCACATTTTCCCCACTGCCTGCAAGCCGGATCTGCCCCCCCGGGGGCTGGAGTTTCTTACAGAAATCTGCAATGCAGTCCCCCTCCCTGTCTACGCCATCGGAGGAATTGCCCCCGGTAATTTCAGGCTTCTGGAGACAGCAGGCGCAAGGGGCGGCTGCATCATGAGCGGCCTGATGCAGTGTGAGAAGGTATCGGACTATATGACAGGAATAAGGAAGTGAGACAATGGAATTTCAGGAGCAGCAGCTTTTATTATATGCAGTCACCAACCACAGCCAGCAGGATGCCCGGACACTCTATCACGATGTGGAGGAAGCCCTCTTGGGCGGCGTCACTATAGTGCAGCTGCGGGATAAGCAGCGCAGCACAGAAGCGCTGATACAGCTGGCAGTCCCCCTGTGTGAGCTGTGTCACCGGTACCATGTTCCCCTGATTGTCAATGATAATGCTGAGGCCGCTCTGCGCAGCGGCGCAGATGGTGTGCATGTGGGGATTGAGGATCAGTCCGTTGCTGAAATCCGCCGCATGGCCGGCAGCCATTTCATTATTGGCGCAACGGCCAAAACGGTAGTTCAGGCACAGAATGCCCAGGCAGAGGGTGCGGATTATCTCGGTGTGGGCGCTGTCTTTCCTTCTCCCACCAAAACCAATGCCATCCGTATTACGAATGAGCAGCTGTCAGAGATCTGCCAAAGTGTTACCATTCCCTGTGTTGCCATCGGTGGGATTACTGAGGAAAATGCAGCCTCCCTTGCCGGCTGCGGCGTGAAGGGAATCGCTGTGGTTTCGGCATTATTTTCTTCCGGACATATCCGGGAGTCCGCTGCCGCACTGCAGAACTGTGCCCGGATGATCACAAAGGAGGGAAGGCACACATGAACACTGTACTGACCATTGCCGGAAGCGACTGCAGCGGCGGTGCTGGCATTCAGGCGGATCTGAAAACTTTCCTGGCACATGGATGCTACGGTATGAGCGCTGTGACAGCGCTGACTGCGCAGAATACCCGGGGCGTCAGGGCAATTATGGAGGTTACACCGGAATTTCTCGTACAGCAGCTGGATGCAGTATTTGAGGACATTCCTCCGGATGCTGTCAAGATTGGAATGGTCTCCTCCGCCCCCCTCATTACCGCAATTGCCGACAGTCTGACAGCCTGCAATGCTGCCAATATCGTGGTGGATCCGGTCATGGTTGCCACCAGCGGCGCAAGGCTCATGGAAGAAACTGCTGTTGCAGCACTCCAGCGCCGACTTCTCCCCATGGCTGTGCTGGCTACGCCAAATATTCCAGAGGCAGAGCTGCTTTCCGGAATCGCAATTCACTGCGAAGAGGATATGCTGGCGGCGGCGGCAGCAATCAGCCAGACCTATGGATGTGCCGTCCTCTGCAAGGGCGGCCACAGCATCAATGACGCAAACGATCTGTTGTTTGCTGACGGACAGGCACAGTGGTTCCGGGGAGAACGCATTGACAATCCCAACACCCACGGAACGGGCTGTACCCTTTCCAGTGCCATTGCGGCCAATCTCGCAAAGGGCTTTCCATTGGTTCATGCCATCCAATTGGCAAAGGACTACCTTACGGGGGCGCTTTCTGCCATGCTGGATCTCGGAGCAGGCAGCGGTCCCCTCCATCACGGATTCGATCTGCGCAGCAGATTCGCTGAGCAGCAACAAAGAAAGGACTAAAATCATGAAACAGTATACCACACAAATGCAGGCAGCCAAACTGGGCATTATTACGCCGGAAATGAAAATTGTCGCTGAGAAGGAATTCATGGATCCCGAAACGCTCCGTACACTGGTGGCAAAGGGAGAGGTTGCCATCCCCTGCAACGTTCGCCACACCAGCATTTCACCGGAGGGTATCGGCACGGGACTGCGCACCAAGATCAACGTCAATCTTGGCATTTCCGGGGACTGCCGGGATTACGACAGGGAAATGCAGAAGGTGGATATGGCGCTGCAGTTCGGTGCGGAGGCCATTATGGATCTGAGCAATTACGGAAAAACCAATACCTTCCGCACGGCACTGATTGCCAAATCCCCGGCTATGATCGGCACCGTCCCCATGTACGATGCCATTGGCTACCTGGAAAAGGATCTGCTGGATATTACCGCAGAGGATTTCCTGAAGGTTGTGCGTGCCCATGCAGAAGAGGGCGTGGACTTTATGACCATTCATGCCGGTATCAACCGGCGTGCAGTAGAAGCCTTCATGAGGGACAAACGGAAAATGAACATTGTTTCCAGAGGCGGTTCCCTGCTCTTCGCCTGGATGATGATGACGGGGAACGAGAATCCCTTTTATGAGCACTATGATGAGGTGCTGGACATTCTCCGGGAATTCGATGTCACCATCAGCCTCGGCGACGCACTGCGCCCCGGATGCATTGACGACAGCACGGATGCCGGGCAGATTTCCGAGCTCATCGAACTGGGTGCTCTGACAGAACGTGCCTGGGCGAAGGATGTTCAGGTCATGGTGGAAGGGCCAGGTCATATGGCAATGAACGAAATTGCAGCCAATATGAAGCTGCAGAAGCGGATCTGCCATAATGCGCCTTTCTATGTACTTGGGCCCCTTGTAACAGACATTGCACCGGGCTATGATCACATCACTTCCGCAATCGGCGGTGCCATTGCTGCGGCAAGCGGCGCAGATTTTCTCTGCTATGTCACACCGGCAGAACATCTCCGCCTGCCGGATCTGAGTGATGTCAAGGAGGGCATCATGGCAAGCAAAATTGCTGCCCATGCTGCCGATATTGCAAAGGGACTTCCCCATGCAGCGGACAAGGATCTGGCTATGGCAGAGGCACGCCACAAGATGGACTGGGAAGAAATGTTCCTCATTGCCATGGATCCGGAAAAGGCAAGAGCGTATTTCGAAAGCACACCACCTGCCGACCGTCACACCTGCTCCATGTGCGGAAAAATGTGCGCTGTCAGAACAACCAACATGATTCTTGAGGGAAAGACTGTAGAATTCTGCAGTGAACGATAAAACAAAGCGGCTCTGCCAACGTACTGGCAGAGCCGCTTTCATTTGATATCATGGACTATCTTAACAACTCCGCAAAGCCTTCCTCACTGCCTGCACCCGCTGCTGCTGCATATTGCAGAATCCATGCAGCATCTGCGGCATCGGCAATGCCGTCACCGTTGGCATCCGCCGCAAGCTTCTGGCTTTCCGTAAAGCCGCTCTCTCCTCCGATGCCCTCCGCTGCCGAAGCTTCCAGAACCTCTGCGGCATCGGCTGCATCAATACAACCATCCCCATTCACATCCCCCAGGGTCACAGTTTCACTTTCTGCAATGATAGTTTCGTAAATGCCGTTGCCGTCAGTATCAACGGCGGCAGCCAGAGTTCCCTCCGCCGTTTCATAGATCCATACCGTTTCCTCCTCGGCAGACAGCACAATCGCAGCGCTCTGGCTGTCATTATGTACAGCTACCGCAACATCCGTCATGCTGTCGCCCGTGAGAAGATAACCATCCGGTCTCATGCGCAGGCATTCCTCGGCACCGTAACCATCCACAGTAAGACAATACCAGCTGGTTGGATATGCCCCTTCATTGAAGGTCATTTCCATGTGGTATGCCCCCGGTTCTCCCTTCAGTGCAATATAGCCGGAGGGATCATAGGCAGCACTGGTGCCGGCATCCGTATAGGAGCGGAGCATGCTGTTCTCGGAATAGAGTACGCTTTCAAGATATTCCGGAGCGTCCAGCGTCAGCAGGTATCCCTGCTCCTCTCCCGGAAGGCAGTAATTCTCTGTGATGTTTTCCAAATTGTCCGTATAGAAGCCATACTCCGCATGCTTCCAGTCCTCCGGTTCGCCTCTGTTTGTCCAGCCGGTTTCGGTAATCGTGCCCGCCTCCAGTGTAAAATCACAGGTGAATGTATTGCTGCCCAGTACCTGCATGAATGGACGCTCCGGGATGTACTCCGTTCCTTCCAGCATGCCGCCTGCATTAAGGACAGCGACATCCTCTGCTGCACCATCAATCCATCCGGTCTCGTTACTCATGTTGTAGGCGGCAATATACCAGCTCCAGTCAGCGGTATTGAAATAAATGGAGGTCAGATCCGCTGCACTGAGGGGATAATTGCTGTCATATACCAGGATCCTGCCATCGAAAGTCGTACCGTTCACCGTAAATTCTCCGTATTCCAAACCATAGGCAACGATGGCATGCCGGCTGAGATAATCCCTGCCGTTGATATAGCCGGTAAAGCCTGTCAGCACAGGAGAACCATCCTTCACACAGGCAATCAATGCCTGGATGCGTTCTTCCGGCGTATAGTTGTAGACAAACCACGCCAGCTCCTGACGGGCTGCATCCGTACACTGGAGCATAAAGTAATAATTGATCAGAGAAATGGTAGCTTCGTTAGGCGTGGGATAGAGAGAGGAGGTCATCTCGTACAGACTGCTGGGTGTACCGGAGGCATACTGCCGGTAATCTCCGTAATGGATCAGATTGTAGCTTGCCAGAATCGAGGTTACCGCCATGCCATAGCATGCACCTGAAAATCTCATGGGAAGAACCCGATTTACAACTGCCTTTTCCGTATTTTTCAGATTATCCATCAGTGTATTCAGGTCTGCATCGGTCAGATAGTAGGAGCTTCCGAAATTATGGGATGAGTTGGTGAAAGCCCAGTAATCGGCATCTGTATCAAATAATCCATAGGTGGGGTCAGTTTCCTCCGCAGCGGCAGTCATTGCAGTGCCCAATAAAAACAGGGACAGGATGCCGGCAACTATTTTGTTCAGATTCACGTTCATCTTGTTTCCTCCATAATGATATGCAGCACAGAAAACTGTGCTGCATATCTGCAATACCAGAATCAATTGTTATTTCTCTCTGTCTTTTCCACCTTTTTGTAGAGAAACAGATCACGGTTCTGCGTCAATTTCAGGCTGTCCTTCTTTCTGTAATCCGTAGCCGTATTATTCGGACGCACCGTCTTCATCGCAGACATCATAAAGAACAGAATTACTGCTGCGATTACCAGCCCGAATACAAGGGATACAAGAATCGCTGTTCCCATAACAAACGCCTCCTTACACGATACCGCCGAAATAGGTGACCAGGAATGCAATCACTGTTGCAATGGCTGCAATACCAAGGTACCATCTCACTGCGGCGCCTTTATCTATGGGCAGATTGCCAACAAAACGTCCCGTCTGCCCATTCATGGCAAAAGTGTACTTTTCGCCGTTCCAGGATGTATTCAGAATCCAGACCGGATACAGGGCATATTTGGCTTCGCCGTTTTGCAGACTGACACTGCTGCTCTCGGTATGTACGGCACTGTAGCCCTTGACCGTTTCACGGAATGCATCCTCCGTCCCCTGCTTGATCCGGGCATTGGCACGGGCAATGCTGTCCTCTGCCGATACATCATAACGATCAGCCAGGTATCCCGACAGGTAAGCTGTCTGGAAATCCACTGCACCTTTGAAATCAAAGGGTTCTATGGATTCCATCAATGTATCATCCATCTTGGTGGAACCGTCCACCGGCACATTTGCAAAGCTGACAGAACCGCTGCGCAGAACGGCAAAGTAGCTGGTTTCCGTATAATTATATTTGTTGTCGCTCCAGGTACGGCGTTTTTCCGCTTTGAAACGGATATGAGCGTCGGCGTCGGCATCGAACAGCCAGACCGGCACATAGACACCCTTGATTTCATCAATATGATGTTCAGCTTTAAAGACCTTGGGCAGAAGCGGCTTCCCGCTCATATGCTTTACCAGTGCAGCCTTGGCGCCCTCCTTGTCAATCTGAAAGGGAATGACAAAGTCCGGCTTCAGATCCCCGGTAAACTTTCCTGTCATAATAATGGGATTATCGCAAAACGGACAGGAAGACGCTGCTGTACTCTGGTCGGCAACAATCTGTCCCCCACAGGACTGACAGGTATAGACACCCATATTGTCCGTTTCTCCATCCGTCCATTCGCTGCCGGCTGCAGCATCCCAGTTCATTTCATCCGACTGCGGCTGACTAAGGACATCGTCATAGGACTTCAATGTATCCAAATCAAATTCCGTATCGCAGTAGGGGCATTTCATCTGCTGGGAGGTACTGTTGAACTCAATTTTTCCGCCGCAGCAAGGACATTTATACGCCAAAAGTTCCGCCATATCCTTACCTCATTTCACATATATTACACGGATACATCCGCAGCGAGCCGTCCCCGTTCCCCAATACACCGAACGGAAACGGCCCGCATCCGCAGGACTTACTTCTGAATGTCATTCTCATCAAAGGTATCGCCGCATTCCGGACAGAATTTCGGAGGATTCTTGGGATCCTCGGGTTCCCATCCGCACTTATCGCAGCGGTAGAGGGGAGCGCCTGCCGGCCTGGGCTTTGCACAATTGGTGCAGAACTTGCCGGCATTCACAGTACCGCAGGAACAGGTCCAGCCAACTGCTTCAAAAGCAGGGTTTGGCTTGCCGCAGTTCATACAGAACTTACCGGTATTCTCCGTACCGCAGGCGCATTTCCAGCTTCCTGCTGGAGCCGGCTTGGGCTTTGCACAGTTCATGCAGAACTTGCCGGTATTCTCCGTACCGCAGGAGCATCTCCAGGTAGCAGCCTGCTGCTGTGCTGCCTGCTGCTGTGCCGCCTGCTGCTGGGCACCCATCTGGAACAGACTCTGTGCGTTCATGCCGCCGGCCTGCTGTGCCATATTCATTCCCATGAAGCCCATCATTGCACCGCCCTTATTGCCGGCAGCTGTTTTCATTGCTTCCGCCTGGGCATCCACCATCATTGCTGCTGCATTGCTGGGATCACGGTTCCAAGCCAGATCCTCGTACTTCTTGATTCTGTCCTCATCCTCCTTGGAAATGGTCACAGAATTGATGGCAACAGAAACGATGGAAAGGCCTCTGAGCTCCTGCCACTTCTTGCAGAGGGCTTCGTTCATGGCATCGGAAATCTCCATGGTATGACCGGGCAGTTCATCATAGCGGATTCCCTGGGCAGAAATTTTTGCAAATGCCGGCTGAAGGGCACTGAGGAACTCACTCTTGAGCTGACTGTCAATATCCCCGCGGGTGTAAGCACGTTCTACATTGCCGCAGACATTGGTGTAGAACAACAGCGGATCGGCAATTTTATAAGAATAGGTACCATTGCAGCGCACGCCAGCTGTAAAGCTGCGGCCGATATCCTCATAGGAAATCCGGAACGGAACGGGGTTGGGCGTGCCAAACTTGTTATCTACCAGTTCCTTGGTATTGAAATAATACACACGCTGATCCTTGCCGGTATCGCCGCCGTGTGCAAAGCGATTGCCGATGGTCTTGAACGTTTCCAGAATGCTGGAACCAAGACTGCCGGAGAAGAGGCTCGGCTCACTGGACATATCATAAGTATACTCACCGGGAACGGCACAGATTTCCACCACTCTGCCCTGATCCACAATAATCATGCACTGACCGTCAGCAACTGCAATGCCGCTGCCGTTGGTGATGATATTCTCACTTCCCTTTGTATTGGAAGAACGGCCGGAAACCCGTTTCTGTCCCTTCACAACCAATACATCCTTCGGAAGGGCTTCGCAGTAGATAAATTCCTTCCAGGTATCCGCAAGCGTACCGCCTACGGCACCGATTGCTGCTTTAATAAGACCCATAACTAACTACTCCTTTCAAATTTACCGTCAGTCAAGCGCTGCCGGCAATGCTATGCCAAGCGCAGCAGAACATGCTGTCTGCGCATGCTATGCCATGTGTAACCGCAGTGTTGCTGCTTTCAGGGAGGTGCAGCCATTCAGCCTGAGCAAACGCATTACAAATCCGTATCCCTGACTGTCACAGGAAGCACCTGATCAAACACTGCAAAAAAATTCATGGGGATATACTTGTCAATGTGGCATTTGCCGAAAAACCATTTGCGGTACTGACAAACCCGGATGACATCCTCAAAGAAGGTATGGATTTCCAGCCTCTGGAATACATCCACCCCCAGGCAGTCCTTTAATGAAGCCGGCGGCTCGTGGGTTATGATATAATCCACCTTGTTCTCATGCTCTGCCAGATTGTGGATGGCATGCTTGATTTCCTGATGGGTAGGGCTTTCCTGCTCCCACCAATGGGGCGTTTCCCTTCGGAAATCAATGTCCTGACTATGACCGCCGCCAAAGGTAAAAAATGTTCTGTTTTCAATGGTATAGACCTGCCCCCGCATCAGATGCAGCACATTGTGCTTGATCTTCTGCACAGGACCGCCGTTCCATTCTTCCACGGGATAGCGCTCCAGCAAATCAAAGTTCTCATGGCATCCGTCGAGGAAAGCTACTGTAAAGGGCAGCGCTGCCATTTTCTTTAATACACTCCGCTCACTCCTGGAGCCGTCCCAGATGAACCCGAAATCACCGCAGACAATGAGGGTATCTCCCTCTTTCAGACGGCGCATTTCCCTGGATTTGAATCGTTCCCATTCGCCGTGCATATCACCGGTGATATAAACCATGTTCTGATTCTCCTGTACTGCCGATATTCGCATGCTGACATGCTGTACTTCTATTATACCATGTTTTAGTCACATGTGTCAAGAATATTTCCAAAAACTACTTTCTTTTTCGTATTAATACCAATCCTCCAAACTGTAATAGACATTACAGTTTGGAGGGCAGCTGCCTACGATAGCCGCAGATTTGACCGCTTTGCAGTCAAATCCCGTCCTATGCAATCCCTTACGCCGACTGCGTCGGCTAAATTCTGATAGACTTTGTCTATCAGAATGAAAGGGATTAGTATAAAAGTGCAGGATTTGCAGCATTTGCCCGATAACTTCTACAAAGGCAGGTGGGAATTCAAAAAAAATTTATGAATTTTCATGATTTTATGAAAAAACTATTTGCATCTCCCGTTTTTTTTGGTATAATAAAAGTAGTGTGATATTCTAAAGCAAATCCCCCAGGCTGTAATTGCTGTTACAGCTGCTCCGGTCGGCAGTTGTCCGCAGGAGTGAAAGGGATTAACAGAACTACAGGAGGTTTTTTCATGAAAAAAATCCTTTCCCTATGCTTATCCGTACTTATGGTCTGCTGCTTCTGTGTGAATCTGAAAAGCGAGGCAATCTCCTTTACGCCAAACTTTGAAATCAAAAGTGCTGCCGGTGTTCTGATCAATCTGGATACGGACGCAGTGCTGTATCAAAAAAATGCAGATGCAAAGTATATGCCCGGTTCCCTGGTGCAAATCATGGCTGCCATCGTTGTCCTTGAAAACTGCAGCGATCTGAACCAGCAGATTACTGCAGATTCTGCACTGTATACCCATTTCACGAATTCTGAGTATCCGGAAGATGTCCGCTATGCGGATATTAAGAACGGGGATGTTCTTACAGTGGAGGAGCTGCTCTATGCCATGCTGCTGACCTCCTCCTGTGAAGCAGCTGTAATTCTTGCCAACGAATTCGGCGGCGGAAGTCCCGCAGCCTTTGTCAATATGATGAACCAGAAGGCAGCGGAGCTGGGATGTCAGAACACCAATTTTACCAATGTAACCGGACTGTACAGTGCAGCGCAGATGACAACTGCCAATGATCTGGCAATTATTACACAGTATGCGCTGAAGAACGATGTATTTGAACGCATTGCAACTACAGCTTCCTACTCTCCCTCCACGCCCAACCTGGAGCGCCATGAAATGGACTGGACCTGGAATCATTCCAATACCATGATGTCATCTTCCAATCCCTACTATACTGCCGGAGTGGCAGGGATCAAGACTGCCAATCTTACTGCTCAGGGACGAAATATTATAACCAAGGCAACAAGGGACGGCAACACCTTTCTTGTCATCCTGCTGGCAGCCCCCTTTGAGGACAGCAGCGGCGAGCTGCAATACTATCATCTGGAAGATGCAGCGGCATTGTTTGAGTGGGCATTTGCACACTTTGAATACAAAACCATCCTCAGTGAAAATACGGAGCTTGGACAGATTCCTGTGGAAAACGGAGAAGGCAAGAGCTATGTGCTGGTCAAGCCGGAAAAGGCATATATGGCTTTGTGGTACGATATGGCAGATATGGCTTCCATTGTCCAGGAAGTATCCCTTTATCAGAATGTCTCCGCTCCGGTTAATGAAGGCGATAAACTGGGAACTGTGACGCTGAAGTTCTCCGGGGAAGAAATCGTTACCATCGACCTGGTTGCCACCTCCTCTGTCGAGCTGTCCAATTACAAATATTATATGGCACTGGTACAGCATTTCCCGAAGACACCGTGGCTGATGAAAGCGGTTCTGCTCAGTCTTCTCCTGAGCGGCATTTATATTATGATCTGTATCTATGCACACATCTGTTATAAAGAAAAGCTCAAACCCATTGAACCAATCCATCTGAAGCCCAAGGCTTCTGCGATAAAACGTGAGGCAGCACAGAGAAGATCGAAAGAACGAAAGCAGCAGCAAAAAAAACAGAACGAAGAATAAACCAGCTCCCCTTTGGTCAATAAAGCCAAAGGGGAGCCATCTTGTATTTCGTAACATTTGCTTTCCCCCTCCCTGAAGGGAGGGCGAAAGTTTGTGGAGGGTACTGCGTACCCTCCACCCGCCTCTTGCAGAGGACTTTTCGACAGTCTGACTCCCCTTTGACCGCCAAAGGGGAGCTTTCATCTGCGTCTCCCGATTACAATTCCAGGAACAATGCAGAATACAGAATCATCAGCATGCAGACCGGGCAAATGAACTTAATCATCACACGGTACAGCTGTTTGGCCTTGAACTGCCGATTCAGTTCCACCTCGTCCTCAATATAGGTTGTCTTTACAACATAGCCCACCAGGATACATGTCAGAAGTGCTACAATGGGCATCATGATATTATTGCTGATATAATCAAAGAAATCAAGCATCTGGTAACCAAATATTGACAGACTGCTCCAGCTGCTGTATCCAAGAACGGAGAGCATCCCAAGAATGAGAGAAATACCGAATACAATTATGACACTGACCACCCGGCTGAGCCTGCATTTCTCACAGACAATGGAGACAACCGTTTCCATAAGTGAAATGGAAGAGGTCAGTGCAGCCAGTGCAATCAGAATAAAGAACACGGTACCCACGATCTGCCCGCCTGCCATACTATGAAATACATTTGGCATAGTGATGAACATCAGGCTTGGACCTGCCTTTAGCGCCTCCTCATTTCCACCGCTGAAAACAAAGACCGCCGGCACAATAATCAGACCGGACAGAAACGCAACAATCGTATCAAATACTTCGATATTGCGGACGGAACCTTCGATGCTGTCATCCTTTCGCATGTAGGAGCCATAGGTAATCATAATTCCCATGGCAAGGGACATGGAGTAGAAGAGCTGTCCCATTGCTGCGATTACAGTTTTAAGAGAAAATCTGGAAAAATCCGGCTTGATATAGTAAATCACGCCGTCCATCGCGCCTTCCAGGGTCATGGTATAGACGGCAATGCCTACAATCAGCACCAGAAGAACGGGCATCATGATTTTGCTGACCTTCTCAATCCCCTTCTCCACCCCTAAAAGCACAACCAGAGCTGTCAGGGCTATAAAGATCACAAAGAAAACAGTGGGACTGGCTGCATACCCGATAAAGCCGGAAAAATAGGTTCCGTCGTCTGCCGCAGCACCGCCGGTTCCGGTAACGAAGACGGTCAGATACTTCAGAATCCAGCCACCGATCACACAGTAATATGGAAGAATGATCACCGGAATTAGTGCAGCAATCCATCCTAAAGGAGCAAACCGCTTGTTCATATCGGTGTAAGCGCCAATGACGCTCTTGCCGGTCTTACGTCCGATGGCAATTTCCGTAACCATCAGGGAAAAGCCAAAGGTCACTGCTAAAATCAGATATACCAGCAGGAAAATTCCTCCGCCGTACTTTGCAGCAAGATAGGGAAAACGCCAGATATTTCCCAGGCCCACTGCCGATCCGGCTGCGGCCAGGACAAACCCCAGTCGGGAACCGAAGCCGCTCTTTTTTTCACTCATAAAAACTTCCTTTCTTTCGGAATCCGTAGATGCCCTTCTGTACACAGAAGGACGCCGCCCCGGGGGACAGCGCTATCGGGTAATTCCGTTATTTTGTATTCAACAAACAAGTATTATTATTTTACACGATTCTGCCATCAATGTCAAGATATTTTATGCATATTTTTTTCATTTATGCTTCAATCACTCATGCCTTCCTTGCTAAGTACCACTCGATTCCCCTACGCCTTGGGATTACAAATTCCTTGCTCCGGAAGTATGACGGCAAAACTTCAGCGGATGTTTGTCCGCCGGAGCATAAGGATTTGTATAAAAAAGTACCAGAAACAATTGACATTGTCATCAAAAAATGGTATGATGAAAGAGATAACTATGAAAGTTGTTACGGCTTTCTGCGATTAATGTTAAAGGAGAATCATTATGGCAAACGGTTTTTGGAAAAAAATGATGATTTCCGGCACCCTCGCCGCAACCATGCTGTGCAGTATGGCATCGGCAGTGATCACGCCTGCATCCGCTGCACCGGACGCTTATCACGACGACTGGCTGCATGTCAATGAGAATGCAGAGATCGTGGATAAGGACGGCAATCCTGTCTGGCTGACGGGCTGCAACTGGTTCGGATACAATGTAGGCAGCCAGGTTTTCGACGGCGTATGGTCCCGGAATATGCATGAAATGCTGACAGAGATCGCCGATCACGGTTTTAACCTGCTGCGTGTGCCCATGTCCACACAGATTCTGCTGCAATGGAAAAACAGCGAGGCCGATCCTGCAACCCCCAAGGTTAATGAATGGACCAATCCTGAACTGACGCTGGAGGGTGTGGAAGGCGGTACCATCATGTACAGCTTCGATATCTGGAATATGGCAGTGGCATGGTGCCGTGAACTGGGGATCAAGATCATGATCGACATCCACAGTGCCGAAACTGCTTCTGCCGGTCATCAGGTCAGCGTATGGTATACGGACAATTACAGTACCGAGGACTGGTATGAGGCGCTGGAGTGGTTTGCAGACTATTATAAGGATGATGATACCATTCTTGCCATTGATCTGAAAAACGAGCCGCACGGTACTGCGGATACGCCTGCAACTATGGCGAAATGGGATGACTCCACCGATCTCAACAACTGGAAATACGCTGCTGAAACGGCAGCTGAAAAGGTCCTTGCCATTAACCCGGATCTGCTGATTATGGTAGAAGGCACGGAGGTCTATCCGAAATTTGAGGAAGGCGCTGACTGGACTTCCCAGAATATTGACTATTCCAGATATCCCTACAGCTATTATCACCATACCTGGTGGGGCGGCAATTTCCGGGGTGTCAAGGATTATCCCCTTGATCTGGGTGAACACCAGAGCCAGCTGGTCTATTCTCCCCACGATTACGGTCCGCTGGTATTTGAGCAGGACTGGTTCTATGACGGCTTTACGCAGGAAACACTGCTGGCGGACTGCTGGTATGACAACTGGTTCTTTATTCAGGATACGGGCATTGCACCGCTGCTGATGGGCGAATGGGGCGGCTTCCTGGATGAAGAACATGATACGGATGGCAGAAACCGCGCATGGATGACCTATCTGCGTGATTTCATGATTGAGAACCGGATTCACCACACGTTCTGGTGCTTCAATGAAAATTCCGGCGATACCGGCGGTCTGGTGTACGATAACTTCGGCACCTGGGATGAAGAAAAGTACGAGTTTGTCAAGCCGGCGCTCTGGCAGACGGAAGACGGAAAATTCATCAGCCTTGACCACGAAATTGCCCTGGGTGCCAACGGTATCTCACTCTCAGAATATTACGGCGGTGAAGCTTCTACAGAACCGGACGCTACTGAAACTGCACCAACGGAAACGGATTCAGAGGCGCCGATCACCGGTCAATCCGGCGATGTTGACTGCAGCGGCACAGTGGAAATTCTGGATGTCATTGCCATGAGTCAGGCTCTGATGGGCGCAGGCACACTGTCCGATCAGGGTGCTGTCAATGCCGATGTGGATCAGAACGGTCAGATCAATTCTACGGATACACTAACGATTATGAAATATCTTGTGAAGCTGATTGATACGCTTCCGATTTCAATTGCATAACTGCAAAAGCATAACCTGAGAAGAGTCGTTCCTTCTCAGGTTATATTTGTCTTAGTGAGACTAATCCTCCGAACAGTAATAGATATTTCAGTTTGGAGGGCGGCTGCCAAAGCCATGGGCCTTCAGATTGCATGGGCGTCAATTTGCAAAGCAATCAGAAAATACCGGTGACAAATATTTCAATGCCAATGAAAATAAGGATGGCTCCGCCCAGAACGGAGGCCTTTCCTGCCAGCTTTGTACCGAATGTTCTGCCAATCCAAAGACCTCCCATGCAGATGGCGAGCGTTACCGCAGCAATGAGCAGAGAACAGACAAGTGCCATGACAAAACCGTAATCTGCAATTGTAAAGCCCACGGACAGCGCATCTATGGAGGTTGCAACCCCCTGCACCAGCAGAGCAGCCATTCCCACCTTCATTGTTTGCTCCTCCTCAGAGGGCTTCAGCCCGTCCAACAGCATTTTCCCGCCGATGAATACAAGCAGAACCAGTGCAATCCAGGGGATCAGGCGTTCAAAGCTTTGGAAGTACTGTACAATTGTATGCACACAGATCCACCCGATCATGGGCATGAGCGCCTGAAATAATGCAAATGTCCCTGCAATACAGAACATTTTTCTCATTTTCATGCCCGGCTCATTGAGACCGTTTGCCAAGGAAACCGAAAAAGCATCCATTGCCAGCCCGACACCCAGCAGGATACTATTGAAGAAAAACATAAAGCTCCATTCCATTTTACGACCATTCCTTTCTGATACTGATCCTCCAAACTGTAATGTTGATTACAACCTGGAGGGCAGCTGCCTGCGGCAGCCGCAGATTTGACCGCTTTGCGGTTAAATCCCGTCCAATCCCTTACGCTGACTGCGGCGGCTATGAAAATCATATTAGAGGTTTCCAATTAATTCTGGCAGGCTTTGTCTGCCGGAATGAAAGGGACCGGCACAATACACAGTGTACCCGGATCAATAAAAAAACCCAGGTACGGTCAAAGCCACACCTGGGTGAATGCATCGGGCAGACAGACTCCATGTATAGCTTCTCAGTTACACATGAGTCTCGCAATTTAAAACAAGCCAGACCTGATGGTCAGTATGTTGACTTGCTACGCCAATCGCGCTTGCTACTCCCTCACTTTTACTCATTATACCAAATTTTTCCGTCCCTGTCAAGGATTTTCTGATTTTTTCAAATTTAGTTTCTGTGAACTTGATCAGCTAATCCACGATTTCATAGACGCCCCACTGCCAGCACAGGTTTGTACCAATGTCACTTCCTATTGGCAGCAGTGCCATGGCAACAGGCATCATTTCATCCGTGTCAATATCCGTCCGCTGCAGTTGAGCATAATCTCCCTGAATATCAACAATCCGGTAATAATAAGGTCCCATGCTGTTCCTCCTATCCTTCATTTTGCGCTACACGGCGCAGCTCCTCACGGGCATTTTCCAGCATAAGGGCACTGGGATTTTCACCGCCCATGATGCGGGCAATTTCCTGCACTCTGCCCTCCTGATCCAGCAGATGCACCTGGGTCACCGTGCGGTCAAGCTCGGTATGCTTTTCAATCATGTAATGGGTATCCGCCATGACTGCAATCTGGGACAGATGCGTCACACAGAGTACCTGTCGTCTCCGGCTGATTTCCCTGAGCTTAATGCCTATTTTCTGGGCAGCCTTACCGCTGACACCGGTATCAATTTCATCAAAAATCAGTGTGGGAATGCTGTCCCTGTCTGCAATGACGGATTTCAGCGCAAGCATAATTCTGGAAAGCTCACCGCCGGATGCGATTTTAGAAATCGGTTTGGGCAGCTCACCTTTGTTTGCGGAGATCAGAAATGTTACAGTATCCCTCCCCTGGATGGTCAGCTTCCCCTTTTCGTGCTGAACCGTCAGTACCACATTGGGCATATCCAGAAACCGGAGTTCTTCACTGACACGTTCCACAAAGCGGGCAGCGGTTTCCTCACGGTAGGCAGAAAGGGCGCGTGCTTTTTCCGTGACATCTTCCAGAAGCTCCTTCTTCTCCGCTTCCAGCTTCGCAATCCGGTCATCATCCTCCTGCATGGAATCCATTTCCTCCCGTGCGCTGTCATAAAGTGCCAGCAGCTCATCAAAATCACAGAAAAACTGTTTTTTCACCTGGGAAATGGCATGATATCGCTGGCGCAGTTTCTGGGCACGGTTTTCATCCAGACTGACGTCCTCCGCCATGCGCTGCAAGTCCTCCGCCATATCCTTTACTTCAATCACTGCTGCTTCCAGCCGCTCCATCAGTTCCTCCGTTCCGGGATATACATCCTCAATGTCACGAAGCTGCTGTATGACAGCCTGAAGGAGTTCCGCTACAGTTTCCTCCCCCTCACCGTTGAGAATGCCGACGCTGCCGCTGAGGGACGAAAGAATCCGTTCCGAATTTTCGGCTTGGATCAGGGCATTTTCAAGCTCTTCCTCTTCACCGGGTCTGGGATTCAGAGAACCAATTTCCTGGATCTGCTTCTGCAACATCATAGCACGCTGCTTCCGATACTGGTCTTCCCGTTTGAGCTTGCCAAGCTCACGGGCAATATTCTGAAGCTGACGGAAGGATTTCTGATAAGCGCTGAGAAATGTAGTATTGCCTCCAAATTCATCCAGTACCTGAAGATGATGCTCCGGTGCAAGAAGAATCTGATTGTCATGCTGGCCATGAATGGAAATCAGCAGCATGCCGATTTCCCGCAGGGAAGAGACGGAAGCTGTTTTGCCGTTGATGCGTCCGATGCTGCCGCCATCCGCACGGATTTCCCGGGTCAGCGTCACCTGGCGTTCATCACAGGATACCGCCATTTCCGCCAGAAGCTCCATCACTTCATCGGAGAGCCTGGAAAACAGTGCCGTCACTGTGGCACGTTCACAGCCGGTACGCACCCAGTCCTTGGATACCCGCTGGCCGATCACTGCCTGAATTCCATGAATCAGGATGGACTTGCCGGCACCGGTTTCACCGGTGAACACATGGAACGAATTCCGGAAGCTGATGCAGGCCTTTTCAATCACTGCCAGATTTTCAATATACAGTTCTTCTAACATGCTCTCACCTATCCTGTAATTTTTGCAGAATCTCCGCCACAAAATGCTTTGCCTGTTCCACGGTGCGGATCAATACAAAAATCGTATCATCCCCGGCAAGTGTTCCAACCACTTCCGGGCGCACCATTTCATCCAGTTCAGTACACACTGCCTGGGCTGTGCCGCTGCGGCATTTTATTACAACAGTATTGGCGGCATAATCCACCTTCAAGATATTCCCGGAGAAGAAGTCGGACTTGGGCAGGGGGGGATCGGGAATAATATAGCGGTAAACTCCGTCGCTGTCCGCTTTTTTAATCAGATTCAGTTCACGGATGTCACGGGAAATTGTGGCCTGGGTCACAGGAAAGCCCTTTTCCTTCAGAAGCTCCTGCAGCGCATCCTGATTAATGACTGTATGGGTGCGGATCAGCTCTATGATCTCCTTTTGTCGTGCAAATTTCATGTCTGTTTCCTCCGAAGGTTAAAAATCCGAAAAGCCCTTGATGGACTGCATTAGCTTCCGGTTGACGGAATCATAAAAGCTGTCACTGCGAAAGCTGATCAGCGAAATATGGTATCCGGACTTCTGAATTTCCAGATGATAGGACGGCGGAAAGGAAATGGGCGGTTCCCCGTCCGCACTGAGATAAATGGTTCTGGCACAGTCCGCTGTATGACGTATGGTAATTCTGCGCTCCGACGAAAGAAGCAGGGGCCGATTGAACAGGGAGTGGGGACAAATCAACGCCACCTCAATACAGGAAAGCTCCGGCTCCATAATGGGGCCGCCGGCAGAAAGCGCATAGGCCGTAGAGCCGGTGGGCGTGCTGCAGACCATGCCGTCTGCCCGGTATCTGCCCACCAAAGCATCATCTGCATAGACGGAAAACTCAAACACCTTTCCGTAAAGCCCCGACACAGCAATGTCATTAAGCGCAGTAAAACAGCATTTTTTGTCATCCCCATGAAGTTCTCCATGGAGCAGCATCCGCTGGGATACAAAGTACTCTCCCCGAAACAGCCGTTCCAGATCATCCAGCTGATCGGATTCCAGCGTTGCCATAAAGCCAAGATGCCCGGTATTGATGCCCAGAAGCTGAGCCTTGGAACCAATCATCTGCTTGGCACAGCGCAGAATGGTACCATCCCCACCGATGGCAATGACGATGTCCACTGCATTCACAAAGACAGAAAATCTGCCGAACCGGATATCATCCCTGCCGGAAAATTCCGAAGCATAGGACTCATCAATATAGATCGCCGCTCCAAGGGCATGGAGCTTATCACAGACCTGCTTGGCACAGGGCAAAGCATTTTTTTTCTGAAAATTCGGAAATATTGCGATATTCAGCATGTTTCTCACCCTTTTACGCCTGCCAGGCGCACAATTTCTTTCAGATCCGGCAGTGCCGGCGGAGATATACTGCTCTTTTTCAGGTGTACCAGATATTCCGCATTGCCGCTGCCGCCCCGGATAGGGGACGGACACAATCCCCATACGGCAAACCCTACGCTGCCGGCAAAAGACAGTACCTGCTCCAGAACCTGATAATGTACTTTAGCGGATTTGACAATGCCATGCTTGCCCAGGTTGGTTTTCCCGGCTTCAAACTGAGGTTTGATCAGTGCAATGCAATCCGCCTCCGGAGAAAGCAGACCATGGACAGAGGGCAGCACAAGAGTCAAAGAGATAAAAGACACATCAATGGAACAGAAATCGGGCTGCCGGGGCAGATCACAGGCCCCCAGACTGCGGACATCCGTTCCTTCCATATTGATCACCTTCGGATGGCGCCGCAGCTTCGGATCCAGCTGGTCATGCCCCACATCAATGGCATATACCAGTGCTGCCCCGTTCTGCAGCATGCAGTCTGTAAATCCGCCTGTGGATGCGCCGATATCCATGCAGATCCGGTTCTCCGCCGATACTGCAAACCGGGACAGCGCCTCCTCCAGCTTGAGGCCTCCCCTGCCAACATAGGCAAGATCCTCCCCTGCCAGTGTCAGCTCATCCGTGTCCTCCACAAGAACGGAGGGTTTGCTGCACAGCACACCATTGAGCAGCACCTTGTCCTCCTGCAGCAATAGTTTGGCTCTGGAACGGCTTTTGCACAATCCCCGCCGGGTCAGCGCAATATCAATTCTTATGCCCATACTCGTAAATATAACGGCATACAGCCTGCTCGGACAGCTGCAGCTTCTCCAGAATGGAAGGGATGGCAGCATGCTTCTGGAAACCCTCCGCTGCCACCCGGATATACTTTCCCCTGAAATCATGCTCTGCAAGCAGTGTGCCGAGAATCATAGCAATGCCGCCGTTGCCCATTCCTTCCTCAAAGAAAATCACCGTTCTGTGCTTCTTTGCAATTTCAATCACTGTATTCTCAATGGGATAAATTCTTGTCAGCTTCAGAAGGCTGGTGCCATAGCCGCTTTTCTCACAGGTGCAATGCGCGCGGTAGACAGCATTGTACACTCTGCCATAGGAGATCAGCAGTACATCCTGTGTCGGATCCTCCGTATAGGTATAATCCGTATTCAGGGCATCCATGGGGAATACCATGTCCTTTTCGTCACCCCGGGGATATCTCACTGCGGCAAGTCCGGTGTCCTTCTCAATGGCACGTTTCATGCACAGGCGCAGCTCTTCGTAACAGGCCGGCGAATACACCACTGCCCCGGGAATCGAAGTCAGCATGGGCACATCGAACATGCCCTGATGGGTTTCGCCGTCCTCCCCCACAATCCCGGCACGGTCAATGCCCAGCACCACATGGAGTCCGCCAATGGCAACATCGTGGACAAGCTGGTCGTAAGAGCGCTGAAGGAAGGTGGAATACACGGCAAACACGGGAATTTTTCCCATAGAAGCAAGTCCGGCTGCAAAAGTCACTGCATGCTGCTCTGCAATTCCCACGTCAAAAAAGCGATCCGGATATTCTGCCTCGAAATACTGCAGACCGGTTCCATATTTCATTGCCGCAGTAATGGCACAGATTTTCTCATTTTCTCCTGCAAGCCGGGTCAGCTCTTTGCCGAATATCGTCGAATAACAGTCCGCTCCGGAAACCTCCGGATTACCGGTCATGACGTCAAATTTGGATACACCGTGGAACTGACTGGGATTCATCTCCGCCGGAAGATAGCCCTTTCCCTTTACCGTTCTTACATGAATAAATACCGGCACGTCGTAATATTTCGCTGTTCGCAGGACCTCCTCCAGCTCCTGGAGATTATGTCCGTCCACGGGTCCCAGATAGACAAAGCCCATCTGTTCAAAGAAGGTAGCCTGACGGAAAATGATGCTTTTCACGCCGTCCTTTGAGTTCTTCAGTACCTTGGCAACGGGCATACCGACACCCGGGGTGTTGACCAGAACCTTTTCCACCGCCTGCTTGGTGCGGACATAGCGCTCCTTTTCCCGTATGGAGCGCAGATAACCGGACAGCGCCCCCACATTGCTGGAAATGGACATATTATTATCATTTAGAATGACAATCAGATTTTTATTGAACTTACCGGCATTATTTAGTCCCTCATATGCCAGACCTCCGGTCATGGCACCGTCGCCGATCACTGCAATCACATGATGAGGATCCCCGTTCAGATGCATTGCCTGTGCAATGCCGCAGGCCACAGAAATGGAGGTACTGCTGTGCCCGCTGATAAATACATCATGGGGGGATTCTTCCGGTTTCGGGAAACCCGAAATACCGTCCTCCTTTCGCAGCGTGCGGAATGCCTTCAGGCGGCCGGTCAGAATCTTATGGGTGTAGCACTGATGCCCCACATCCCATACAAATTTATCCTGGGGAGAATCAAACACACGGTGCAGTGCCATTGTCAGCTCCACAGCTCCCAGATTGGATGCAAGGTGTCCGCCGTTCTTTGAAACAATTCTGACCAGAACGGAACGGATTTCCTTCGCCAGCTTCCGGCACTGCTGATAATTCAGTTTCTTTAGATCCTGCGGAAGCTGCATGTCCTCCAGGCGGTATTCCTGAAGCTGCTTTTCCTGGTAATTATTGGTATCCATATTATCTTTGCAGCGGAATCAAGAAGCCGATCACAGCACCAAGAATGGCACCGCCGAGCACCTGAAGGGGTGTATGGCCCAGAAATTCCTTTAACTCCTTTATATTACTCTTATCCTCATTCTTTCCTGCAAACAAACGCAGCCGGATCTGATTGAGTTCCTTTGCATGGAGTCCGGCGGCTCTTCTGACGCCGGCAGCATCATACATAACAATCACACTCACTACGCACATAATAGCAAATGTGGTGGATGCAATGCCGTCCACCCTGCCAACTGCAACAGTGGCTGCACAGACCAGCGAAGAATGGGAGCTGGGCATTCCGCCGGAACCAAAAAGGCGTTCCACCCTGAAATCATCATTCTGCAAAAAGAAAAGAATAAATTTCAGCAGCTGTGCCACTGCCCATCCCAGCAGAGCTGCAACCATAATGGGATTATAGATCGATTCCATAGCTGTTCCTCCCGTATGTTAACGCACCCGAACCAGCAGCTCATCCGTCAGCTGGTGCAGAAATTCGGCTCCGGAAAACAGTTCCAGCTGTGCATGCGCATGGGCAGTCAGCTCCTGTGCCCGTTCTCTGGCAGCATCAATACCGAGAATTGTAACGAAGGTCTTTTTCTCTTCCTGCGCATCGCTTCCGATGGGCTTGCCAAGCAGCTCCGCTGTACTGGTCACATCCAGGATATCATCAATAATCTGGAAGGCAAGTCCCACGCTTCTGCCGTATTCCCCTGCTGCCTTAATTTGTTCCGGCGTGCCGCCGCCGCAGATACAGCCCATTCTGCAGGAGGCTTCCATCAGTGCTCCGGTTTTTCCGTTGCACATCACTTCCAGCTCCTGGGCAGTTACAACTGCCTGGGTTTCAAACTGCATGTCCATCATCTGGCCGCCCACCATACCGTTGGCACCCTCACGGCTGGACAGCTCTGCAACAAGCTGCACCTTCTGCTCCGGGGTCAGAAATGCGTCCTCTGCCAACAGGGAAAAAGGAGCGCAGATCAGCGCATCCCCTGCCAGGATCGCCGTTGCCTCCCCGAATGCCTTATGGCAGGACGGCTTTCCTCTGCGAAGATCATCATCATCCATTGCCGGAAGATCATCGAAAATCAGGGAAGAGGTATGGGTCATCTCCATGGCGCAGGCTGCCGCATCCGCTGCTTCCAGTGCACCGCCGCATACTGTACAGAATGCATAGATCAATGCCGGGCGGATCCGCTTGCCGCCGGCAGTCAGGGAATGCCGCATGGCGTCATAAAGCATTCCGATCTGCATAGCACCGCTCTGTTCCTGCATTGCGGACACCCTGGAAAGCATGCAGGTTTCCAGGCGCAGCGCATAGTCCTGAAGCTGCTTTGTTACTTCATTCATAGTTTTCACTCTTTCTCGTTCAGCGGTACGGGAATTTCCTTTACGGACAATACCGCATCCTGTAATAATTTATGACACTTGGCTGACAGTTCCATTCCCTCTGCATAAAGCGCTGCTGCTTCTTCAAGAGAAAGCTGTTCCCGCTCCAGAAGTGCGGTAATCTCAGCCAACCGTTTCATTCCATCTTCATAATTCATTGATTTGTTCCACCTTTGCCGTAAAAGTACCATCCTGCATGCGAACATGCACTGTTTCCTGCACCTGCAGCTGTTTGACGGAGGGAAGAATTGTCCCATCCTCCTGACAGACCGCCGCATAGCCGCGCTGCAGCACCCGCAGGGGATCCAGCTGGTGCAGCTTTTCATGCTGTGCCGTATAGGCAGCAAGCTGACGTTCCAGAAACCGCTGCATACTGCGTTCCAGACGCTCAGTCAGCCGGCTTCGCTTCTGCTCCTGCAGGACAAAACGGGATTCCGGAGACAGCAGCTGCAAACGGCTGTGAAGCTGCTCCAGCCTATGGGATTCCCGGTCAAGCCTTGCCCGGTAAGTATGATTCAGCTGACGGGCAGCAATGGCAAGTTTCTCATGGAGATGCCGGATATCCGGCACTGCAAGCTCTGCCGCAGCGGAGGGTGTCGGTGCCCGGCGGTCAGCAACTGCATCTGCAATCGTTATGTCCGTCTCATGCCCGACGGCTGAAATAACTGGTACAGTGCAGTCATAAATTGCATAGGCAACGGATTCCGCATTAAACGCCTGAAGATCCTCGGCAGAGCCGCCGCCCCGTCCGAGAATGATCACATCACAGGCTTCCGACTGTGCCGCCCGGATTGCACGGCAGATGGACTGGGGCGCACGTTCTCCCTGAACCAGTACCGGAAATACCAGCACCTGTACAATGGGACAGCGGCGCTGCAGAATCTGCAGAATATCCTGCAGTGCAGCTCCGGTTCCTGAGGTGACAACGCCAACGGTATGGGGCATCGCAGGAAGCGCACGCTTTGCGGACTGCTCGAACAATCCTGCCTCCCGAAGCCTGGCTTTCCGCTGTTCCAGCTGCAGCTGGACGCTGCCCAGCCCCTCCGGCTGCATATCCGTGACATTGAGCTGATACACCCCGTCACGTTCATAGATGGTAAGCCCCGCACTGACAATGACCTTCATGCCGTTTTCCGGCAGAAAAGGGAGACGGGATGCCATGGTGCGGAACATCACAGCCTTGACGACGGAATCCTTATCCTTTAGCGAAAAATAATAATGTCCGGAGCGATGGGCAGTGAAATTGGAAATCTCACCCCTGATCATAAAATGCTGCAGATTACGATCCTCACGGACTTTGGATGCCATATAGCGGTTGATCTGTGAAACACTCAGCACTGCCATGACGTCACCTCTGTTCCGGATGTGCGGATTGCGGCATAAACGGCAGTTCCTGCGGCATTATCGCAGGAAAACTGCGGCTGTGCAAATACTGCGTTTTCCACACCGCTCAGCCGCTGCTGAATCAGCAGATCGGACATGACGCCGCCTGCATAGACAATGGGATGGGCACCCGCTTGCCCAATGACACGCTTCGTCATTTCCAGCAGCACATCGGAAATGGCACACAGACACCGCTTGGCGACATCACATGGTGCTTCTCCTTGCCGGAGAGCTGCTGCACACTGATTTTCAAGACCGGAAAGACAGCAGTCCGCCCCCTTCATCGTGGGCTTGTACCGGAATTCCTTTGTACTTTTCATGGCCAGCTGCTCCAGCTGTACGCCGCAGGGAAACTGCAGTCCCAGCAGCAACCCCACCCTGTCCACAGCCTGTCCGGCCTTGAGATCAAGGCTGGCAGCAAGGGGCGTTACTTGCAGCAGCGCCTCCCTGTCCGGCTCACAGAACACACAGTCCGTTGTTCCGCCGCTGACATGGAATGCAATGAAGGGTGCCCGGAGATAATGCATGGCATCCGCAGAATACAGGGCTGCCAGAATATGTCCGATCTGATGGCTGGTGCAGTACACCGGAACCTCCAGCATCTGCCCCAGCACCCGGGCACTGCCCGCTCCGCAGAGAAAACAGGGCATATAGGAACCCTCCGCATTGCGCGGCCTGTCAGAAACGCCAATGGCTGAAATCTTCTTTCCGGCAGTATCCAGCGATGCAAGGATTTCCGGCAGCTGTACGGTATGGTGGAACACAGCATCGCTCTGGCGAAGTCCCTTTTCTCCGGGCTTTACGGGCAGCAGCTTTCTGGACTGTACAACCCTCCCCGTATCGCTGTCATAAAGTGCGGCAGAGGTTGTGTAGTTACTGGTATCCAGCCCCAGAAACAATGCCATTATGCTTCCTCCGCTGCTGCTTCCTCAGCCTTTGGCAGACTGCGGGTATACGCACCGAGCACTCCGTTGATAAATGCAGTATCCTCCTGATAGGTATACTTCTGGGAAATGGCAACTGCCTCGCTGACCGCTACATTCACCGGTGTTTTCGGCATATACCGGATCTCATAAATTGCCATCCGCAGCAGAACCAGATTGATTCTTGCAATTCTGCCCACTGCACGCTTTTTGCTGTAGCATGCAATGATCTCGTCCAGCTCATCAACATGGGAAAGAACACCTTCCACCAGCTGCTTGACATTTTCATCCACAGTGATCTCTTCCACTTCTTCTGCAATCTGATACAGCTCCTCCGGTGTATCATCCCGAAGGGAAGCCTCGAACAGCAGCAAATATGCATTCTCTCTGCATTGACGTTTTGTCATGGTAACCTCCTGATTGTTGATATTCCAGTAAACTCCGATGCCGGTATGCAGCATTCTCTGCATACCGGTACGGCATTATGCATCAAATTCTATTCCGCTGACTTCTACATTCACATGTACTGCAGTAACACCGGTCATATCCTGGATGCCGTGCTTAACGGCAAGCTGGATCTGCTTGGCTACAGTCATGGCACGGTAGCCGCTCCTGAGCACTACATGGACATCTACTGCAATGGCACCGCCCAGGTTTTCAATCTCAACAGGAGCCGCCCCCAGCTTCCTGGGTGCCAGTCTTACAACTCCCTCCACGTCTGCTGCAGCCAGTGCTGCCACTTTGCTCAGCACCTCATCAGAAATCTTGATGGTACGGTTTCCGGATTGTACATTCTCCATATGACAACATCCTTTCCTTGACATAACTTACTGTAATTGGCATATCTTTCCAGATTTGTCCGGTTTTTACTCGAAAAAACCTACCTACTTTCTATTATACCAAAAAAAACAGAAAAGTACAACTATTTTACTTCAAAAATTCTGATATTTTCAGAAGGAATTGCAACCTCGCCCAGAATGATGTCCTTGATCAGTGCGGCATCGGCTGCTTCCAGCCCATCGGATTTCACGACAACCTTGGCGCTTTCACCGTCCAGGTATACCACACAGTCCTCAAAGCCCTGGGATTTTATGAGGGATTCAATATTTCCTTCACTTTCGATCAGATTGGAAATTTCCACAGCATCCAGTGCAGTGGTGATTACTTCATCCTCCGTCAGGTCACCGCCTCCGATGATCATCTGAAGGGTCTGCACTGCCTCATCCCGGTTGGTCGTCTTCTCCAGTCTTGCCTGGGCAAAATAATCATCCGTATCCGCATCCGCAGCGGCCTGCTCCTGATTGGCTTCCGCATTGACAAATTCTGTGTCCCCATAGCGTTCATTCTCCGCCGTCTGCTCACTGACGGGCGTTGTGACCGGAAGCTCCGCATTGGACAGGGAATAATTGATATACACTGCAATTGCGAGCATTAACGTCAGGCACGATAAAATGATCTGGCGTTTTCCGATAATCAAAGATGGCTTTTTCATAATAAGTACTCCTTTTCTTATCCGCTGCACCGGCATTCCGGCAGCGGTTATGGTTCACGATCCGGCATGGTTCAGTTTTGTGACATAGATCTGTGCAGTTGAGATTCCGCACGCAACGGAAACTGCATGATATACGGATTCCTGTACGGAACTGCGATCACCTCCCTCGCAGGCAATAACGACACCGGTAATGGCAGGGTTTGTAATGGACTCAATCAGGGCCTGCTCCTTGCTGCTGCCGCCAATGGTGACATAGGCGCTGCTGTTCTTCACCTGCTCGTCCGTAATCAGGCTGCTGCCCTCCGTGGCGTAGTGGTATTCCTCACTGCCTTTCACCGTAATTAGCACCTGCACCTGTCCCACCCCTTCTACAGAAGAAAGCAATTCTGTCAGATCCTCCTGCATCCGCAGGCGGTATTCCTCCGGTGTTTCCGCAGCGGACTGGGTTTCGGCAGCAGTTTCCTCGTTATCATCAATAAACGAGGAAAGCAAAATACACCCCATACCAAGGATTCCGAGAGCGACAACAGCGTACCGCAGCAAGTCCTTTTTCTTACTGCTGTGCAGCAGCTTCTGCAACATGCAATACCACCTCCTCGCCAAGGGCTGACCGCAGGGACTCACTTGCCTTCTGTTCATCATCACATGTAACGCTGACCTCACTAATAGATATGCAGCCTGTTTCATCAATATGCACTGTCACTGCAATTTCCGAACAAGCAATCCCTTGGGCTGTGAGAAGCTGTGCAATGGCTGCCTCCGTCTGTGTCCGGGTGGATGCCAGCACCTGCGACTGCAGCTCCTCTTCCAATGCCTGACTTTGTTCTGTTTCCTCTGCTTCCGCCAAAAGCTCCGGGATATCGCTGAATTCAAGATGCAGGAAGGGAGAAACCATACAGATCACAAACAGCATGGAAACCAGGAAGCGCACCTGCTTTTCAAAGGTACGGGACGGTTTGATCATATGGCATAATCCCACAGCAAGACTGAGCATGCAGGCGCCGATAACAACAGTTTTCATTTGCTCCATGCGGTACTCCTTTCGCTAAGCCTGTAAGCCGGATCCCAGCAGGATCATTAATGCAGTAGAAACAATCAGCATAATGGAAAAGCTGATTGCAATGGAAAAGGCGGTGGACAGCACGGATTCCATATTTTTCAGAAGCCTTGCCACCCTTCCTACATCGAACAGGTCTGCGACCGCCGCTGCTGCTGAGGCAAGCAGCCGGTAAATCCCCAGCTGAACCAGCATGGGAGTGAGCAGCAGAAACAGGGAAAGTACTCCTACCATTCCGGTGGCGGAACGGAGCACGCCCAGACTGCCCAGCACTGTGGAATAGGCATCGGAAACAGCGCCCCCTACAATGGGAACGGCATTGGAAAGCACAAATTTCGTCGTTTTGGAGGCAAGCTTGTCCGTGGAAAGTGCGACCATGCTCTGTACAGAAAGCAGACCCAGAAAGACTGCCATCAGAAACCCAAGGAGCCAGACGGTAACCTTGTGAATCAGCTTGATGATGCCGTCAAGGGAAACGGCAGGATTTGCCGCATCCACAATACTCATTGCTATGCACATACTCAGCAGCGGAAGCATTACATTGGCGGCAAGCTGCATGGCTATCTGGCAGATGATCACCATCACAGCCTGGTACCCGGCCGCTGTGGTCATTCCTCCGCTGACTGTAAGAACTGCGCCAAATATTGCCGAAAATGACAGCATAAAGCCGGAGCTGCGCTGGAGGGCATCCGCTGCCTGTAGGAATACCTGACTGAGGGGCTGCACAATCGTTCCGACTGCACAAAGTACACAGATAACCTCGTACAGCTCAGCGAGGGGCGAGCGGCTTCCCTGGAGACTGGTAACAAAGGCTGCAAACAGTATGACGCCGGTCAGCAGGGCAAGGGTCTTCAAAGGTGCCCGAAGTGCCGTGCCAATCTCATCTGCCAGTTTTTCCAGAAGTGTCCGGAAGGAAAAGGAGGTCAGGCTTTCCGGCTCGGAGATGCTGATATCGTATTCTGCCAGCATGTCCTCCATTCCCTCCTCTTCCAGCAGCGTCTCCGCTCCGCTGGCATTAAGAAGGGAGGACAGTGTGTCATCATAGGTATAGCTTTCCTCAGCACTGACGGCAAAAGGCGGAAAAAAGCACCAAAGAACAATGCATGCAATCACACAGCCAATGCGTTTCATCCGATCACCTCCAGTACAATATCTGCAAGAGTACCGAACAGCGGCAGCGCCAGAAGGACAAGACAGATTCTGCCGCATAATTCCACACTGGTGGCAATTGCATTTTCTCCGCAGTCACGGCAGAAATCCATCCCCAGCTGGGTCAGGTAGGTAATCCCCAGGGCTTTGCACAGAATGACAAAATACTCCGGCTCCAGACCGCTGCGTGAACAAAAATCCGACGCAGTATCCACAATATCCTGTATCTGGATAATGACTGCTGCAAGGAGAATACAGCTGACAGCAAGTCCCAGAAGAACTGCCTGAGGCCGCTGATACTGCCGCAGCAAAAGGCTGAGAATACAGCCGCAGATACAGAAAATCACAACAACGGGCATGCTCATATGCCAAACACCGATTTCACTGTTTCAAAGAGCGTATTGATTTCATCAATGATCAGCATCAGCACTACAATCAGCCCGGCAAGTGTTGTCATCATCGCCTGCTCCTCCCGTTCCGCACGCTTGAGCACCAAATTCAGCACCGCCACAATAATGCCCGTTCCTGCGATTTTAAAAATCAGATCAATATCCATACTTCCCCCTCCTATAACAGCAGCACTGCCAGCATGGCACCGCCAAGTACACCCAGATTCCGGCTGAGAGCACTGCGCTTTTTACTGTTTTCCTGCATGGTATCCGCAAGCTTCTGCATTTGCAGGCGATGGGTTTCAAGAGCCGAAAGCTGACCATCCACATCCGTGGTTCCCAAGGCATTGCCAAGCTCACAGAGAATTGCTTTGGCCGGCTCTGCAACAGCAGGATCCTGGCGCACCTGTTCACACCAGATTTTCATGGGCGGTTCCTCTGTGGAAAACTTCTCCTTCACACCCTTTAAAAAAGCGAATTCCTTATAACTGTCATGTTCTGCAAATAATCCGATCAGCTCCTCCAGCGGAAGGCATTGATACCGTATGTAGATGCGGAAATCCTCCAACAGCATGGCAAGCTGTTCCACCCGCCTGGCTTCTTCCCTTATGTGACGGGAGACCAGGAGTCCGCAGCAGGCACAGGCAAGGAATACACACCCGATTCCGATCAGTTTCATTTTGCAGTCAACCTCCTGACGCTCCGGATTCTGCCGGCCTTTCCCAGCAGTACACAATAGCGGAATACCCCGCCCTGAAGAAGGGGGGCAAGCACGGTTCTGCGTGACAGGTCGTCCTCCTCCCCGGCATGGCAGGTGGCGGCAAAATGGATTCCGCATCCATTGGCCTGGAGAATGGCACCGGCATCCCGCTGGGTACTGATTTCATCACAGACAATCACCTGGGGGGTCATCACCCGGAGTGCTGTCAGAATCCCAACATGGCGGGGATAACCGTCCATGACATCCGTCAGAAGTCCCACATCATACTGGGGAACGCCCTTATGCATGGCGGCAATTTCACCCCGCTCATCCACCAGGGATGTCCGCCATCGGTTTCCGATCAGCCGGCATAGATCACGGAGGAAGGTGGTTTTTCCGCTTCCCACAGGCCCAGCAATGAGAATTCCGGCAGGACGCTGTCCAATCTGATGCCAGAAGGGTTCCGCAGTACCCGGATAGGCAGCGGCAATCCGGAAATTCAGGCTGCTGATATGCCGCAGGGTCATCAGCTCATCGCTGTGCAGACTGGCTGTTCCGCAGATTCCCACACGGCAGCCGCCGCGGATGGTGACAAAGCCCTCTGCCAGATCCCGCTCATGACTATAGACGGAATAGGAACAGACCGCCTGAAAGGAGCGTGCCAGTTCCTCCGTGCTGACACGAAGCCCCTGCTCCGGATGGCCGGACAGTCCGCCCTCTGCCAGCAGAAAGGATTCGTTTCCTCCCAGACAGACAGTGACAGGCCGATTGCTTCGCAGACGGATTTCCTGTACTTGCCTGCATTGAGCAGCATCCAGATTCTGGAGGGACTGGCGAACGGAATGAGGAAGATATTCCATGACTGCCTTGAGAGGTTCCTCAGTCTGCATTTACATCACTTCCTTTTCTGTTCCATCCTATGCTCGTCCGGAAAAAAATATGCGGACAACCGTCATGGTCATCCGCATTTGTGCATTGCTTCAGGCAGACCTGATAGCTACCGCATCGTATTCTGGAAAATATGAATCAATTGCTGGCATCCATACAAATTAAGGGAGCAGCAAAAACAGAATGACAGGAGAAAAAGTTTTAGGAACCTCAAAAGCATATCCTTTGCGGTTCCACAGCTTGTCGAAAAAGTGGCAGTTTCGTAACATTTGCCCTCCCCCCGCCCCCTCCCTTGAAGGGAGGGGGGGAATGTTTGTGGAGGGTACTGCGTACCCTCCACCCGCCTCTTGCAGAGGACTTTTCGTC
>CAZXVI010000011.1:0-59344 GCA_964644275.1 uncultured Ruminococcus sp. | reverse complement strand
CGAACCTGCGGCATCTTGGTCCCAAACCAAGCACTCTACCAAACTGAGCTACATCCCGTAAAAGCAGCATCGCAGTCTTCCTGCGATGCTGGATATGGTGCGCCTGACAGAACTCGAATCTGCGCTCTGGGGAGTCGGAGTCCCCTGTTTTATCCAACTAAACTACAGGCGCATATCTACACATCTTTAATTATTATACCAGATCCTATCACAATTTGCAATAGTCAAAAATTGAATATTTTATGAACAAACTAAGAACTCATTATGGCATTCATACCATAAAGCAGTGCATGGAATGTTCCGTCCGTCAGACAGTATAGTCCAAAATACAAGGGGCTTTCCTCCTCCATCCATGCCACGGGAATTTCACATGACTTCCGCAGTACCTGAATTATAGCCGTACCGTCATCCACGGAAGCACAGGCCATGGCAATTGGTTCTCTGTGCGTGGAATTATATCCCTGCTGAAGTACACGAATTATGCCCCAGAGGACAAAGCTCATCACCAGATGCACGCTGATCAATATGACTGCTGCTCTGCGTCCGTGCTGCTGTTTCATACTTCCTCCTTATCTCGGCAGGGAGAGCAACGCCTCCGCCAGAGCTGTACCAATCAGTTCGCCGGAATACTCAGCCTGTTCCAGAGTATTTCCATGGGAACCAACCTCAATTAAAATACTTCCGGTGGTCAGATCCTGGTTATATTTGCGATAATCAAACAGAATCGGTCTTGTCAGCCCCGGATAATCCGATTCCATCTGCTGCTGCAAGAGACAGGCAAAACGAAAATTCTTCATATACTGCGGCATCCCCATAGTACCGTCATCGCAGCCGGCAATGATCATAACCTGTGCCGCCTTCCTGCCGTTAATTTCTGCGACCGGCTGACTGATGACACCATCGCTGCTGATCGCATCCCGATGGATATCCAGCACTACTTTAATGGATGGATATTCCTCCAGGATGGCTTTTACCGTTTCGGCACTTCGTCCATAGGAACCCGTATAGGAGGGATAGTCATGAATCGTCGTGTCATGGATCACACCGATTCCTGCCGCCTCCAGCTGTGCGGCAATTGCGTCCCCAACCATCACCATATTTTTGGAACTGTCCGTGGTGCGGTAATTGAAGGAAGCATCATAGCTGTCACGTTCATAGGGTTCATAGGTTTCTGTTGTATGGGTGTGCATGATCAGCACCTGCGGATCACCGTTGGTTTCAATAGAGAATTCAGGCAGCAGCAGGCTTTCCGCATACAGCTTATCATTGGATACGGAGGTTTTATTCAGCACCTGACCGGCTTTTTTCAGATTGATATACTGGCTGCTCCGATAGGCAACATAGGTCATCTGCTGTACAGTGCCGCCGGACAAATCCCAGGTTTCCGGGTAGGGCTTGGGACCAGGATCCACAGTTTCCGTCTGCAATTCCTCTGCAGGATTCGTTTCCTCCACAGCACCGTAGCCATGGGAAACATACAGGGCTGGCGGCTGCTCTGCATAGGAACCAGCGGCTTCTGTAGGAAGGTATTCCACCGGCTCGTCCCATCCCTGCCAGGGAAATGCCGCTGTGGACAGTGCCGGCACCAATTGCACCAGTACCGCTGTTCCCACAGGAATCAACAGAAACAGTGCAACGAGTATCATCATGCTCCGAACCATACGCTTCCGACCTTGACGCATATTCTCACCTCTCAGTATTGCCGTGTAACACCATTCTATGCAGGAAGAAAAATTGTTATTCCTGCATAGGGACAGGCAACCGTGTCCGGGTAGGCGCATATACTCAAGGGCGGGAGGGATTGCTATGTATCGCTGTTATCATCCAAAGAAACTGTTAACGCTTCTTCTGCTGGATCTGATTGGTATTCTGATCTGCTGTCTGTGCATGGTGCTGGCAAAGGCAGTCTTCTCTGAGAACAGACATCAGGAAGGTGTTTTCCTGCCGGTCATCATGTACCACAGTATTACCCACGAAGCAGCAAGTGACTATCAGGTTACGGCAGCAGCCTTTGAACAGGATTTGCAGTACTTAAAGACAGCAGGCTGCGAGACAGTCAGCGTTCAGCAGCTGTTCGATTATACAAACGGAATCGGCACGCTGCCGGAACATCCGGTTATGCTCACGTTCGATGATGGATTCTACAATAACCTTTCCCTGGCGCTGCCCCTTCTGGAAGAATATGATATGTGCGCTGTCATTTCCGTTGTGGGATACTACACTGATGTTACCGCTGCGGCAGATCCCCATGTGGATGCCTATTCCTACCTGACCTGGGAAGATATCCAGAAATTGCTGGATTCCGGTCGGGTAGAAATCGGCAGTCATACTTATAATCTGCACAGCAACCAGAACCGGGCTGGCTGTTCCATTATGTATGGAGAAGATCCGGAACACTATTGTTCCATGCTGACAGAGGATCTTGCACTGCTGCAGACTGAAATGCGGGAGCATACCGGAATATCCCCCGTTGCTTTTGCCTATCCCTATGGATATATCTGCAGGGAAAGTATACCGGTGCTGAAAGAACTGGGATTTATATGCAGCTTTACCTGCTATGAACGGCCCAATTATATTACCAGGGATTCCGACTGCCTGTTCGGACTGGATCGTTATAACCGCAGCAGCAGCTATACTACGGAGGACTTTTTTGCAAAAGCTCTGAACAATCCTAACGAAGAAGCATCCAGCCAGTAAAAAAATATTGTATCCGTTTGTGCTGTTTGTGAATATCCTCATCCCTCACTTTTAACGTAACCTTAACTGAACCAGGCTGGAATCAAACAATCAATTTCTGTATAATGATAAAGGACAATCAAAAAGCCCAAAAAATGAATAAGGAGAATAAAGATGGAAAAAAAGTATTATCGGAAAGCTATGGCATTTGCAGTTACCGCTGCATTGGCAGCCAACACAGCCATGACCGCCAGTGCCGTCATTCCCGATGACGGTGCAACGGATGCGGAAAGCTTTGCAGCGCTCAACAATGCTTCGGAAAGCTGGGAAAGCTGGAAAACAAACTGGGATACAGTCAAGGAAGACTGGGGCTACATTTCCGTCAATCCCGGAAGCAACGAGAGTGAAATGAATTTTGCATGGTATTCGGAAACGGAGAATACAACATTTGAAGTAAGCCGGAATGAGGATATGAGCGATCCCCTGTACTCGGAGACAATTACAGGGACTGCGTATGAAAGCATCAAGAAAGGCGATCTGCAGTATTATGCCTGCCGCACAACGGTTACCGGACTGACTGCCGGAACCTATTACTACAGAGCCGGGGATGGTGAGATATACAGCTTCAATGTTCAGGACACGGAAGACGGCTTCAGTTTTATCTTTGTCGGTGACCCGCAGATCGGCTCCTCCAGCAGTATGAAGGGCAGTAAGGTGGATTCGGAGGAGGCCCTTGCGCAATTCTACAGCATTCAGTCCGATGCCGTAAGAAGCGATGCTTTCAACTGGGATTACACGCTGAGCAAGGCACTTGAAACCTCCTCCGATGCAAGATTTATTCTTTCGGCAGGCGACCAGATTCAGTCACAGCAGAAGGATGCGCCGCTGGTGGATGCCGATTATACCTTCTCTGAGATTGAGTATTCCGGATTTCTCAGTTCCCCCCTGCTTCGTTCAGTTCCCCTTGCGCCCACGGTGGGCAACCACGATGCCTCAATTGCAAACTATTCCTATCACTTCAATACACCGAATAACAGCGAGCTTGGTTCCAACGGAATTGTAGGCGGCGATTACTGGTTTACCTATGGCAATGCGTTGTTTATTATGCTGAATACTCAGGACACCAACACTGCGGAGCACAAGCAGTTTATAGAAGAAGCAATTGCTGCAAATCCGGACGCAACATGGAGATTTGTAACACTTCACCAGGATATTTACGGTTCTGCCGAGCATTCCAATGAGCCGGATATTACAAATCTGAGGTATGAGCTGGTTCCCTACTTCGAGGAGTACGATATTGACGTTGTCTTCACCGGGCATGATCACGCTTACTCCAGAAGCTATCTTCTTGAAGGCGGCGAGAGTACCTATGCCTATACAGAAGAAGAATTTGAAGAAATGTTTGACTATGACGTTGATACGGACGAGGAAATCACAGGACCTGTCTATACCGCATACCAGATGATTCAGGACGACACTACTGACGAAAAGGAGCAGGCATACCTTGCCTATCTTGATGCGGTAGGAGATGCAGCCGCCATCGAGGATACAGATTCCGAAATTGCTGTAAATCCCGACGGTATTCTTTACCTTACCGGAAGCTCCTCCTCCGGCAGCAAGTACTATGACCTTTCTTCAAGAATGCAGTCCTACGTTGCCGCAAGATGGCAGGAAGATGTTCCAACCTATTCGGTCATTGACATTACTGACACCACATTTACCATCAACACCTACAGAACGGACACGCTTGAGAAAATTGATACTGAATTTACCATTGTAAAGGATGCTTCTCTCGGAACGGAGGATTCTTCCAAGGAGGAACCGACAGAAGCAGCGGAAGTGACAGAAGCGGCAGACACCACTTCTTCCAGTGATACAGCGCCTACAAGCAACACCTCCTCCCCGGAAACAGGTGCAAAGGATGTTTCAGCCGCTTTTCTTGCCTGCGGAGCAGCACTTCTCACCGCATTCGGCGTGTATAAAAAGAGAAAGTAACGATTACGGAGGTCTGCATGTTACAGAAAACACCCCATCTGTCATCGGGCTTTATCGGGAGGTGCTGCATCCTTTTAGGATGCAGCATCTTCCTGATTTTTTTGTACCGATTTCATCAGATTGACAAAACGGAGCTGATTTCCTCCGAAAATAAAACCTTTGAAAAAGCAGTGATCACAGAAATCATCGAGGATAATCTACAGGAAAGCGGAGTGCGGACAGGCTACCAGGTAGTAAAAATGAAACTCCTCAGCGGCTCATTCAAGGGCACCGAAACAATCGGAACAAGTGCATCCGGTTACCTTTACGGTGCGGACTGTGAGGTCGGAATGACGGTAACTGCAGTCATCAACGAATCCAACGGCGAAATTACAGCCTCGGTATTCAGCTATTACCGCTCACCAGCGCTGCTGGGACTGGTTCTTGTCTTTCTGCTTTCCATCTGGATCATAGGGGGCAAAAAAGGGCTTGCATCGGTTTTCGGGCTTATCTTCACATTTCTTTGTATCATCTATCTGTTCCTTCCGATGATTTACAAGGGAATATCCCCCTGTCTTTCCGCAGTCCTGATTGCGGTTCTTATCACAGTCGTCACAATCTATATGATTGCCGGAATCTCGGTCAAATCATTCTGTGCAATATCCGGTACAGTTGCAGGAATTGTCATTTCCGGCATGATTGCCTTTCTCGCCGGCAAACTGAGCCACATCTCCGGGTACAATGTTTCGGATATTGAAAATCTGATTTACATCGGTGAAAGAACAAACATGCAAATCGGAGAGCTGATGTTTGCAGGGATAATTATCTCCTCCCTTGGTGCAGTAATGGATGTTGCCATGTCCGTTTCATCCGCTGTCAACGAGATCAGCATCAACTCCCCCGAGCGTGATATGAAACAGCTGTTCCGTTCCGGCATCAATGTGGGCAGGGATATGATGGGAACTATGTCGAACACGCTTATTCTGGCGTTTACAGGAGGCTCCCTCAATACCCTGATTTATATTTATTGTTATGATTATCCGGCAAGGCGCATTTTCAACATGAATGATATCGCCATTGAAATGATTCAGGGGATTGCATCAAGCATGGGGGTTGTCCTTACAGTTCCCCTGGTGTCTCTGCTGTCAGCATGGCTGCTCTCACGTAACAGCCGCAAAAGAATGGATGCATAATACAGACAAACAGCCCCGTTCTTTTATCGGAACGGGGCTGTACTATGAGTCACTGCATCTGCAAAAGCTCCTCCAGATGGAAGGGGGTCTGCTGATACACACAGTAATTTAACCAGTTGGAATACATCAGATTGGCATGGCAGCGCCAGGAAAAGGTGGGGGTACAGTTAGGATTATCACCAGGAAAATAGGAAAAGGGAATGGAGATCGCAAGCCCCTTCTCCAGATCCCGGAAGTACTCCTCCTTCAGTGTATCACGGACATACTCATTATGTCCGGTTAAAAAATACTGCCTGCCATTTTTATTGGCAACTATATATACCCCCGCCAAAGGGGAATAGGACAGAATCTCCAGTTCCGGATGCTGCTCAATGTCCGCGCGGCGCACTTCAGAATGACGGGAATGGGGTACCGGAAAGACATCATCGAAGCCTCGCAGAAGAGGGGCATTTTCCACCTCCGCCTTGTGCGGGAATACGCCGAAGAGTTTTTTCTCCAGAGGGTACTTCGGCACGCCGAAATGGTAATACAGCCCTGCCTGCGCCGCCCAGCAGATGTGCATGGTAGAATAGACATGGCTCTTTGTCCATTCCATGATTTCACAAAGCTCCTGCCAGTAATCCACGTGCTCAAATTCCAGCTGTTCCACTGGGGCACCGGTAATAATCATGCCGTCATAGAAGGCATCACGGATCTCCGGGAAGGTCTTATAAAACGTACTTAAATGGGATTTACAGGTGTTCTTGGAAACATGTGACACCTGCAGAAGATCCACATCCACCTGGAGTGCAGTATTGCTGAGCAGGCGCATAAGCTGGCACTCTGTTTCAATTTTCTTCGGCATCAGATTCAGAATCAGCACCCGAAGCGGACGGATATCCTGATGCTCCGCCCTTGTCTTTGGCATCACGAATATATTTTCCTGTTCCAGCATCTGGTACGCCGGCAGATTTTCAGGAATTCGAATTGGCATCCTGCCACCTCCATCAGTTTACTACGAATTCTTTAGGGGCTGTGTCAGCGAAACTCCGGCATATGGTTGGCTGCCGGGGTGAAAGGGATTGGGTTAACACCGCAGATATATGGCTACAAAATGGACCGGCAAACCACCGGTCCATTCTATCCTGTCGTTTTCAGGCAATTAAACGGGATGTACCTGCTTTGCAGCATCACCATGCTTGCCGTCAAGGCCGAATTTTGCATTGCGGCGTGCCTCAAAGAACTTCACAGCAACCTGACCGAACTGAGCATAGCTCAGAACATCTTCTTCCTGTTCCGTCCACTCTGCACACTCCTTGCGCAGCTTATCAAGCTCCGGCTCCAGCAGGTCTGCCGGACGGCAGTCAATCGGCTCTTCATCGCCAATAATCTTCTTGCGGAATTCCGGATCAATCGGGACAGGCGTCTGACCGTATTCACCGCGAACAATTCCCTTGAATTCCTTGGTCACCATCTTGTAGCGCTCACCCATAATCACATTGAACACAGCCTGTGTGCCGACAATCTGGGAGGAGGGCGTTACCAGAGGCGGATAACCGGCATCCTTGCGCACTCTCGGAACCTCCATCAGCACTTCATTAAGCTGATCCTCCTTGCCAGCCTGCTTGAGCTGGGACAGAAGATTGGAAAGCATACCGCCGGGCACCTGATAGATCAGTGCATTTGCGTCAACTGCCAGCATCTTGGGATCCAGCAGGCCTTCGTCAATATATTTCTTGCGCAGATCCATAAAGTAGTCACGGATTTCTGTCAGCAGCACTAGGTCGAGACCGGTATCATACTCAGTCCCCTGAAGTGCAGCAACCATGGATTCCGTGGGCGCATGGGAAGTACCCAGTGCCAGAGGAGACATGGCAGTATCAATCACATCCACACCTGCCTCAATGCCCTTGAGCAGGCACATGGATGCCAAACCGGAGGTGTAGTGCGTATGCAGCTGAATCGGAACCTTCACAGCAGCCTTCAGTGCCTTCACCAATTTCTCCGTTTCATAAGGCGTCAGCAGTGCCGCCATATCCTTGATGCAGATAGAATCCGCACCGGCAGACTCAATCTGCTTTGCATAGTTGACATAATACTCAGTAGTAAATACCTCACCCAGTGTGTAGGAAATTGCGACCTGTGTATGTGCGCCTTCCTTCTTGGCAGCCTTGATGGCTGTCTCCAGGTTACGGATATCATTCAGTGCATCGAAAATACGGATGATGTCAATGCCGTTTGCAACGGACTTCTGGACAAAATATTCCAGTACATCATCAGCATAGTGACGATAGCCAAGCATATTCTGACCGCGGAAGAGCATCTGCAGTTTGGTGTTGGGCAGATTCTTCCTCAGCGTACGCAGACGCTCCCAGGGGTCTTCATTCAGGAAACGAAGGCAGGCATCAAAGGTTGCGCCGCCCCAGCATTCGATGGAATGATAGCCCACCTTGTCCATCTTAGGCAGAATCGGAAGCATCTCATCCATTCTCATACGTGTCGCCAGCAGGGACTGATGGGCATCACGCAGAACGGTTTCAGTAATTTTAATTTTTGCCATAATGATTCACCTGATTTTACGATCTGGTAAAATCTTCCTTTCTCCGAGATTTCCGGTTCTGATGTTAACCCACTGTTGCCAGCACATCACCGGCATTGATGGTGTTTCCCTTCTGTACAAGAATGCTGGAAATTGTACCATCACAAGGAGCAACGATATCATTCTCCATCTTCATTGCTTCCAGGATCATAATGCACTGACCCTTGGTGACGGACTCACCGTTGGATACCTTCACATCCAGGATGGTGCCGGGCATGGGAGCCGTTACCTTCTCGCCTGCGCCGGCTGCTGCTGCCGGTGCAGGTGCTGCTGCCGGTGCAGGAGCAGGTGCTGCTGCCGGTGCCGCTGCAGGAGCAGGCGCTGCTGCAGGAGCTGCACCCTCTGCCAGTTCTTCCACTGCAACATCGTATGCCTTGCCGTTTACAGTTACACTAAATCTTTTCATATTCTATACCACCATTCAAAATTATTTTACTGCTAACTGAAAGCCCGTCTATGACACAATCGGAAACCGATTAGAACGGGAAATTATTATGCTTCTTGGGCAGGGTTGTCACGCGCTTGCCCTCCAGCATTGCCAGCGCACTGCTGAGTACTGCCCGCAGATCCGCCGCCTGGACAATTTCATCCACACAGCCCTGCTGTGCAGCGGACATTGCAGAAGCAAGTGTATCCGTGTATTCCTTCGCAAGCTCTGTGCGCTTTGCTGCCAGGTTTTCTGCGCCGCTGAGCTTCTCATGCCACAGGAACTCCACCGCTGCCTCCGGAGCCAGCGGTGCGATATAAGCCTTCTCCAGGGCATATGTAATATCGATATTGCTGCTCTTGCCAGCCAATGCCACAAATACAGGACCTACAGCCTTGCCGGTAATAACGGAAATCTTTGCAGTTGTTGCTTCCACATAACTGCCAGCCAGTCTTGTAAGCGCCTTAACAGCACCGCTGATTTCGGTATCCGCATTGCCGTCAAAGCCCAGCGTATCCACCAGTGTAATCACCGGAATGGAGAACGCATCGCAGGTACGTACAAATCTTGCCAGCTTTGCACAGTCATCCTCTGTAAGCTTATCATCGGTCTTATTGGTTGCTGCAATTCCCACTGTAGAACCGGCAATGGTTGCCAATGCCGTATATGCTGCGCCTGCATAATCCGCATAAAGCTCTATTACGCTGTCACTGTCCGCAATCCCATTCACCAGGGACTGGAGATCGCTGCCGGCTGCTGCGGCGGGCGCATTGTATTCCATACAGGGGGCACATGCCATATTATTTACGGGCAGTACATTGATCAGCTCCCTTGCCTTTTCAATGGCTGCCTTGTCATCTGCTGCAATGGCTGCCGCAACACCGTTGGCAGCCGCTGCCTCAGCAGTACCAGCTCCCTTTTCAAAGGACGGTGTCAGGAACAGCTCTGCATCCTCTGCCATGACAACAAAATCAGCAGAGCAAGCCATCATTGCAGCACAGCCAGCACAGGTTCCAGCCACCACCGCAATCTGCGGCACCACGCCGGACAATTCTGCAGCACTGGCCATCATGCGGCTGTAGGCATTCAGGGATTCTGCTGTGCCGTCCATGAACGCACCGTTGGAATCATAGATTCCTACTACCGGCGCACCGGTCTTCGCTGCAAGACCGAACAATCTGGCAAGCTTGTCCGCCTGGGCAGCACCGACAGCACCATTCTCCGCACTCTGATCCTGTGCAAAGGCATAGACTGGATTGCCGTTGACATAGCCGTACCCTGTCACAACACCGGCCGGCGCTGTTTTTTCCATCACATAGGAGCCAATCTCCGTATATGCGCCCTCATCAAACAGTGCACTCAGGCGCTGTCTTGCAGGACTATTCTGGTTTTTGTCCATTTGCATATTATCGATCCTTCCTAAACATAGACTATACACTTAAATAATACTATTTTTTTCTCATTTTTTCAAGTGTTTCAGCGGCTTTCTTTGCATTTTTTGCAACTTTCCATAATTTCATGAATATTTTCCAAAACATTTCCGTCGTTTTGTGCAAGATGCAAAGAGCGGATTCGCTGCAGCATTGCCTCATCTGTAAGAGGGTATACCGCCCGTTCCAATCCCCTTAACTCCGCCTTGAACAGTACGGAACGCACCAGGCCATCACACAGGCACATATCACCGCCGTCATTCACCGCATATACAGCAACCTGCTCCGGTTCGTAGGCATAAACAATATAACCCAGTACTTCGCCCTTATCCAGGGCTTCCGTCAGATACAGCCGGGTTTCTGCCGGGGCAGCAATCTGCTCCAGAAGCTCCCGGTATGATGTCATATTCTTCTGCTCCACAATCTCCAGCATGGCCTTACTCCTTTCCGATGGCATTCCGGATGGCACGCAGCTCCTCCGCTGTCAGATCCCGGTAGGTTCCCGGCTTCAGCATGCCAAGCTTAATGGGGCCAATGGATGTGCGGCGCAGCCGTGCAACCTCAAGCCCCACTGCCTCGCACATTCTCCGGATCTGGCGGTTTCTGCCCTCCTTGATAGTGATCTGCATCACGACACGCCCCGGTTCATTCGACAGAACCACAACGGTAGCAGGAAGAGTCTTTTTGCCATCCAGCAGCACACCGTCCGCCAGATGCACCAGTTGGTCATCCGTTACGGAGGAGCGCACAGTGACACGATAGGTTTTGGTCACATGGCGGCTGGGGTGCATGATGCCGTTGGCAAAATTGCCGTCATTGGTAAAAAGCAGCAGTCCCTCGGAATTCCGGTCAAGCCTGCCGATGGGATATACACGCTCCTCCACCCCCTCCAGCAGATCCATCACACAGCGTCTGTCCAGCTCATCGGACACTGTGGTAACATAGCCGCGGGGCTTATTCAGCATAATATAACGCAGATTTTTCTTCTTGGGAGCAGCAATGCGCTGTCCGTCCACAGTAATCAGATCCTTTGGGGAAGCCTTGTCACCAAGCTTGACTGTTCTGCCATTGCGCTGTACCTTGCCGGCGCTGATGAGCGCCTCCGCTTTGCGGCGGGAGCAGTATCCGGCATCCGCCAGTATTTTTTGTATTCTGATATTTGCCACAGCATCCTCCTTAAATTACATCCAACAGGGAATCTCTAAAAACTTGTTTTTTGAAGCAGGGGGTTGGGGAGATGCCCCAAAGGGGCAGAGGGGATTGAAAAACAGGGGTTTTTAGAGGTTACCAACATTCTTTCAGCCAGTTCCAGAACCGTACAAATGGGTTCCGGGAAGGCGCTTTGATTGCTTCTGCTGCAACGTCCTCCGCTGCGCACAGCGGCACTGCAGCAATCAGGGTATCTTCATAATAATATTCCAGGGTTCCAAGGGTATCGCCTGCCGCAATGGGCGCATAAGCAAAGGGAGCCTTGAGCACGCGACAGGAAATTTTTCCCCCGGATCCCTCCTGTGCGCCGATTGTCACAGTTTCCGATGGTTCCAGTGCAATACAGTCCGCTGCACCGCCGACAACATCCTGGTACAGGGTTCCGGGACTTTCCAGCTGCTGCTGGGTGACGCAGGAAAAACCGTAGTCATACAGTTTTTTATGATCCTCCCAGTCATCCGGCGCATTCAGCGTCACACAGATCAGCGTCACACCATCACGTTCGCAGGCGGATACCAGGCAGCGCCCCGCCTCATCGGTAAAGCCCGTTTTGACACCGATGACACCTTCGCACATGTCAAGGAGCTTATTGGAATTATACAGTGTGCGCTCATAGGGAGGATTGCCGAAGGTTACTAAAGCGGACTGGCGGCAGCAGATTTCCCGGAAGGTTGCATTCTGCAGTGCCGTTCTCGCCAGCAGCGCCATATCATAAGCCGAAGAACCATGTCCCTCTGCATGAAGTCCCGACGGGGTAATAAAGCAGGTACGGGTCATGCCGATTTCCTCGGCACGGGCATTCATCAATTCTGCGAACGCAGAAATGCTCCCTGCCACTGCAACTGCTGCTGCATTGGCAGCATCGTTGCCGGAGGGCAGCAGCATGCCATAGCAAAGGGCACGCTTGGTGACGATATCATTTTCCTGCAGCCCCATGGAGGAGCCCTCCACATGAATTGCGCCGCTGTCCACCACAAATTCCGTGTCCAGATCTCCGCTTTCAATGGTCAGCAGGGTGGTCATAATCTTCGTTGTACTTGCCATAGGAAGCTTTTCAAACGCATTCTTTTCGTAGAGAATCTCCCCCGTTGCCGCTTCAATCAGCACACAGGCCTTGGCAGAAACCTCCTCCGCTGCCGCACTGTGCAGCGATGGGAAGCCGGTTACAATGCAGCAAACCGCCAGAATAACACTTACCATCCGTTTCATACTTCGTCCTCCCTGAATCGTATTTACCATACCATTCTATGAGAGAACAACCGGTTTTAGTCTTAGAAAGCAGAGGTTTCCTCGGCAGCGGACTTGTCATCTGCGGACTTGTCATCCTCCGTTTTCTTCTTATCCTTCTTGGGAAGCATAGCAGAAATCTTTTCCACCAGACCGGGAATCATATCCACAATTGCACTGCTCTTGTCGCCCTTGCAGGGAATGGCAATGAACTTGACTTCCCCGTCCTTCACGGACAGAAATCCCAGTGGTTTTACACTGATGCCGGCACCGGCACCGCCTGCAAAATACTCCTTAGCAGTACGGGTGGGCAGATCGGAGCCTCCGGATGCAAAACCGAGGGCAACCTTGGAGACAGGAATGACCGTCGTCCCATCGCCGCAGACAATCGGATCACCGATCATGGTGTTGGAATCCACCATACTGCGGATTTTTTCCATACTGATGCCCATAAAACCATTGATTGCATGTTCACTCATTGTATTCTCCTTCTGCGGCGATGCCGCTTGAAATTTAGCAAACAGCCGGATGGGGCTGTCATTTATATTTTTTTGCTGATCACTGCCTTTTTCGCCTTTCTCACATCACGGAAAAAATGAATCAGGAAATAGATACCGGCGGCAATTGCCGGGCCAAGACGGAATTTCAGCCGGAAATCTACATTCCAGATACTTTCATCCGCTGTGAAATCATACCCGATTTTCACATTCCTGCGTCCCACATTGATCACCTGTCCCGCCTTGGACAGAACAATCTGTACCAGCGACTGGAGTCCGGCATAGCGCAGTGCGCATTCACTTGCATCCTCATCTGCAATCACAATATCCGTCCGGATATGGCTTAACGTGAAGGATTTTCCCATGGTACGCAGCGGCTTCGGCATTGAGAACAGAACGCTACCGGCAATATCACCGTATCCGGCAATTTTCTGCAGAAGCTTCCAGAGCCTGTCCATAAAGAAATCTCCGTGCTCCTCCTCCGGCGGTTCATTTCCGGAAGAAGCCTCCTTTGCGGCAGAAGTCTTTGCCTCTTTATCTCCTGGTTCCGGATTGACCGGAGCTTTCTCTTTTTTCTTATTCCGATTGATCTTCCTTTTCTTTCGCGGCAGCAGACGGATACCGCAGACACGGACATTCCATTTCAGACTGCCGTTCCACCATTTCAGTGACAGGGAAACGGATACCATACATAGGATTCCCACAATCAGCAGTAATACCAGAAAAATGATCAAAACAATCCGCATACCGTCACCTCACCTTCTGCTCCACTCAGTTTACTCCGGCAGTTCCTCCGTCATATCCGTAAGTTCGCCGGCAAATGTTTCTCCCGTCTCACCGTGTTTTGGCTCCGGGAGATCATCCAGGGAGAAAAGCCCGAAGGTACGGAGAAACAACGGTGTTGTCCGATAGGCGATAGGGCGTCCCGGCACATCAATCCGGCCTGCTTCCTCCAGAAGTCCCTTGTCCACCAGAGAATTCACAACGGACGAGCTGTCAATTCCCCGGACACGTTCCACAAAGCCCTTGCTTACCGGCTGGTTATAGGCAACAATGGTCAGCGCCTCCATTGCAGCATTGGACAGAGGCTGCATACGTTTCGTTTCCAGCGCAGTCCGGACCACGGGTGCAAACTCTTCGCAGGTACCCAGCTGCCAGGCGTCTCCCAGATGCAGCACATGGAGTGCGCTGCCGGTTTCCCGGTAACGCTGCTCCAGCTTGTCCATCATCAGAGAAATATCCCGTTCAATCACATTCAGCGTCAGGGCAATCCGCTCCGTTTCTATCGGCTCTCCTGCGGCAAACAGAATCGCTTCCGCCGCCGCAAGCATCCTCTCCTCTTCCATCCTTAACCGTCCTTCTTTTCGCACATACGCAGCATGGTATTATCTTCATTCAGCGCAATCCTTCCGAATCGGGTCAGCTCCAGCACTGCAAGGAAGGTGGCCACTCTCGCCGAACGATCTGTGATTCCTTCATACAAAGAATCTACAGAAACTTCCTTGCCCGCATAAAGACGCCGCAGCACAAACACCACTTTGGAAATTACCGAAACCACCTTTGTCTGGGTCACTGTATCCGTAATTTTTTCGGTCAGCAGCTGTCCGTTCATCCTTGCCTTTCCCAGCTGGGCAGCAACTTCTGCCAGCTTTTCCGGAGGATGCTGTAATTCATAGGTCTGCTTTCTGGGGAGCTTCATTGGCTTGCGGACAAAAATATCATCCGCCCGGAACTGCTCCTGCAGCCGGCGGGCAGCTGCCTGACAAAGAGCATATTCAATCAGTACACCCTGCAGCTCCTGCTTCACACGTTCCGCCTCCTCCGGTTTCGGAAGAAGGGATGCGCTTTTAATATAAACAAGCCTTGCTGCCATTTCCAGAAATTCACCGGCAAGCTCCAGATCCTGCTGCCTCGCCTCCTCCATATAAAGAAGGTACTGCTCCAGAAGCTTTGTTATCTCAATATCATTGATATTCAGTTTATGCTTGGCAATCAGATGGAGCAGCAGATCCAGTGGTCCCTCAAATACATCCAGCTTAAATTGAATTGCATTCATTCCCCTACCTCATCAGCATAGGAATCCAGCTGGTAATCCATGCCATGCCTTCACAAATCTGACCGCTGAGCCATGTCAATGGCTTGGAAAGAATTCCCGTCACCATCAGCACAAGAACAATCACATAGAAGGTTGTCTGATTCTGCATAATCCAGCGCTCCGCTTTTCTGGGCAGAAAGTAGTTCAGAATTGCAGAGCCGTCCAAGGGGGGAACGGGAATCAGATTAAAGAGGGCAAGATTCACATTGATTGCGACAAAACAATTGAGCATGATGCCGATATACCAGATTGTCTGTGTCATCACAGTAATACAACCGCTCATCACCTGAAGAACAATGGTGCCCACCAGTGCCGCTGCCAGATTAGAAAGCGGTCCTGCAAGGGAGGTCAGCATCATTCCGTAACGAGGCTTCTTAAAATGGAGCGGATTTACCGGAACCGGCTTGGCCCACCCAAAACCGCAGAAAAACAGCAGAAGTGCGCCGATAATATCCACATGAGCCAAGGGGGACAACGTAAGTCTGCCCTTGTATTTGGCTGTATAGTCACCGAGCTTATATGCTGTCCAGGCATGTGCAAATTCATGCAGGGGCAGAATCATAAAAATAATCATCAACTTAACCAGACATTCCAGCAGATCGGCCGTTTCTAATCCAAACAATTCAGAACACTCCTTCCAACACAACACATGACGGGCTTCGGCAGCCCGGACCCGGCACTTCTTACTTTCATTAAATATGCACTCTTTTATTATACTACAAACAGCGAAAGTTTGCAAGTAAATTTTGCAGAATCCCATAGTAAAAATTTTTTTAAAAGAATGAAAAAAACTCTTGCTTTTTTTCGTCATATCTGTTATAATAGTGACATAGGTGTTTTTCTACATGTTGAAGGAGGTGTATCCTAATGGCTAAATGTGAAATTTGCGGCAAGGGCGTTACATTCGGTAACAAGGTGTCTCATTCCCATAGACTGACCAACAGAACATGGAAACCCAATGTACAGCGTGTCAAGGCGATTGTAAAGGGTTCTCCGTGTCATATCTATGTGTGCTCCAGATGCCTTCGTTCCGGCAAGGTTGAGCGTGCATAAGCTGACCATCGCACAGACAATGAAAAGTGATCAGGAGAAACCGGTTTTTCTGGTTCTGCTCCTGATTTTTCATTTACAGCATCATTTTTCTTAAAGGATTCTCAGTGAAGATTACTGAGAATCCTTTCCCTATATGATATGCGCACTATAATCCCCGCTGCTTGGCCAAAACAAAAATCAGGCAGTCATTTCCACATCTATTTTTAGAAATTATGATGAAAAAGGCATGTGGAAACATGGTATTTTACATAGTTTATAAAAATGTAGTTGACTTTATGGGAAATTTATGCTATAATGTCTATAACAGTTTGTTTGATCAGGCAGTTTTTCTGTTTGTTGCTGTGAAACTATGAATGAGGTGAATATTTTGGCAGAACTGAAAAAAAACCAGGCTCCGATTACCAATCCCGCTCTGGTGAAGGCTATGGATGAAATGAAGCAGAATCGTACCCCAAAAACAGAGGTCGCTTTTGTCAGTGCTCTCAAGGCTGCACGGTTCCTGGTTCCCGCTAATGTCAATAAGGTACAGGCTGCACAGGCAAACGAGGATGGTACTGTTGAGCTGAAGGAACAGCCCCAGATTCGTTTCATGCTTTTCAATAACAAGGAAGGCAAGAAGTTTTTCCCGCTGTTTACGGATATTGAGGAATACCGTAAGTGGGACAAGCATCAGGATCAGCAGCTTGCAGCCATTTCCTACCGAGATCTCTGCCAGATTATGCAGAGAAAGCCCAACCCGGATGCTGTCGGTGCCGTGGTCAATCCCTTTGGCCAGAACATTATGATTCCGACGGAAACGCTGTTCCGTGTCAATGCCACAGAGGCAATGGCTCCCGGCACTAAAATCCAGATTGGTACACTGAAGGAGGAGCCGACAGAACTGCTGGAGGCTGTCAGAGAACATGCAGCAACGGAGGATGCAATCAATGCCGTTTATCTGCGTGTTATGAAACGTGAAGATAAGGAAAAGCCCAATTTCCTTTTTGTTGTGGATATTCCTAAGGAAACGGATCAGGCTTCTGCTAAGGCAATTTTTGATGCGCTGGCAACAGCTGCCAAGCCCCATCTGCGCGGTGTGGAACTGGCAATTGTTCCATCCTTTAACCAGCTGGGTGTCGCTGCCCTGAAGGATGCTGAGCCATTCTACACAAAATAATCCGGAATGTTTTTCCATAGCAATGTACGGGGAATAACAGTATCAGTATAATCCCCCGGCATTCGTGTGGACACTGTATAGAAATATGACAAAGCCTCTTTTGATATGATGCGTCAAAAGTGGCTTTGCGTTTCTTTCGGTATTGGAGGATCATTTTATGAGCAAGCATACAAAATTGGAAAAGATATTTACATTTTTCAGCATTGTATTTGCGGTTTTATTTGCTGTTTACACATTGATTGATACTTTAGGATTTTTCCAAGCTGATATAATGATATTAGGCTTTATCATAGCATTTATGCTAATAAGTATTGGAATCGCATCCATGAAAGCAAATAAACTATTAGGAATTATCTGCCTAATTGTTTCAGCCTTTATTTGCCTTGAGGCAGCTCATTTTTACAGTCCATTTTTATGGTTTAAATTCTGACTCATGACAATACATCTTCGAGCTTTTCCGCAAAGCCGTATTGGGAGAAGCCTTACCAGCGCGGGCTCCGCGCAAATTCTGATTGATCTTACTTACAATTTGCAATTTATCGATGAAAAAAATTGGCCTGAGAAGATTTCGTTCTTCTCAGGCTTTCCTTCTGTATGGCTGACTGGCTTTCACCGGAGCCGTCATTGATACTAATCCTCCAAACTGTAATAGACATTACAGTTTGGAGGGCAGCTGCCTACAGCAGCCGCAGATTTGACCGCAAAGCGGTCAAATCTCGTCTCATTCAATCCCTTACGCCGACTTCGTCGGCTAAACTGTGGCAGACTTTTGTCTACCACAGTTAAAGGGATTAGTATGAGGATAATGAGGCGATAATTTGCACAGCAAATTCCAGCCTGTGTAACAGACAATCCCCATAGCTGCAATCTCTGCCGCAGCTATGGGGATTTGTAGTATTGCTAATACAGATCAGCCAACCAGACCGGAACGTTCGATGCCCTCTGTGAAATACTTCTGCAAGAAGATATACATGATCAGCAAGGGCGTTACTGCCAGAAGACAACCTGCCTCCATCCAGATGATCTGCTCACGGGGAGAAACCTGTACTGTTGCGCTGTTGAACAGCTCCAGGGAGAGCTGGACGTTGAGATTCTTCAGCATCAGTGCAATCGTGGAGTTATTGGTAAAGAAGGTAGAGCTTACATAGTAGTCATTCCAGTACCATACCACGGAGAACAGGAATACAGTCAGGAAAGAAGAAGCTGCATTGGGTACCATAACCTGGAGGAAGGTACGGAACGGACCGCAGCCATCCAGATAGGCAGCATCTTCCAGTTCCTTTGGTAGCCCTTTAAAGAACTGCCGGAAGATGAAAATCATCAGACCGGCACGGATGCCGTTGGCTGTCAGAGCCGGCAGATACATGGTTAAGGGCGTATCAATCAGATTGAATGCCTTGCCCGCTGCACTGCCGAACCACTTCTCTATCAGGGGCTGAAGTCCCAGGCAATACCGGAATTCCATATACTGAGGAATTGCGATAATCTGGTTCGGAACCAGAATCATCATAATTACAATACCAAAGAGCAGGTTCTTGCCCTTGAACCTGAAACGGGCAAAACCATAACCGGTAACAGCGCAGGTTACCACCTGTACCAGGGAACAGCCGATATTCAGCAGCAGTGTATTTTTCAGCGTATTGCCAAAATCCATAGCACGGGCCGTCTGCTGAATAATTTTCAGTGTCAGATGTCTCGGGATCCACATTACTGTCGGGTCACTCATATCCTCCTGCGCACGGAATGCACAGCTGATCATATAAATGAGCGGATACAGGATAATAAAGCACAAGCCGAACAGAATGAAGAACCGGACAATAGGCCATACCTTTTCCAATGCTTCCTTCCGGCGAAGGTAAGCAATCTCCTGTTTATTCATATTCCGCATGTGAATTTTACGGATTTCTCTTTTGGAGAGACCGTTGCCGATGACCTTTTCGCCTGCCTGCGCAGGCTGTACCTCTTTTTTTGCCATAGCCGTTTCCCTCCTTTAGTCTACTTCATAGTAAATGAAGCGGTTTAAAATCAGCGTGATAACACCCACAGCAGCAAGCACAATAATAAAGTAAACCCAGGCCATAGCCGCTGCATAACCGTAGAACCAGTCACTCTGCATATCCAGCACACGTCCCATGACCTTATTATCAGGGGAGGTAAAGGAGTCAATGACGGTAAAAATCAGGCAGGCAAGAATCATGGGGCTGACATAGGGAAGCGTAATCTTCCAGAAATACTCCCAGGCTGTTGCACCCTCCATCTGAGCAGCTTCCTTTGCGGATACCGGAATATTCTGCAGTGCTGCAAGAAAGATCAGAATCTGAATACCGGTATTCCACACAATCGTAAAGATATTGTTGGAAACCGTTTCGATCATGGTCTGCATTTTGTCACTCATGCCATAGATGCCGATATACTGGAATAATTCTCCGATCAGATCCGTGGAGAACATGGTGGAAAACTGACCGGCACTGCTGGCACCGCTCTTGGAAATATCACCATTGATGATACTGTAGACCGGCCCGGTTGCAATAATAACCGGCAGGAAGAAAACGGCTCTTGCAAAGGCTCTTCCCTTGAATTTCTGATTCAGAATAACTGCAATGAAGAGGGAGAAAATCAGAATCAGCGGGGTTTTCCACAGGGTTTCTACCAGCACACTGACAAGATACTGGGTATAGTTCTTGTCACCGGTAAAGACATAGATATAATTATCCAGTCCCACCCATGTTCCCTGCATGCCGCCCTTTTCAGGTTTTACTTCCATGAAGGAGTACCGCAGGGATTCAAACAGCGGATAGATAAACCACAGCAGCGTACCCACCAGCCACAATGCAATAAATGCATAGCCATAAAGACTTTTTCGTTTTTCATATGGTAACTTCATTTTGCTGTTCACTCCCCTTCCGCTGCTGTATCCTCATCGGATACAGAATATACTGTTCCGTCAACTGTGATCGTTTCCGCATCATAGTCCACTTCAATGGTTGTACCGTTGGAATACACCGTTACGGAGATAGTATTCTCCTTGGTATACGCTACAATGGTCTGGTCACTGACACCGGAAAGGATTTCGGATGCCAGCTTGTATTCCTCAGCTGCGTCATTGATCCAGTATTCATAATGCGAATAGAAATATTCATCCAGGTCGGTATCCTTCAGATCACTTGCATCCGCATAGATCATATCATATGCCGGGTTGGCACCGGTTGCAATAGTGGTCAGATAAGCACCCGTGCTGTCCGCACTTGCATTGATTGCCGTACCGGAGTATGGAATAATGCCATGAATCACAATCTGATAGAACGGTATATCCCCGTCAAACACATCAAATCCGCTTGACTGCAGGGGCATATCAGAAATCCGGCTCACATAGGGCAGTGCATAGGCTGCGCAGGTATCTGCCAGAATGGACATTCCCGCATCATTGATCACCTGATAGGAATTCTGGAGTGTTGTCATAGTATCCTGCCTGGACATGCCAACCTTTCCATAGTCACCGTAAAGCGTGGAGGTCAGCTGTCCCAGAGAAACACCGGTCAGCCCCTTCTTGGTATAGTTGGCTGCAAGATCAGTGTAAATTGTAAGGAAGTTGTCGGGGGACAGAAGGGACTGGGTCTTCACAGTAGGATCCTGTACCCCATAGGACAGGGTATACTGAATCTGTCTGGAGTAGGAACCGGAAATCCGGATGGTAGTATCCAGGAAGGTATAGTACCCATTGCCGGACTTGAATGTCAGATTATCCACGGAGGGATAGAACGCATAGTAATGCTCTTCCAGGTAGCTTGTGAGATCATTGAACTCTCCCTTGCCGCCCAGGGTGCCGGAGGGCTTTGCTTTGTTGTCCACCTTCCCGGAAATTCCCTCATTGGTCCAGTTGTTATAGATTACAACCATATCATCCACACCCAGATCCGTCAGGCTGCTGACAATCTCCTTTGCCTCGCTGTAGCTGGTCATGGAGGTCTTCATGTTGACTGGAATGCCCAGAATGGACTGTGTGCTCATGGTACCGCCGTAGAGATCCAGATACAGCTCTGTCTCATTGGCTTCCGCCTTTGGCGTAACACCGCATTCTGTTGTGAGATAATTTCTGTAAACCTCAGCCACATCCACATAATCTGCATCTTCCTCTGCAATCGGATAATAGCGCAGCTTAATGCTGGGGGTTTTGATTGCACCATCTTCAAAAACGGTCAGGTTGCCGTCATCGCCGGACAAATAATAGGTATCGGAGCCGCGCAGAGTGAAATTGTAGCTGCAGATATTATAGCTGCTCAGGGACTGCCCGCTGACGCTGGCATTGAGAGTGGCGTTGCCATCACCCTCATCAATGACAACTGCTAAGGCGTTGTCCTCTTTCACAATCCCATATACCGGCAGATGCACGCCCTCGGTCACGGCTGGCTTTGTAGTGGGAACAATCGTGATGTCACGGCCGTACACCTTCTGGGAATAGCTCTTGGTGGTTTCCTTGCCGTTATTGAAATTGATTATCGCACCGCAGCCGTCCGGCAGTACAAAATAGCCTTCCTCCTTAGAACCTGCTGCGCCGAAGCTTCCCAGCAGGGTAAGCTGTGTCGCCACAATTCCGTCATCGGTTTTGGTTTCCTGAATTTTCGTACAGTCCACGCTGGCTTCCATATAGTCATCTGCCAGCCGGTAGCAAACAGGGATGCTGATTCCACACTTATCAAAAGTATAGGTAATCTCCACACCATCAGAAATTTCGCTTACCTTCAGACTCGCTGCATTGGCAGAGCGCTGATTTGTAATACTGAAATTTTCTCTGTCGCCATAAGTCAGCACAACAGAAGATTGCAGTTCATTGACAAGCGTGGAGGTTGCACGGGTATCACGGTTGGCGCCCAGGGGGGACGACCACCAGATATAGCCGTTTTTCTTGTTTTCCAATGCAAGAATGGCATTGTCCTCATCAACATACAGCACCATATTATCATTCTCAGCAGCCTGTTTAACGCATGCCAACGCCTGATTCTGTGCAGCATTGAGCATTGCCCAGTAGGATTTGTCGCTGCTGCGGTAAATACACTGTGCTGTATCCTGCTCCTCCAGCGTCATGACTGCACGAACTTCCTTATAATCGGTGCTGTACAGCTCCAGGGTGTTCTTATCCTGGGTCAGGAAGAGATAGGGGCTGTCTATGGTGGATACACGGTAACGCAGCTGCTGGGGCTTTGTCTGTTCTGCATTCAGGTGAAGCAAATACCTGCCCGCCTGACTGAAATAGACCACGCTTTCGTCAGTCTCTGCAACCTTTTCAAAAACCGCCGTTACCTGCCCGGTGCTGGTATCAATGATTGCCGCTTCTGCATCCTTGAACTTCTTGATGATATCATCCGCATCTTCTGCGTCCTCATCCTCTTCTTCGGATGTCTCACCGGAGGATGTGCTCTCAAATTCTGCTTCAATCATATCCTTGTAATCCGTCGGACGAAGATACACGGCATAGCCGTCCACCTCTCCCAGCGGCGTCATGTAGGCTGCAACCTCTTCCGGGCTAACATCGAACTCTTCCTGTTCTTCTTCAATGACAATGGTATCTTCTCCGGCACTGTTTTCTGAAGCATCTGCGGAAGGATCTGTGACTGCTTCCTCTTCACCTTCAGAATTTACCTGCATACTGTTCAGCGGCAGAGCAAGCGCCGCAGCAAGCAGACAGGTCAGTATCTGTTTTCTTTTCATTTTCTGCATACTTTCACCGCCATTCCTAAACCTTCAGTCGATATGCAATTTCTGTGTATACGGAATAAACGAATACAAATACCTGCTGGAACAGGGAGAGAAGCAATACCAGCAGAAACAGCATAATCAGCATTGCTGCGATTGTCAGAAGAATCGCAAATACCGTCTTTGTCAGCGTATATTGATGTACTGCCTTAATAGCAGAAAACACCAGGATAAAGCTCCAGCCGAAGCCGATATAGCCGACAGCTTCAATGAAAATGTACTCATCCCGGATCAGAAAATGGGACAGGAACACATCAAGGTAAATACTCACCACATAAGGAATCAGTGCATAGGCGCTGTAGATGAAGATATTCTTCATGCTGCCCTCGCCGTCCAGCAGTGTACAAACTGCCCAGTTGCCCACAACCCAGGTGATGAACAGAACGATGGTCTGCACAATGTACGGAATGACATTGAACATCTTATCCGGTTCCGTATAAAACTGGAATCCGTAGAGACGATTGTAAAAAATGGATGCTATAAACCATAGAAGAATAATCACAATCGCATACTTTATGGAACCGGCTTTTTTCCAGCGCATATCCTCATAGCCTTCAAAAGGATGCATGACAGCATGCTTCACCCATTGTCTGTTTGTTAAATCCATCATAACGATCATGCCTCCTTTTTACTGTCCGCACCGGCAGCACGCTGTTTTTTCCTGCGCCAGAAGCGGAAACCGAAATATGCAATGATCAGAACAACAATAATAAAGACGATCACATTAATATGTGCACTGACAAATTCTGACCGATAGCCCTCAAAGGCCCTGTTATAATAATAGGATGAATCTGCAAGCTTTGCATACTTCATAGAGCCTTCATAATCGCCCTCTACCAGCAATGCAGCGGATACACCCAGATACGCTCTCTGGTAGTTGCCGTCATACTGCAGCACCTGATACCACGGCTCCAGCGCCTGCTCATAGTAGCCGGCATTGTACAGATCCGTTGCCTCATGCACAATTCTGCCAAAATCAGTTTCTTCAAATACAGTGATGGTATTTTTTCTGGTATCCAGAACCAGGATCCGTCTGTCGATGGATTCAATGGCTGTTACCTCTGTAAAACCGCCCAGCTGGTCGGAAGAGCTGCCGAAGATGAACAGCAGATTACCATCCTTGTCATACTGGAATATCCTGCCGGAGGTAAGATCCAGACAATTGATGTTTTTGTCATCGGAAATTTCAATATCGCAGATCATGGACTGATAGTTTTTATTTGTGTTTGTATCATAGATGGATTCAATATCGCCCCATGTTGTGGAAAGTCCGGAGAACAGATTGTCACCGGCAGGGCTGAGCTTCTTGACCGTATCCGTTTTCTGGGATGTGGACTGGGTACAAGTATAAATAAAGCCCTCATCATCCAGATCAAAGCTGGTAATACCGGTAGGAACCGTTCTTGAGCTCTTGGAGCGCATCTTCTCTGTAGAGAGCAGTTTCCAGAAGTAGTTGGCAATGACTTCTGAGGTAGCTTCTACGGTATTGGCACCATAATAGCCCTGGAACTCACCGTCGCTGTTAAACATTGCCGCACCAGTGGTAATATTGCCAAGCACCACATACACATTGCCGGCTTTGTCCGCCAGCACGCGCTGGGGCAGGAAGGTCAGTTCCTGGGAAAACATTTCCGAAGTGGGCTTGGTAATCTCCATCTTCACATTGGCATCATAATCACAAACCAGGACACGGGAATTATTATAATCTGCAATATAGATGAGATCCGTTTCCGGCGCAACATAGATGCCCTCGGGATTTTTCAGTGTTGTCACAGTCCCATCCTCGTAATAGAACTCCTCCATGATCATTACGACCTCTTCCAGCTCGCTGTCAGTCACAACAATCCGGTTATTCTTTGTATCCACAATGAAGAACTGGTCATAGGCGTCACGGAACAGATCACTTGGCTCGGAAAAATCACCGACTCCCAGATCGTCACCGCTGACAGATCGTGTGGCAAGGTATCCCGCCTGGGACGGAATGGCTTCCTCCCAGCGGTCATAATTATAGACGTCATAATGCTCGTCGGCAGAGCTTGTCAGACTCATACAGAATGCTGCTGACATCATACCGGCAAGGGCCGTTACAACAATTCGTTTCCATTTTTGCTGCACAAATACCACCCTTTCTTAGTCCTTAATACCGGAATGTGCCATTGTTTCAATGACATTCTTCTGCGCCAGCATGAAAATCAAAATCGGCGGGATCAGCATGAATACGGCTGCCGCCATTGCCACACCGGCACGTGCAAGACCGGAGCTTGCTGCCTGCTGTACAACGGTGGGCAGAGTCTTGAGGGACTCCTTATAGACCAGTGTGCCGCCCTGGATATTCCAGGCCGCCTGGAAAGCAAAGATGATCATGGTCATCAAAGCGGGCTTCTGGTTGGGCATGACAATTTTCCAGCAGATAGTGAACATATTGGCACCGTCCACCTTTGCTGCCTCAATCATTGCATCCGGCACGGTGCTCATGGACTGCCGCATCAGGAAGAGGCACATCGGAGAAGCGACGGAAGGCAGAATCAATGCCCAGTATGTGTTAATCATACCTAATTTAGCCATTACTATGTACTGCATAATGTAGATAACATTACTCTGATACAGCAGGGAAACCACAATCAGGTTATTCAAAAACTTGTTGCCGGGGAATCTGCACTTTGCCAATGCAAATGCTGCCATGGAAGCAAAGATGCACTGTGCCGCAGTTACACATACGGTTACAAATACACTGTTAAACACATAACGGGAGAAGGGTACCCACATATTACTGAGGGTTGCGAACATATCCTTGAAATTGTCCAGCGTTGGGTCGATGACGTAGAGCTTCGGCGGGAACACAAACAGCTCATGCACCGGCTTAATGGACATGACACATGCAAGGTAAATAGGCAGTGCCATAAATAAGCCAATTATCAGAAGGAAGATAAAGATTCCCACTGTACCGCCTATTTTTTTACCGGCCTGTTTATTGGAGGCCTTTAGTCTTTTTGTATCCGTCATACGATAGCCTCCTTAATCCATGTACTTGCTGAGGATCTTACCAATTAGCTTATTGGCCGCATACATGGCAATGAACAGAATCATACAAATTGCAGAGGCATATCCCATTTCATAACGAACCCAGCCGTAGTCATAGGCGTGTGTCATAATGGTATGTGCCTTGTAGTCCGTACTCGGGAAGCCAACCAGGCTCTGTGCCACAGTTCCGGCGGTAAAGGAGCTGACAATCTGCATGACTGCCGCAAACATCAGCTGCGGTCCCATGGACGGAATCGTAATGTAAATCAGTTCCTGCCAGCGGTTCTTGATGCCCTCAATGGCACCTGCCTCATACTGGGAGCGGTCAATATTCTGGAATCCGGCACGCAGCGCCAGGAATCCGGCACCAAGGCTGATCCACAGCTGTACCACAATCACAACGCCCAGAACATAGCTGCTGTCCGTCAGCCACTGAATGGGAGAAGAAATAATTCCCAGATTCAGCAGCACGGAATTCAGATAACCATAGGAATCGCCGCTGAAAATCAACTGCCATACAGTATAAACATTCGCCATGGACGGCGCATAGAAAATCAGCGTGAAAATGGTCTTGAGCTTGGGATGCAGCTCATTGATCAGCCATGCCAGCAGGAAGCAGAGCACATAGCTCAGCGGTCCTGTAAAAATTGCAAAAACGAGTGTAACACGGATGGACTGAATGAAGATACTGTCATTCAGAAACAGTGTTGTATAGTTGGATAGTCCGATAAATTTCGGAAGCTGTACCATATCAAAATCCGTAAATCCCATGGGCAGGGACATCACAACAGGAATAATGGTAAATACCAGAAATACCAGCATGAACGGAAGCATCATGAAATAGCATTCCTTATTCTGTTTCACTTGCAGCCAGATCAAGCGCCTGTTTTCACGCTTGCTGTGCTTGCCGATAGCAGCAGTATCCAAATGAAACCCTCCTTACTTTCTCTAAATTCACGATAATCATTATGATTGCTCCTCCGCAGTGGGCAAGCCCAGATTTTCACGCTTTCTCGTAATCTCCGTATTGATATCACGATTGTACCAGAGCAGAGTGTCTCTCGGATTCTCGGAATTATTAACCGTCTCACGGAACGCATTCATAATATTTCTTGTGACAGCATAGGATGCAGGAATAATCGGAATCTCCTTCAGCTCATCCATTGCTGACAGCAGCACATTCATCTCGGCCTTGGACCAGGACAGCTGCTGAAGTGCTTCCACATTGGCAGTGGTATAGCGTCCCAACTGACCCAGAAGGCCTTCAATCTGCGTACCATAGGCAGTTTGTACCTCTGCGGAGGTAAACCACTTGACAAACTCCCATGCACCCTCGATATCCTTACATTGCTTGAAAATGACTGCACCGGAAGAGGTAGAGTTCACTGCATGTGAAATACTGCCGTCATCCTGCTCGGTTCCGGGAATCAGTGTGAAATCCCACAATCCCTTGATTTCCGGAGAAGCGACTGTCAGCTGATTAAAGAAGGAATAATCGGAAATCACAATGGGGTACTCACCGGTACGGAATCGGCTGAAACCGTCATATGTCTGTTCAAATCCATACTTGGTATAGAAATTCGTCCACTGTTCAAATGCCTGAACCGCCTCAATACTGTCAAAATTCGTTTGTGTCAAATCATCATTATAGTAGCTTACACCATTCTGCAGCATCAATGCTGCAAAAGTATGACCGGATTCCGTTGCTGCAGAAATCGTTGCATTGGTGCCGGATACAACGGGCAGCACCAGACCAACATACATATAGTTCCGCTGCAAAGCAGGAAGCATATCAATTACATCATTCCAGGTTTCCGGCGGGGCAGTAAAGCCAAGCTCGGACAGGATATCCTTTCGGTAGAACATCATTGCCCAGCTCTGACTCAGGGGCAAACCGTAGGCACCGCCCTCATACTGGTAGGGTACCGTTGCATTTTCCTGAAACCGCTGAGTGATCTCTTCATAGTCATCGAACTGGGTCATATCCACCAGCAAGCCTCTTGCCGCCAGATTCACAGGGAACTCGCCGCCAAGGAACAGTGCCACATCCGGGCCCTTTCCGGCAAGGGTTGCTTCCACAACGCCGCCGACAACAAGATTTACAGAAATGTTCGCATCATAGTTTTCGTTAAAATCGGATTCTACCAGTTCCTTCACAACCATTGCCTGATCACGGCCGAGGCTGACCCAGACATTGATGGATTCGCCGCCGTTATCCTCGGACAGATTGGTATAATCCTCAAAGAAGGAACTGTAGAAACGGTTCCAGCTGAAGCCCACAGTCTTAAAGAAATTTTCCTTTACAGAACTGAAGGAACGGTCGGCAGAAGCAATTTCAAGATAATCCACTTCCAGGGGCTGATTACGGTAATCGCACATCCAGGAAGAAAGGGACGTGATATTGTCCTTGATCTGGGACAGGTAATCCGGGATTTTCAGTGGCTTTTCCACGCACTTATCCAGAATGATATACATACGCTCCAGGGAAGCTGCTTCAGAGCCGGTGGAGCCTGCCATCGTTTCAATATTGCTCTGGATCGTTTTCAGTTCCTCGGAGAGCCGGGTAAATTCATCAATCAACTCCGGAATTCTCTCATGGACATAATAATCAGTATACTTATCCGGACTTGGACCCGTAATCATCAGAATTTTACGGTAATATGTATTGATGTCCGCAACAGCCGCATCCAGCCGCCGCATGGAGTCACCGATTTCGCCGGGAATGACCTCCAGGGTAATGGAATGATCCTGTCCGCCCTCCAGGTACACATAGATTTCTTCGCCGTTTTCTCCGGTGGGAGATACCACCTGCCAGTCCGTGCTGTAGTAGAACTTCACCTGATCCAGATCTTCGCAGAGCACTTCACCGTCAATATAAATGCGGCGGTTGGAATAGAAGCCGCGCATTTCTGACTGGCGTGCTTTAATCCCGATCTTGTACCAGCCATCATTGGGCAAATCCTCTGCGCTGACCATCCAGGTAATTGTCTGCAGCGCCTGATTCCAGTTTCCGGATCCGATGGTATTATACACCGTCTTGGAAGGGCTGGATGGCGAAGTCATGTAGCTGGAATTATCCGTGGTCGGATACAGCGTGGAGTCACTTTTATAGACAGCATTTTCACCCTCAATGCGAATCAGCGTGGAGGGTGTATTCTCCTCCGTTACAGAGCTGCCGATACCTTCCTTGTATTCCTCGTAGGATTTCAGATCATCCGGATTGTAGAGCTTGATGTACTCCAGTGCGAAATAGCCCTTGACAATTTCAAAAGTAATTTCATGCTCCCCTTCGTCCAGATAGAAGTACAGCGGGTCATTGAACAAACCATCCACATCCAGCAGGGGCGTTGTCATCCACATGCCGATCTGCTTTTGAGAGGGACGCACCTGGTTGCCCCTGGAATCCAGATGAATTTCGCCGTCATTGACATATACTTTATTCAGCGTCGCACGGGAGGCTGTATCATAAGGAGATTCACCGTCGATTTCAATGCTGAACTCAATGCTTGCCATATTAGAGGGAATCGGCAGATAGGAGAATTCCATGCAGTACAGCCCGGTCTCCGGCACACTCACGGAATAGGTAACAGTACCATCCGCCGCATTCCAGATCAGAACATCATCCTTATTCTCCTGATCATATGCCGTTCCGTAGCTGCCGATGGATACATCCGCATCCTCTTCATATTCCAGAGCGGTGTAGCTGTTGCCGGGAATCAAAACCTCCTGCTGAGGGTGCGCTTCTCCGGCATACAGATCATAATAATCACTGTAGGTCCGCTGCTCCTCATAAAGGGCAGTCAGCTCCTCCTCATTGACTGCAGTCAATGTCAGATCAGCCGATCCTGCCGCATCCGTTTCCTCATGATCAGCGAATACTGCTGCCGTAAGAAACGTCTGTGTCGTAAGAAATGCCGCTAACAAAGCGCTTATCAGCCGCATGGACATTTTTTTGCTTCTCAAAAAATCTCCGCCTTTCTTCGTCCGTCTCACAACAAGACGATATTTTGAACCACCAAATGCACTGCTGGTTTTGTATGCCGCCGTTTATTACAATGCGCACAAACAACGGACTGTTCAATAACTCCCCTCAGAACAGCCCTTACTTTCTTCAGCCGCCGCAGGCAGCGCAGCGCATAATCCATTTATTATTATAGCAGGAATCCCCCTCTCCTGTCAAGCTTTTTTCGAATATATTACACAAAAATTCTGTCCTTCTCATAATTCCTATGCACACATCCGATAATTTACTTCTTGAATATGGTATAGTTAAATTTATGTACAAATTATGCAAAATGACAAAAGCCGCGGAATTTCGGTACTCTTTTTATCCCTCCCTTCCGTGCGGAAAATGTAAAATTATGAATAGAAATATTTTTTTCAAAAAAGGGCTTGATTTTTTCTGAAAATATGTTAGAATAGAGGTAGCAGAATACAATTGCAATCTGTATTCTCAAATACATAACCGGAGGTGTTAGAAAAATGGCATATAAAATTACTGACGAATGCATCAGCTGCGGTGCATGTGAGGCTGAGTGCCCGGTAAACGCAATTTCCGCTGGTGACGACAAGTACGTGATTGACGCAGATGCATGTCTGGATTGCGGTTCATGTGCAGGTGTTTGTCCTGTAGGTGCTCCTCAGGCTGAATAATTTCAGTGCAGCTGCAATAAACGGCTGATACCATTCAGCTGTAACATTGTCAAAAAGTCCAGCGAAGGCTGGACTTTTCGTTTGCTTATGATTCCCGGTATCCAAATATAATACTAATGGTAACCTCTAAAAACCTCCTGTTTTTAAAATCGGAAAAGAATAAAAGGTGGATTTTGTGGGACTTCGCCCCACACCCCCACCTCTAAAAACAAGTTTTTAGAGGTTCCCTAATACTAATTCTCTATCAAACTACCCCAATAGTTTGACAGAGGGCGTGTGCTAACGCACTCGCCATTTTATGCCGTAAAACAGCATAAAATCCGTCCATTCTCATACGCTGCCTGCGGCGGCGTATGAGAATAGTATAAAACGCCTTCCATGCTGGCTCATGGAGGGCGTTTTTAAACTCCTGTTTATGATCTTAGTTTTCTGGGCAGAAAAGGAATTATAGTTTCCCGCATCCGTTCATCGGGAGTAAAGAACAGACAGCATTTTCCGTGATCGGGGTGCTCAAATTCTGCGTAATAGGTTACCGGCTCCTCATCCGTTTCCATGAGGGACAGTCCAGTTGCAGAAAAGGTAGTGATGCCATCGGCATTTTCACATTCATCCGCTCTGCCAAATACGGTAAAAGCAGAAACTTCCACGGACAGCAGGGATACCCGCTTACTCCGGCCGAGAATCTTATCAATATCCAGCGTACCATTGGTACAGGAATATTCATATTCCACGGAACACATTTTGAAGAAATAAATCCCCAGATAAATGAACAGAATGGGCAGTACCGCAGCAATAGGGATGACAGTAAAGGCCAGATAGAGAGAAACCACTGTCAGAATTACAGTTCCGGCTATAATGCACATTTTCTTTAATTCATCCATGGATGTACTCTGTTTTTTGACAAGCTGTTCTGCAAACTGATCCATAATTGAAACCTCCTGGATAATAGGATCTTTAAAAGCAAGTTTTAAAGATTCCCTAATGGAATTGTTGCTGCCGGAAGAGCAAAAGCCTCCTCAGCAGTTCCCCAGTCCGCTGATCCATCCGACAACCGGATATTTCTTATTTTAGCATATCTTTTGTCAAATTACAAGTTTTTTTGCAAATTTTCTGCAATTGTTCACCGGAGTGCTCCGAAAATTCCGGGGAATTTACTGTGATTCGCCGGTACACCCGCATGTGGATCCAGAACCGCCCCCTGTTTCTGCAGCTCCAGAACTCGTTTGCGGTACGCAAGCAGCTCCTCCAGCTGCGCATCAACAGCAGTACGCTCTTTACGCAGAACAGCGCACGCTGATTTCTGGGAGGATGCATTCATCCGCTCCGTCAGAGAGCGGCGTTCGGACTGGAGCAGGGCGTTCTTCCGATCCACATGCTGCAGAATGACCGGAAGGGGGGATTCCTCCATGCCATGCAGATACATCAGTCCCCGAAAGCTGCGCCTGGTACCGCTGGAGGCAAGCCAATAAATGGGATGGTGCTTATACATGCGGCGATGATCCTGGTAGAAGTCTCTTGCAAAATATGCAGTGAGCCTTTCCCTGGGACTTCCCCCCTCCTCCAGCACGCTGGTCAGAAACCGGAGGTTTTCCTCCAGAGCCGCTTCCCCGAATACCCATCCAAGCCAGTTTTCCATGCATGCCGCCGCTTTCTCCGGTGTCAGCAGCTGACCGGGCTGAATGTCGGAGGAAAAACCGTCCATGTGGTAACGTCCGAACAGGCAGCCCACCCCGAAACTGATGAGACTGCGCAGATCCTCTTTCCGATCTGCCCGGTGCAGGGTAACGGCGGCTTCCGGTACCTCCGGTGACAATTCCTGCTCCAATCCGTAGATCCGCAGGAATATTCGGTTGATGGTCTCTTCATTTTGCCGCATGGATGCAACGGCACTCCGGCAGTCGGTTTCCCACTCCCGGAACAGCTGTTCCAGGAGAACAGCGGATTCCTCACTGTGCTTCTGCCGCAGAGCGGCAAGAGGATGCAGCCGGAATTCCCAGCTCAGTTCGGATTGGTTCCAATCCCGGCAGGCCATGGCAATGCATTCACTGACCAGGCGGTTGATCTCCGGTTTGCAGGTTTCTTCCATACACAGCGGCAGGCTGCTGAGGTTTTCCACCTGAAAATTCATGGTGGGATTGTACAGCTCCAGAATTGCTCTGGCAACGCAGGAGGAAAGAAAGCCCATAATATAGAGCCTGTCCTCCGCTTTGGCAAAAAGGGAGGAGCCGGATACATCGAAGAGGAAGCCCTCCGGCACGCAACGGACATTAAAGCGGGAAGCTTCGGTAATAAACTGCCAGGTGACTGCCGGCAGAAAATACATGTCCGTATTTTTAATTCTGCCCCCGGAGCGTATCCGGTTAAGCTCGGCATGGAAGCGGCGCATTTCCTCTCCGTTCCGGTAATAATTGACCACATGAAGGTAATTTCCGTACCACTTCCGGCATTTGCCGCCCTTATTATACGGAAACCAGCGTTTGCCGCTTGCCATAGCCTCCCCAGCATTCCGGCAGCCAAAGGCAATTTGCTCCTTCGGCACCTCAAACCAGTACCGCAGGAAACGCTTGTTGTCCGATGTGGTCATCCCCTGACAGATTTTGCAATACTCCGACAGCTTCGGCAATGTCAGGACCTTCAGAATACTGTCGCTGATCCAATAGCAAAGAGGGGCGCCGGGAATATTCCGGAACCGTTCCAGACTGCATGCATACCGGCGGCCGGGTTCAAAAAAGGCACGTTCCTTGTCCTCTGCGTCCGTCAGCCGCAGATAGACAGTCCGATAACTGGGAATCCGGCTGCCCATGCACACAAAAGCAGTTGCCTGAACAATGGTTCCCACATCCGTGGCAGAAAATGCCCTTGCCCCCAGATGCACCATGTTCCGGAGGGTATATGCCTCCATCCGGCCGCGCAGTGCCTTATAGCTGGACAGGAACATCCAGGCATGCTGGGTCACCATGGCAAAGCAGCCCTCCGGAGCAGTCAGCTCTCCGCAGCGTTCCATGAAGGCGGCGAACAGATCCGACTTACTATCCGGATAGTGTTTTCTGACAAATGCAGCAAGCGCCGGGTGCATATTGCTGCTGCCCATATAGGGAGGATTTGTAATAACTGCATCATACTTCCGGTTCAGCATGGCACTGAGGCAGCGCATTCGGGACAGCGCATCCCCGGAAACACTGTCCTCCGGCTGTGCCGGCAGAGGCCGGAGGAGAGAACCAAAGCTCTCACAGCCGGAAAAGCTTTCCGCAAGGCGTTCCTCTTCCCTGCTGTACGTCCTTTCTTCCAGAGAAAGCCCGGAAAAATGAGCAAGGTGCAGACGAACCGGCTCCCGGAGAATAGCAGGATCATAGCGGCACGCCTTCAACACCAGAATCAGCCGGGCAAGTCCGGCAGCTCTGCTGTCAATATCCAGACCATAGAGATTCTTCCGGAGAATGGAGCGTGCCGCCTCTGCCGGAGCAAAGCCTTCTGCCCGGTACATGCCCATGAGCAGATCGAAAACATGTACCAGAATATGTCCGGTTCCCATACAGGGATCCATGATTGTCAGTTCTGTAACAGATTTTCCGTTCAAGGAGGAGTGCAGCACCGAAAGCCGTTCCTCCGCCTCTGCCGGCTGTTCTGTCTCCGGCAGATAAAAACGGCAGGTACCGGGCGCCGTCCGCCCCGGATGCATGGCATTCCAGAGAGTCACAAGAGTATTTTCCGCCATGTACCGGATGATCCAGTCCGGGGTAAAGGTCTGGGTTGCTGCCGGGATCAGCTCCGGTGCAATTTTGATATTCCGGCGCAGCTGGGAGAAAGCGGTTTCCTTCTGTCGGGTATGATAGTACTGATGGAGCCAGCCAATCAGCTCCGGATGCCCCGTCCAGTCCTCACGGGAGATTTCCAGCAGCTGCGCCAGCATGCCCTCCTGCCGAAGGAGGGGAAGATGCAGTATCTTCAGATCCGCATGTTCGGAAAACAGCGGCGAGAAAGCAGGCAGACTTCCCAGAGTACGGCAAAGGGAGGAGAGCCTTTCCCGGAAGCCGGCCTCCTGTTCCTCCGGCAGGAAGTCACCGTTCTCATCCGTGAACACTGGCGTGTCCTCCGGCAGCAGTGCATTGCACTCCATGAAGCGCAGCACAGCAAAACGAATGAACCAGCTGTAGGCAGTTTCCTCCCCCTGTACGGGATCCTCTTGTCCGATGCTCTGTAACAGCTCCGCTCTTGCGCGAACAGCGAATTGCTTGAGTGCAATACGATTCATGGGTACCCTCCTTCCTATGTAATACTAATCCTCTAAAAACTTGTTGTTAGAGGTGGGGGTATGGAGCAAAGGCCCACGGAATCCACCTTTTATTCTTTTATACTATTCCCATTTGAAAATCATGAAAGAATTTCATGATTTTCATAGCCGCCGCAGGCGGCGTATGGGAATGAATGAGACGGATTTTATGCCGCTTTACGGCATAAAATGGCGGGTGCTCCAGCGCACGCCTCAAATTAAACTATTTCAATAGTTTGATTTGGGATTAGTATTAGAGGTTCCCCATTATTATACCATATTTTGCAGGGTGATGCAAGACAAAAGAGCGTTCCTGATAAAAGGAACGCTCTTTACTCTCGTTATGCTGCCGGGAAAACCTCACGCTTCAGCAGAGCTAAGTCAAAGACATTCACTATGCCATTCTCGTTCATATCACCGGCTGTAAACTGTGCCTGGTTGAAGGTGGTCAGCGTCAGAAGATACTTCTGGAGGGTAATAACATCCAGCAGGCTGATCTGCTTATCCTGGTTGGTATCGCCCAGCAGATTCAGATCGCTTTCCGGCTCCACGCCCCATACCAGCTCATCATTCACATAGGCAGGAATCTTTTCTGTCAGATACAGGGTATCCTCACTGATTTCCAGTCCCTCACGGCTGTAGTCGTCACTGGGATCCCAGTTGGTCTGGTAGTTGGCATCCATATCCGCAATCAGCCCGAAATGGAATACTCTCGTGCCGTAGAATTCACAGCCCTTCCAGCTGATCTCCACATAGTAGGTGCCGTTGCTGTCCCATTGCACCGGCTCGGAAATGGTGGCAAAGCTTTCACCGTTGGTGTTGGCATTTTCTTCATCGTAATAGATTTCGATTATCACATCATCAATACTCTGCCCCGCCGCCAGCAGCTCGCTGATATTGAAGAAGTAGCGGCATTTGATGTCATCCACATAATGGGGCGGCAGGGAGGAATCATTATAAATGGTAACCTCAACCTGGGAGCGGGCTGTATTTTCCTGCACTACCCGAGCCTCCACATAATATTCCGTAATCTCGCCCTTCATGCTTTCCTCGGAGGGCGGGAAGTTTTCCACAGGTTCATCCCCCTTCTCCTTGCCGTAATACTTGTACAGACCGGCACAGGCTCCTACAAAGGCTGCATTGTAGTCCACTGCTACCTCGTTATAGATATAATCCTTGGTTTCATCCCTGTGATAATCCGTTTCGTCCGGACCGCCTACCAGCGCACCCCAGAGTACATGGGTCTGATCCACAGGATCATCCATGTTCAGGGTTTTAGAGCCGTGGGCTGCACGGTGGTGGGGATGGGAAGCACCGTTTTCCAGGTCATAGCCCACAATATAGGCACGCCCCATGGGATTATCCCCCATGATGTACTCCATCTGTCCCTCTGCCCAGTCAGCAAATGTGAAATCCCCTGTTTCCTTGGCGTAGACCAGTGCCTCCAGCTGGGCAGCCGTATCATATCGGCAGGAGCCGTAGTTGTTCAGCATGGAGAAGCCTGCCGGCGTCTTGGCAAGCCATGCGCCGTCCGTCTCCGGCAGATCTGCAATTTCCTCCGCAGTAATGGTGGTATTCCAGAGGGTGTCATCCGGACCAAAGTATTTGTGCGAGGTAACCGTGACATCAAAATCCGCCTCAGCGGCCTGCTCTGCTCCCATGCCTGCCCAGTATTCCAGATTCCACCGGAAAATATACCAGTCACGCCGTGTATTGGTAATGGGTGCCAGCTTTGCAAAAACACCGCCCCAGACAGTATCCCAGCAATGTACCCAGATGTTCTGCCAGCAGTTGCCGGTATCGGCAATAATGCGCTTGAGATATCCGTCATAGGGATGGGCGCCCATATCGTTGGTAACGGTTTCGTCTACGGAAATAATGTCCTCAATATAATCATAATCACCGGTACATTCATAGAGCCAGACCGCAGCCCATGCCAACTCATCATAGTCATAGCTGGAGGTATAGAAACCGCCGTCATAACCAAGGCTGGTGACCTTATAGCCCTCTTCCTCCGAATGGGTCTTTACGGCAAATTCATACAGCTTGATGGCAGCATTCAGAGATTCCTCCGCATAGGAAGGCTCTGTGTCCTTGAAGTTCAGATAATTAACTGCCAGAGAAGCCGAAACGCCTGCGCACATATCCGATGCCGGGGTTTCCTCCGTTGCGAAATAGGCAGGTCTTGCAAAATCCAGCAGATTCTCATTCTGCAGCTCCGGTGCAATCCAGTAGTTATGGTCGATATTTCCTTCACCCACCTGGTAGCAGAACGCCAGAACATCGCCGTTTTCATCATAGTACAGGCATTTCAGGTAATAATCATTGAACCAATGGAGAATGTCCTCCACATGCCACTGCTGTCCGGAATCCACATAGGCATCACGGAATTCATAGTAGCCCCATCCCAGAGTGGAAGCTGCATAGCTGCCCGGCAGACAGAATTTCACATGGTCACCGGCATCATGCATGCCGCCGGAAACATCAATGGTGCCATCGCCGTCCGGATCAAGGATATCCCGGTGCGCATCAATGAATTCCTGGCTCAGATTGGTGCCCTTATAGTCCTCTCCCATGGGAATCAGCGGAACTGCAGCGTCCTCCACATGACAGTCTCCCCGCCACTCCAGATTGCCGTCCGTAATGCCGGGGCCGCACTTATTGGCATCATAAAAATAGAGTGAAAGCTGCAGTGCCTTGGCAAAATTGATTTCCGTCTCAGATGATGTATCCGTTGTTTCTGCAGTGATAACCGTCGCTGCGGAAGTGGACAGAAGCATCGCAAAACTGAGAACACCAGCCAGCAGTCTCCTGCCGATTTGTTGTTTCTTCATCATGGAACCCTCTTTTCTGTTTTGATTGTGATTCAATGTCAATGGATAGCATTTGGTTGTAATCCATCCTCAATATACCAATTGTAATTTATTTTTATGAAAATGTCAATAGTTTTTTGTATTTTCTGTGAAAAAATTTTCCAGAAAAGAAAAAACAAATTTCATTTTAATTTTCGGCTCCGGCGGATACCGCAGACAGCCGCACCCCCATATCCCGCAGGACATGGGGGTGCTTGCAGCATTATTCAAATACATAATGGGGGCTGACATAAATCACCATGTACCCCTCAATCTGATTATAGAGGGTATAGCCGGCTGCTTCCAGCTCCCGGATAACATCGGCAGTATACTCGTCCGCATTGCGCAGAACGAAGAAGTCATAGCGCTCTATCTCCCGGATGCCTTGGAAACTCTGATCCGCAGGATCCAGATTGAAATCATTGTTGTCCAGGGTATATACCTCCTTGCGGTCCGCAGTATGGGGCAGCATCCAGGTGTTAACTGCAACAGAGCCGTCCTCCGGAATGGAGTCCAGGCACTCCTCAATGGAGGTATAGTAATCCTTCCGTGCCGTATAGCTTTCCCAGTAAGAAATCTTGCCGGACAGGAGGCTGATGGTCGTGACGAAGGCAACTGTCGCCGCTGCCGTCACAAGGGTATTCCGGCGCTCCGGCTTCATATCGTCACAGTTGAGCATGAGCATGTAAATCAGCAGGCAGGCAGGTCCGAAAATGTACTGGAAACCGATGTCCGCAGCATAATGATAATCCGCTCCGATAACCAGATTCATGATAATAAAAGGAATCATCAGCAGGAACCGATGGATTTCCCTGGTCACAAAGGGCAGAAACAAAAGGGGCACCATTACCTGCAGCAGGAAAAGCAGAGTATCCTCCTGAATAAACAGGCTGAAGAAATACCCGGGATCCATCAGAACATTCTTGATAATCCCCCCAAAGCCGTCATCAGGGTTAATGGTCAGATGGCCGAAGCGGCTGGAGGTCATCATCTGCCCGTCACCATTCTTTACCAGCCAGTCCATGATGAAAACAAAGTATGCCCCGGACAGTGCTGCCAGAATGATGCCGTGGAAACGCTTTCTGCTCTTTTCATGGAAGAAGAAGAACAGCGCAATGCAGATAATGTACAGGGGTGCATCCTCCTTGACAATGCAGACCAGCACCGACATAATATAAAAGAGGATATATTTTTTCTGATCCATGGCATAGAGCGTCCACATGAGCAGTGTGGGAAGGAAAGCATTCTCATGGAAACTGTAGTAGCACGGTCCCAGAACACCTGCACAGAACACATAGACCATGGAAATGGACACCAGGGAGAAGCCCTTGTAGCCATGCTTTCTTGCCATGAGGAAGAGCGGAACAATACCGCCCATGGCAAGCACTGCCTGTCCTACAAGAAGGGTATTCTCCGAACGGAAGATTGCATAGAAAGGTGCAAAAAGATAATAAATATAGGACGCATGTACATAGAAATGGGAAAGCAGTGTATCACGCTCACAGGTGGTTTCAGCCGTAAAATCCGTCACCATGGAATGGAACATCTGCACAAAGATGCCAAAATCAAAGCAGGAGGTGCCGAAAATCCGGTGATGTGCCACAGTGGTTACGGAAACAAACACAGTTACCACAATGGCTGTGCCGAAGACGATGATACCGGCTGCAAGATCCGGCAGAGCTTCAAACTGCTCCCGTTTGACCTTTCCCATGACGTAGCTGACAAATACAATCACAACTGCCGCCACACTGAGCGCCAGATAATAGTCGCCATTGCGCCACATCAGGGCATAGGCAAAGAACAGGGTACCGCTGAACATGGCAATCTGGTCGGAAACCCGCCAGCGTTTCGGTAGATAGCAGTACAGCATTGTCAATGCGGCAAATCCGATGATCAGCCATAGAATCCAGGTGACCTGGTTCAGGCCGCCGATAAAATCCTTCCAGGCGGTAACAGCGTTCAGATCGCTCTTGCGCGCACTCATGATATTCATTCCGGAAAGGAACACGTACACGCCGATGAAACGTGCCAGCAGCATGTCCGGAAGACCGAACTTCGCCAGCCATGGCATGCAGACCCCACCGATTCTATCACACAGCTGTCCTGCCTGCGCCAGCAACTTATTGCCGATGAATGGGGCTGCGGCTTTCTGCGCCCCGGGGACAGTCTCCTTTTTCTCCGCTGCAGGGATGGTATCCGCCCGATCCTCTGAAACGGAAGCAGCGGTTTCCCGGATAGATTCCTGCTCTGCCGGCTGTACGGAAGGTGCCGCCTTGGCTGGAGCAGTACGATGTTTCTTTTTACTCATAGGTTCTCCATTGCTGTATGTACAGCTTCGCTTTTCCGGCAAGCGCAGCCGAAATTCATGAAACAACAATATTCTACCATAAAATTATGGAAAAGTAAAGGGGATTGGCAAAATTTATTGCACGAAAAAGAGAAAATAAAACGTCTGCACACATTTTCGCCTTTGTCATAGTATGTAATATGGAACGGCGCAGGAGAGCGACGCTTCCAAATACTATATTTATTAAAGGAGTGCTTGAATTATGAACGGATGCTTTGATGGTGGCTGCTGGTGGATTATTATCCTTCTGATCATCCTCTTCTGCTGCTGCGGTAACAATGGCTGCGGCAATAACAACTGCGGCTGCAACAACAACGCTTGCACCTGCTGCTAAGTGCTGTAAAAACTGCCCCGCCTTGTAAAAGGCGGGGCTTCGTTTGTTATTGCACAGGAGATTCGTTTTCTGATGGCTGCTCAGCTGACTCCTGAACACCGCCGCAGTGGCTGCAGAACCTGGCATCGGGAATCGTAAGCTCCTTGCCGCAGTGCTGACAGAATCTCGCCTGAGGTGTTTCTGCCTGAACAGGTACTTCTGCCGGAATTTCTTCCGCAGGCTGGACAGCAGGCGTCTCCGGAGCCGGAGCAGTATCGGCAGCATCGGGCATCGGAGCATCCGCAGATACAGGCAGTTCCTCCACCGGGACGGTGCGCACCGGGATGAGCTTGCTGCAGAGTACACCAACCACAAAAAGAACAATGCATGCCCCGGCACCGATACCGGCATTCACCAGCAGGAGACAGGCAAAGGCTCCAACCAGAGGATTGAGGAAAGCCACACCTGCCCATTCCAGTGCCAGAGAGGACAGCAGTGCCCCCAGCAGCAGCAGTACACATACCACAAATCCAGTGATACTGAAGGTTTTCAGCGCACTGCCGGCACGGCAGCTATTTCCTGCATAGGTCAGAAGCATCCAGATGAGAATGCCAAGCAGCAGAATTCCCAGGACAACCTCCAGCCATACGGAGAAAAGTGCTCTGGCCATAAAACCGCTGACGCCTTCTCCCACACTGTGCTTCAAAACTCCATTGATATCATCAAGAGCATCATCCAGATCCTCTTCCAGGGCTTCCATATCGCCGTTTCCAAAACGCAGACCGGTAGCTTCGTAGATGTCATCCTCCATCTCCTCCATGAGGGACAGGAAATCCTCCGTCTGCAGAACCGGGAACTTACCGCCATCCAAAAAGTAGACTGTATAATCCTCCATAATCTCCGCAGCAAACCTGGTGATGTTCTTTTCTTCGAGTACAGCTTCAACATCTTCCACGTTCACGCTTTCATCCTCTACAAAATGATCAAGAATAAATTCCGCAGCAGTGACAGTTTTGCCGCCGTCCTGAATCCTGATATCATTGATATCCAGTTCCTCCGTTGCTTCAGCAAGGGAATTGGTTTCCGCAAACTGACGAGCTGTAACGGCTATTACCAGCAGCGTGCTCAGCACCAGTGTCAGGATACAGCACAGAACGGACAGCAGGACAACCCGTACCTTGCTGGCTTTTTTCTTTGATTTCGCCATGATCATTACCTCCATTGTACTTGATTATCTGCCGGATCTCACAGCACCCGGCTGCTGTTTCTGGGATTTCATAGTCAGACTGATGCGCTTGCGTTTGACATCCACATCCAGAACGGTAACCTTCACCACGTCCCCCACCTTCACAGCCTCCAGTGGATGCTGAATGAACCGGTCACAGATCTGGGAGATATGTACCAGACCGTCCTCATGCACGCCGATATCCACAAAGCAGCCGAAATCCACAATATTCCGCACCGTTCCCATCAGCTCCATGCCGGGCTTGAGATCTCCGATCTCCATGACGCTGCCGCTGCGCATAAGGGGAGCGGGCAGCAGATCTCTCGGGTCACGGCCGGGCTTCTGGAGCTCGGTCACCATGTCCGCAAGGGTATAGGTACCGATGTTCAGCTCCTTTGCCAGGGTGGAAGCCCCGGCTTTTTTCACCTGTTCTCCCAGACCCTCCAGCTTTCCCGCTGCGGCATCGTTCAGCGAATAGCCAAATCGTTCCAGCAGTGCTTCGGCGGCATCGTACACCTCCGGATGTACTGCCGTATTGTCCAGGGGCTGTTCACCGCCGGGAATGCGCAGAAAGCCTGCACACTGCTCATATGCCTTTGGGCCAAGCTTCGGAACCTTCAGAAGCTGGCGGCGCTGAGTAAAGGCACCGTTTTCCTCACGGTAGCGGACAATATTTTTTGCTACGGATGCGCTGATACCGGCAATATGGGACAGCAGAGGGGCGGATGCAGTATTCACATTCACGCCCACAGCATTCACACATTCTTCCACTACGCCGTCCAGGGAAGTCTGGAGTGCGGCTTTGGGCATATCATGCTGGTACTGCCCCACACCAATGGCCTTGGGGTCAATTTTCACCAGCTCTGCCAAAGGATCCTGCAGCCGTCTGGCAATGGAAACCGCACTTCGCAGGGAAACATCGAAATCCGGAAATTCCTCCGCTGCCAGCTCCGAGGCGGAGTAGACCGATGCACCGGCTTCGGATACCACCGCATAGGACACGGGATGGGGCAGCTCCGGCAGCAGCTGTGCCACAAAGCTCTCGGACTCACGGGAAGCTGTGCCGTTGCCAATGGAAATGGTTGTCACGCCATAGCGTTTGATCAGCGCTGTCAGCTTCTGGGCTGCCTCACGGGTTTTATTCTGGGGCGGTGTAGGATAAATCACCGTAGTATCCAGCACCTTGCCCGTTTCATCCACCACGGCAATTTTACAGCCGGTACGGTAGGCAGGATCCAGACCCAGGGTCACCGTATGCTTCATGGGCGGCTGCATGAGCAGCTGTTTCAGATTGGAAGCAAAGACCCGGATTGCCTTTTCACAGGCATCCTCATAGAGAGCGCTGCGCACTTCACGGATGACGGAAGGAACAAGGAGCCGCTTGCAGCTGTCGCAAGCTGCCTGACGCACCAGCTCCCCGGCAGGGGTGTGATTCTTCACATAGGCCCTGGTGCAGATCTGCTCTCCAAGACCCTCCCCCACAGTAATGGTCACCTTGAGGAAGCCCTCCTTCTCCCCCCTGCCGATGGCAAGGATCTGATGACCGGCAAGACGGGGCACCAGCTTCTCGAATTCATAATAATCCTGATAAACGCTTTCCTTTTCCGGATCGGCTGCGGCGCACACCAGTGTGCCGAACCGCTGATACAGATCACGCAGTTTCCGGCGCACCTCTGCATGATCGGAGATCTCTTCCGCAATAATATCCATTGCCCCCTGAAGGGCAGCTTCCGCATCCGGCACTTCCTTCTCCGAGTTCACAAATGCAGCGGCCGCCTTCACCGGATCCAATGTCCTCTCCTGGGCAAGAATGGCTTCTGCCAGAGGAGCCAGTCCCCGCTCCCTTGCCTGGGAGCCCCTGGTACGGCGCTTTTCCTTGAAGGGGCGGTAAATATCCTCTGCCTCCACCATGGTTTTGGCTGCCTCCAGCGCCCCGGCAATGGCTTCGGTCATGGCACCCTTGCCCTCAATGGCGGAGCGGATTTCCTCCTTGCGCTCCTCCAGATTACGCAATGCCTGGAGTCTGAGTGCCATGCGGCGGATTGTCTGGTCATCCAGTGCGCCGGTCATTTCCTTCCGGTAGCGTGCAATGAAGGGCACCGTCTTTCCGTCATCCAGCAGGGCTGCCACATTCTCCGCCTGTTCCCGGCGGACGGAAAATTCCTCCGTCAACGTCTGTATGATATCCATTGCTTACTTCGTTTCCTCCTTGTTATGCAGGTACTCCCTGATTTTTGACATGAACGCTTCCCCGTATTTCTGAAGCTTTGCCTGACCCACGCCGGAAACGGACAGAAATCCCATCTCCGACACAGGCTGCTTGACGCACATATCCCGAAGAGAAGCATCGGTGAAAATAATATATGCCGGCACCCGTTCCTTAGCGGCAAGCTCCGCACGCCGGGATTTGAGCAGGTCAAACAGCTCCATGTCAATATTGTGATGGATATGTTTCTTCTCACCGGACTGCTCCGGTGGGATTTCCTTGATCACATTAATCGTAACCGGGCATTGTTCCTTCAGCAGTCTGGCGGAATTCCGGTTGAGCTGCAGGGTAGGATATTCGCCCCCGGTCTGGGAAATCCAGCCCTCCGTCAGCAGATGCTGTATCATCTCCCGGCACTGCCTCTCCGGTACATCTGCCATAATGCCGAAGGTGGAGAGTGTTTTGTCAAAATGAAATTTTGCATACCGTTCCGCCTTGCTGCCCCGGAGAATATCCGTCAGCCCCCCGGCACCGAACCGGAGTCCTCTCTGGTGGAGCCGGTAAATACAGGAAATAATTTTTTGTGCCTCCACCGTCATGTCCTTTTTCACATAATTGGTCCGGCAGCAGCTGCAGTTGCCGCAGTAGTTGTCGGAATTCTCCCCGAAATACCGCAGCATATAATGGCGCAGGCATTCATGGCGGGTACAATAGAAGGTCATCTGCCTGAGCCGTTCCTCCTCCTTGCGGCGGATCCGGGCACGGGTCTCCTCATCCATTCCGTCATTGTCGGCACTGTGATCAATAAGAAACTGGTTGGTGCGCACATCCTGACCGCTGTAGAGCAGGATGCAGTCCGCTTCCGTTCCGTCCCGTCCGGCACGGCCCGCCTCCTGGTAATAGCTCTCCAGGTTTTTCGGCATATTATAATGAATCACGAAGCTCACATTGGACTTGTCAATGCCCATACCAAAAGCATTGGTAGCAACCATCACAGGAATTCTGTCATAAATAAAGGTCTCCTGATTGGCACGGCGTTCCTCATCCGTCAGTCCGGCATGGTACCGGGTTGCGGAAAAGCCGTTGGCGCACAGCTGCTCGCAGACCTGCTCCACCAGTCTTCTGGAAATACAATACACGATCCCCGATTGTCCGGCACGTTCCCGGAGCAGGCGCACCAGGGCTGCAAATTTGTCCGCTGGCTGCTCCACGCCGAAAAAGAGATTTTCCCGATCAAAGCCCGTGGTCATGGTGAAAGGATCGGACAGCCCCAGAATCCGGATGATATCCTCACAGACCTCCCGGGTAGCCGTGGCTGTAAAGGCGCTGATCACCGGACGCTCCGGCAGAAGTGTCAGAAATCTGGCAATTTTCAGATAGCTTGGCCGGAAATCCTGTCCCCACTGGGATACACAGTGCGCCTCGTCCACCGTCACCATGGAAATTGGAATCTCCCTGGCAATATGCAGAAAGCTCTCCGTTTCCAGGCGCTCCGGGGCTGCATAGAGAATCTTCACCTGCCCCCGGAATACCCGGCCAAGAGTGTCCCGGTATTCCTCCTCTTTCATGGTGCTGTTGAGAAAGGCCGCAGGAATCCTTGCGGCGCACAGAGCACTGACCTGATCCTGCATCAGGGAAATCAGCGGCGAAATGACGATGGTCATTCCCGGCATCAGCAGTGCCGGTACCTGGTAGCAGATGGACTTTCCTGCACCTGTGGGCATGATGCCCACAACGTCCCTTCCCTGCAGGATTCTGTCAATCAGTGCCTCCTGCCCCTTCCGGAAGGTATCATAGCCAAAGTACTGCTGCAGCGCCTCATTTGCCGTCATGCTTGCTCCTCCAGTCCGTCCCAGAGGCACTGCTCCAGATCCACTGTGCCATCCGACCGGAACAGCACACCCTCCTGTTCCAGCAGCCTGCGCTGACAGGCCTCGCCGCCGAATGCAAAGGCAGGAGCAAGCCCTCCCAACCGGTTCACTACCCTATGACAGGGAATTACCCCCGGCTCCGGGTTCCGGTGGAGGGCATATCCCACAGCTCTTGCCCATTTGCTGTTCCCGGCAAGCTGTGCCACCATGCCGTAGGTCGCAACCCGTCCCCGGGGAATCCGACGGACTACCGCATAAATCTGCTCAAAGGTGCTCATGCCGGACATTGTACTGTATAATTCTTCCCGGAGGCTGCCTTCATCATCACGTCCAGCATATCCTGGTGCAATACCTTGCCGGTGGTTCTGTCGAAAAGTGCAAAACCGTAATCACCGTCATAGCCATTGTCCCAATATACGGGCACAATTTCCCTGTCACATGCCGCCTTTGTCACATATTCCATGTAATAATTCCGGTAGTCGCTGTTATGCTTGTTAATGGCACCGTATTCCCCCATCACCACGGGAATTCCGTTGTCAATATAAGCCGTTTTCAGGCGGTCAAACTGCGCATCCACAAAGTCCTCATTGCCCCAGCCGCAGTTTCCCTGGGCAGTACTGCCCCATGTAATAGTGCCAAGGCTTTCCTCCAGTGCAAACTGGTAGGGGTCATAGAAATGCACCGAAACCATAAGACGGTCTTCAATGGTATCCTCCGGCAGAACAAAGCCTTCAATGGTATAGTCAATATTGGTATTGTAGCCGGGCACCAGAAGGCAGCGCTTCGCATTGCCGCTTCCGGACTTGCGGACAGTGTCCACAAAAATCTGGTTGAGGGCATTGACATTGGCATAATAGGTTGTTGCCTGCTCTCCTCTTGGTGCCTGATAGGTACCATCATGAATTTCGTTCATGGACTCAAAAATCAGCCGCTCATCATAGCTGGCAAAGCGGCCTGCAATTTGTTCCCACAGCTTCTGAAACTTTGCCTGAATCTCTGTCTGGTCGGGATTGGTAATATCAATCCAGGCACCGTTTCCTGTATCGTTGTTGCCGTCGTGGTGAATGTTGATGATGACATACAGATCCGCTTCCATGGCATAATCCACCACTTCCTGGATCCGGTCAAGCCAGGCAGCATCAATGGTGTAATCCGGGCCTTCCCCCGTCCTGCCCAGATAGCTGACGGGGATCCGGATGGTGTGAAAGCCCGCATCCTTTACGGACTGAATCAGCGTCTCTGTGATTTCCGGGTTGCCCCAAGCAGTTTCTCCAGCCTTGCCATCGGCATAGGCATCCAGACTGTTGCCAAGATTCCAGCCGATGGCCATCTCCTCCGCCAGCTCCATGGCAGTCACTTCGCCCTGCTCCAGTTCACTGCTCCGTATACCGCTGCTCTCACCGCAGCCGCTGAGTACGGGCAGCAGAGCAGCCCCCAGCAGCAGAGCAGTCATTCGCCCATAATGTCTCTCTTTCATACAATCCTCCTGCAATTGTCTTCAATTTACCAAGGTATATATTTTTATTATACTACATTTCGCCTGGCTTTGCAATAGGAAATTTGCAAATTCCGGCAGCAGCATTTGCCTCTTCAATCGGTTTTCAGGGCGGAAAGATGCTGAAAAGACGCCTGTTGGAAGATGCTAAACAGGCTCCAGGGGACATCTAAAACTTGTTTTTGAGGTGGGGTGTGGGGTGACTCCCCACGGGGTGGGGAGATGCCCCAAAGGGGCAGAAGGGACGGGCGCCGGTCAGGCGAAGCCCCACAAAATCCACCTTTTATTCTTTATCCTATTTTAAAAACAGAGGTTTTTAGAGGTTACCTCTAAGAATTTAATGCCAAACACAGCAGGGGTTCTGTTGAGTTCTTTTGTCAAAATTGACCTTTGACAAACTGCCGGAAAAACGGTATAATTAGTTATATGATGTGTAGCTTTTGAGGCATAAGTCCAATCAAAAGCTGCACTTTTTTCTTTTGATGAGTCCCCGAAGACCTGCAGCTCTGTTCCGGATGCATATCAATGATTTCCTTACGCCGGCTGCGGCGGCAAAACTCCGGTGGGCTTTATGAAAGAGAACAATATAAAAACTGCGTGTAGCCAAAGGCGTAAATCCAGCTTTTCTGCATGCAGTTTATTTTTATGGGACCTCTAAAAACTTGTTTTCAGAGGTGGGGCGAAGCCACACACCATCTTTGATTTTTTCGATTTTAAAAACAGGGGGTTTTCAGAGGTTACCTTTTGAAAATAGGAGGATTTTTTATGGAAGAAACAAAACAGATGGACAAAATGGGAACCGTCCCCGTCAAGAAACTGATGCTGTCAATGGGGCTGCCCATTGTACTATCCATGGTGCTGCAGGCTGTATACAATATTGTGGACAGCGCCTTTGTCTCCAATATGAAGGAAAACGGAGAGCTTGCCCTCAATGCCCTGACACTTGCGTTTCCGTTTCAGATGCTTATGATTGCAATCGGCATCGGCACTGGCGTGGGCGTCAATGCCCTATTGTCAAAGAGCCTTGGCCAGGGGGATGAAGAAAAGGCAAGCAAAGCGGCAGGAAACGCATTGTTCATGGAGCTGATCATTTTTATTGTGTTCCTGTTATTTGGATTTTTCGGGGTAAAACCATATATCAGCTCCCAGACCTCAAATCCCGATGTCTATCAAATGGCAGTAAGCTATCTGCAGATCTGCTGCATTTTCTCATTTGGCATTACCTTCTTTTCTGTATTTGAGAAGCTCCTGCAGGCGTGCGGAAATTCGGGATACTCAACCATTGCCCAGATTGCAGGTGCAGTCACCAATATCGTCCTTGATCCGATCATGATCTACGGTTGGCTTGGCTGTCCAGAAATGGGAGTAAAGGGCGCAGCCTTTGCTACAGTAATCGGACAGGTGGTTTCCTTCCTTCTTGCGATGCTGTTTCACATCCGGGTCAACAAACGCATTCACAATAAGCTTGCCTATTGGAAACCGTCCCTGCGGATGATAAAAGGCATTTATTCCATTGGTTTTGCTGCCATTATTGCGCAGGCGCTGATGTCGGTTATGACCTACGGCATGAATATTATCCTCGGAGATATCAGTGAATCGGCGGTAACCGCATATGGTCTTTACTATAAAGTACAGCAGTTTATTCTGTTCGCTGCCTTCGGCCTGCGTGATGCAATTACACCGATCGTATCCTTCAACCATGGTATGGGCAGCAGAAAGCGCATTACAGAGGGCATAAAATACGGACTGCTTGATACAACGGTCATCATGATTGTGGGCACCCTTGCCATTGAAATCTTTGCAGTCCCCTTCTCAAAAATGTTTGGCTTATCGGGAGACACGCAGGCTCTTTGCATCAGTGCAATGCAAGTCATCTCCATCAGCTTCGTATTTGCAGGGGCCAACATTGCATTGCAGGGAGTGTTTCAGGCTCTGAACGGCGGTGTTGAATCGCTGATCATTTCCCTTTGCAGACAGCTTGTGTTCATCTTCCCCATTGCCTTGATTTTTGCCAATCTCGCAAAAGCAAATACGGATTGCATATGGACGGTATGGCTCACATTTCCGATTGCAGAAATTTTATCAGCAGTGATTGCATTAATATTGTTTATTAGAATTTACAAAAAGAAAGTAAGTGTGCTGACAGCATAACGGCTTATGGAAGGAAAGGATGATTATGATGAATAACAGAATTATTACAATCAGCCGTCAGTTCGGAAGCGGCGGAAGAACCATTGGTAAACTACTCGGAGAAAAGCTGTCCATTCCATGCTATGACAGTGAAATCATTGAAAAGCTTGCGGAGGAAAGCAGCTTTTCAAAGGACTATATTGCCGAGAACAGCGAATACACGGAGAGAGGACATTTGTTTTTCAATGTCTTCTCCTCCTCCCACAATGCAGGCGTCGCAACCAACCAGGATTATCTTTGGAACATTCAGAGAAAAATTATCCTTGAGCTGAGTGAAAAAGGAGCCTGTGTCATTGTCGGACGCTGTGCGGATTATATCCTGAAAGGCAGGAAGGACTGCCTGAATGTATTCATTCACGCAAGTATGGAAAAGCGTGCTGAGCGCATTGTCAGTGTATACGGCGAAGGAAAGGATTCCCCGGAAAAACGTCTGCGGGACAAGGATAAGCGGCGCAGTACCTATTACCGTTTCTACACGGATGCGGAATGGGGCGCCCTGGAGAATTATCATATTGCACTTGACAGCGGCGTTCTCGGGATTGAAAAATGTGTGAACATCATTGCCTCCGCTTATCAGGAGTAATGCAGGAGCATCTTCCCCTCTTTCTCAGACGCTGCCTGCGGCAGCAAACGAACATGGATTCTACAATGCAATACAAATCCTTCAAAAACAGTATGCCCGCCTGCGGCGGGCATACTGTTTTTCTTATTTCCGTTGTCATATCCGGGCATATTCGCCTTATCCTTTAATTATAATAGGTAACCTCAAAAACCCCTGTTTTTAAAATCGGAAAAGAATAAAAGGTGGATTTTGTGGGGCTTCGCCCCACACCCCCACCTCTAAAAACAAGTTTTTAGAGGTTTCCAATAGCGATTACAATTCGGAGGGCTGCCGGCGGCACAAGGCATTCCACTGACAATCTCCGCAAATGTCCTCCCGTTTTCCAGGCAGCAGGATATTGCGGTAAATCCGCTTTTCAAACTGAAGAAACGGCATGATCTGCCCCTCGGATATACCGCATTGCAGCATGACCTGCCTGTCGTATTCCGTCACCTTTTCTTCAGCGGTACACGTTCCGGCGGCATTATTCGGGCATTTCCGGCAAATAGCATCCGCCCGGCTTATCATACAGACGAGGGGATTCTCTTTCAGCTTCTGCTGGATATCCGTCATGTTTTCTACAAAGGCACTGCTGTAGCCTTTCCCCTGGAAAAAGCAAAGGCATAATCCATGATGCGGTCTTATTTTATACACCTGTTGTTCCATGGGGTTTGATTACCTTATCCAGGCTTTTGCAGACAACGAGGGCAAGTACAATTTTTGCAACATCCGGGATAATGTACGGGAACACACACCAGCCAAGTGCCGTCCATACGCCTATGGCTCCCGTGTTCCTTGCATAGACCACCATAAACCAGATTGTTCCGAATGTATAGCATACCAGCAGACCAATTACCATTGAAAGCGCCAATACCCATTGCTTCTTCCCCAAAAGAATTTCCATCGTCCACATAACAAGTGCGGAAAACAGAAATCCTACGATGTAACCGCCCGTACTTCCTACAATACAGCCGATGCCGCCTGAAAAGCCCGCAAAAACCGGGATACCGACGATTCCCAGTAATAAATATACAAGAACAGCCAGGCTTCCTCTTTTTCCTCCTAACATACCCACTGCCAGAAATACGCCGAATGTCTGCAGAGTAAAGGGCACCACTGCCGGAATGGATATCCAGGAACATACTGCCATAATGACAGCAAATAGTGCAATGTACGCCATATCCAGTGTTTTCATTTTTGTTGACATCATTTTTCCTCCATATTCTGAATAAATGTGCTGTTGACCGATGCGTCGCATCAAAAAAGCTTCACGCTGATTTCACCGGAAGACAGACTTGCTGTCGTGCCGTCCTCAAATTCTACAATCAGGCGGCAAGCCTCATCCACATCATGTGCAACAGCTTTTTTTTCGCAGTCCGGAAAGAGGACATGGATTTCCTTCCCGAGCACAAGACTCCTGTTCCGGTACTGTTCTACATAGTCCGCATACTGGGGCATGGTATAATACGTCATGAAGCGGTTCAGGAACTCTGCTGCAAGATGATTTTTCCCGTCGCTTTGTGCTTCATGAAAAACAGCTCCGGCAATATGCTCCAATTCTTTCGGGAAACCGCCTTTGGGCGGAGATACATTAATGCCGATTCCAAGAACCGCATATTCCAGAGCACCGTTTTCCAACCCCAGGGAAGCCTCCGTCAGAATTCCGCAGACCTTTTTTCCGGCGACATAAATATCGTTCACCCATTTAATCTGCGCTGTTTCTCCGGATACTGCTTCGATGGCTTCACAGGCAGCAACAGCAGCCATGGTTGTCAGCCTTACCGCTTGCTGCGCAGAATAGCCCTGGGGACGGAGCAGCAGGCTCATATACACACCTGTATCGGAGGGGGAATAAAAGCTGCGGCCACTTCTGCCCCTCCCATTTGTCTGCTTGTTGGCAATGACTGTGTAGCCTTCGGCCGCTCCGGCAGCCGCCTGCTCACGAACCATGGTGTTCGTGGAATTCAATGTGGGAATCACATTTAACTCCATGTCCATGCAATGGGGTTTCAGATATTTCCGTATTCCCTGAACAGAAAGAATATCCGTTTCAACGGAAAGGCTGTATCCTTTATTCCGGACCGCATCAATCTTGTAGCCTTCACTGCGCAAGCTTTTTACAGCTTTCCACACTGCCGTTCTGGAAATGGAAAGTGCCTCGGCAATGTCTTCCCCTGAAAAATAAGCTCCTTTATTGCGTTCAAACAGCGCAAGCAATTGCTCTTTTGTCTCCAAACGATTCACCTCCTGCCTTATTATACCATATCTGATCCAAAATGTCAACTACAAATTTGTATATGGTTGACAATTAATAAAAAAATTCTCCGGACTGTAGTAGAAATTACAGTCCGGAGAATCCAGCTTGTCGATAAAGTGGCAGTTCCGTATAATTTTCCCTCCCTGAAGGGAGGAGGGAGCCGGACGGGACATGTTCGACAGGCTGCATCCTACAGGGATTTCGCCACACACCCGTCCTGCTGATTGATCAATCAACCAGCAAGGCGCTAAAGCTTATTCATCCGATACCCAATTCCGATATGCGTCTGGATATACTGCTGATGGGTTTGAGAATTCTTTTCCAGCTTTTTGCGCAGCGTTGCCATAAATACTCTCAGGGAGGCAATATCATTCTCAAAGGCACTTCCCCAGATTTCATGTGTAATAAATGTATGGGTCAGCACTTTGCCTGCGTTTTTGGCGAGAAGGCACAAAAGCTTATATTCTATGGGGGTCAGATGGATTTCTGTATCATTCATAAATGTACTGCCTGCGGCATAATCAATGGTCAGTTCTCCGTTGACAAAGACAGAAGAGGCTTTCTGCAGCCCGGCAAGCCGGCGCTGGGTTACCCGGATGCGTGCAAGAAGCTCCTCCACAGAAAAGGGCTTTGTCAGGTAATCATCCGCTCCGGAATCAAGCGCATCAATTTTATCCGTATCCTCACTTCTGGCACTGATGACAATAATCGGCACCTCGGACCATGTCCGGATTTTCTGGATTACTTCCACGCCATCCATGTCCGGAAGCCCCAAATCCAGCAGAATAATATCGGGATTATGGGAGGAAGCTTCCATAATAGCAGCTTTGCCGTTGGTTGCTTTCAGGTATTTATAATCATGGGTTTCAAGTGTCGTTGTGATCAGATTTCTGACTGCGCTGTCATCCTCCACGACAAGAATGTTTGGCTTATTCATGCAGATGCACCTCCTCTGCAGGCAGTGTAAAGCGGAACACTGCACCGGATGGCTTGTTATCATATACTTCAATACTGCCGCCATGGGATGTCACAATCGACTTGCACACGGCAAGTCCCAGTCCCACACTTCTGCGGCTGTCCGCAATTTTGGTTTCCGCAGTATAAAACATATCGAAAATTTTCGGCTTTGCTTCGTCGGATATGCCATTCCCATTGTCGGCGATTTCCACAACAATCCACGCCCCGCTGCGGTATGCACGGATTTTGACCAGTGCGCCCGGCGGGGTATACTTCATCGCATTGTCCAGAATATTGACCAGCACCTGTACAATCAGCCTGGCATCCATCCGTGCCAGCAGGAATTCATCGGCCAGCTGTACAGTTATGATGTGCTGATTCTCTTTGTTCACATGAGAAACTGCTTCCTGAATAACATCTTCAATCAGCTCGGAACTCAGGTGCAGTTTCATGGTACCATCCTCTATCCGTGTGACGGAAAGTATATTTTCCACAAGGCTGATGAGCCACAGGGCATCCTCATAAATATTTCTGTACAGGCTCATGCGTTTTTCCGATTCCATTACATCGGCGTTGGAAATCAGAATGTCCGCATTGCCTGAGATGGAGGTCAACGGCGTCCGCAGGTCATGGGAAATCGACCGCAGAAGATTGGCTCTGAGCTGTTCATTCTTGGCAAGCACAGCTGCATTTTCTTTTTCCGCAATGTTGCGAAGATTTTCAATGGCGAGGCCACATTCACCAAGGATGGACATGATCATGCTATTTTCAAACTCATCGGGAGAATTCTTTCCGGCTGCAATTCCCACAACGCCATACACGTTGTCATTCACACGAACCGCAAAATACTGGCAAGCCGCACCGAAAAAGGGATTCGTCCCCGCTCCCTCTTTCTGCGGATGTTCATATACCCATTCCGCAGCTGCCCGATCTTCCTCCGTCACACCAGCATTTGCGGTTTCCTTTCCCTCTGCTGAAATGACCAGGGGAACGGACAGAGAACCTTCCTTCACAGGGTAGAACAGCACTTCCCTGTCCAGCAGCTTCGCCAGCTGTCGTGCCGTCACTTCCGCCGCATCCTGTTCCTTTTCCGACTGCTGCAGAAGCTTATTGGTTTCAAAAAGGAGCCTAGTACGAAAGGCAGTCCGTTCGGACTGTCTGGCAGAATTCTGAATTTTCAGAGCAAGGCTGCTGGTAATACAGGCTGCAATAAACATGACAAAAAATGTAATGAAATAGGCAGAATCATGGATTCTGAATGTGTATTTCGGCGCAGTAAAGAAAAAGTTAAACAGGAATACATTGGCGATGGAAGAAATAAGACTGTACCACCGGCCGGAGGTAATAACAGAAATAATCAGAACGCCCAATATATATAGCGTGATAATGTTTGCTTCATGAATACCATAGTATTCAAACAAGAAACCAACAGCCGTTGTAAGTCCGATGATCCCTGCAGTTTTCAGCAAATCCTGCTTTTGTTGCATCACAGTTCCCTCTCTGTCGTTATTTTGCAGAAGCATCCGCTGTTTCTATTATATCTTATTTTTTTCGTTTTTTCAATGTCTTATTTTTGGGGGGTGTATGCCTGTTTCTGCGGACTTCCTTTTCAAAGGCATCAATTCTTCCCATCAGGAAATACCCATATGCGGCCGCAGCAAGTAAAGCCAGAAACAGCATGAAATCCTTCATGTAACTTCACATCCCTTCAAATGCGGAAGAGATTCTAAAGGGGACCCTCTAATACTAATCCTCCAAACTGTAATGTCTATTACAGTCTGGAGGTGGGGTGACTCTCCGCAGGGTTGGGAGATGCTGCAAAGCAGCAGAGGGAATGGGCGCCGGTAAAGTGAAGCCCCACAGAGTCCACCTTTATTCTTTTTCAATGGTAAGAACAGGGTTGTCAGAAGTTCCCTAAATATGAAAACACTTCTGAATATTGGAGTACTCGCCCAATACAAGCATGGTATCCGTTTCGTTAAGAACCGTCTCCGGTGAAATATCCGGATGCAGCGTTCCATTGATCTTCAGTGCCAATATATTGATATTGTAGCGTTTCCGGATATCAATCTGCCCCACTGTTTTTCCCCTCCAAGTTTTAGGGACTGTCACTTCAAAGATAGCAAAGTCCCCGTCCAGCTGGATATAATCCAGAATATGATCGGAGGTATAGCGGATTGCTGTCCAGGAGGCAAGCTGCTTTTCCGGATAGACTACCTCGTCCGCACCGTTGCGGAGCAGAAATTTGGCATGCACATCCCTCGCTGCTCTTGCGACGACCTTTTGGGCGCCAAGCTCCTGCAGAAGGGAGGTTGTTTCCAAAGAGCTCTGAAAGTTATCGCCGATTGCAACAATACAAACATCAAAATTCCTGACACCAATTGATTGCAGGAATTCCCTCTTGGTACAGTCGCCGATCTGCGCACTGGTGACATGATCAATCACTGCTGCAACCCGTTCTTCGTTTTTATCAACTGCCATGACCTCATGATTCATGTCACTGAGCTTATAGGCAATGTGCCGGCCGAAGCGTCCAAGTCCGATAAGTAATATTGATTTCATAGAGAAACTCCTTTCGATTAACCGATGCTGATTTTATCAAGGGGAAGCTTTGCATAGCTTTTCTTCGGATGGGTATATGCGGCATAAATAAAGGTCAGACCGCCGACTCTGCCGAAGAACATCAGCAGCATAAGAATGATCCGGGACGCCATTCCAAGCTGCGGCGTAATACCCGTTGTAAGACCCACTGTACCGATTGCAGATGCTGTTTCAAACAGGCAATCCATTAATGGCAGGTTCTCCAGAAGACTGACAGCAATACCGCCCGTCAAAAACAGCGTCAGGTAGAGCATGAGAATTGCCGACGCCTTTCGCAATGTCTCAGGTTCAATGCGCCTGCCGAAGAAATTGGTGTCCTCCCGCCGCTTGAATACGGAGATTGCCGATGAAAACAGAACTGCAATAGTATTGGTTTTCATACCGCCCGCCGTGGAGCCGGAAGAACCGCCAATGAGCATCAGCATGATCAGCACGCAAAGACTGCCCTGCTTCATCATGCCGAAGCTGACAGTATTAAAGCCGGCTGTTCTGGGAGTCACTGCCTGAAACGCAGAGGCAAGGAGTTTTTCATGGAACGGCATATCCCAGCCGGAAAACTCGCAACAATAAAAATACAGCATCGGCAGAATCAGAAGTATGCCGGTGGTCACAATAATGACTTTACTCTGCATCCGGTATTTCTTGAAATGATGGCGATGCTTCCGGATATCCTCCCATGTAGCGAATCCGATTCCGCCGCTGATAATCAGCAGCATCACAACCAGATTCAGCATCGGATCTGCTGCATAGGCTGTTAAGGAGGAAAACTGTTCCCTCCCACCCATCAGGTCAAATCCGGCATTGCAAAAGGCGGATATGGAATGAAATACAGAGTACCACAACCCTTTCGGGAAACCGAAGTCCCTGCAAAATACAGGCAGCAATAACACGATGCCAATCAGTTCAATCACAAAGGTGATTTTAAAAATAAAGCCTGTAAACTTTACAACACCGCCCACCTGCTGTGCGGATACTGCTTCCTGCATCGTGCTTCTCTGCCGGAGATTGATTCTGCGCTTGGAGATCAATGCAATGGCGGCGGCAGCAGTTACAATCCCAAGTCCGCCGACCTGGATCAGCAGTAAAATGACACCCTGCCCGAATTCCGACCAAAAGGTAGCGGTATCCTGTGTAATCAGTCCCGTCACACAAACCGCAGAAACTGCAGTAAAAAGTGCATCGGAGAATCTGGCAGGCTGCCCCGATGCTGTAGAGATGGGCAATGACAAAAGAAGCGCACCCGTCAGAATTACCAATGCAAAACCTATAAGAATCAGCTGAAAAGAAGATAATTTTTTTAAAATAGAATTCATTTTATCCCGCCTTGTGCATCGTTTCTTATTTCCATTATAGTATGTTTCGTATTAAGACAGGATAAAGATATGAAGGGGGAAATTAAAATTGTATAAAGATTTTTCTGTGTCCGGAATCGAACGCACCCCAGCGCACTGACGGTACACATCAGCGGAAGGGACAGATTTTTTCAGTAAAAAATTCCCGATTATGCAAAAAATCCCGATTGTGCAAAATGGCTTGCATTCCAATCAAAAAATTGCTACAATATAAATAGGGATGAGAATATATCGTCCACGCTAAATAAAAGAGGAGTGAAAATTTATGAAAAAAATCAAAAAAAGCACCGTTTCCTTTGCATCCGCAGCTGCAATTCTTGCATCCTTTGCGGCAATGACGGCATCGGCGGCAAGCATCAATGCGTATTCTGTGTCCTATGAAACGCTGACGGCTGCCATCACCACCACTGACGGCAGCACCATTCCTGCCGGTTCTGTGGCAGTCACCATGTCCATCAATCACAACACTGGCTTCAACGCCAACACGCTGACGCTGGATATCGACGAAGACTGCAGTGTGCTCACAGATGCCGATGGGAAGCCCATTGTGGAAAAAGGCGCAGTCCTGGCAGGCGCATTGACCTCCGCCGCCGTTTCCGCTGACGGAACCACACTCTGCGTGGTGAGTGCTTCTGCCGCTGTCAACAGCACGGACGGCGCACTGTTCACCGTCTACTTTGCAGCGGATGCAGCCAACACCCAGAGCGGCTTTGTCTCCATTGACGACACGGAGCCGGCGGTTGCCACTGGTATCAGCAGTGCTGCTTCCCCTTTTTCTGCTAACTTCATTATTGATTACTATATTGTTGGCGATACCAATGATGAGGAAATAGTAAGAGATGCAAGTGGCGCTAAGCTCTATGCACCAGTGGATGCTGTGGACGCTGCCAATGTACTGATGCTCGTGGCGGAGCACGGAACCGACTTTGACGTGATTGCCCTGGGCTGGGATGTGGTTGACCTCTACTTCACCGAGGCCGCACATTATGACGCACCGGACGCAGATAAGAACAAGTATATTGACAATGAGGACGCTGCGGATATGCTTGACTATTCCGCCATAGTGGGCGCCGGCAATGTCGGCAGCTATAATGGCCCAATCGGAGAAGAGATCCCCTTCATTCCGCGTGGAGGAATCTGATCCATAATGAAGCTGTGCTGCATAGAGGTACTGAACCAGTCACCGAAATGCAGCATTGCATTTTAAAAATATACCAAGGAGGAATACCTATGAAAAAACGTATCACTGCAATACTGCTGAGCCTTGCTGTCACGCTGGCTGCCATGCCCTGCTGCGGGACTGCCGCAGCTGCAGAGGAGGTGTTTTACGGAGATGGAGATGGTGCTTTTTATTATATTAACTGCGGCGACCACATCGAAATCACCCACTGTTCAGGAGGAAACTGTATATATTTCCCAGAGGAAATCAACGGTCTGCCTGTCACTGTGCTTTCTGAGGACGGCTACTGCTCCAGCGGTGAAAGCGGTCCATATTCACGCCCATACGTAATCGTGCTACCTTCGGGAATTACTTCCATCCCGGATCACTGGTTTCAGAACTGCACCAAGCTGACCACCATTGTTCTTCCAGAGGGCATTACCTCCATCGGCACCGGTGCCTTTGACGGCTGTACGGGACTGCGGGATGTGTTCTTCAAGGGGGAGGATGCCGCATGGGACGAGGTGACCATCGGTGCCTCCAACAATGACCTGCGCAATGCCTATATGCATACCAATCTCAACCAGCCAAGCGGTAAAGCAATAGAATTTGTGGACGGCGAGGACAACTGGAGCTTTACCAACAATGACATGGATGCCTATATTCTCAGCGATGAAACCCTTGCCGGTTACCTAGCGGACTGCCATC
>CAZXVI010000010.1:0-63388 GCA_964644275.1 uncultured Ruminococcus sp. | reverse complement strand
CGTCTGGATAAGACCAATATCATTCACTGCCCCATCGGCAAGGCATCCTTCGGCGCTGAAAAGCTTGATCAGAACTTTACTACACTGATGGAAGCTGTTGTTAAGGCTAAGCCGGCAGCTGCCAAGGGTACCTATCTGAAGTCCTGCACTGTTACTTCTACCATGGGCCCCGGCGTTCCTGTTGCTACCCAGAAGTTCGGCGTTTAATTCATATTGCTTATCAAAATTCCCGCTTCGGTGAAGCGGGAATTTTATACTTTTTTCATAGAACAAATGCGGCCCGACAACGATAGTGCAGGGATAGCAACGAGGCAGCCGGATTAGGCTGCCTCTGTTGTTTGCTTTTATACGTTGGCATCATTCACTGAAATTGCAGTAATTACTTCGGTCAGAAGGTTGGCCGGCAGCGGCTCATAACGGAGGAACTCCATCTTAAAGCTGCCCATTCCACGGGTTACCTGGCGCAGATACATTGCAAAGTCATGCATCTCACGGACGGGAACCTCTGCTGTGATAGCGGTCTCGCCCTTTGCTGTAGGTACCATCCCCAGCACTCTGCCCCGGCGCTTATTCAATTCTCCCATAATATCACCGGTATTCTCATCGGGAGCAATAACAACCAAGGTATCGATGGGTTCCAGCATAACCGGATCGGCATTGCGCATTCCCTCCTTATAGGCAATGGATGCAGCCATTTTAAATGCCATTTCGGAGGAATCCACAGGATGATAGGAACCGTCCAGCAGAATTGCCTTCAGACCTACAACAGGACAGCCTGCCAGAACGCCTTTCTTGACACAATCCTGGAGTCCCTTTTCTACTGCAGGAAAATAATTTTTCGGGACAGAACCGCCGAATACTTTCTCTTCAAACACAAGGCTGTCACTGACACAGGGTTCAAAAGCAATGACCACATGGCCATACTGACCGTGACCGCCGGACTGCTTCTTGTGTTTTCCCTCCGCCTGTACCTTCTTGCGGATGGTTTCACGGTATGCCACCTGGGGTTCGCTGAGCTTCACATCAACACCGAATTTTGCCTTCAACTTGGCGACGGCAATTTCCAGATGCTGTTCACCAAGACCGCTGAGGATCTGTTCTTTCGTCAGGGGATCCTGCTCATAGGTCAGCGTGGGATCCTCTTCTACCAGCCGCTGCATTCCTGCGGAGATCTTACTTTCATCCCCCTGTGCCTTGGCACGAACAGCCATGGAGTAGCAGGCATGGGGGAATACGGGCATCTGTGCAGAAGCCACTCTTGCCGGATCACAGAGGGTATCGCCGGTGGATGCAGAAATCTTCACAGCGACAACAATATCACCGGCCTCTGCCGCTTTCACCTCCGTCTGCTTCTTGCCGCAGAGTGTGTAAAGCTTGCCGATTTTCTCTTCAGCACCGGTTCTGGAATTAATTACCGTGCTATCGGCTGTCATCTTACCGCTGAGCATCTTCAGGTAGGACATTTTACCAACAAAGGGATCCGCCACGGTCTTACATACAAGTGCTGCCATGGGTGCATCGGCATCACAAGCAATTTCAATGAGCTCCTCCCCTGCTTCTGCCTGTGCAGGAGGTACCTCATTTGCTGCCGGCAGCAGCAGCCCGATCTCCTTGAGCAGCATATCAATGCCTGCCAGCGTCTGAGCTGAGGTGCAGACAACGGGGGTAATCTGGCCGCTGTTCATACCCTTGTGAATCCCATCAATCAATTCCTTCTGGGTGAAGGGCTCGCCTTCAAAGAATTTTTCCATTAGTGCGTCATCAGTTTCTGCTACTGCCTCTGTAATGGCAGCTACGAGGCCTTCCAAGCGGTATTCCTTCTCTGTGATTTCACCTTCGGGAAGACCGACCTCCACAGCTTTTCCAGCCTCGTCGTAACGGTACGCTTTCATTTCAATAAGGTTCACATAGGATACAATTTCCCCTTGATGAAGCACAGGAACAACTACGGGACACACAGTGGGACCGAATACAGTTTTCAACTCTGTAAGGACATTAAAGAAATTAGCATCCTTATCATCAATTTTCGTGATGACAAACATAGTGGATTTCTGCATTTCCTGTGCAGAGGCATAAGCCTTTTTGGTGCCGACACGAACGCCGGACTTTGCAGAAACCGTAATCATTACCGTATCTGCAGCTGCAATGCCGGATTGCATATCACCTGCAAAATCCAGAATGCCGGGTGTATCCAGGAGGTTTACCCAGTTGCCTTCATATGTAAAGGAAGCCATCGCTGTGGACAAGGAACCCTTGCGCTTGATTTCTTCCGGATCATAGTCACAAATGGTGGTGCCGTCTGCAATTTTCCCCAGGCGGTCGGAAGCACCTGCACAGTACAGCAGTGCCTCTGCCAGAGATGTTTTACCGGAACTATGATGTCCGGCAAGGGCAATATTTTTGATGTGATCAGCGTGAAATTGGTTCATAGTGATTCGCTCCTTTGTTGATTTGTGATCCATTGTGGTAACCTCTAAAAACCCCTTATTTTTAAAAACAAAGAAGTATAAAAGGTGGATTTTGTGGGGCTTCGCCCCACACCCCCATCTCTAAAAACAAGTTTTTAGAGGTTCCCTTATGATAATCCTAAAAACAGAAATATGTCAAGATGGAGAAGCATGAAGGCTGTTTTATGGGGACTGCGTCCTGCTCCCTGCTCTCTGAAAATTATATGTTCAGAGCTTTCCTAACACTATTTCTTTATCATGCTACAACAGTATAGCTACTATTATACCATCCGTTTCACAGTTTTGCAATCTTTTGCAAACAATTTCTATATATTTTATATTTTTATGGTTAAAAATTTGTTTGTTTTGCACAAAAGGCGAATATGATTTGTAGTACAGTCACTCAAACCAATCCAACATCCACAGCTCAGTTGCTGGACCTAAATAGCATCCGCCACCAAAGCATTCAATGATTTTTAATATGTCAGCAGAGCCGCTGCCCAGCCTTCCTGTTCCTTCACAGAAAGCCTACGGAAGCCTGCCTGCTCCAGCACATCCAGCACTTCATCAGCACGTTCAATAATAATGCCGGAAACAATCAGATAACCGCCGGGCTTCAGGAATGATCCGAACAGACCGGACATGGCTATGAGCACATCCGCCACAATATTGGCACAGATCACATCATAGCCGCTGCCGATTCTGCTGCGCAGAGAGGGGTCACTGCAGATATCGCCGCAGAAGGCAGTATAGCGGTCAGCACCAATGCCGTTCTTCTCCGCATTTTCTACAGCCGTACGCACGGAATTCTCCACGATGTCCACTGCCACAGCATCCCCGGCGTCCAACAGCAGCGCACCAATGGACAGAATGCCGCTGCCGCAGCCAAGATCCAGCACATGATCTCCCTGCCGCAGAATGGTTTCCATCAGCTCCAGGCAAAGTCTGGTGGTATGATGCTGCCCTGTACCAAAGCTGGAAGCTGGATCAATTTCCAGGATAATCCGGTCATTTTCCTTCGGAACCGGTTCCCAGGAAGGCTTGATCATAAGCTTTTCACCAATGGGCAGGGGCTTGAAATACTGCTTCCAGTTATTTGCCCAGTCCTCCTCACTGACATTATCACGGGAAAGGGCAAGGCTTCCATAAAAATCTGAATTTTTGCTGCTTTTCAGCTGTGCCAGAAGGGACTGTACACCGGCAAGCTGTTCTGCCCCCTGGGCGTCATCCGGAAGATAGAAGGTCACGGTGGTATCACAATCGGCAAGTCCCATCAGATCGTCGTCAATATAATCCCACTTTCCCTCTTTGTCATCCAGAAATTCCCGGAAGGACTCCTTATCCGCAATGGCAAAACCCTTCACACCCAGATCGGTCAGCATTGCGCAGAGAACATCTACAGCGGGGGTTTCTGTGGTAATTGTTACTTCAAACCAGTTCATGTTTGATTTCTCCTTTGTTGTTTTGCAAGCCTTCTGGCTTCACGCTTCTGTTGTTTTACTTGCTTTTCGTATGCAATCCGAGCTTCCTGCCACCGGACATAGCCTTCTGTCAGATGCCGGGTTGTAACGGAAGAGACATTGCCGTACAGAATAGCATCAATCCGGAGAAAGAGGACTGCATCCTCACAAAAGGCAGCGGTATGCTCCAGCAGCTCCATGACAGTGACGCTTTCCGGCAGCTTCATGATTCTGCGCATGCGGGAAAATATGGCAGCAGCTGCTTTCTCCGGAGACATAGCAGCAAGTTTTCTGCGGAACCACCATTCTCTGATACGGGGCAGCAGCAGCCAGACACCGCCTGCCAGCAATACTGCTCCCAGCAAACCGAAGCCCCAGAGCATCACGGAATGATGCTCCGCTGCATTGACCCAGGATTCAGAAACCGCAACAGTCGGCTCAAAGCTCAGCCAGCCATAGCCGGCAATGTACACCTCCGGGAAACCATGGGCATTCCTTCCCTTGATGACATAGTTGGTTTCTCCGCTGTCATACTGTTCGCTGAGACTATAGCCCTGCACATACCTGGCAGGGAGTCCGGCAGCCCGGCAGAGCAGCACCATTGCTGTTGCGTATTCGTAGCAGACACCCCTGCGTGTTTCCAGCAGGAAATCCTCTGCATTTTCCGCAGCCCCCTTCTGATAGCCCGCATCATAGACGAAGCCCTCCTCGGTAAAGTACTGCTCAATGGCATGGGCTTTTTCATAATCGGAATCCAGACCGGCGGTGATTTCTTCCGCAAGCTCCGCAATAGCATCGGAATGGAAGTCCTCCTCCCCTACTGCCGCAAGGTAAGCATAAGCCTCTTCGCATTCCCGGGCACATTCCAGCAGAAGAGCCGCCCCTTCATGATCCTTGCTCTCAAGAATCCCGGCAGCATCACAGAGCAGCTGGTAATAAGTTTCGCCCTCCAGCCGGCAGAGAACCGCATTGACCTGCGCATTCCGGGCATAGGTATCCGGATAGTAGTACATATCCATGGTTCCTTTTCCAGCATTGTTGAAAACGTGCGTCACAGATAGTTGTACTGCATCTGAAGCCAGCTCCGGTCCCAGCAGATAGGTGCGTGTAGGAGAAGGCGCAGCATTGCTGCTGAAACGGGGAATGATCTTCAGATATCCCCATGTCTGCTCCGGAATTTCCGTATCCGTCACATCGGAAAGTCCATAATCCCGTGCAAAAGCTTCATCCTCCCCGGCAGCCTCCAGAATGGCGTTGAGCAGATCCGCCGGTGCATAGGTCAGCTCCGTCGGACAGGGAGCATTCGGATAATCATATTCCGGAATGGTATTCCAGCTGTCGTCCGCCAGATAGTAGGAAAAGGTCGTTGTCCGCAGACGCAGATTCTCCGAGGCACTGACATAGTACAATGTCCGGCTGCTGTTGTTAGTGGTAAAGGAATTGTCCGTAGAATTCAGGAATATGTTCTGGATGGCGTTCATAAGCACGTCGGAAAGGCTGCTGGTAGCCATGACATTCTCAATAAATTCCCTGTCCGCTTTGATTTCCGGCTTTGGTACAATTGCCGACAGAATGCTGAATGCCAGCACATAAAGTGCAATGGATGCATTTCCCTGGGAGCTGGAAATTCTGCGCACCTCCTGGTTTTCCCGAAGCTGACGGCAGTAGATCATCAGCAGGAAATACGCACTGAGCAAAAGAATCACTAGCAGTGCAGGCATCTGTATGCCTTCCTTGGCGTACAGACACAGAGGAATCAGCATGATCACAAACTGCATCAGCATGCGATAGCGCACCTTTGCAAAATAATATACCGTACTGGTAAGAAATCCCAGCATCAGACAATAGGTTGCCAGTGTGTACCAGAATGAAAAGTCCACAACACTCTGGGGCGTCAGGAACCATACTACAAATTCAATGGGATAATCCACCTCACCGATCACTACAAGAAAACCTACAAGAAACAATCCGGCAATCATATAAGCAATATAACACACCGGTCCCAGGTATTTATGGTTCGCCACAAAGTCATAGAATTTCATGACGGCGTAGCTGAGAAAAACAGTCGCAATGGTATACAGCCAGCACATACTGCTGTGGTAGTAGTACATGACGGTCATCATAAGAAATACGACATAGAGCTGTACCGGGTCACCGCAGAATTGATGTATTTTTTTTACAACCGGATGACGGAGCAGACGCTGTAATTGTTCACGCATTGCTGTCACCTCACTTCTGTACTGCTGTCATCTGGAAATCCTCTGACAGCTCCCAGACTGCATCCGCCCGCTCCGGTACCGGCAATCCCCGGGGGATCACACAGCAGACCTGCCCCTGATTCCGGAGGGGCTGCATTGCCTGTGCCAGCTCAGCATCGGGGCTGGCAGTATAAATCAGATAGGCGCCTGCTTTTTCCTGAGAAGTTCCCGGATCCAGGCGCTGGCCATCATGCCGGAAATCCGCTGTTGCCAGCTCCACTGCCGCCTGACGAACGGATTCCTCATTTTCCAGGGGCAGACATTTCCAGCCTCCATCCGAAGCAAACCGAAGGGAACAGGCAATTCCCTGCTGCACCAGCAGCAGCAGAAAGCCCAGGGCGCCCTCCATAAGAGTTTCACGCATACACCAGACTGCTTCCGTGCCATCCGCCGGAAAATCCAGAAGAAGAGCCGGCCGTACCGTTGCAGCTGCTTCATCCATACGCACCATGAGTTTATTCCGCTTGGCAGACAGCTTCCAGTTAATCCGCCGCAGATTGTCACCGGGAACATAATCCCTGTGAACATAGCCCGGCATGGAGACGGAGGAATATACCGCCGAGGTTTCCTCCTCTTCCTCATCCTGGGTCTGCACCAGATCCATCACTGAACGCAGCATCAGCCCGGCTCCGGTCAAAGAAGGTATCTCAGGGATTACTCCGACTTTCAAAGGCTGAGGCAAAGCTGTAATAGGGAAACGACAGTCCCCCAGATAATCCGATACGCTTATGGAGGAAAGCTGTACAATACCGCAGCCGGCATGGACTGCCGTCATACTGCTGTTCACCTCCAGGGGTTCGCCGGGTACGATGGCACTCTGAAAAGGACGAGCATCCTCCGGGGAAAGATTGGCAGTCTGCTGCACCTGGCAGCGGACAAAGGGAATGGGCAGTCTTCCGGAACCACGAAGAATCGTCCGCACTGTAAACCGTTTGCCCTTGGCAACATAGGCCGGTGTTTCCAGAGCAGCGGTGATTCTCTTGCGGGCAATCCTGACAAGAATTTCAGAAATGAGCGGTGCAATGATCAGAAAGCTCCAGATGACAACACCAATATCACCGTCCAGATAAGCGGTGAAGAGATAGGCGATACAAAAAACCAGAAATAACGCCGCTATGCGTTTGCAGAGCATCAGTAGTTTTTCAATCCGTTTCATAGGACATCACCGCTCACCTGCATCCGCCGGAACAGGAATGGATTCCAGCAGCTGCTTTACCAGTGCCTCCGCTGTTCCCACACTGTTGCGTCCCTTGGGGGACAGCAGAATACGATGCGCCAGTACAGGTACTGCCATGGCTTTGACATCATCGGGAGTCGCAAAGCTGCGGCCATGTACGAATGCTGCCGCACGCACTGCCTTGAAGCAGGCAATGCTGCCTCTGGGACTGACACCCAGTGTGGTCAGGTCGCTCTCCCTGGTGGTACGGACAACGGCCAGAATATAGGACTTCACTGCATCGGAAACCTGAATCTGGTTGGTCTGTGCCTGGAGCTGACAGATTTGCTCCGTTGTTGCAACCGGTGCAGTAATATTCCGGATGGGATTCTGTTCGCCGTTTCGCTCCAGAATCTGCAGCTCCTCCTGCAAAGTGGGATAGCCCATGGAAACCTTCATAAAGAAGCGATCCATCTGTGCCTCCGGCAGATGGTAGGTACCATAGGTTTCCACAGGATTCTGGGTAGCAATGACCATGAAGGGATGGGGCAGCTGATGTGTCTGACCGTCCAGACTGATCTGATGCTCCTCCATGATTTCCAGCAATGCGGACTGCACCTTGGGAGAAGCACGGTTGATTTCGTCCGCCAGCAGAAAGTTACAGATAGCTGCACCAGGACGATATTCCAGGGAGCCGTCATGCTGGTTCACAACAGAATAGCCTGTAATGTCCGACGGCATAATATCCGGTGTCAGCTGGATACGATGGAACTCACCGCCGATGGATTTTGCCAGCGCTGCGGCAAGCTGGGTTTTGCCCACACCTGGTACATCCTCCAGCAGCAAATGCCCTCCGCACAGCATGGCAATGACGGCCTGCAACACGGTTTCTTCCTTGCCGACCATCACCTTACCCGTACACTGAATCAGTTGTTTTACCTCTGTCTGCATAATAATCCTCCATAATTTGTGCGCTTTCACTCTGGAATGCATCCTATTTTGTCAATGTGCTGTAGTACAGCTCCACGGATTCCGTAATGGGATCCTCCGTATCACTGTCCAGCAATTCCGCTATTTCTTCTGTGAGAGAATCTGCCTGCTTCCATTCTTCCTTTGAAACAATGGTACACAAGCCTGCATCTACATCAATCACCAGTAATCCATCTGCCTGGAGGCTGGTGCGCTGGGACTGGGCATAGGCTTTCAATGCCTTATCACTTGCTTGTTCCTCATCCTCCGTCAGGTAAACCGTATTGGTCAGCAGGACGCACCAGCTTTCCTCGCTGTCTCCCAAGGCTTCCGATGCCATTTCCGAAACGGCATCCGTCTGTTCCCTGGTCCATGTATTACTACGGTCAAAAACAATTTCCGGCATGCTTTCCCCCAGCGTCAGCAGGGTGGTCAGTGCTGCACCGTAATTCCCCTCTACCAGATCGGGGGTAGCTTTTGCAATGGCAAGGGATTTTTCCTCCGCTGTTATATACAGACTGCATGCACCGGCAGTATAGACGTAATCTTCATAGGTATCATTATTAATGAGCACCAGCAGCCCGGTGGTGCCCTTACCATACAAGGTCTGATAATAAGCTTTAGCAAACGCAGAGGGAGATTCCCCCTCCAGATCATCCGTCACCACAACTGCTGCCTCCATAAGATAGCAGCTGGAAAGTGCCTGTGCAAGGGCATTGATCTGCTTCTTCTCCTCCCCGGACATGACACCGGCTTCGTCAATAATATGGGTGATCTCATCGTCTGCAAATTCCTCAATCCGGTCAATAATGGGACGCTGCGGATTGGTTTCCTCTTCCGGCTCCTGGACGACAGCGTCACTCTCTTGCAGTATTTCCGCTGCTTCCGTTCCTTTCTGGGATGCCTGGGAAGAATCCGTATCCGGATCCTGTTTCTTTCCGCATGCGGTCAAACAAAGGCAGACAGCGGCAGCTGCCGCCAGCCGGCTCCATTTTTTCTTCATTGTGCCTCCTTTATCTGGATGCTGCGTATACAGTGTCCCGCAGAATCTGTGTGTTTTCTTCAAAATCCACTACCAGTACGGACTGACCGTCCACATTCTGACCGCTCCAGGTACCGTCTGCCGGAATCTGAATCTGCTCCATCCGATAGCCTGCCAGCAGCGGCAGCCGCAGAGAGAGTACATACATATCCAGTGTGGACATATTTGTTGCAACCTGAGGCAGTGCAGAAGAAACCAGCTTCGGCACTGCTGTCAGGGCTGAGGTCTTCAGCTTTGAGAAAATCTGCGTCATGACCTCACGCTGACGGGAAGTACGTTCAAAATCCGCATTTCCCACATAGCGGATACGGCTATAAGAAAGTGCCTGCTTGCCATCAAGCACCAGTGTTCCGCCCCCGTCCAGGAGACCGTCCTTCCGGTCGGCACCAAGAAGCTCGTTGACCTCGCTGACCAGAATGTCGTTGACCGCCTGGGCCTCCGAATCAGAGAGGGTGATCTCTACGCCGCCCACTGCATCAATGATCCCGGCAAATCCCCCGAAGCTGACGGACACATAGTCATCAATGCTGATGTCATAATTATATTCCAGGGTATCCATGAGCAGCTCTGCACCGCCGTAGGAATAGGCTGCATTCAGCTTGGCACTGCCATGACCGGGAATCTGCACATAGGCATCCCTCATAAACGAGGTTAAGTAAATCGTCCGGCTTCTGGAATTCACGGACAGCAGCAACATGGAGTCGGAGCGGCCGTTTTCCGAGGAAGCGTCCCTTGCGTCCGTTCCGATAAGAAGAATATTGGTGACATAGCTTTTTTCCAGTGTGCCGCTGGTAACCGTACGCTCTTCCCGCTGCACATGCTCCAGGCGGCTGATGAGCAGCAATGCCACACCGGAATAGATCACGAAAATCACTGCTGCGAACACCAAAATGCCTCGAAGAATTCTTCCAAGAAGGCTCTTTCTTTTCTTACGGCGTTTTTTCGGAGCTTTCGGCGGTGCCGCAGTATATTGCTTTGAGGAGCGGCTTTGCTGCCGGGGTGCTGCCTGCGCAGCACGGCTGCGTTCAAATTCCGTATCCACGGGCTGGGACTGCACAGCACGGAACTGCATGGTGTCGCTGCCGTAATTTCCTTGAGAAGGGGCAGCATTTCCCTGCCGGCTGTTTCCGGAGCGTGCCGGAGATGTCCGGTGATTCTGAGCGGATGAGCTGCTCCTTCCCTGTGCAGAGGAAGAAGGCGGCGGTGTAATGGATTTCCGGGGTCTTGGCAGATCGGAGCCGCTTGTTCCTTCCTGATTTCGATTCGGATATTCCTGCATGAATATTCTCCTTTCCCTGATGGGATTCTCCGCTGCCTTTCGGCAGAAAAGACACTATGGATTAGGATATCCTGCCCTGCTGAGCAGAACAGGATATGGGGAAATATTGTAAATACTAATAGTGATTGGATCAGAACTATTCTGTTTTTTCAGCATAAAGCATAAAAAGAGCAATTTGTGGGGTTTCATCTTACCGAAGGACATCTCCCCCGCTCCTATGACAATTTCTTACTAATAATTCCTGCGGATATTTACCGCAAGCAGGGTCAGCACTGTTGCTGCACCATGGAACACCAGCATCAGCCCCGGCGTCAGTCCCACATGGAGAACCGCCTGCATCAGAACAATTCCGATACCGAACAGAATGGAGACTGCCTGGAGTACAACACCGAACACGGCTGCGCTGCGGATGGTTTTCGTACCGATAATCAGCTCTGCCATACTGCTGAAGGAGCCGTTGCAAGCCATGGAGGCACTCAGGTTGGCCTCCGGCCGGGTTTCCTCCTCATACTCCCTGCTAAGTTTATTCGGAATAAGTTTTATCATATCCTGAGGAATGTCAAACAGCTCAGAAACACGGTGCAGCGTGATCATCGGATCAACACTGCGCAGAATCAGGCAAAGATTATGCCGCTGAATCTGCTTTGCCCAGAATTTCACCTTTTTGTCCGCTGTCAGTTCCAGAAGGAATAGTGCGGATAGATTGCCGGAAACGGACAGGTAGACCGCTTCTTTATCGCTTCCCAGAAGCTCCGCTTCCTTGGGCTTGGAAGGCAGCCCTTCAATATTGTGGCTCACCATAAGCTCCCGATTGCCAAGAAGCACGCGCTGGTTATTGATCCATCCGCAAAGTCCCATAGAATCCTCATAGACAAAGTTTTCCACAGGATAAAGCCGCTGTTCCTTTCCGGCAAGCACCTCCTTAAAAATGCTGCTGAACACACTGCCGGCATGCCGTGCAAGGCTGGCAGCTGCCAGAAGGGTTTCATCCATTTTGATGTCGGAGTACATTTTCACACCCGCCAGCTTGACAGAACCATCCGGGAACAAGGAAGCAGCATCCACCATCATGGAATTGGTATCATAGAAATCATCCACGCTCTGATAACCCAGCATCAGTGCACCATTCTTCGCCATCCGTCTGGTTGCCTTGAACAGGGGCAGATTCACTATAAAGGTCACTGCTGCACAGCCGCAGACAGCCCCAAACATCGAAAAGAGTGAGCAGGCATAGGTGAGGCTTTCCTGCTGCAAAAGCGTAAGTCCTGCAGAGAGGACAAGGGATGCCAGAAGACACAGGGGCGCTGCCCAGCGGCAGAAGCGATCCGCCAGATCGGCAGAATAAGTATATTTCCGGAAATCTGACAGGGAATCTGTGCGGCGCATGGTGGCAAGAATGGGGAAATCTGCCAGAACACCCCGTGTGATCGCTTCTGCACGGTGCTCGTCTTCCACAATTGTCAGCCCGTGGCAATGGAACCTCCTGGTTGCAAGACGCAGATTTGTCTCTTCACGGCTAACGATAAGCATTTTGCCAACGGAATGGAGCAGCAGCACCAGAATAGCACAGGGCATGTACTGGGGCAGAAGGGTTTCCGGGTGTAGCATTCCCATAAAGGATGCGGCAATACAGCCCGTCAAAGCAACGGCTGCAAGGCTGTCCGTGTCCGCATGGAACGTGATCAGACGCTTAAATCCGTTTTTCAGCACCGGCACACACACCACAGCGGCTGCCAGTCCCAGCAGAAGCTGAATGGTACACATCATGCCAGCGGACAAATTTTCAAGCCAGGCAACGGAAAAAAACTCACCCACTGCCAGATAGCCGCTGATAAGCAGCACCAGGAGCAGTGCCATAATCCGGAAGCTGATAGCATTGCGCAGCTCTTCAATATCGCTGCGGATATCCGCAGCATTTTCCAGCTCCATCCGGTCCGACAGCTGCTGACGACGGCGTGTCTCCTCCTCCGCCTCCTCCGGAGTACGGCTGATGCTGACATCCAGGGATGCCGGATCCACCATATTGTTACCGCTGCTGAGATTGATACTGGTTGTTTCAGCTCTGGGGGCCGGCTTGACATTTACCGGCTTAACCGGCTCCGGCTCATGATCCCCGGCTACATGTACAAGATCGGGAAAATTATCATGGATGGTCTCCGTTCCCACAGCCGTAATATCCGTACTGCGTTCGGAAACCTTTTTACGGTTCCGGGCACGTTTGGCACCATGAATCTGGGTATAGAGATATTCCCCCTCCGGCCGCTCCCGGTCATAGGTATAGCCATCCTCCGCAGAACCATGATGCTTTCGCTTCTTTCGCTTTTCCCGTTCCTTTGCCCTGGTAGAATCGCTCATTCTCCGGATCTTCGGAGTATCATCCGCTGCCGAAGGACCCGTCCGTTCCTTTGCTGTCTGATTCTGGGACGGCACATTGACCCGCATGGGCATACTGTCCGTTTCCATGGCTGCCGACTGTATGAAGGAAACCTTTGTCCGGTTCAGCTCCATTGGCGGACGTCGGCTGGCATAATGGGGCTGTGTTCCCTCCGTTGTACGCTGTGCCTTGGCCTCAGCAAATGCATTGACATATTCTTTTTTGGGCAATCCGGATACCGCAGCAGGCTCCTGCTCTCTGGTCGGTGCCGTTCTGGGCGTTTCCGGCTGTTCTGCTTTTTTTTCTGTTTTTTTTGCAGAATCCGGAGCATATTCACTCAGAATATCCTCAAGTGTAATGTTTTGTTTTCCCATTTCTATGTAGACTCCTATCCTCTTTGCCGTACTACTTCATACATAAAAATTCCCGCTGCTACCGATGCATTAAGAGAAGTGATTTTTCCCAGCATGGGCAGCTTCACTAAAAAATCGCATTTTTCCTTAATCAGGCGGCTCATGCCGAAACCTTCGGAACCAATGACCAGGGCAACTGCTCCGTCAAAGCTGGTTTCCGTATACATGCTGCCGTTCATATCCGTGCCGTAAATCCAGACACCTGCCTTCTTCAGCTTTTCTATGGCTGCAGCAAGATTGGAAACCCTCGCCACCGGCAGCCAGCTGGCAGCACCGGCAGAGGTTTTATGAACTGTGGGCGTCAGCATAGCACTGCGGCGCTTGGGAATTATCACACCGTCCGCTCCGGCTGCTTCGGCAGTCCGGATGATGGCACCAAGATTGTGGGGATCTTCAATCTCATCGCAGATAATCAAAAAGGGGGCAGTTCCCTTCTCCCGGGATACTGCCAGTAAGTCCTCCACTGTCACATAGGATGCACAGGCTCCGAATGCGATAACGCCCTGGTGCACACCGCCCCCCGCCATCTGGGAAAGCTTCTGATCCGTTACGGTTTTGACAACAGCACCGGACTCCTGCGCCAAAGTGCGCAATTCATGCAAACCGGAGGAACCGCTGACATATACTGTATCAATAGCCTGACCGCTCAGCAGCGCCTCGCGGACAGGATTTCTCCCGATAATGATATTCTCCTTTTCTGCAAAGGAAGTCTCTTTCTTCGGCATGGTCTCAAACCTTTCTTTGTTTTCTCCGCTGCTGACGGATCCATATTTTATTGGCGGCCTCCGGGCACTCCCTGTGTTATAGTGAACGTCAAACATAATTTGACGTTCACTATAACATTGATTTCAAATACCTTGCACATTCACTCACTTTCGTTCGCTGCGTACCTATCGGCGAATCGCAAACGCCAAATTAATTTGTCGTTTGCTATAACACAGTGAAACTGCAAAGAGGGATTTTGTGAAGCTTTTTCCACACTGCCGCCTTATAAAAGCAAGTTTTCAGAGGTACTTTATTATTATACCATGGTTACAAAAAAATTACAAGACCCTTTTCCTACCTAAATAAAAAAATATTGGATTTTCCGTATGAGACTTTCCTGTTCTGTCCGTTATCAGTGCAGCAGGAATGCAACCAGCCAGAACACACCACCGGAGGTAATCATCCCCAGAAAAAACAGTCCCCATCCGAACCAGCGTTTCCGGGGTTCCCGGCAGGATAACGCTGTTTCGTCAAAAAAGCTATCCGTTTCTGCCTGGGCAGCATACATTGGCACCTCTGTAACATCCGGCTTAAGGTAGAGCACAGCTCTCTCAAAATATGCACTATCCGGCCGATTGATTTCAATCACCTTTTTGTTGACACCCTTAATCATTGCAAAACCGCCTTTCCTGCTATTGTTCTGTTTCCTTCTTAGCATTCCCAGCAAATTTCCATGATATACAAATTGTAATCAAAATGTTTCCACATTCTTTTCCACACCCCTGTGGAAAAGAATGTGGATTCCACGTTTTTGAAAATCAAAAATGTGGAAAACTTTGTTGAAACAGTTGAGAATCGGCTTGTCCACGCATTTTTTCGAGGATGTTGAAATTTTCGCGACAGCAAATTACATATTGTAGTATCCAATTCTTTGCTTTCGTCTCTTTGTACAAAAATTATGTTTTCCCTTTTAAAAGCGCTATTTTGTGAGGTTTTCCTCCACATAGCCCACCTTTGCCGAAGTGGTGCATGCCACAGTGGACATGGCAAAAAGCAAATCCGTTGCACCTACCTCCTGGATAAAGGAAACTGCATTCCGGTCAAAATACCGGAAATCACACAAATAGATCTCAGAGAAGGACTGTGTCAGAAAAGGCACCAAAGCATTGCCGTAGCTATCCTTGAAAATTACCAGCACCCTGCCGTTGTCCACATCCGTTTCCACCTTCAGAATGGTATCATCCCGCCCTACAAACACTGTATAGCTGGCACCAATGCTGTTATTCTCAAAAAACAGGGAACTTTCCGAAGGATTGGTGAAATCCGTGCTATAATAAGTACAGGAAATACGGTCAAGGTTTGCCGGTTTATAATAGGTAAAGGTATCCGGCGCATTCTGAAGCTCCTCCACATCATTGACTGCGTAGAATGCTCCGACATATCCCTCACGTACCACAGGGGTATAGGTATCCAGGGAAGCATAGGGAACTCCAGCGGCAGACGCAAATTGTTCACCGGCATAGTAGGCCGCCAGGGGCTGCCAATGATAGTCCGTCCGGGAATACAGATATTCATCCGTATGGGCTTCAATCGCCGAATAAACGGGTACACCGATGACTCCGTCCAGATGCTCGGCAATATTGTTATAGTTGTCCAGCTGACTGCCGTACTTTGCTGCCTCTTCTGCGGGCATGTAAAATGCAGCTGAGGTGGGAATCACCATACAGAATACATTGACAGATTCCCCGAGGGCGGTTTTATAGGAATTCAAAGCCTGTGCATAACGTTCCCCCGTTGAAAAGCTTCCGGAAAAAATCTCCAGTGCCCTTGCGTGATCCGTTCCGCTGTCCACTACCATAATATTGTTCACCATTGTAACAGTTCCGGTCACTGTCTCCGTCTGTGTCTGCACATCTGTCTGTGGAACATCGGGAATCTGGACAACGATTGTACTTTCTGTTGTTGTTGTTTCTTCTGCGGTAGTGGTTGCTTCTGCTGTAGTGGCAGCAGGTACTGCAGTTTCCGATGGAGCCGTTGTCAGTTCTGTGGCGGTAGGCTCTGCTGTAAGAGTTTCCGCTGGTTCGTTCTCCTGATCGGAGTTACTGCAACCTGACATTGCAGCAAGCAATGCCAGCGCACTTATGGCAGCGATCATCTTTTTCATGTAATTTCCTCCCTATGATACAATAAGAAGCCGGTAAGCAGCTACCGGCTCCTCAGTTTTTATTGTACGGTAAATTAGGTTGTTTCCTCTTCTGCCTCATCATATGCAGTATTTGCAATTGTCACAAGTTCATTGGTGGAACCGCCGGCAGAGGGGAACATCTGACTATAAGTCTTGGATGATTTTTCTGTGGCATGATAATTATTGGCAGAATACATACCAACAAAATTAGTGTTCTGACTATCTCCGCTGATGGAGGCCTTGACAATGTAATGGTCTACATAAATTGCCCAGTTTGTTTTTTCACTGTCGGAAACCGTTTTTAGCACTGCATCCACAACTCTCTGGCACTCTTGCTTGTCGCCGTCCGGAGGTACCGTAAATGCATCCGTCTCAGTTTTTGCGTAAGTCACCGCTCCGGTTGCTGCATTATAGGAAATCATCACCAGCCCATCGAAAACGCTGACATCTGAAGCGTCCTTTACACGGTCAATGCTGATAAATTTCTGTACTTCAGTCTGTGCAGCATTGTACACCATTTTGGCATCTGCGTTCGCATCCTTCACACGGGAACTGTTGTAATACGCAGACATGGTAGGCGCAAGAATTGCCGCCAAAATGCCAATAATTGCAAGCACTACAATCATTTCCATCAATGTAAAACCCTTTACACGACCATTTTTCTTCATCATGTAAACACCTCTCTGTCATGTGTGATCCAAACAATCTAATTATTAAAATTATACCATTTTCATTGAAAAAAGTCAACCAATTCTGTCACTTTTCCAGGCAGCATCATTCACAAAATTGGCATCGTTTTTTTAGTGATTATTACCATTACCAGGTGCCGGTTTTTGCAAAACTCAGGAACTGACCTAAATTTGTACTGCTCTGCTTCACATTATTGGCATTCGGATAGGTACCCAGATAGGGGTCATTATCAGCCTTCTGATAACATGCAGCGACAACACAATCCGCTTCAATACGGACTGCCCAGGTAGTACCCTCAACGTCCGAAAAATAGTTATAGATATACCCATTCAGCGTTGAGTCAGCTATATATGCGCCTCCAGCATGAGTTGCGTCCGTGTAATCCCCATCTGCAATGGGATGTACAATATCGGATTCACGACATGCAGTCATGGCAGCGTTGAACAGAGTTTTGGCAGTGGAATTGGCACTGGTAAATTTAGCCTTATTAACATAGCCCAGCATGGACGGAACCAGAATTGCTGCCAATACACCGATAATGGCGATGACAACAATCAATTCTACCAAAGTAAAGCCCTTCATCTTTCGTTTCATTATTATTTCCCCCTTACTAATTGCAGAAACCTACTAATGCTTTCAGAGAAATCCTTAGTTTTTCTTCCTATCGATCCGGAACAAAAAACAGCATATGTTCCTATGCTCCATTTTACCATGCAATTCACATTTTGTCAATAGTTTTTTTAAAAAAACATCAAAACGCAAGTAAAAAAAATGTTGCGTCCCCTGGCCAATCATGTTATAATAATAGTGAAGAGACTTTAAAAAGGAGTGCCGTGGGATGAATCTCTATAAAATCCCGCTTTTCACTTTTCCTGGTTTCAAGTCAGGAACCCTAAGCTCTTTTATACTAATTTTATCAACTATAAAAGATATTACAGTTTGAAGGGCAGCTGCCCATGTACCCCTTACACTGACTATGTCGGAGAAACTCTGACAGACTTTTGTCTATCACAGTGAAAGGAATTAGTACTATGGGAACCTCTAAAAACTTGTTTTTAGAGGTGAGGAGATGCCCCGGAGGGGAAGAAGGGACGGGCACCTGTCAGGTGAAGCCCCACAAAATCCACCTTTTATCCTTTTCCAATTTTAAAAACAGGGGTTTTTAGAGGTTACCTTATCATAAAAAATACGGATCCTGCATGCCGGAAACGGGGTGCAGTATTTTTCAAAAGGAGTCAACATGCGTTCACTATTTTCACGTTCCCTCTGTATTCTGCTGGCTGCCGCCTGCTGTACCTTTACAGGGTGCAGAAACGCAAAGGAAACAGGGGCAGGGTATCTTTTCACCTCCGTTCTGTCCGGCAATCCTGCCTGTCTGGATCCGCAGTTTTCTGACAATCCCAATGCTGCTGCGGTGATTCCCTGCATAATGGAAGGTCTGGTTCGTCTTGACGAGGACGGCATGCCGGTACTGGCAGGTGCCGAGAGCTATACTGTGACGGAAGATGGTCTGTACTATATGTTCAATCTTCGAACGAACTGTTACTGGTATAATTGTGAGTTTTCCAGCGAAGAAGCCTTTCCTGTCACTGCGCAGGACTATGTTTTTGCATTTCAGCGTCTTTTTGACAGTGAAACGGATTCCCCCTATGCGAAGGATTTTTCCTGTCTGAAAAATGGAATTCCCATTTTAACCGGTGTCATGGATTGTACAGAAATCGGCGTATCTGCACCCGACGACTATACTGTTCTCTTCCAGCTGGATACACCCAATGCTGAATTTCTTCAATTGCTGGCACAGCCCTGTGCCATGCCATGCAATGAGGCGTTCTTTTACAGCACCAACGGCCGGTACGGGCTTTCTCCGAAACTGATTCTGTGCAATGGTCCTTTTGTGCTGACCCAATGGAGCTATGATCCTTACGGCAGTGACAACCTGATGTACTTCAAGAAGAACGGCACCTATTATGATGCGGAGAATATTTCTCCCAGTCAGCTGAATTTTACAATTTGCAAAACTGAGAGTGACGCTGTCAGCAATTTTGTTGTCGGCAGTGCTGATGTCATTCTTACCGACCGGTATCAGAGTCAATACATGAATTCCAAGCAATACACCGCTGTCGCCAAGCAAAACCAGACGCTGGGACTGATTTTTAATCCCCAGAACGAAATACTGCAAAACGAAAACCTGCGTCTTGCGCTGGCATATGGTATCAACCGCAGTTCGCTTTCTTCCGTCATCAGTGAGGATCTTCAGACTGCCCATGGGATCATTCCGCCCGCTGTCCAGGTTCTGGGATGTTCCTACCGGGAGGTTTGTGCTGACGAAACCCTGGCGCTTCCCTATGACGGAACCAAAGCTGCTGAATTGTTCCGTGAAGCGTCAGAAGAACTGCAGCTTCATGCCATGAACACCATTCAGATTCTGGTGCCGAGCACCATAACAGATACGGATGCACTGCTGACCATCTGCCAGGAATGGCAGAATCTGTTTGATTACTACATTGGCATCGAAACTGTCTCTCCGGACGAATATCATAAACGTATTGCTAACGGGGATTACAGCATCGCCCTGTACAGCATCAGCGGAGAGCGGAACAGCTGCAGCGCCGTGCTGGATACCTTCCTGCAGAATGCTTCCTTTTTCGGGCTGGACAGTGAAGCCTTTACTTCCGCAATGGCTGAGAGCAGAGAATACACACTGCTGTCAGACGCAGTCAGTCTGTATTATGCAGCAGAAGCTTCCATTATTGAATCCGGCATTTTCATTCCGCTGTTTTACAAGAACAGCTATCTGATTTACACCTCTGACAATACAGATATTTATTTTGATCCCTTTGCAGGTACCATTGATTTCCGGCTTGCAAAACACTTTTCTGACTGATCAGTAGCTGCCGTTGCAGCTGGATATGAAAATTCTCAGAAAATATCTAAAAAAAGAAAAATTTCCTCTTGATTTTTTGGTGAAAGTATAGTATAATAAGAGTACAGTAAAAGGCAAGTGCCCGTTCCGGGCAGATAGGAGGTTTCCATGGCGGATATGGATTACATGCCGGATGTGTTTACATTGACGGATGAGGAAGGAAACGAACACGAATTTGAGCTGATCGACATTATGGAAGTGGATGGTACCCAGTACTATGCACTGGTACCCTACACAGAGGATCCGGAAGCCATGCTGGAGGAGGATACGGAGCTTGTCATTCTGAAGGTTGGCGAAGAGAATGGTGAAGAATTTCTCTCTACCATTGATAATGACGAAGAATATGACCGTATCGGCGCCATGTTCCTGGACCGCATCTCCCAGATGCTGGAGGAAGGCGATGAAGAAGAGGACGAAGAATAAGCATCGTCCCGTTTTCATGATGAATATTCTGCCTTGTTCGGGTAAGTATAGTTTTTATAATCCAACACTTTTTTAAAGGGAATTTTGCTCTGGCTGAGGATTGCAGACCTCCCGCATTTGCGGACGAAGGGAGCGTGAGGCTGTCAGGCGGATACCCACCTGGCGTAATGCTTGGTTTTATTTCGCTATATGACGGCAAGGCGGTTTATTTATATTCCCACATTAAAAACACCTGCATTTCTGCAGGTGTTTTTTGCTGTCATTTGTCTAAGCTGTAACAGAACTTACCATTTCGCATACCAAATAGCAATGATGCTCCCTGCATTCCGCAGGGAGCATGTACATTTTATGCCTTTGCTTTTTCAAGCTGTTCCTGACAACGTTTAAGCAGCTCTGCCGTCTCCGGATCATGGGTCAGATCGGACAGAACACGCAGATAGAAGGTGGCAGGCTCCCAATCATGCTGTTCCACTGCCTGATTTGCCAGAGCAGTTGCCACACCAATCACATCCTCGCTTGGCCCGTTGGCAATCTCATAATCTGCAAACGCCTGCAGCACTTCCTTGCGGGTAGGGGGCGTGATCTTCTTCCCCATAAGCATGGAAACATGACGAAGTTCAGCTGGTACTGCCGGATGCTTTGTATATATCATGCTCTCGTAATAAAAGCGGACTGCATTATCGTAATCCTTAACCTCCACACAATAGAAGCCCAGGTTTGCATAGCAGCGGGCCAAAGCATAGGGCGTTGCACAAATCGGCAGAGTTTCACGGATGACAGCCAGCAGCATTTCCGGGTTTCCCAGAACTTTATAGGCTTCCATCAGTTCAAAGCGGGGATCCGGGTTCACAGGATTAAACCGGATCGCTTCCTCCAGTACCGGAACTGCTTCCGCCGGGCGGCGCATTTCTATGAGATTAAATGCATGAGCGGACAGAAACCGTGGAAAATCAAAGGGTGTTTTTTCCAGATGCTTTGTCGGATGGTACATCCGGTAGTAAAGGTTGGATTCCAGCAGATTGCGAAAACTGAAAAATCTTCTGTCCGCTGTTTCTTTAAAAGAATCCAGTACCTTTTGATAGAGCTGCCCGGTCAGAACCATTGCCTTATCAAATTTTTTGTCCTTCATCAGCTTGGATGCCTCGGCATACACCATATCCAGCCGGCGGTCACCAATATAAATTGTCTCTTTCAGATAATCCTTTTGTGCCTGAGGCATCATCTCCAGTGCCATCTGCAGCAGATCCTGTACAATCTGCTCATGTCCTTCCTTCTGGGAATGGAGATTTGCCTGGGTTTCCAGAAGAACCATATCCTTGTGCAATTCGCCGGTCAGCTGGCTGCGGACGGACTGCAGAATTTCATCTCTTTCATTTTCAGTCATAACTAACTCCCTTTCGGATCAACAGCAGCAATCAGAAGCCTCTCTTTGCCAGATCCTTCTTGAATTTTGCGTTGATTTTTTCTTCCCTTTTCTGGCGCTTCAGCTCTTCCTTGGACAGAATGCGGGAAGATGCATCGGCAGACTGCGTTGCTGCCGGAGCAGGAGCAGGGGCTGGCTTGGAAGTTTCCTTCTTTGCCTTGGGTTTGTATTCTTTGAACTGGAGATTTACTTCCGGTTCATTCTTTTTCTTGAACTGGGAGGTATCCTCACCCATCAGTGACAGGATGTCTTCAATGGAATCCAGTGCAGCAACATCTGCATTCTGCTGGTCAAAGATATTTCCCTGAGGAACTGCGGATTTCTGCACCGCAGAACGAATTGCAGAGGGCATCTCTGCCTGCTGGATCTTCGACACATGGACACCCTGTGTTTTCTTGGGAAGCTTGCTGATGGGTTCCACAATGGGTGCATCAAAATCCTCTGCATTCAAAGGCTGCGGCGCAACTGGTGCTGCAATATTCTGCTGCGGCGCGGGAGCCGGTGCCGGAGTGGGAGCCGGTTCAGGAATTGCCGGTGCAGGCTGCGGCATTACAGGTGCCGCCTGGACTGCCGGCTGCTGGGGCATCACAGGCTGTACTGCGGGAGCAGCTGCCGACTGGGGCATAAATGCCTGGGGCATCTGTGCGTATACCGGCTGTCCCTGGGCATCATAGCCCATAAACTGCGGCATCATCGGCTGTGCATATGCATATACCGGCTGCCCCTGTGCATCGTAACCCATGAACTGGGGTACAGCCTGCATATTGGGCATGGGCTGGCCCATGGGATTCTGCGGCATATTCTGCATCATAGGCTGTGCAACATAAGGTGACTGTGCCATTGCAGGGGCAGCCTGTGGCATAACAGGCGCTGCCGGTGCAGCATGAGCAGCTGCCGGAATGGATTCCGGAACGGGTGTTTCCGGTACTTCTGCAATTTTCTCTTCCGGAACGGGGATTTCTTCCACAGCCGGAGCTGCTTCTGCAAAGGCCGGCGTTTCCGGTACTTCTGCAATTTTCTCTTCCGGAACGGGGATTTCTTCCACAGCTGGAGCTGCTTCTGCAAAGGCCGGCGTTTCCGGTACTTCTGCAAACGCTTCTTCCGGAAGGGGGTCTTCCTCCACAGCCGGAGCAGCTTCCGCAAAGACCGGTGTTTCCGGTACTTCTGCAAACGCTTCTTCCGCAACAGGAACTGCTTCCGCTGCAGGAATTGCTTCCGCCGGTGCAGACATTTCCGGTACGGTCAAAATAATGTCACCAAGCTCCGGAACCTCGGGTTCATTCATGGCAGGCTCCTCTTCTGCAGGAGCAGGCATTTCCGGAACAGTAAGTACAACATCAATGGGTTCCTGTACTGCAGCAGGCATTGCTTCTTCCGCCGCAGCAGCTTCAACTTCAGGAACAAACAAATCTTCTATTTTGCTTTCAGACATTGCAGGCATTTGTGAAGCAAATTCCTGAACAGGTGATATGAGGGATTCCAGATCCGGCACCTCATCAACAAGTGCAGTTTCCGCCTGCTCCGGCTGCGGAGCAGTGTACTTATTATCTCCGAACAAACGATCTGCAATTTCATCCAGATTATTCATATTGTCAGAAGGCACTTCGGCATGCATGGTAAATGCATCAGTATCAGCATCTTCCTCAAGAATCTCAGCTTCAACTACAGGTACCTCCGGTACGCTGAACTGCTCCACAATGTCGTCTGCTTCTGCAGCAGGAATTGCTTCATCCGCTGTTTGTTCGTCAGGAATGCTGAATTGTGCCATGACATCATCCATTACTTCTGCTACGGGGACATCTTCCGGCTCCGGTGCTTCCATCGTTGAGGTTACACCAAACTGTGCCATAATATCGTCAATGCTCTTCGGAGCCTCCGGCTGCTCAGCAGGCTGTTCCGGCTCTTCTGCACCAAGGAGCTCTTCCGGTACTGCAGACTGTGCCTCTCCTGCAGAAGCCATACCGGGCAATGCAAACTGCGCCATGATGTCATCCGCATTTTCGAGGACGGCCGGCTCCTTAGGAAGTGCAAACTGTGCCATAATATCTTTCTCAGCAGGCTCTTCCGCAGACTTCTGCTCAGCAAGTATATTGGGATTCTTCCCTTCATTTGCCGCAAAAGCTGCCGCTGTAGGATCTACAGCAGTCTTTGGCAGTGCAAACTGTGCCAGATCTCCATCCAGGGCAAAACCGCCGAAGGAAGTTGTAGCAGGTGCTGCAGGCTTTTTCGGGGGGGGCGTATACTGCTCAAAATGGGGCATCGGGGGTTCCTGCTCAGCAGAAGGGGCAACCTCCGGAACGTTGACTTCCGGAACAGCAGGTTCCTGTACAGGGGCAGCAGGTTCCTCCACCGGAGTCGAAGAGGGTGTATGCTTCTTTGTTTTCTCCTGTTTCATACGCTGCTCCTGCACCTCAGCAAGAGAAACGATATTAGGATCATCGCCAAGTGTCTTGGAGCGTTTCTTTTCTTCCTTCAGCATACGGTTCATTTCTTTACGATCTGCCTTCAGGACACGCTTTGTAAAATAAGTCTGGCATTTGTCACAGCTTACTTCTGTCATGAGTCCCAGGGCATCATTAACAGCCCCACTGATGTTGTACTTACCGATGTTATCGGGACGTTGCAGGTTAATACCGCAGCCGGTTCTTTTTTTGGTTTCCGAACCATGTACAATATTGCTCTTGGAATCCCGAATCAGAAAAATCTGCATAGTAATCCTCCTAACCAAGATATACGAATTGATTCTATATCCTTTCTTATCATAACACATTTCCTACATAAAATCAACTGTTTTTTTAAAAAAAATTTACTATTTTACCGAAAGTATTATTCTATGCTATTCCGGCAAGGAAAAACAGGCAAAAAATTTACTCATTGCAAACCCTGGCATTTTAAAAAACTATTTGCCGAAAAAAAACAAGTTCTTGCAGCTCCCGATCGTTTGGTCACTGCACAGGGCGCAACAAATTTCATTTGCTTTTCTGCCCCGTTTATGGTACAATAGAATCATACTGCTATGAATTAATAAGGAGAATTTTGCAATGGGAAAAGCAATCTGGAAAGGCAGCGCACTTCTGGGACCGGTACCGCCGGCACTGGTAACCTGCGGAACCATGGAACATCCAAATGTACTGACAATTGCATGGACGGGGATCGTCTGCACCCATCCTGCCATGACCTATATTTCCGTCCGCCCGTCCCGGCATTCTTATAATATAATTAAGGAATCCGGAGAATTTGCCATCAATCTGCCCACCTCCTCCATGGGAAGGACAGTGGACTACTGCGGCATGAAAAGCGGTGCAAAGGTAAACAAAATTGAGAAATGCCGTCTGGAACTTTTGCCCGGCACCCAGGTTTCCTCCCCCGTGCTGGCACAGTGTCCGGTCAGTCTGGAGTGCCGTGTCACCCAGGCAATCCCCCTTGGCTCCCACACCATGTTCCTGGCAGAAATTCTTGCGGTTCAGGTTGAAGAGCGTTATATCGACAGCAAAGGAAAGCTGAATCTCCAGCAGGCGGGATTGCTTGCTTATGCCCATGGTGAGTATTTTGCACTGGGACGTAAATGCGGTGACTTCGGATTCTCCGTCAGGAAGAAAAAAAGTTCTCCCAACAGAACCTCCGGATAGTTCTTCAGACTGTCGAAAAAGTCCAGTCCAGCTGCTGAACCCCCTATACAATGTCATCAACTTAAGGGATTATTTGCCCAAACTGCCACTTTATCGACACGCTGAGATCTTTTTTCTTCCACATTTTTCACAAAAAATCATTGACAATTTCGAGAAAATCATATATAATGATTTGTGTACATTTAATGACAGGAATGTAAAAAAACAAAAATGAAACGGAGGATCTATTATGAAGTGTTCATTCAGCAGCCGCATCAAAGCGGCAGCCGTCTGTGCAGCAATGCTGGCAGCCAGCCTTGCGCCTGCTGCCGGAATGACCGGCAGCACAGTTTCGGCAGAGGGCGGCTATAACTACGCCAGACTGCTGCAGCATTCCATCTATTTCTATGATGCCAACATGTGCGGCACGGAAGTAGGAGAAAACAACGAATACACCTGGCGCGGCGACTGCCACACCTATGATGCCCAGGTTCCCCTGCAGCCCATGGAGAACAATGTGGGCACCAATCTGTCCCAGAGCTTTATTGATCAGTACAAGGATATTCTCGACCCGGACGGTGACGGCTATGTGGATGTTGCCGGCGGCTTCCATGATGCCGGTGACCATGTCAAATTCGGCATGCCGGAAAACTATGCAGCCTCCACCCTGGGATGGGGCTATTATGAATTCCGTGATTCCTATGTGCAGACCGGACAGGATGCACATATTGAAACAATCCTGCGGTATTTCAATGACTATCTGATGAAGTGTACCTTCCGGGATGATAACGGCACTGTCATTGCCCACTGCTATCAGGTGGGGGACGGTGATATTGACCATGCCTACTGGCAGTCCCCGGAAATTGACGCTATGGCAAGACCGGCATTCTTCCTGACAGCGGAAAAGCCCCAGACGGATTATGTGGTATCCGCCGCTGCCTCCCTTGCAATTAATTACCTGAATTTCAAGGATACGGATCCTGACTATGCAGAGAAAAGTCTGGATTATGCCAAGGCATTATTCGACTTTGCCATGACCAACGAAAAACAGCTCAGTGATAACGGCGATGGTCCCAAGCAGTATTACCAGTCTTCCAAATGGGAGGATGACTACTGCTGGGCAGCAGCCTGGCTGTACAAGATCACCGGTGATACCATGTATCTGGAAGAAATCTACCCGTATTATGATTATTATGCAGCCCCCTGCTATGTATACTGCTGGAATGATATGTGGGGCGGCGTACAGTGCATCCTGGGCGAAATCTCCATGGATTCTCCCTATAATGAAGGGGAATATGTATATCCCGGCTTCATTGATGCCTACAAGGAAGCTGCAGGCAAAAGCCCTTATGAGGAAATGGACTGCTGGGGTTCCGTTGCCAAGGCAGTGGAAACCTATATGAACGGCGGTCTGGGTACCATTTCTCCTGACGGCTACTTCTACCTGAGCACATGGGGCAGTGCAAGATACAATACTGCTGCCCAGCTCATGGCATTGGTATATGACAAGTACAATCACAATGGTCCCTCCACCTACAGTGACTGGGCAAAGAGCCAGATGGATTACCTTCTGGGAAACAATACCCCCGGTACCTGCTATGTAGTGGGCTTTGCAGAAAATTCCGTCAAATATCCCCACCACAGAGCTGCTTCCGGCCTGACCAAGTGTGAGGATACCAGCGAACACCGCCATGTTCTGTACGGTGCACTGGTAGGCGGCCCGGATGCAAGCGATTACCATAATGATGTCACTGCAGACTACATTTATAATGAGGTTACAATTGATTACAATGCCGCCTTTGTGGGAGCATCCGCAGGCTTGTACGCCTTCTACGGCAGTGCCTCCGATCAGGTGGATGAGGATTTCCCGCCGGAGGATATCGGCGGCAGCGGCGCAAACGGAGGAAATGACTACTATGTGCGTGCCTATGCGGTGGACGATCCCCAGACCTCCGGAGCAGGCGTAACCAAGCTTGCTCTCCTGGTGGAAACTACTTCCATTGAACCGAAGACAGATATTTCCATCCGCTATTTCTTTTCCATTGAGGAAATGACGGATAAGGCAAACCTCAGCGAGGTAGGTACCTGGGAGCTTTATGACCAGGCCTCTGTAGAAGCCGGCTATGATGGCGTTATCTCCGGCCCGTATCAGTATGATGCCTCCTACGATCCGAATATTTACTACTTCGAGGTCAAATGGGACGGCTACACCATCTGCAATTCCAACAAGAAATACCAGTGCGCAGTAGGGCTTTATTACGGAGACAACTGGGATCCCACCAATGACTGGAGCTATCAGGGCATTACCAAATGTACTGATACCTATCAGGACGGCAGTGAAACCAGAACGGACTATATCTGTGTATATTCCGATGGTGTCCTGGTCGGCGGCATTGAACCCGACGGTACAACTGTTCCGGAAGAAACAGAACCAGTAACGGAACCGACTACTGAAACAGAGATTCTCTACGGCGACTGCGATCTGAATGGTCAGGTTGAAATCATCGACGTAATCTATATGAGCCAGTGCCTTATGGGAGCCAAAACTCCCTCCGCAGAAGAAGTACTCTGCATGGATGTGGATTGTAACGGCAAACCGGATTCCACGGATGTGCTGAACATTATGAAATACCTGGTAAAGCTCATTGACTCGCTTCCGGTATAAACCCGATTTCCATTATAACAAGAAATGCTTTCCCGATTCCGGGGAAGCATTTCAGCTTGTCAATAAAATGGCAGTTTCGTAAAATTTGCCCTTCCCCTCCCCCCTCCCTAAAGGGAGGAGGAAAGTTTGTGGAGGGTACTGCGTACCCTCCACCCGCCTCTTGCAGAGGACTTTTCGTCCATGTTGCCGGGGCGCTTTGCGGTCAGATCACGCCCTTCTGCAGCATCACATTCGCATAGATTGCCTTCTCGCTGGTGGCAATGATACAGTAGGCTTTTTTTGCCTCCTCATAGAACGCAAAGCGCTCGGTGGTACCGACGGTCTCCGCACCCCGCTCATCATGGCGTGCGATGATCTCCTTGTAGGTGTCCCAGATGGGAGTTTCTGCAGGATCGCCGGGCATCACTTCCATCAGCTGCACGGGCTGTTCCACATAGGTATCCAGCGGAAAGACCGTAAGGATGGCATCCAGCAGCTCCGGTACGCCGTGGCCGTCGCAGCGGATAACAATGGCGTTCCTGCCCATGCTCTCGGAGGGGAAATTGCCGTCCGCAATGACAAGGCGGTCACTGTGTCCCATTTCACAGAGCACCTTCAGCAGCTCGGGGGATAAAATCGGGGGAATGTTTTTCAGCATTGTGCCTGACTCCTTTTTCAGAATTTTTCAGTTTCAGTATAGCATGGTTCGGGGGATTTGTCAAGAAAATACCGCCGGGGATTCCGGCGGTATTGTTGTTTAGAGTTTTGTGAGAAGCTCCGCTTTCTTTTCAGCGAATTCCTCCTGTCATGATATTCAGTTCCATTGCACTTCAAAAAATGGTGAATTTTTCATGAATAAAATGTAAACATCGCCAAATCTTGACAACGACACCCTCTCCATGCTATAATTTTACCAGATCACTACGATTCGGGAGGGAATTATGAAAGTACTTTACTTAACCCAGGAGGGCATTCACCTTACGGAAAACGGCAAAACCGTACCGCTGCCCAGCTACCGGCTCCAGCAATACAAAGCAACCATTGAACAGATTCATCAGGACAAGCTCTGGAAAACCACCGGCAAGGGTGCCCGATTCATGGGCATCTACCAGGAGGAAGACCCCCAGGAGGCAGTAACTTCTTTCTGCGGTCTTGCGCTCTATCAGGACGAGTTTCTTTATACGCTCCAGCTGGATGCTTCGGGAGGGCTCTACAAGCGCAGCTTTTCTGAAAAAGCAGAGATGGAAGGGCATATCTGCTCCGGCAATGATGTGCGGCTGGGGGATATCGCCTGTCACGGGGAGGATGTGGCAGCATGCGTGCGTTATCCCGATGGGCGTGTTCACATCGGGCTGTACCATCTGCCGGCAAGCTACTGCACGGAAATCACGGACGGCGATTCCTGTGAATCCGCTCCCAGCTGGTCGCCGGACGGCAGAATCCTGTACTTTTCCACCGCCGGCATTGCCAGACAGAACGGCAGAGTGGCGGCATTTTCGCCACGCAGCGGGGTGGCGTATTCCGTCAATTCTGAGCGGATGGAGACCATTCTGGAGGATGAGCGGTTTGATTACCTTTCTGTAAAAGAAGATGCACAGGGGAACCTCTGGTACATCCGTCAGCCCTACAAGGCATCGGAGGAGGATGAGCGCAATTCCCTGAAAGGCGTCTGCAAGGATGTCGTGCTCTTCCCCTACCGGATTGTCAAGGGAATCTTCGGATTTCTCAATGCCTTTACAACGCTGTTCGGCGGAGAAGCCCTTCGTTCCGGCGGCAAGCAGCACTCGGATGTCAAATCCAAGCAGAAATCCGATAAGGAACTGTTCTTTGAGGGCAATCTTATCAAAGCGGAAAAGAATCTGAAGGAGAATACCAGAAAGGGAGAGAATTACCCCGGTATCCTTCCCCGGAGCCGCGTTCTGATCCGGAGAACCCCTGATGGCACCGAGGAAATTATCGCCAAGGGAGTACTGGATTATACCCTCCGCCAGGACGGAAGTGTGGTCTATTCCAACGGGTCCCACATTCTGCACCGCACGGCAGAAGGCAACACTGAAAACCTGGTCAAGGAAAAGCTTGCCTCACGGCTGCAGGTGGTAGAATAACAGGGAGACTGTTATGTCACGGTTTGAGCGGCAGTGCAATCCGGCATACCTGCTGCGGTTCTTCCGTCACTGACCGAATGAACCCTTTTGTACATTCCGACGAACGAAATCGTTTTCAACATATGCATTATTAACAAATCACAAAAAAATATGATTTTTTTGAAAAAACCTATTGACATATACCAAAATGTGTGCTATAATAAAATCAAGATAAAGGAACTGCAGAACTTTATTAGAGCAGATGCTTCCCGAAAGCTGGAGGCAAATCAATGCAAAGGAGGCGGAGCCCATGGAAAGTACAGAATCACAGCAGCAGACGGTTTCGCCGTTCGCAGTTAAGTGAGAGGGAACATAAGCGTTTGTGCATAGCACAGCTATTCCAAGTGAATGAATATCAATTCTGCGAAATTCGGTGAACAACGTCTGGTTTCTACATGCACTATATGTTTCGGTGCCGGCATGCAGGAACAGGATGCATAGGGTTTAAAATCAGGCAGCAGAAACTTTATATAGCAGGCATAACAGATTTTCAAGATGGAGGTACACTCCCATGGAAGGATTGCGAATTTAAGTAATTTCCTACAGAAAGTTGTGATGCAGTTATGAAAAGCAAAGCTACATACCCGATGATGAAGAAACCTTAATGTGAGGACGTGGATACCAATGCACAATGTGATTTCAGCGGGATAACCGCACAACAATTTCATAATCAATAGCTCCCGATATGCAGTATTGCGAACATCGGGAGCTTTTATTTGTATATTAAGCCCCTTTCGTTCAACGAAAGGGGCTGTCACGTTACGGTTCCAGAATCTTCTTACGATAGGCAAGAGCCGCCTGCTCCTGCTTATTATCTCCGAATTCATAGTACACACGATCTGCAATTTCATCCGGAAGATACTGCTGCTTCACATAATGGTTCGGGTAATCATGGGGATATAAATAATGCTGCCCCTGTACCCTGGCACCCACGCCGTCATAATGATTGTTTTGCAGATGCCTTGGAAAATCCAGGGCGCCAAACTGCTCCAGATCCGCCATCGCCGTATTCATAGCCATATACGCACTGTTGGATTTCGGTGCCGTTGCCATGAGCACCACAGCCTGGGCAATGGGAATCCGGGCTTCCGGCATCCCCAGCTGCAGGGCATTATCCACACAGGCCTTGACAATGCAGACAGCCTGGGGATAGGCAAGTCCTACATCCTCGGAGGCGATCACCAGCAGGCGCCGGCAGACGGACAACAGATCATCCGCTGCAAGAAGCCGTGCGGCATAGTGGAGAGCGGCATTTTCATCGCTGCCCCGGATGGACTTCTGCAGAGCGGACAACAGGTCATAATGGGCATCCCCATCCCGGTCATAGCGCATATTGCTGCGCTGGGTGAGGGCTTTGGCGGTTTCCAGCGTGATGCGGATGCCGTCGGCAGTCGGTTCACCGGAAAGCACGCACAGCTCTGCGGCATTCATCGCCTTGCGGACATCGCCGCCGCTGCCCTGGGCGATGTGGGCGGCAACGCCCTCCTCAATATCGAGGAAATTCTCCTGCTCCTCCTGCATAATGCGGAAGGCACGCTGCACGGCTTTTTCCATTTCGGAGGCTTCCACAGGCTTGAATTCAAAGACCGTACTCCGGCTGATGACGGCATTGTATACGGCAAAGTAGGGGTTTTCAGTTGTGGAGGCAATCAGCGTAATATCGCCGTTTTCAATGTAGGACAGCAAACTCTGCTGCTGTTTTTTGTTGAGGTACTGAATCTCATCGAGATAGAGCAGGATGCCGTTCATGGAAGCGAAGGTTCCCACATCGGCAATGACGGACTTGATATCGGAGACGCCAGCCTGGGTACCGTTGAGGATGTGCAGGGTCATATTGGTACGGCTGGCAATGATGCTTGCCACAGTAGTCTTTCCGATACCGGAGGGTCCATAGAAGATCATGTTCGGAATTTTGCCGCTTTCGATGATGCGGCGCAGGGGCTTGCCCGGAGCCAGCAGATGCTGCTGACCAACGACATCGTCGAGGGTCTTCGGGCGGATGGAATCGGCAAGTGGTGCGGACATGAGTATCAGCTCCTTTGTAACGTTTTGTGGGGGCTCTGCCCCCACTCCCCCGTTCAAGGAATGGTATCCCTTGAGAATCCCGAGGCGTTCCATATGCATCCCCTATGGGGATGCATATGGAACGTCAGGACGCAAGAATTCATTTCTTGGGAGAAGTGCGGGGCAGACTCCTCACATAAAATGATACACAGAATGTACTAAAGATTCAGACAAGCCCAAATCACCGCCACCGTCGCCCCAACCGATACCACGAACACCCCGGCCGCAAGCAGCACTGTCCGAAGCTTTCGCCCGGCCCCGGGGTTCTTATCCCGAAGGGAGGGGCTTTTCTTCTCATAGAGCAGCACTTCGGGGATGGCAAGATATCTTCCGTTTTCGCAGAGATAGCGCACTTTGACCGGAGTGCCGACGGGATAAGCGGACAGGTCCTTTGTGTGCATATCAATGGTTTCGGCGGTGTTTTCTTGTGTTTTGTAGGAAATCTGCACAGTCAGCTCTGCCTGTCGTTCCCCGAAGATCTCCGTGTATTCCTGCCTGTGTTCCTCCGGATAGGGATGCTTCATGACATAAGCTGTCACGATGCCGTTCGCCGGTATGCCGGATTGTTTCATCTTGTTAAGAAACAGCTGGCGTTTGTTGATCGCAAGCATGAAAATCCACCTTCCATTATTTTTCCACTGAAAAAGGAACGGACAGAAGTCCGTCCCTTTGACAAATTTACTTACTGATACAGCGGATACTTCTCGCAGATTGCAGTTACGCCTGCACGGATTTCGTCCGCCTTGTTCTCGAAATCCGTTGCGCACAGATAGATGTACTCTGCAATCTTCTCCATCTCTTCCACGCCCAGACCACGGGTAGTCACAGCCGGTGTACCGATGCGGATACCGCTGGTTACGAAGGGCTTCTCAGGGTCATTGTGGATGGCATTCTTGTTTACGGTGATGTATACCTCGTCCAGTCTGTGCTCCAGCTCCTTGCCAGTAATATGGAACGGACGCAGATCAACCAACATCAGGTGGTTGTCGGTACCGCCGGAAACCAGATTGAAGCCGCGCTTTACCAGACCCTCTGCCAGTGCCTTGGCATTTTCTACAATCTTTTCCTGATATGTCCTGAACTCGGGCTTGAGTGCCTCACCGAAGCAAACTGCCTTGGCAGCAATGGTATGCATCAGAGGGCCGCCCTGTGTGCCGGGGAAAATAGCAGAATTAATCTTCTTTGCCAAGGTTTCATCGTTGGTCAGAATCAGACCGCCTCTGGGACCTCTCAGGGTCTTGTGGGTTGTGGTGGTCACGATGTCCGCATAGGGAACCGGGGACTGATGAATGCCAGCAGCTACCAGTCCTGCAATATGCGCCATATCCACCATCAGAAAGGCTCCTACGGATTTGGCAATCTCAGAAAGTCTCTTAAAGTCGATGGCTCTGGGATATGCACTTGCACCTGCCACAATCAGCTTGGGCTGGTGCTCTTCCGCCAGCTTCTGTACGGTGTCATAATTGATCATCTCAGTCTCATCATCCAGACCGTAAGAAACGAAATTAAAATACTTACCGGAAATATTCGCCGGTGAACCATGGGTCAGATGACCGCCGTCCGCAAGGCTCATACCCAGAACAGTATCGCCGGGCTGCAGCAGTGCTACATACACAGCAGTGTTTGCCTGTGCGCCGGAATGGGGCTGTACGTTGGCATACTCTGCACCAAACAGCTTCTTGGCTCTGTCAATGGCAATCTGCTCTGCCACGTCAACACACTCACAGCCGCCGTAGTAGCGCTTGCCCGGATAGCCCTCTGCATACTTATTGGTCAGAACGGAACCCATTGCTGCCATAACTGCGGGGGAAACAATATTTTCGCTGGCAATCAGCTCCAGATTTCTTCTCTGGCGAGCCAGCTCCTGCTGCATGGCTGCACCAACCTCGGGGTCAACCTGTTCCACATAACCAATGGTGTCAATCAACTGATCGTACATGGTAAATTCTCCTTTGTTTTAAGATTTCCGCCGGTTCACCGGCGAACAATACCGCATTTTCCGCAGCGGCAAACATAAGTGAACTTCTAAACACTTGTTTTCAGAAGTGGGGCGCAGGGCAGAGAGAACGGCCGCCGGTCAGGCGAAGTTCCACAGCATCCGCCGTTTCTTCTTTTTGAATTTTAAGGGGTTTTTAGAAGTTCTCATAATATAATTTTATTATACACGATTGTACCGGAAAATGCAAGGGGGTTTTGCGTATTTTTCCTCTCCATCATAAAATGCCCGGAGCAGAACGGCATCCCCTCCGGGAACCGCTGTTTTCACCTTTGGATTATTGAAGCAATTTTCCCTCCGCATCCATTTTCAGATTTCCGGTGATCAGCCGGATAACATCAACGAAAGACCAGATCCAGCTTAAGAAGCCACAGGACGCAAAGAAAATCACCACTTTGATAATGCCGTTTTTGTAGAATCCCAGATAGAAATCATGGACGCCTACCATGCCCAGAACCAGCGCAAGAACGATGGCGATTGCCTTGGAGCGCTTACTTACCTCCGGTTCAGGTGCATAACCAGGAGAGCCGGTCTGCTGATTCCAGTTCTGTCGGGGCGGTATGTAATTCGGAGAATTGTACTGTCCCCCAGGAGAAAGGATCTTCTGAATTCCCCGCACCAGATCCTGAACAAAACCGATTTCTCCCATGTCCTGTCCCTGAATATGCTTGAATTCCTGCGGCATTTCACAGGGCTCCATATCGCAGTAGCATGGGATGAGCACCCTGGTACGATCCTGCTGCATCAGATGCAGGAAGCGGCTCCATTCATTTTTCACCCAGACAGCATTGAAATACTCCGGTCTGGTACCCAGTACCAGCATGACTTTTGCGGACTGGAGTGCGGAGAAAATATAGGGCTCGTACTGCTGCCCCAGCTGATCCTCCAGCGTAACTCTGGCAAAGAACACCCGATAGCCCTGGGCAGTCAGTGCATCATACATATTCTGCGCCATGACACTGTCCTTAGTTCGCTCGCCGTACGCATCCGTTTCTTTATAGCAGATGAAAATATCGTATGCTGCCTCGCTGCCGGCAATGGAAAGGATGGACTGCTGAAGCCTGTCAATCCGCAGAGCCTCACTTTTATAAAACTCAGCAATTGTGGGTTCTGCATTCCCCACCGCAAGCTTATAATTCGCATCCTGCAGGATGCTTTCATAGGAAGCACGGTGGCAGGTCGGAATTTTTCGTTCCGTCACAGGATCATCCACATATTCGATACCGTATTTACACAGGCAAAGCCCCCAGTAGGATTCCGCATCCTGGGGATATTCTGCAATAATTGCCTCAAACATACCGGCCGCCTTGTCAAACTCACTGCACATCCGGAGCTGATTGGCACGGCGATACAGACTGGTTCTTCTGTCGTCAAAGGGCGACACTGTCTGTGCAGTTCCGCAGTACTCACAGGTCACAATTGTGGTTCCTTCCATGACATCCAGATTTCCGTCACACATTTTGCACTTGAACACAGCCATACGACTTTCCCCTTATCCGTTCTTATCCTGATCCCTTGCATGAGACGTGACTTGACCGCAAAGAGTCAAATCTGCAGCTGCCCTCCAGGCTGTAATGTCTATTGCAGTTTGGAGAATTCGTCTTATGGGACTCAACCATTTTTATTATAGCATTTCCGGAAATTTCTGTCAACTGTCAAATTCCATCCCATACAATTCCTTATGCCGGTTACCCCTTCTAAACTATGGCAACGTGCAAAAGTTAGGTTTCAGAATCCTTCCCGGACAAAAACGGACTCCGCACCATCCGGCGGGAGTCCGTTTTATAGTGAACGTCAAACATAATTTGTCGTTTGCTATAAGCAGGCAGCCTCTGAAAGGCCCTTAACAGCAAATTTTCAGAGGTGACCATTAGTCCAGCTCATGAATCTGCTGGTAAATCTCCTGCATCTGCATATCCGTTGCTGCAATGGTCTCGGCGCAATTCTTCAGCTCCTCCTTAAGGGTTTTGGGGACCTCGCAGTTGGTCTTATAGCGGAGCTGATGCTCCAGACTTGCCCAGAAATCCATGGCAATGGTGCGGATCTGGATTTCCACCGGTACTTCCTTCCGGCAGGTGGACATATAGACAGGTACAGTAATCACCATATGCAGACTGCGGTATCCGCTGGGCTTGGGATTCTTGATATAATCCTTGACCTTCACAAGCTGCATTTCATGATGATGGGTCAGCAGCTCCGCCACCGCATAGATATCGTCAATGTAATAACAGATCACACGGATACCAGCAATATCCATCAGATGGGTCTGGGCAGACTTGGCAGAAACCGGGAATCCCTTTCGCTGAAGCTTTTCCACAATACTCTGGGGGGACTTGATCCGGCTGTCAATGCTGTGAATGGGATTGCGCTGGAATTTCATGCTGAATTCATTGTCATAGATATTCAGCTGTGTTTTTACAATTTCCGCAGCAGATTCATACAGATGTTCCAGTTCCAGAAACTCATAGAATGCGGATATAATCTGCTCCCGTTCTGCCGGCACAATCTGCTCAATGGTATCCAGGTAAAAATTTTTCTCATCCATATGCACACCTGCTTTCTGTTCGGGGTTACAGTCAATGATAAAAGGTGGATTCTGTGGGGCTTCGCCATACGCCCTCACCTCTAAAAACAAATTTTTAAAGGTTCCCTTAATTATAACACAGATTTCCAGCCATTGCAAGCAGTATCACGGAATTTTCACGCCGTTTTTATGTACCCGGCACGGAACCGTGCCGGGATTGCCGAACGGCTATACAACGAGCACCCATCCGGCCTGGATATAGTCCCTGGTCATTTTCGGATAACGCGTTCTGTTCTTTTCCACCAGCGCATCAATCGTCGTGGAAAACTGACGGCTGATCTTGGTCAGCGTATCGCCCTTCTGCACCGTGTAGGTTTTCTGAGGCAGCGCATCAAACTTCTGCAGTGAATAGGTTTCGATCAGGCGGATAAGCTTTGCAGCATAATCAGGATCGGTGGCATAGCCTGCTGCCTTGAGTGCATAGCAGGCGGTTCTGTAATCCTGCTCCCCGACTACGCTGCGATAGCGGGACAGCCTGCACAAAAAATCCGTATGATCTGCAACTGAATCTTCCCAGCAGTCATACGCACGGAAGCAAGCCGTTTCCTCGGTGAAGGTCATGCCGTCATAGCATTCCTTCGTCCGGCAGCTGTAAACCCTGCCCTTCCAGCTGCTGTCCGCCTTGATTCCGAAAAGTGCCTTTCCCTTCACCGCCAGACTGGATTTCCCCCAGCCGGACTCCAGAATCGCCTGTGCAATGGTCAGACTGGGAAGAATTTTATCCCCATTGCTTTGGGCAAGGGTTCCCACAGTTTCCACAAAATTATTCTGTTGATCGGTCATTTTCCTTCTCCCTTCTTCTTCAGCAAATCCACAGCATTTTTCACAATTCCCGGGATGGGCACCCCCATCATGCCGGCATTCTCAATAATGGACAACAGCTCATTGGCAAGAAATGCAGCGCATACTCCGTCCCGGAGGTACCCCGTTCCCATAACCAGATCCAGATGATGGGCAATCAAAACAATCAGCAGCATCATGCCCTTTCGGAGCAAGCCCTCAAATCCTACACGGGAACTGAGTCCTCCGGTTTCAGTTTTCCGGGAATGCTGAAAAATTCCTGCAACGGCAAGTCCCGACAGATAATCCGCTGCCATACAGAGTGCCAGTGCCCGCAGTGCGGCACTCCAGCCGCCGAAGCACCAGGACAGAATACTGCCCAGAACCCCAATGGCCGCACAAATTTTTGGATGCATCTTCTTCCCCCCTTTCAATAAGGGGTAAAAAAAGCCGGAAAGTTGTACGTTTCGGTACAACTTTCCGGAAATTTTATGTTAGGATGCCCCTTACCTGGAAAGCATCTCCTTGAAACGGCGCATTGCCTCAATGGTATTGTCCCTGTCGCCGAAGGCAGTCAGACGGAACCAGCCGTCGCCGTTCCTGCCAAAGCCCTCTCCGGGAGTGCCCACCACTGCAATTTCTGTCAGCATTTTATCAAAGAACTCCCAGCTGCCCATGCCGTCCGGACACTTGAACCAGATGTAAGGAGAATTGACGCCGCCGGTATACTTAATGCCCAGGGCTTCCATGGTCTCTGCAATAATCCTTGCATTTTCCTGGTAGTAGCGGATATTCTCCTTGATCTGTGCCTGCCCCTCGGGGGTGAATACGGCTGCCGCCGCACACTGTACGGGATAGGAAACACCGTTGAACTTGGTTCCCTGGCGGCGTCCCCAGAGCTGTGCAATGCTGACCTCGCTGCCATCGGAAGCAATTACCTTCAGTTCCTCCGGAACAACGGTATAGCCGCATCTTACGCCGGTAAAGCCAGCGGTCTTAGACAGGGAGCACATCTCAATGGCACATTCCTTGGCACCGGGAATCTGGAAGATGCTTCTGGGCAGTGCCGGGTCGGTGATGAATGCCTCATAGGCTGCATCAAAAATGATAATGGCTTCATGGCGCTTTGCATATGCCACCCATTCTGCCAGCTGTTCCTTGGTGTAAACGGAACCGGTGGGATTATTGGGAGAGCAAAGGTAGATCAGATCCGCATGCACGCTGTCATCGGGCATTGCTGCAAAACCGTTCTCTTCGTTGGAATCGGCAAAAATCACCTTTCTGCCGCTCATGCGGTTGCTATCCACATATACGGGATATGCCGGATCGGTAATGAGAATCACATTGTTATTGCCGAAAATATCCACAATATTTCCGCAGTCGCTCTTTGCGCCGTCATTGATGCGGATTTCATCGGGCGACACGTCTGCGCCGAAGCTCTTATAGTAATCGGAAACGGCATTTTTCAGGAAATCATAGCCCGTACCGCTGTCCTCGTAGCCCTTGAAGGTTTCCTTGACGCCCATTTCATCCGCGCCCTTTTTCATTGCCTCCACAACAACGGGAGCTAGGGGCAGGGTGACATCGCCGATGCCCATGCGGATGAGCTTTGCCTCGGGATGGGCTTCCTTGAAGGCATTCACCTTCTTGGCAATGTTGATGAACAGGTAGTTCTTCTCCAGCTTCAGGAAATTTTCGTTAATGGTTACCATAATTTTTTACTCCTTTGCAATTACTGTTCCCCGGTGCATTTTTCTGTACAAGGGGGACATGAAATCTTGGAAATATCAATCTCGCCGTCAAACACATGGGTTGCAGGCCCCGTCATCATGACCGTGCCGTCGGAACGGTAGGTGATTTGCAGCTCACCGCCCCGCAGCTGTACCGTAACCTCCGTGTCATGCTTGCAATACCCGTTGAGAACGGCTGCCGCAACAGTTGCACAGGCTCCGGTTCCGCAGGCGAAGGTTTCGCCGCTGCCGCGCTCCCACACACGCATCATCAGATGGGTATCATCCACCACACGGACAAACTCCGTGTTTATGCGCTCCGGGAACAGGGGATGATGCTCAAAATGGGGACCAATTGCCGCCAGTTCCAGCTGCATGGGATCTTCCTCTATGAACAGAATACAGTGGGGATTGCCCATGGATACGCAGGTCACAGTATAACTTTGTCCATTGACCTCCAGGGGCTGTGCCACAAAGGTTTCCCCCTCCGCCTTTACAGGAATTTCTGCCGGTTTCAGGATTGCCTTGCCCATATCCACCGTTGCACCAGTGGCGACGCCACCGGAAATCTGGAGCATCAGGTGCTTGATACCGGATTTGGTTTCCACAGTCAGCTCCGGTTTCGTAACAATCCCATGGTCATAGGCATACTTGCCCACGCAGCGGATGCCGTTACCGCACATCATGCCTTCAGAGCCGTCTGCATTGAACATCTGCATACGGCAGTCCGCTGTTTCCGAAGGGAGAATCAGAATCAGACCATCGGCACCAATGCCGAAATGCCGGTCACTGACGAAAACGGAAACCGCCTCCGGGGAGGGGACCGTTTCGGTAAAGCCATTGACATAGATATAATCATTGCCAATGCCATGCATTTTACTGAATTTCATCATAAACCGTACTCCTTTCACATCATAAAAAGGCTTACAGTTTTATTATATATGATTCCGGAGGAAAAATCAAGACTATTTACAAGAATTTCAAGAATTTCGCCCCCTCCCTTCGGGAGGGGGCTCTGTTACTGCTCCGGCTCTTCCGTCTGTTCCGGCTCTGCAAGAATCTGCTCTTCGCAGTTGTTCATGCAGGTTTTAAGCCGGGCACTGAGCGTATCCAGTGCATCAATGGCATCGGAAAGAACTGCCTGGGATTGGTAGAAAAGCTCCTGATAATTGATCATAGTTTCACCTCCGTTATATACCTATATAAGTATACACCTAAACAAGGAAATTGTCAAGAAAAAGTGCATACATTATAGTAGATATATAGGTATATAATGATATACATAATTGAGTAGATAATTTGGAGGGGCACGATGATCAGAGTAACGATGGACAAGGTACTAAAGGAAAAGAATATCACAAGATATCGTCTTTCGCAGTTGACAGGGATCAAATATCAGACAATTGACAATTATTATAAAAACAGGGTTATTCGTTTTGACGGCTATATTCTGTCTAAAATCTGCGAGGTACTGGATTGTCAGGTGGGAGATGTATTGGAGTATGTAAAGGACGCAGAAGCATAATACCAAAAAGCGAAGTTCTTTACAATTTGCCCACCCCCTAACCCCCTCCCTAAAGGAAAGGGGAAATAGGGAGGGTGCTACCGCACCCTCCACCCGCTCGCCTACGGCGTGCTTTTTTGCTATTTATGGGTGCGAAGCTCCCTACATACGCTGAAGGCGCAACGAACCCATAAAAACTTAGTCCAGCCCTGTGCCGGCAGGCACAGGGCTGGACGGAATTTTTTTGTCAGTCTGAAGCCGGGAAATTCCCGGCTGCTGTTTTTCTATGAAAGCAATCGCTGTTCCAAATCCTCCGGCGCAGAGACAATGCTCTCCGCTCCGGCAGCAAGGAGGGTTTCACGATCCCGGAAGCCCCAGTCCACCAGAATTGCAGCCAGCCCGGCATTGCGTGCGGTGGCAATATCCACCTCGGAATCGCCGATGTAGACAGTTTCTTCCCTGGCAATGCCCAGCTCTCCCAGCATGGCATAGAGCGCATCCGGCTCCGGCTTTCTGGGGAATGGCGCACGCTCGCCCTGCACAGCATCAAACATTCCCGGAAAATACCGAGCGCACAGCTTCTGCACCGCCTCGTCCGCCTTATTGGACAGCACCGCCGTCCGCATCCCGGCAGCACGCAGTGCCACCAGCAGTGCCGGGATTCCGGCATAGGGGCCGGTTTTATCGGCGCAGTGCGCGTTGTAATGAGCGGTGAACAGCCGGTGTACCCGGTCAATCTCCTCCGTCGGAGTTCCCTCCGGCACACCGCGCTCCATAAGCTTCCGGATTCCGTTCCCCACAAAACAGCGCACCTCATCCCTTGTCCGCAGAGGGTACCCTGCTGCCGCCAATGCGGCATTCAGGCTGTCCGCCAGATCGTCAAGGGTATTGAGAATTGTCCCGTCCAGATCAAACACTGCAAGCTGATACTTCATTTGTCATTCTCCCTTCCTGTTAGAGCCTTTACCATGGTTACATGGGGGCAGTTCTCATCCATATGGAAATCCTCCGTCCCCGCATAGCCCAGCCGCTCATAAAAGCCGGCGGCTCTGCACTGGGCGGAAAGGGAAATCTTCATGGCCCCCAGTGTTCTGGCACGCTCCTCCAGGGCAAGCACAACCTGTTCCCCCAGATGCTGACCACGATACGCAGGAATAACTGCCACTCTGCCAATATGGTAGGTGACACCGTCCCGGGTGTAAAGTCTTCCGGCAGCAATGGGTCTGGTTCCGTCGGAAATCAGCAGGTGCCAGGCGCTGTGGTCCGTTTCGTCAAATTCCTTCCGGAACCCCTGTTCCTCCACAAAAACCGCCGTCCGCACGACGATGCCGCCGGGGAGCAGTTCCCGGGTAATCTGTACTGTGAACGCCATTACAGCACCTTGGAGAGGAATTCCTTCAATCTGGGATTCTGGGGATGCTCAAAAAATTCCTCAGGACTATTCTCTTCCATAATTTTCCCCTCATCCATAAACAGCACACGGGAGGCAACCTCACGGGCAAAGCCCATTTCATGGGTCACAACCACCATGGTCATGCCTTCCTCCGCCAGTTCACGCATAAGACCCAGCACCTCGCCGACCATTTCCGGGTCCAGAGCGGAAGTAGGCTCATCAAAGAGAATGACATCCGGATTCATGGCAAGGCTTCTTGCAATGGCAATACGCTGCTTCTGTCCGCCGGACAGCTGATTCGGATACTGATCCGCCTTGTCCGCAAGTCCCACCTTTTTCAGCAGCTGCTCTGCCTTTTCATCCGCCTGCTTCTGGCTCATGAGCTTCAGCTTCACCGGTGCAAGGGTGATATTTTTTTGAATGGTCAGATGGGGAAACAGATGAAAATGCTGGAATACCATGCCCATTTTCTCACGGACGGCATAAAGACGCTTTTCGGACATTGCCGTCAGATCCTCTCCCTCAAAGAAAATGGTGCCGGAGGTAGGGGTTTCCAGGCGGTTCAGGCACCGCAGGAAGGTACTTTTACCGGAACCGGAGGGGCCGATAATGACGACCTTCTCCCCTTTTTCAATGGTAGTGGTGATCCCCTTGAGAATATGTAGATCCCCGAATGATTTTTCCAGGTTTTTAACTTCGATCACTCTTCGCCAGCCTCCTTTCCAGTAATGTGACAAATCTGCTGAGTATCATTACCAGAACCAGATAAATCAGAGCCACTGCCATCAAAGGCATGAACGGCTCGTAGGTAATGCTTTTAATGGCATCACCGCCCTTGGTAAGATCCATGAGAGCAATATTGCCGGCAACGGAGGTCTCCTTCAGCAGCACAATGAACTCATTGGCAAGTGCCGGCAGGATGTTGCGGAACGCCTGGGGCAGAATAATAAAAATCATGGTTTTCGGATAATTCATGCCCAGACTGGCACCGGCCTCGAACTGACCGTTGTCAATGGACATGATACCGGAACGGACAATCTCCGCCACATAGGCAGCGGAATTCAGACCAAATGCCACCACTGCCACAAAGGTCTTGGAAATATCCACGGAAGCAAAGATGACGAAATAAATGATCATCAGCTGCACCAGTACAGGAGTTCCGCGGATGACAGTGAGGTAGATTTTGGCAAAAAAATTCAGAATTTTCAGTTTTCCGGTCTTATCATGGGCGGCACGGACAATAGCAATCAAAAAACCCAGCACCAGACCCACAATTACAGCAAATAATGTCACCTGCAGCGTTACCTTCAGGCCATTGACCAGGTAAATATACCGGTTGTCCTGAATGAATGCCTGGTAGAACTTCTCTGCAAAGCTTTCAAAAAAATTCACGCTGTTCCTCCCTTTCCATCACAGAATTCCGGCAGACGGAATCAGTCTGCCGGAACCGGCTGTGCATGGTCATGCTATGGGGCTATCTCTAACACAAGGCTTCAGAGATCCCCAGGTTTTATTCTGCGTCCTGTACGATAATCACCTGTGTAGAGGTTGCATACCCCTGGGTAAAGGATACGTTTTTCTCACGGTCGGGGGTTACAGACATACCGGCAACGCCTACATCCGCCTTGCCGCTGCTGACTGCTGCAATAATGCCGTCAAACTCCATGTTCAGGATCTTCAGATCCATTCCCAGCACATCGCAGACAGCCCACATCATATCCACATCAATACCCACAATCTGGTTGTTCTCCATGCTTTCATAGGGCGGGAATTCTGCGTTAGTTGCCATAATGATAGTGCCGTTGTCACGGGATATGCTTTCGTCAGGCACATAGGAAACATTGTCTGCCTCATCACCAATCCAGTGGGAAACGATTTCATCCAACGTACCGTCTTCCTTCAGCTGTGTCAGTGCATCGTCAATCTTATTGCCCAGCTCCTCATTATCCTTGGCATAGGCAATGGCATATTCCTCCTGAACAAAGGGATCATCCAGAATGGTCAGTCCCTCATTCTTGGAAACAAATACATTTGCCGGCTCGCTGTCAATGATTACAGCATCCACCTTGCCCTGGGTCAGTGCCATGACAGCGTCCGCCCCCTTGTTATAGCCTTCAACGGTTACGCCCTCAATATCACCTGCCAGAATATAGCCGGTAGTTCCTATCTGTGTACCGATGGTCTTATTGACCAGATCGTCCGCACAGGTAATGGGTTCCTTGGTTTCCTTGCTGCCGCAGCCCGTCATACATACTGCCAGCATCATAGCAGCAGCCATCATTGTCATTGTCTTTTTCATCATCATGTATCCTTTCGTAAGTTATTTGTCAAGCAGACCGTTCTGCGCCTTGGCAGCGGTCAGGGTATTGCGCATGAGCATGGCAATCGTCATGGGACCTACACCGCCGGGAACGGGGGTGATATGGGATGCCTTCGGCTCCACCGCTGCAAAGTCCACATCGCCGCAGAGCTTGCCGTTTTCCAGGCGGTTCATGCCCACATCAATCACAACGGCACCCTCCTTGACCATGTCCGCAGTCACAAAATTTGCTTTTCCCACAGCTGCCACCAGAATATCCGCCTCCCTGGTCACGGATGCCAGATTCCGGGTTCTGCTGTGGCAGATGGTCACTGTGCCGCTTCTGTGAAGCAGCAGCATTGCCATGGGCTTTCCCACAATGTTACTTCTTCCGATGACCACGCACTTCTTGCCGCTGATCTCAATGCCAGTGGAATCAATCAGCTCCATTACGCCGGCAGGCGTACAGGGCAGAAAGGCATAATCGCCGATCATAATTCTGCCCACATTTTGCGGGTGGAACGCATCCACATCCTTCTCCGGGGAGATGGCGTTGATGATTGCCTTGTCATCAATCTGCTTCGGAACGGGCAGCTGTACCAGAATGCCATTGACCCTGGGATCCTGGTTGAGCGTCTCCACCAGCTCCAGCAGCTCCTCCTGGGTGGTTTTCTCAGGGAGTGCGTATTCAAAGGACTGGAACCCCACTGCTTCACAGGCTTTCTTCTTATTGTTCACATACACACGGGATGCCGGGTCGTTTCCGACAATCACAACTGCCAGACCAGCCCTGATCCCATGGGTTTCCCATAAGACCTCCGCTTCCCTGCGCACCTGTTCCTTTACCTGCGCAGAAATCAGCTTACCGTCAATTAACTGTGCCATTGCTATTCCTCCTGTTCGTCTTCTGTCATATTGTCGTTATCCGGAATGCCCGTTTCATCGGAGCCATCCTTTGCCTCGTTTGCAGATTTCTTCTCTGCCGGTTTCTGTTCCCTTGCTTCCATGCGAAGGCGCTTTTTCTCCGCTGCGGCCTCCATACGCTCGTCCGCCTCAGCGAGAAGGCGTTTGGATTCCTTGGAATTACAGTAAAGTACATAATCACTGCCCATGCGCTTGACTCTGGAGCTCATCACCAGCAGCAGAATGACGGATGCAATCACACAAAGTGCTGCCACCAGCTGGGAGACTCGCAGGGTACCCAGCATGAGGCTGTCCGTACGCAGGCCTTCAATGAAGAACCGTCCCATTCCATACCAGCCGATGTACATCAGGAAAATCTGACCATCAAATTTCCGCCACTTCTTCAAAGCAGCTGCCAGCAGAATAAATCCCAGCAGGCACCACACGGATTCATAGAGGAAACAGGGATGCACCAGGTAATCCGCACTCAGGGTCAGATCACCCTTGGCGGTATAATTGTCATAGATCCAGTCCTGGATCCTGCCACCGCTCATACCAAAGAGGCTGTCCGTATTGGAGCCGAATGCCTCCTGGTTGGTAAAGTTTCCCCAGCGGCCGATTCCCTGTCCCAGCAGGAAACACACACCCACAATATCCAGCATGGGCAGGAGCTTCACCTTCCGGAGCTTGCAGATGATGCCGCCCACCAGTACGGCACCGATCAGACCGCCATAGATGGCAAGTCCCCCGTTGCGCACATTGACGATTTCCTTCCAGTTGCCGGCATACTGACTCCAGTTGAACACCACATAATACACTCTTGCGCCCACCAGACCGCCGATGATGCCGCCGATCACGGCATCAATGGCTCTGTCAGGATCAATTCCCAGTCTGCGCATATTCCGAAATCCAAAAATCATCGCCAGCAGCAGACCAAAGGTAATAATCAACCCATACCACTGAATGGGAACGCCGAAAATGGTAAACGCAGTAGAGTCAATTTTCACATCAATTCCCAGGTGGGGAAATACGATCTCATTATACTCCAGGTTGCTGTAACCCAGTTCCTGTACCGTCTGCATGTCTCTGCCTCCCATCAGTTCCGGATTACGGACAGCGTCACATTTGCCGTGTCAATCTCCTCGGCAAGGAACTGTACCGCATCCTCATAGCTGATTTCTGCCAGCACCTTAATGCTCTCAAAGGGCTGCAGTCCTGCCATAAATGCATTGAGCATACTGGTGGCATTGGCCTCAACATTATTGCAGGAACGGATCATGGCACCGTAATGGGTGCGCTTGATCATCTCAAAGCTCTCACGGTCAAAGCCGTTCTTCCTTGCTTCCTCCACAACCTCAAGGATTCTGTCACGAACCGTTTCCGGCTCACGGGATTCACCGCCGCAGATCAGTGCAAAATAGCCGTCACCGCTGAAAGGCGAGTCCATCCCGAACTCGGAGTTGAGCACTCCCTTTTCCATCATCTCCTGATAAAAATCGGAGGTATTGCCCAGCAGGGTCAGCATGGTCATATAAGCGGTCAGCTCCGCTTTCAGCAGATCACGGCCCTTTCTCGGTCTGAGCTTGAATCCCAGATTGAAAAGGGGTGTCCCCACCGGCAGGGACTGGGTCACCTCATGGGTAACAACCTCGTAGGGTTCATCGGGGAATACCTGCACCAGTCCTCCGTCCTCACAGGGCTTTAGAAGCCTGTCGCACAGCTCCAGCACTTCCTCCGCCTTAACATTCCCGGCAACAGAAAGCACCATATTGTGCAGATTATAGAAAGTATGGTAACAGCGGTAGAGCAGCTCCGCATCAATCTTCGCAATGCTCTCCACAGTACCGGCAATGTCGATTTTCACCGGGTGCTGATGATACATGGCCTGGAGCATATTGAAGAACACCCGCCAGGACGGTTCATCGTCATACATGCGGATTTCCTGCCCGATGATTCCCTGCTCCTTGGCAACACTTTCTTCTGTAAAATAAGGCTCCTGCACAAAGGTCAGCAAAATTTCCAGGGATTCTTTGAAATTCTCCGAACAGCTGAACAGATAACAGGTCCGGTCGAAGGACGTATAGGCATTGGCATTGGCACCGGTCTTGGCATACTGAGCAAAGGCATCACAGTCCTCATTTTCAAAAAGCTTATGCTCCAGAAAATGCGCAATGCCGTTGGGTACCTGGGCATAGTCCGTTTCCCCCTTCAGGCGGAACTGGGTGTTGATGGAGCCATACTTGGTTCCGAACAGCGCATGGGCCGTATGGAATCCGGGCATCTCCATAATATAAATCTCAAGACCGCTGGGATGCTTCACATGCAGGCAGTGCTCCCCTGCCTGTTCACAGCGGATTTCCTCAATTTCTCGGTTCATGCCTGCACCTCCTGCTGCATCAGATAAACGGTATCCAGTTTCAGGGCATTGGCTGCAGCAATGATATCCTGGCGTGTCAATGCCTCGTACCTTGCCACTGCCTCCTCCGTAGTTTCCTCGTCCTGGTCATAGAACTGGGTATGGCACCAGGAAATGCAGGAAGATGGGGTATCGCCCACGCCTCGCAGCTGGTTCACGGTGCTGTGCTTGGCATCCAGCAGCATTTCCTCCTCAAATTCTCCCCGGCGTATGGCGTCAAGCTGGGCAAGAATGGCTTCTTTAGCTTTCTCCGCATTGCTCAGCTCTACGCCGCTGTCCACCAGAAGCGCATCCTTGCCGGCAATGGTACGGCTTGCGCAGTAATAGCACAGGCTCATCTTTTCCCGGACATTCATGAACAGCATGGAAAAGGGGGAGGAGCCGTACAGCGCACTCATAAGCTTCATGGCACCCTTTCTGGGTTCCTGCCCCTTGAACACCAGCACCAGCTTGGACTGGCTGACATTCATGGGATCCACCACTTCTGCGCACTCTGCCTTGCAGGTACTGGGAGCGCAGCAGGCAATGGCAGAAGGTCTGCGTTCGAGGCTCCTGAAGGCTTCCTGCATCCGTTCCGGAAGCATCGGTGCCTCGGCAGGGCCAACATGATAGATGCGGATCACTGCCTCACGAAGCAGCTGCTCATAGGCTCCATACACTGCCGCAGCATCCAGCTGTTCCACATCTGCACGCTCGCCGTACACCGGCCCCGCATAGGGTTCCCCGGCAAAGGCAGTTTCCACCGCTTTCGCAACAGCATAGATGCGTTTATTATTAATTTCTGCATCAATGGCATCTAGCAAATCCTGCTTCTGGATCTGAAACTCCGTTTCATCAAAGCTGCCGTTTGCCGCATTGGGGCGGAACACGCACTCCAGCAGCAGACCGGTCAGCTCTGAAAGCAGATCCTCCTGTTCCAGGGCATAGCGGTTGTCAATGACGCTGGCAACCAGAGCAACCTGCATCACATCGCCGCGCTTGCCCACGCTGTTATTCAGAGAAGCTCCGTAGAGGGTATTCATCTTCCGCGTCAGTGCCGCAATACTGGGATATGCCTTGCATGAGCTTGTCAGCAGGGATGCCACAAGGGAATATGCCCCATTGGTCCGTTCGTCCAGAGGTACCATGAACACAATTTCGATGGTATTAGTTTTGAATTTAGGTTCCACAATAGAAATGAAATCAATCTTGTTACCGATATTCTGTATTTTTTTCTGCATACTTGTTTCACTCCTTTCGCAAATCCTTCACTTCCGGGCAAAAAATCCCGGATCAAAAGGCTTACTTTTTTATTATACCATGAATCCTGCAATAATGCAAGACAAATTTACGACAAAAAGCCCGGAGCGGCTCTGCGCGAACTCCAGGCTTTTATACTATGCTCTGCTGCAAAAGGATTCATTTCGCAACGTACAGGATTTGACCGTACAACAGTCAAATCAGCAAATCCTGCTGTCACCAGTCCCAAAAACTAAAACTTCCTGCATCATACGATACAGGAAGTTTTGGTGGATTTAATAATTCTTGATTGTGTCCGCATTGAAGAAGCTGTCGCTCTCAGTGTAGTAATCATTGGTCTCCAGTGAGTTGAAGTCCTCATCGTCAGAGTCGGGCAGCCGCGCACCGCACACACCGCAGAACTGAAACTTCTCATTTACCTCAGCGTCACATTTGGGGCAGATCTTGAAACCCCGGATGTTATTGAGATCAAAACGCATCTTCTTGATACGGCGGCGTCTTGTATCAATATCTTCGCAAAGCGCCTTCATTACCGCAGGATCCTCGTCCGGATTCTTATAATATTTTTTGCCGATATCAGCAAAAACCTCTACAATACGCTCTTCCTCATAGAGGATTTTGCGCTTCAGGTTGTTGACTTCGGAAACATTTTTCGCTTTCTCGCTGACGCCGCGGCCGGCACCGCTCAAACTTTCAATGAATCCCATAACTTCTCATCTCCTATACAGTCAGGACACCGCCCTTGTCAGTTGAGCAGGATGGTGTCAAGCTTCATTACCTACTATAAATTATACAACTTTTTTGAAATTTGTCAAGGGTTTTTTGGACAGATCTTTAAAAATTCATAAAATATTTTCAATCACCGCTCCACCGGCGCAAAACGAATGCGGATGGAGGGCATCGTCTCAATGGTGCTGTAGGAATTGTACAGGCCATCCTCCAGACTCAGATCATTTTCACCGGACGCGGGGGGCGCAAAAAGCTTCAGCGTCATATCACAGGGCCCGTCCAGAGGCTTTTCAAAAAATGCGGACATCATATCAATGATCTTTGCCCTGGGGGACTTGTAGAACCATTTGCCATTGAGCTCCAGCATGTAGTTTCCTTCATCCTTGAAGGTAATTTCACAGAAAGTGGGATTGGAGTCGAAATGCAGCGGAATTGCCAGACCCTCCGCATCCTCGGAATTGCCCCAGCGCAGCGTCACGGGCAGCTGCACCGCTTCGCCCTGTTCCATCTTCGGCAGGAACCGTTCGCTGTGAATAATCTTTTTATACGTTTCCATGACGGGCTGTGCAATGCCCACATCCTGGTTATTAGGATCCTCAATTTCCAGACCCAGTCTGCCCCTGTCACGGAACTGGTAAAAGGTAAAGCCGGTGAACCAGTCCGCATTATCCTCATTGAGAATATCGCAGAACTCCTGCACCATTTCAGCCTGCTCATACGCACCGGTGACATCACCGTCCGCATTGAATTCCGACATAATCATGGGCTTGGCAGCACCGCCGTTGAGCTCTTTAAAGCGCTCATAGCTTGCCTTGGTCATATTGTAGATATCCCGAACCCTGCTGCGGCTGTGACTGCTGCCGCCGGGCTCTGCCACATCATAGGGCCAGCCCCAATGGAGTGCCATGTATTTATCCACGGACCAGATATCTGCCGCCAAAACGGTTTGTGCAAACTCCTCTTCCCTCTCAATTTTACCGGACTCCGGATCTTCTATACCGCCGATGCAGATAATTGTCTGCACATTGGGCGCATGCTCCTTGATGATCCGGGAGGCACGCACAAAGAAGTCCGCTACCTCCTGGTAGCTGCATCGTTTATTAAAAGAGAACCAGTTGCCGGTTGCCTCGTGATTGATGCGCAGCAGCACCCTGCCGAAGGGACGCAGATCGTTGGCAATCGCAATGAGATGCTCGTCAGAGACATGGGGGTCGATGGTCAGTGTCAATGTGACATCCTGACCATGGGCACGGATTTCACGCATGTAGTTGAAGGGCTCATCCTGGGTGCTGCCTCCAAGGCCGCCCTTGTAAGTAAAGTAATCGTCATAGGGGAAATCCCATGCAAAGCTGACATCGGGGCTTGCGTGAACAACGCTTGCTCTGCCCGGCCAGCCCTCATCCAGCGGATAGTAGCAGTACATCAGGCTGATGCTTCTGTGGGGGCGGCCCAGCGCATGGAGAATGTAGTCCTGGTTGACGTACTCGCCGCGTTCGCTGCCATCCCCAAGATCCACTGCACACTGCGCTTTGCCCATGTGGAGTTTGTAAAGTGTTTCCATAGAAAAATTCCTTATCAATTATAATTCTCAGATCTGTGCGTGTCAAATACACACATTATCATTATACAAAAATACAGCGCGTATGTCAATATGATTTTTGGAATTTTTTTATGGAAGCAGACCCATTCTGATAAGCCGTTTACTGAGCGTTCAAGCATTTTCAATTCCGCAATCAATATATTTTTATGTTTACCGCCCGCCTCTTGCAGAGAATTTTTCGTCTATGGTTCAGGGAATGCAGGGGACGCAGCAAAAAGCCAGCCCTGCGCCGGTAGGCGCAGGGCTGGGCGAAACAGGGGGGGTACATAATTGCAGCTTTATACAGTGAACAGCAGATCCGTATAGGATGGCATCGGCCAATCCTTGGAGGAAACGTTGGTCTCCAGTTCATCCACGAGACCGCGAAGATTCTGCATTGCAAAAAAGACATCGGAGCGGCAGAACTTTGCAGTGGCCTCCACATCAGCAATATCCTGGGAAGCAATCACCTTTTCATCCAGGACGTTGACCGCTTCTGCAATGCTGGATGTCAGGGCAGACAGCTTGGAAGCATAGCCCAGCTCGTAGGAATGATCAATTCCCAGCTCCTTCTTGGCAAGAGCGGCATCGCAGGCCTCCTTGGTCACCTTCATGGCAGTGGGCAGGATCTGCTTTTTCGCCATATCCAGCATGGTGAGTGCCTCAATATTAATAACCTTGGCATAATTTTCCAGAAGGATTTCGGTTCTGGATTCAATCTCCACTCTGGAGTATACCTTGAACTTTTCAAAGAGGCGCACATATTCTTCTCTGGTGTACTCCGGAACACAGTCCACGGTGGAAACCAGGTTGGGCAGACCACGGCGCTCTGCCTCCTCCAGCCATTCTACAGAATAGCCATTACCGTTGAAAATAATAGCCTTATGCTCCTTGATGGTGCGCACCAGCAGTGCCTTCAGTGCCTTGTCAAAGTCCTCTGCCTGCTCCAGCTCATCTGCAAACTGGCACAGCTCCTCGGCTACAATCGTATTCAGAATGGTATTGGTGCAGGAGATGGAGTCCGCAGAGCCAAGCATTCTGAACTCAAACTTGTTGCCTGTAAAGGCAAAGGGTGAGGTACGGTTGCGGTCCGTGGTATCCTTCTTGAAATTGGGCAGTGCGTCAATGCCGATATCAAATTCCGCTGTGCTGGAAACATAGGGCTTGCCGCTTTCCAGTGCTTCAATCACCGCTTCCAGTTCGCTGCCGATGAACATGGAAACTACAGCAGGAGGAGCCTCGTTGGCGCCCAGACGGTGGTCGTTGCCGGCAGAAGCGGCAGACAAGCGCAGCAGAGGAGCATATTCATGAATGCCCTTGATGATGGCGCACAGGAAGGTCAGGAACTGCATGTTCTCCTGAGGGGTTTCACCGGGATCCAGGAGATTCTGACCGTCGTTGGAAGACAGGGACCAGTTGTTGTGCTTGCCGGAGCCGTTAATGCCGGCAAAGGGCTTCTCATGCAGCAGGCAAACCAGACCGTGCTTCAGTGCAATTTTTTTCATCAGCTCCATTGTAAGCTGGTTGTGGTCAGCGGCAATATTGGAGGAAGTAAACACGGGTGCCAGCTCATGCTGTGCCGGAGCAACCTCGTTGTGCTTTGTCTTGGCATAAATGCCCAGCTTCCACAGCTCTCTGTCCAGCTCCTTCATGAAGTCGGAGACACGCTGCTTGATATTGCCGAAGTAATGATCCTCCAGCTCCTGTCCCTTGGGAGGTCTGGCACCGAAGAGGGTTCTGCCGGTAATGATCAGATCCTCACGCTGGTCATAGTATTTCTTATCCACCAGGAAGTACTCCTGCTCGGGACCTACGGTGGTCATGACATGCGTTGCCGTTGTATTGCCGAAGAGCCGCAGAATTCGCAGTGCCTGCTCACTGACAACGTTCATGGAACGCAGAAGGGGTGTCTTTTTATCAAGGATCTCTCCGGTGTAGGAGCAGAATGCAGTGGGGATGTACAGGGAATCATCCTTAATGAAGGCATCGGAGGTAGGATCCCATGCCGTGTAGCCCCTTGCTTCAAATGTGGCACGCAGACCGCCGGAGGGGAAGGAGGAAGCATCCGGCTCGCCCTTGACCAGCTCCTTGCCGGAGAATTCCAGAATGACCTTGCCGTGCGCAGTGGGAGTGATAAAAGCGTCGTGTTTTTCCGCAGTTACGCCGGTCATGGGCTGGAACCAGTGGGTGAAGTGGGTTGCGCCCCGTTCCACTGCCCAGTCCTTCATGGCATTTGCCACAACATCTGCCACATCGGGATCCAGCGCAGTCCCGAACTGCTTGGTGCGCTGTACGGATTTGTAGACATTCTTCGGCAGTCTCTCACGCATCACAGTATCGCTGAATACGTTGCAGCCGAAATATTCCGAAACATTGGAAGTTGCAAGTGTATCTGACATAAAAAGCCCTCCTTGAAAAAAATAAGCATTCCGACAGCAGTGCCCAAGACACTGTAGAGTCGAAACGCCATTGTTTCTGTATCTTCACTTGTGATACTTCTATCATACACTAAAAAATACAGTTTGTCAAGACTTTTTATGGGTTTTGCGGATTTTTGTTAAATAGATAGAAAATCCGCCCTTTTATTGCCGCATCCTTTGGCAAAAAGCGATGTGCCATATGGAAAAGCCGGGAATGCCCGGCCTTTCATTCAGTCCTGCACGGGGGCAAAAACCTCCTTGCCAAGTCCGCACAGGGGGCATACAAAATCCTCCGGCAGCTCCTCAAACCGGGTGCCGGGTGCAATGCCGTTGTCCGGATCTCCCTTGGATTCATCATATTCCCATCCACATGCTTCACAGACATATTTCATCATTGTTTTCTCCTCTCAGAATAGTTTATATACAGGCAGCCTCTAAAACCCCTGTTTTAAAATCCAAGAAGTATACAAGGTGGATTCTGCGGGGCTTCACCTTACCGGCGCCATCCCCTCTGCCCACGCTCCCGATTCTTAAAACAAGTTTTCAGAGGTTCCCTATAGTATATACCGTTTTCGGCAGTTTATACTCTTTCACCGGGTCTATCTGTTACAGCCCGGAGAGCGTATGCCGCAATGGCTGCTTTGGAACAAATTGCACAGGAAACAGCAGAAAATACTTTCATTTTACAGCACTACGCAAATGCCGCAGATTTTCCCTTGACAAAAATGCAAAAACATGGTATAGTATAAAATATAAATACAGGTGTACTTTCTACACGGACGATTTAATGCTAATCCCCTATCTGAATAGAGGAATGGGACGGGAGGAACAGGATGGAACATCATACACAGCTGATTGTGGTGGATGCGTCCGTACTGCCGGATGTCATCAGTAAGGTGCTGGAGGTCAAAAAGCTGCTTGCCGGCAAGGAGGAGAAAAGCTCTGCCGCAGCCTGCAAGAGAGTAGGAATTTCCCGCAGTGCATATTATAAGTACAAGGACTGCGTATTTTCCTACGAGGACAAGCTGACACAGAGGATCATTAACCTGCATGCGGAGCTGCGGGATGAGGCAGGCGTTCTGTCCAGCGTGCTGTCTGCACTCTATGCATTGGACGCCAATATTCTGACAGTGAACCAGAATATCCCGGTTGACGGCGTAGCAGGTGTGACTTTTTCCGTCCGGCTGAACGGAGAGGTACAGTCCCCCAATGAATTGCGCAGCCGTCTTGGCAAAATTCAGGGTGTGGTAAGTGTAAAAATACTTTCTGGAGAATAATGATGCGGACGTTTCTGGAAACGATGCGCCTTTAGGTGACCTCTGACAATCCCTATTATACAAATAGGAGAAGCAGAATTGGAGGTTCTCTTTAGAAATTCCTGTAAAGGAGCAGTAGGAGGAACTAACATGGAAAAACTGGCGGTATTGGGCTGCGGTGTAGTCGGCTCAGGTGTTGTGGAATTGTTTGAAAAGAATAAGGCGCTCATTGAGAAGCGCTGCGGAAAATCCCTGGAAATGGCATATATTCTGGATCTGAGAGATTTTCCGGATAAGCCCTACGGCAACAAGGTGGTCAAAAGCATTGATCCCATCCTGGCAGATGAAGAAGTAACCGTTGTTGCAGAATGCATGGGCGGTGTGGAGCCGGCGTTCACCTTTGTAAAAGCGTGCCTGGAGCATGGCAAGAGTGTATCCACCTCCAACAAGGAACTGGTTGCCAAAAAGGGGGATGTCCTGCTGCAGACAGCCAAGGCGCATAACTGCAACTTTTTCTTTGAGGCAAGCGTCGGAGGTGCCATCCCGATCATCCGTCCCATTCACAAATGCCTGGCAGCCAATGAATTCTCTGCCATTGCCGGCATCCTGAACGGCACCACCAATTTCATCTTGAATAAGATGATCTGTGACAATATGGATTTTGATACTGCTTTGAAGCTGGCACAGGAGCTGGGCTATGCGGAAAAGGACCCTACTGCCGATGTAGAGGGTCACGATGCATGCAGAAAGATCTGCATTCTGTCCTCGCTGGCATTCGGCAAGCATGTATACCCGGAGTCCGTGTATACCAAAGGCATCCGTGAGGTGGAGCTGAAGGATACCAAGCTCTGTGAGCAGCTGGGCTATGCCATCAAGCTGATTGCACAGGTCAGAAAGCTGGAAAACGGTAAGATTCTGCCCACCGTCATGCCCATGGCTGTGGAGGAGAACAATCTGCTGTCCCAGGTAAACGGTGTTTTCAATGCAGTAATGGTGGACGGCGATGGCTTTGACCGTGCCATGTTCTATGGCAGGGGCGCGGGCAAGTTCCCGACAGCAAGCGCTGTTCTGGGCGATATGATTGAGCAGGTACAGCTGACCGGCACCATCCCTGCTCAGACATGGGTGAACCCCGGCAATGCGGACTTTATTGAAGATTTCGCTGCATTCAGTGCCAAGCGGTATTTCCGTACAACGGCTGCCGATCTGGAGCTGCTGACGGGAGTTTTCGGCGATGTGGCTGACAGAACCGTTTCTACGGATGAGGGCGAAACGGTCTGCATTGTGAACAAGGAGATGAATGCGGAACAGGTGGACGCTGCAGTCAGGGCTCTGGCACAGAAGGGCGTTCAGGTGCTGGCACAGTATCCCATACTGGTGTAATACTTCCATGAAAAGGGGTGGGGATATGAGCAAACCTGTACGGTGCTTCGGCATCCTGACATTGGTACAGCTGTTGGTGTGGGCAGGCTTCACAGGACTGGATGTGCTGGATGAAACCTGGCTGCACTCCACGGATCTGTTTGCAGTATATTTCTTCGCTGCACCGATTCTGATTTCCCTGCTGTATCTGCGGTACCGTCCCCGGCTTCATACGGAGCAGTGGAAGTCCTGGCAGAACACGCTTTTTTGTCTGGGAATCTGGATTCTGGAAACGGCAGCCATCGGTTTTCCGGTTGGATACCTTGTCAATTACAATCGCTGGATTGTCCCGCAGGCAACGGGCGGATGGGAAAACTTCCTTAACGGCATTGAATATTTGATGTTTCCGTTCTTCTGTGCCGGCATCCCGTTGATTATCATTGTTCTTTGGACTCTGGGAGAATGGATATACCGGAATATCAGAAAGTCATAACAAAAACAAAGCCCCGGGAAGGCGCTGCCTCCCCGGGGCTTTTTCCTTAGGTAACCTCTAAAAACCCCCTGTTTTTAAAATCGAAAAAGAATAAAAGGTGGGCTTTGTGGGGCTTCGCTCCACACTCCCATCTCTGAAAAACAAGTTTTTTAGAGATTCCCCTTATTCATACATCATTTCTTCCACGGCTTTGCCCTGAAGCGTCATCCGATAGGCAATGACCACCGCAATCAAGGGAATCCAGCAAAGCAGCTGCAGCACGCACAGCTCGGCAGCAGGAACGCCGGCTGCACTGACATCCGCCTGGAACAGATTGCAGATCTGCAAAAAGGGGGCACACAGCAGCTTGTACATGCGGTAAAAGCTGTCCACTACAATTCCAAGCTTTGCCAGCAGCAGCAGCACCCAGCAAAGCTGATAGGGCAGCATGGCGGTGAGTCCCAGCCACAGGGCGCGGAGGGGTTTGAAAGTTTCCGGATGTTTTTTCCGGCGTTTCCTGTCTGTAACGCCGATGCTGTAGCCAGCCTGCGCCATGAGGCCGGCGAGAATTCCCACAGTGCAGACACTGCAGATAATTTTGAACAGCGCGCTGGAAGAAACCGCCAAAGTCAGGTTGATAAACAAGGTCAGAATTTCCGCAAAAATAACATATGCCAGAATTTTACAATAATCTTTCATAAGATCCTCCGGATTTCAGAATTTGACAAGTATAATTCACTCCGTTGTTCTCATAATACAAATACAATTAAAAACAAAAGGAGAGCAGGAAGATGGAACAAGGTGCCAATAATCCAGTGGCAAATCTGCTGGGCGGCTACTATAAGAATGCCGCAGTGGGTGCTGACAGTATTAACAGCATCATGGATGAAATCAGCGACAAGGGACTGCGGCAGGAACTGTCCGACCAGCGTGCCTACTACGAATCCCAGAAAATGGAACTGACAGCACAGATGGCAAAACATTTTCAGCGTCCGGTGGAGCAGGGATTTCTTGCGAAGCTGTGCAGTGACATGACCATTAAACTCCATTCCGTGGGCGGGCTGACCGTCCAGGAGGCAGCAAAGCTTATGGTGGAGGGCACCAACATGGGCATGGTACAGCTGCATCAGGTGATCAACCGGAACCAGAATGTGCCGGAAGAAATGAAGCGCCAGGGAAAGAAAATTCTGAAGCGGGAGCAGGAGTACCTGGAACGCATCACACCGTATTTATAAGGGGGCATCAGTATGCAGACAGCCGAGCCGCCGACCAAAATTTATGAACCAAAGCCAAAGGACCGGGAACGGATTGCCGCACTTGCCCAGAGCAATGCGCCGATCCGGATTTATGAACCTGTACAGCATACTGCACAGGGTTGAGGAGGCAGGCAGCTTCTTTCGCCGCAGGCGGAAGGGGCTGCTGCTTTTATTCAGCCTCTCTGACCCTGCCAATCAGACAGCAGAGGAGATAGAAAATCACATTGGTTACCACAACACTGGCACCCGGCGTAAAGTCCAGGGCAACGGCTGAGAAGAAACCCACAATGAAGCATCCCACGGAAATACACACTGCGCTGAGAACAACGCCCCGGAAGCTCCGGCAGAGCCGCATCGCCGAAAGGGTGGGAACCACAATCAGGCTGGAAATCAGCAGGGTTCCCATGAGCATCATTCCCATGACCACGGTAATGGCAATCAGTACTGCAATGACCATATTATAGGCTTTTACCGGAATTCCCGTTGCCTTGGAGAAATTCTCATCAAAAGTGACAGCGAAAACCCGATGGTAGAGCAAGGCAAATGCAGCAACCACTATCACCGCAGTGATAACACACAGAATCACATCGGATCTGCTTAGTGCAAGGATGCTGCCAAACATATAGTGGCTGACATCATTGGTAAGGCCCGCCTTGGAGGATACCAGAATACCGATGGACATGGCAGTTGTGGAAAACAGTGCAATGGCATAATCCCCTTTGAGCTTTCCGGATTCGCTGAGACGCAGTAGCAGGATGGCAGCTGCCAGAACCACGGGAACTGCCACATACAGGGGTGCCAGATTCATGACGGATGCCACACAGAGGGCGCCATAGCCCACATGGGACAACCCGTCCCCGATCATGGAGTAGCGGCGCAGTACCAGAGTAACACCCAGCAGTGCTGCGCAGACAGCCACAGCAATGCCGCCGATGAGCGCCGGCAGTACAATATAATTCCAAAGCTCCGGCGTCAGAAGCTGCTTGATGTTTTCAATCATGGCCAACCTCCCGCAAATGTCCGTGCTTGTGCAGCTCCGCCTGAATACGCTGCGAAACCTCCGACTCCCGGAACTGTCCGATGGGAGCAAAGTACTGGGTGCCTTCATCCAGGTACAGCACATGCTTGGCATCCTTCAGACCGTTTTCAATGTCATGGGACACCATGATAATGGCAATGTCGTCCTGCTGGTTCAGTTCCCGGATGATATCGTAGAACTCCGCAGAAACACCAGGATCCAGTCCGGTTACCGGCTCGTCCAGAAGCAGAAGCTTCTGGGTGGCACACAACGCTCTTGCCAGCAGCACACGCTGCTGCTGACCGCCGGAAAGAGTACGATAGCTGCGATGGCGCAGCTGACAGATGCCCAGACGATGCATATTTTTCTCCGCCTCCTGCTTGTCCGCTCTGGTGTAGAAGGGCAGAAACCGGTGCCTGCCGAGACAGCCGGAGCGGACAACCTCTTCCACCGTTGCCGGGAAATCCTTCTGAATGCCGCTCTGCTGGGGCAAATAACCGATATCGCAGCGGCGGAAATCCTCCGATACGGTAATATTTCCCTCTGTAAGCGGACACAGGTGCAGGAGACACCGGATCAAAGTGCTTTTGCCGGAACCATTCTTTCCGATAACGGAGAGGTAGTCCCCGTGCTCTACCTGGAAGGATAGCTGTTCCAGGATGGTATTGGATCCAAAACGAACTGTCAGATTCTGACAATTGAGTAAGGGCGTCATGTCAGCGCCTCCTTGATTGTTGTATAATTTTCTTCCATCAGCTGCAGAAATGTCACACCGTTTTTCATATCTTCCTGGGAAATATTGTGGCAGGGATGCAGCATGGCAGCCGATGCACCGGTAATATCACAGATGCGGTCACAAATTTTGGAGGAGGAAAATTCCAGATAAAAAATCGTATTCGCATTGTGGAGCTGTGCCTCTTCCAGTAATTCAGCAAGGGCACCAATGGTCGGCTCCGTCTCACTGCTGCATCCGGTGAAGGCTGCAGCATAATGAAAGCCATATTCCGCAGCAAGATAACGAAAAGGAAATTTGTCCCCGATGATCAGTACGGCATCCTCACAGCGGTCACTGAGTTCACGGTACCCGGCATCCAGATCCGCAAGACGGGCAGTGTACGCATCTGTTCTCTGGCGGAACTCCTCCTCATGGGCAGGATCTGCCATGCAGAGTGCGTCGCATACGGCTTCTGCCATGGCAATGGCATTGACCGGAGAATTCCAGATGTGCTCATCAAATTCTCCGTGCTCCTCTTCTTCATGGTCATGTGCTTCTTCGTGGTGATGATGGTGCTCCTCCTCTTCCAATGGCGCCTCAATGCAGTCCATCAGTGTGACAACATCCATCTCCGAAGTATCCAGGGATTCCAGCAGCGTATCCGTCCAGACCTCCGATTCGCCGCCGATGCGCAGAAAAATATCACAGCGTGCAATTTCTGCGACATCCGTGGGTGTCGGCTCATAGCTGTGCATTTCCTGTCCGGCGGACAGGAGCAGGGTCACTTCCGCTTCATCGCCGCCAATGGCTTTTGCCATATCATACTGCGGAAAAACCGTGGCAACAATTTCCAGTTTGCTGGAAGCCCGTGCAGGCTCTGCCTGACAGCCGGCTGCCGAAAGCAGGAATATCCCGGTACTCAGCAGCGCAAGAAGCCGCTTCATGCCTTTCCCTCCCGGCATACCTGACAGATTCCGTATAGCACTGTTTTGGAATGATCAATGGCAAAACCATGATGCTCCAGCACATGGCTGTCCAGCTCCGCCAGGTGCTCGCATTCCACATGGTAAAGCCTGTCACACTGCATGCATTTTAAATGATAGTGCTTGCTGCATGAACCGGACAAGGGCACATATTCATAGCATGCCCCTGTCCGGCTGTCAATGGTGTACTTGCGCAGCACGCCATCCGTTACCAGATGATCCAGACAGCGGTAAATGGTCGCCGTACCCACCGGCTTGCCCGAATCAGTCAGGTGACGGGAAAGCTCCTGGGCTGTGACATGCTGTCCTGCATGCGTCCTCAGATAATCCAGAACCTGTTCCTTTTGTTTGGTCTTATAACCATTTCCTTGCTTCATGGTATCCCTCCGAACTGAAAATGAAAATCATTATCATTTTTAGTTTACCATACTTTCACGGAATTGTCAAGGGGTAGATTCATATAAAAATCCCAGAAATGCATTGTCATACTAATCCCCCAAACTGTATAAATGTTACAGTTTGAAAGGCAGTACTGCATACTGATCTTTTATGACCGCAAGCAAACAAAAACACCCAGCAAAAATGCTGAGTGTGTAAAGAAGTATTCGATCTTCCATCACAAGGGTGCATGAAATTAAGCCGTCAGAGACTTCTGCCAGACAGATGCAGACTTATGTATTGACGGACTCAATACATAGTCCGATTACTTTATTACCGCCATTTAAAAAAGCTCTCCATCCACCATCCTTTGTCAATTTCGTATGCATCAATACAAAATTCATCTAAACGGTCAATAAACTCTGGATCTTTTTTATATTGCTCCAGTGCTTTCTCCGCCAGTTCTCTTGTTGAGTAATACCCTAAATAGGAAACATGATCATAGCTCCCATCATACCATTCATGACTCAGGAAAAAAACTGTTTTATCAAATTGATTTGGAGTATTTTCAAATCCACCGTTTGCCTCCACAGTCTCAATGACAAAATCGTTAGGATAATCTATGAATCCCGGTTGTTTTAAATAATGTTTTATCATTTCCTCACATTTAGTTTTGGTTGAAAAAAATCCAAGCAGGCAAGTGGAATAAATTTTTTCTCCTGTTTGAATATCAACCTCAACGATTCTTCTATGTGTGAGCATATATACATTTACCATAATAAACCGCCTGTTATTTATATTGTTAGTCAGGGTATATATTGGTATCGGAATCGTGGATATTCTTCCTTTACCGGTCAAAGCAACATAAGGGAACCTCTAAAATTTGTTTTTAGAGGTGGGGGCGTGGGGCGAAGCCCCACAAAATCCACATTGTATTCTTTCCCGATTTTATAAACTGGAGGTTTTTAGAGGTTACCATAAAATTTCACATATGTGTTTTATCGCACAGAATAGTTTCAATCGGATTTTTCATTAGACTGGTAAAAAGCTTTACCATCGTTCCTGTCAGCAGTGCTGAAATAATCGTTCCCTCACGGATTCCCACGAGTTTCCAGTCAAAAAGCACAAGAGACAAAATCAAAGCAAGGGTGACACAGCAGATATCAAAAATAATTTTTATATTGCCGAATTTCTTTTTGCAAGTATCGGAAACAGCTTTTACAAAGGCTTCTCCTGCATTCATGATCACGTTTGCAATAACGGATAACGAAATACCGAAGGCGAGTATCACAACCCCAATCAGCACAAGCAGAATCTGCATAAAATAGGATTCCACCAGAATCGACGACACGATTTTCATGCCGATATCGGTAAACCAACCAAACAAAAAAGACAGCGGCACCTGCAAAAGCTGTATGGGCTGAAATTTTTTCCGGAGAATCAGTACCTGACCAACAATCAGAGCGCAGTTCCAGATAATCAGCCACGTTCCCAGAGTAAGGGCGGTGAACTTGCAGCTCAGCACATTTGCCACAGCAGAAATCGGCGATACCCCCAATTCCGCATGTTTGGTGAAAGCGACACCCAATGCAGCAAAAAACAGGCTTATTACAAATAATATGTAACGTTTTACGGTCTCATTTCTTCTCATTGCCGGTATTACTTCCTTTCATATTACTGTTTATCCTTGTCAGCAGGTCAATCAGCATTTTCTCTTCAGTATCACTGAAACCCGTCAGCACAGTCCCCTCGACAATTTCAAATTCTGACTGGATCCGCTTGGCAAGTTCCCTGCCCTTATCCGTAAAAGAAACATACAGACTGCGCCGATTGTGATTCCGGTTTTTCCGGATAATCAGACCATATAAAAAATGAACCAGAGAGCGTAAAATCTTTCTGGTTCATTTATTTTGGTATTACAGCCGAACCATAACAGCAAAGCCGTCCTACAAAGAAGCAGAGTTTCGTGTAATACCCCACATTGGTGGGCCATCGGGGACTCGAACCCAGGACCGTCCGGTTATGAGCCGGGAGCTCTAACCAACTGAGCTAATGGCCCTTATAATGGATAAAAGGAAAGGAGCAGAAAATCTTCTACTCCTCGCTTTAATAAAAGCCGGCACCTATCTAAATTTCCAGGCCGTGACCAGCCAAGTATTTTCGACGTAA
>CAZXVI010000009.1:49491-66486 GCA_964644275.1 uncultured Ruminococcus sp. | reverse complement strand
CTCTGGCACCCAAAGCAGTCAGGGGACTCTACGGAGCCGGGCAGTTCAACGGAAGCTCAGGCTATGAGGAAGCCGCTGCCCAGGGTCTGGTTGCCGGTATCAATGCGGCATTGTCCGTGAAGGGCGAACAGCCCATGGTGCTGGAACGTTCCGGATCCTATATCGGCACGCTCATTGATGACCTGGTTTTCAAGGGATGCAGCGATCCCTACCGCATGATGACCTCCCGGAGTGAGTACCGGCTGGTGCTTCGCCAGGACAATGCGGATGCCCGGATGATGCCCATCGGACGCAGAATCGGGCTGTTAGGCGAAGAGCGGTATGAACATATGCTCCATAAATATGCGCTGGTGGAGCAGGAAAAGCACCGTGTTCAGCACACCAATCTTTCTCCCAGCGAACCGCTCAATACCCTTCTGACGAAATCCGGCACAGCCCCCATTCAGACGGGATGCAAGGTTGCCGACCTCATCCGCCGTCCCCAGCTTGGTTACAGTATGCTTGCTCCCTTTGATGCAGCACGTCCCAACCTGCCGGAGGATGTGCAGGAGCAGGTGGAGATTCAGATGAAGTATGAGGGTTATATTCTCCGTCAGAATCAGGCTATTGAAGCTGCCCGGAAGCTGGAGCAGAAGGCGCTTCCGACTGATGTGGATTACACGCAGATTCGGGGTCTGCGTCTTGAGGCAATGGAAAAACTGAATCGGCACAAGCCTTTGAGTATCGGACAGGCATCCCGGATTTCCGGTGTATCTCCTGCGGATGTGACAGTGCTCCTGGTTTGGCTGGAACAGCACAGGGAGGAACAGCATGCTGCCGGAATATGATCGTGCCAAGGCACTTTTTGACGAATATGAAATTGATGTTTCACGTGAAACATACGATAAACTGGAACAATATGCCGCATTTCTGGTGGATTACAATGAAAAGGTCAATCTGACAGCGGTAACGGACGGAGATGAAATTCTCCGCAAGCATTTTCTGGATAGTCTGCTCCTTGCCAGATTCGGAGAAATCCCTGACCATGCAAAGCTTCTGGACATTGGCAGCGGTGCGGGCTTTCCCGGGGTTCCTCTGTCCATCCAGCGTCCGGATCTGCAGATTACCCTGATGGATAGTCTGCATAAACGGATTGTATTTCTGGAACAGCTTCGGGAACTGCTGGATGTCCGGTATACCGCAGTTCACGGCAGAGCGGAGCAGAATGCAAAATTGCCGGATTACCGGGAACAGTTTGATGTTGTCACTGCCCGTGCCGTAGCCGCCATGCCCATGCTGGCGGAATATTCCCTTCCCTATGTGAAGGTTGGCGGCTGCTGGATTGCCATGAAGGGGCCAAATGAATCGGTGAAGCCCGCATTGCAGGCAATCCGGCTGTTGGGCGGATCACTGGTCAAAACCGCAGAATACCGCCTTCCCGGAGGCGACGCCAGGGTGATTTATGTCGTGAAAAAGGTTTCGCAAACACCGACAAAATATCCACGCAATAGCGGTCAGATCAAGCAAAAACCCCTGTGATGGGCGTATTATATGGTAGGAAATCCATTATTTTCAAAGGAAATAATGGATTTTTTTTGTGGCGTTCATTTCCCGTATCTGTTATAATTGGCTCATAGGCAAACCGAACAGAAAGACAAGGAGGACAATTATGGCAGGTATTTTCACATTTTCAAAGGAAAAAACGGATGAGCAGCGGGTGCTCTCCATACCCGTGGAGGAGATTACGCCCAATCCTCACCAGCCCAGGACGGCATTCTCTTCCCCCGATCTTCGCCAGCTTTCCGACAGCATCCGGCAGAACGGCATATTGCAGCCCCTTACCGTCCGGCAAAAGGGAGAACGGTATGAACTCATTGCCGGAGAACGCCGGCTGCGTGCTGCAAAAATCGCAGGGCTGCGTGCTGTTCCCTGCATTGTCATGGAGATCAGCGAGCGGAATTCGGCAATTCTGGCACTGGTGGAGAATATTCAGCGACAGGATCTAAATTATTTTGATGAGGCCGCTGCCATTGCCAAGCTGATTACTTATTACGGTATGACCCAGGAGGATGCAGCGATTAAGCTGGGAAAGGCTCAGAGCACCATTGCCAACAAGCTTCGGCTGCTTCGGTTGACCGAAGAGGAACGTGAGCTGATTCTGGAGCACCATCTGACAGAACGCCATGCCAGGGCTTTGCTGAAGCTCGGAAATTCCTCGGATCGCCTTGAAATTCTGCATAAGGTGATTCAGTATTCCCTGAATGTAGAAAAAACAGAACAGGCCATTGATGCAATGCTGGGAAAGGTGCGTGAGCAGGAAAGTCTGCGCAAACGGAGTGTTCTGTTCCGTGATGTCCGTTTGTTTGCCAACACTATTAATAAAGCAGTGGAGACAATGCAGGCAGCGGGAATTCCGGCAGCATCCCAGAAAATCCAGTTTGACGATTATATTGAATACCGTGTGAGAATTCCTCTGCTCCAGCAGAACAGGTAAATCCGACATGATTCTCTTTGTTTCACGTGAAACAAACAGGATAACTGTTTCACGTGAAACATTTTTCAAAAAAACAAGGAAATCCCATGAAAAATTCTTTACAAATGCGCTGAAACGTGGTATAATGGATAAAGTAAGCGTTGCAGGAGGATTCGATATGGGTAAGGTAATTGCAGTTGTTAATCAGAAGGGCGGAGTCGGTAAATCCACTACTGTGGTCAATCTTGCGGCATACCTGGGTTCCAGGGGCAAAAAAGTGCTGTGCATCGACATTGATGCCCAGGGAAATACCACAACCGGGTTTGGAATTAAGAAAAAAAGTGTGGAAATTTCCGCATATGACCTGCTGATTGGAAAAGCAAAGCTTGCGGATGCGGTGATTGTCACGCCTTTCCAGAATGTCAGTGTGATTGCTGGCACCTCCGATCTTGCTGGTGCAGAAGTGGAATTGATTCAGATGGAGCATCGCTTTCAGCGGCTTAAAATGCAGGTGCTGACCTGCAAGGAGGAGTACGACTACCTGTTCATTGACTGCCCCCCTGCTCTCGGTATGCTGACCCTGAACGGGCTGACGGCCTGTGACGAAATCCTCATTCCCATGCTGGCGGAATTCTATGCGCTGGAGGGACTGACCCAGCTCATGCATACCCTGCGCCTGGTTCGTACCAATTACAACCCTTCTCTGGAGATCTGCGGCATCCTGTTTACCATGTTTGATGCGAGACTGAATGTCTCCATGCAGGTGGTGGAAGAGGTGCGCAAGTATTTCCCGGATAAGATCTTTGAGACAAAAATTCCCCGGAATGTACGTATTTCCGAGGCTCCCAGCTATGGGCAGCCCGTGATGTACTATGATAAAAACTCCAAGGGCGCCCTGAGCTATGAGATGCTCGGCAGAGAATTTCTCGGTGAAACACCGACAGAAACGACGAAACACCGCATCAGGTTCGGGCGCAGCAAGAAATAAAAATCATCACTGAACGCAGTGATATGAAAGGATGATTACATGGCGAAAGGTGGACTTGGCGGCGGTCTGGATCTGCTTTTTGAGGATAATACTTCCCAGGTGCAGGTGAAGAAAACGCTTCGCCTTGCAGAAATAGAGCCAAACCGGGCACAGCCAAGAAAAAATTTTGATGAATCGTCAATTTCCGCCCTTGCGGATTCCATCCGTGAGCACGGAATTTTGCAGCCCCTTCTGGTAAGACCTCTGTCCTACGGCGGCTATCAGATTGTGGCAGGAGAACGGCGCTGGCGGGCTGCCAGAATGCTGGGTCTGGATGAGGTTCCCGTTATTGTCCGGGATCTGACGGATCTGGAAACGGCGCAGATAGCTTTAATTGAAAATCTGCAGCGTGAAAACCTGAATCCTGTTGAAGAAGCCCAGGGCTTCCGGAAGCTTCAGGATGAATTTGATATGACCCAGGATGAAATTGCGAAAACTGTGGGACGTTCCCGCAGTGCAGTTGCCAATGCCATGCGCCTGCTGCGGCTTCCCGAGGCTGTTCAGGAGCTTTTGATTGACGGCAGCATTTCAGCCGGACATGCCCGTGCGCTGCTGGCATTTGAAGATGAAGAGGCTATGATTCTGGCTGCGCAGAAGGCTGCTGCCGGTCTGTTGACGGTTCGTCAGCTGGAAAAAATGGCGGCGGACTGCGAAAAAACAGAGAAGGAAGAACGTTTCTCACATTCCGACAGCTACTTCCGTGAGATGGAGATCAGTCTGCACGAGCGTCTTGGAAGAAAGGTAAAAGTGGATTTCAAGAAAAATAGAGGCGTGCTGATCCTGGAATTTTACGATAAGGAAGATCTTGCCGGGCTTGCGGATAAGCTTGCAGTGGAAACAATATAACAGAGAACCTCTGTGATTTTACTTACAGAGGAGTATTGGAGAATACAACAGAATGTTTCACGTGAAACATTGGAGGAAAGGAAGAAAATCATCATGCTGGACATGAAATTTGTACGTACAAATCCTGAAATTGTAAAGGAAAATATCAAGAAGAAATTCCAGGACAAAAAGCTTCCCCTGGTGGATGAGGTCATTGCTCTGGATAAGGAATACCGTGAAACAAAGGTAACATGTGATGACCTGCGTGCGCAGAGAAAGGCAAAGAGCAAACTGATCGGCGGACTTATGGGAAAAGGTGACAAGGAGGGCGCTGAAGCCATTAAGGCGGAGGTTGCTCAGATTGGTGCTGAACTGGTTCGCCTGGAGGCAAGGGAGGATGAGCTGCAGAAAAAGGTACGGAAAATCATGCTGGTGATTCCCAACATCATTGACGAAACCGTACCCATCGGCAGGGATGACTCCGAAAACGTTGAGGTTGAGCGGTTCGGGGAACCTTTTGTGCCGGATTTTGAGGTGCCCTACCATGTGGATATTATGGAAAGGCTCCACGGCATTGATCTGGATGCAGCAAGAAAGACCAGCGGCAATGGATTCTACTATCTTTGCGGTGATATTGCAAGGCTTCATTCTTCCATTCTGTCCTACGCACGGGACTTTATGATCGACCGGGGCTTTACCTATTATATTCCCCCCTTCATGATCCGGAGCGATGTGGTGACCGGGGTTATGAGCTTTGAAGAAATGGAAGGCATGATGTACAAGATTGAGGGCGAGGATCTCTACCTCATCGGAACCAGCGAGCACTCCATGATTGGCAAGTTCATTGACACCATTCTGCCGGAGGAGAGCCTGCCCCAGACACTCACCAGCTATTCACCCTGCTTCCGCAAGGAGGTAGGTGCTCACGGAATCGAGGAACGCGGCGTTTACCGGATCCACCAGTTTGAAAAGCAGGAGATGATTGTTGTCTGCAAGCCGGAAGAAAGCAAGGAGTGGTTTGTAAAGCTCTACAACAATACAGTGGATTTCTTCCGCAGTCTGGACATTCCGGTGCGTACACTGGAATGCTGCTCCGGTGATCTGGCTGACCTGAAGGTGAAGAGCATTGATGTGGAGGCATGGTCCCCTCGTCAGAAGAAATATTTTGAAGTGGGCAGCTGTTCCAATCTGGGGGATGCCCAGGCACGGCGCCTTGGCATTCGCGTCAAGGACGCTAACGGCCAGAAATATTTTGCGCACACCCTGAACAATACTGTTGTTGCTCCGCCCAGAATGTTGATTGCGTTCCTGGAGAATAATCTTAATGAGGATGGCAGCATCCGCATTCCGGAGGCACTCCAGCGGTATATGTTCACTGACAAGATTGCAGTAAAGTAACGATTGTAATGAAAAGAGCGATGCGATGCATCGCTCTTTTTTTGTCGAAAAATGTTTCACATGAAACATAGAAAGTATCCGCACATCAGGAAGCTCCGTCAAGAACCGTTGCCGACCCGGAGCGGATGACCGTCTCACTTCCGTTCTCAAGGCGGACAATCAATCCGGCGTCGGGCGCATAGCCCACAGCAAGTCCCTCACAGTTCTTTCCGTTGCGGACAACCATGACCCGGTGTCCGATGGTGCAGGAATTCCGGCTGTATTCCGGAAGAAATTCCCGCTCCGGAAGCTCCCGCAGCACCTGCTGAAGGTGAAAGAGAATCCGTTCACCCAGTTCCTCCTCACCGATGGAAAGTCCGGTTTCGGTAAAAATATCCGTGACAATATTCCGCAGTTCCGCAGGCAGTCCGGGATCCGGCCGAAGATTGACGCCGATTCCGGCAATGATGAATTCCGGTACGGAACCGGAAAACCGTCCTTCGCATAGAATGCCGCAGATTTTTCTTCCCCCGAGAAACAGATCATTGACCCATTTCATTTGTGTACGGATGCCGAAATCCAGCAAAGCCCGGTGGACCGCAACCGCAGCGCCTGCCGTCAGTGCCAGCATGTCCTCGTTTTTCAGGAAGGGCCGCAGTACCACGGACAGGTACAATCCCCCCACGGGGGAATAAAAGGACTTGCCCAGGCGTCCTCTTCCGGCAGTCTGCCGGGCAGCGTACACAACGGTGCCCTCGGGAGCTCCCTCTGCGGCGAGCTCTCTGGCAAGGCGGTTGGTGGAATCAATTTCTTTAAAAAATACGGCATGTTTCATTGTAAAGGTTTCTCTGACATCCATACGATCATCTCCTGTTTTATAAACTGCCACTTGATCCAAAAGCTTTTCAAACCGTAATATGGATTACAGTCTGGAGGATTAGTATTAGTATAGCACAAATTCCCTGCTTTTGCAAGGCATAGGACATTCCCGGCCTGACATAGAATTGTCTGAACACGATATTTGTGAAAGGAGACAGAATCATGGGTTCAGCTGAACAATTTGATGAAACTGCCTGCTCCAGCACTCTGCCGGCGGAATATGACTATTGTATCGCCCTTGCCGGGAATCCCAATGTGGGAAAATCCACTGTTTTTAATGCCCTTACCGGAATGCATCAGCATACGGGGAACTGGGCTGGCAAAACCGTGACGAATGCTGTCGGAACAGTAAAATTCGACGGAAAAACCTTTCTTTTCAATGATCTGCCCGGCACCTATTCCCTTCGGGCAAGCTCACCGGAGGAGGCAGTGGCACGGGATGCCATTGCCTTCGGCGCCCATGATGCGGTGGTGGTTGTCTGCGATGCCTGCTGCCTGGAGCGGAATCTGCATCTTGTGCTGCAGATTATGGAGCTGACATCCAGGGTGCTGCTCTGTGTCAATCTTCTGGACGAGGCGGAAAAGAAGGGAATCTGCACCGACCTGAGCAATCTGGAAGAGAAACTGGGCATTCCCGTGGTGGGCATCATTGCACGCAGCAGGATTGGCTTGGATGCGCTCATGCTCCGTCTTCAGCTGCTCCTTGTGAAAGCAGCCCCGGAATTGCCGCCTCCCATTTGCTATGATGAGGAACTGGAACATCATTTGCAGATTCTGACAAGAATCATTGAAGAGGCGGACGCCCATATTCCGGCACGCTGGGCGGCGCTCCAGTGTCTTAGCCGGGATGTAGATATGCTGCAGCAGCTGTTTCCGAAGGGCATGCCCGCCGATCTTGCAGAATACTGCGGCCAACTGCCGGCATTGCTTTCCCGGATGGGATGGACGCCGGAACGAGTGCAGGACAGCATCATTGCCGCTGCTGTTACCCGTGCGGAAACCCTTGCCGCTGCCGTGACAAGCTGCGCCTGCGAGGATTCCCACCGCCGGGACCGGGCTCTTGACCGGATTTTTCTGGGGAAACATCTGGGCGTGCCCATTATGCTGCTGCTGCTTGCCGGAATTCTCTGGCTTACCATGGTGGGGGCGAACTATCCCTCTGCCTGGCTGTCGGAAGCCTTGTTTTCTCTGGGAAATGCCGCTTCCGGACTGCTGCTCTCCTGGGGTGCCCCTGCCTGGCTGGAGGGGCTGCTGATCCAGGGAATTTACCGGGTGCTGGCATGGGTGGTTTCGGTCATGCTTCCCCCCATGGCAATTTTCTTTCCCCTGTTTACGCTTCTGGAGGATGCGGGGTATCTGCCCAGGGCTGCATTCAATCTGGACAGCTGTTTCCGCCGTGCAGGTGCCTGCGGCAAACAGGCGTTGACCATGTGCATGGGATTCGGCTGTAACGCCGCCGGTGTTACGGGCTGCCGCATCATTGATTCTCCCAGAGAACGGTTGATTGCCATTCTGACCAATTGCCTTGTTCCCTGCAACGGCAGATTCCCCATGATGATTTCCCTGATCACCATGTTTTTTGTTACGGGAACGGCATTTTTTGACTCCATTCTCTCTGCGCTGATGCTTCTGGGCGTCATCATTGCCGGTGTGCTGGTTACGTTTCTCATGTCAAAATTCCTGTCCGCCACCTTTCTCCGCGGAACGCCTTCCTCCTTTACCCTGGAGCTGCCTCCCTACCGCCGCCCCCAGATCGGGAAGGTACTGGTGCGCTCTGTATTCGACAGAACAGTATTTGTCCTGGGAAGAGCATGCATGATTTCCATGCCAGCAGGCGCCCTGATCTGGCTGCTTGCCAATATTTCCACGGATAGCGGAAGTCTGCTGTCCGTCTGTGCTGGATGCCTGGATCCTTTTGCCCAGTGGCTGGGGATGGACGGTGCCATTCTGCTGGCATTCCTCCTTGCCTTTCCGGCAAATGAAATTGTGATTCCCATTATTCTCATGATCTACCTGTCCCAGGGTTCCCTGGTGGAAATTACGGAACTTTCCACACTGCACAGTATCTTTGTGGAAAACGGCTGGACCTGGGTGACAGCACTGTGTACCATGACCTTTTCCCTTCTGCATTTCCCCTGTTCTACCACCTGCCTGACCATTTATAAGGAAACCGGAAGCAAGCGCTGGACCCTCCTTGCAGTACTCCTGCCCACTCTGACGGGGATGCTGGCGTGCTTTCTGATTCATAGCGTCAGCCTGCTGCTGTAAATATGCAGATGGTGTCACTCCGGCAGTTGCCGCCGGGGTCAGCTTGTCAATCAAGTGGCAGTTTCGTAACATTTGCCCTCCCCCTGACCCCCTCCCTGAAGGGAGGGGGAAAATTTGTGGAGGGTACTGCGTACCCTCCACCCGCCTCTTGCAGAGGATTTTTCGACAGTCTGCTCCGCCGGAGTATTGTCATTCACCTCCCATCCCGCAGATGCATAGGATGAAAGAGCGGCAGGATTTCCACAACTCTGCAAGCACCTGTGGAAAGTGAGGTGAGTTTCATGCTGCGAGCCTGTCTCCTTGCAGCGGCTGTCTGCATGGATACCCTGTTTGCCGCCATGGGCTGCAGTATGAGCGGCATCACCATTCCCAAACGCTGTGCCCTTCTGGTCAGCGCCGTCGGAACAGCCTTTCTTGGGGTGTCGCTGTTCTGTTCCGGTCTCCTGACCCGGTATCTTCCTCCGGCGGTCAGCCGGTACGGCGGCTGTATAGTCCTCCTTGCTATGGGAACGGCACAGCTGTGCAAGGGACTGTTCCACGCCTATTTTGAGCGAAAAAAGCGCATGTGCCTGTACTGGAAGGGCATTGGCATCGTCATCCAGATCTGCCTGGACGAAACCAAAGCGGATACGGACGGCTCCAAGTCCCTCAGTCTCCGGGAATCTGCGGCATTTTCTGCTGCCCTCTCCCTGGATTCCCTGGCAAGCGGCCTGGGCGCAGGCATTTCGCAGGCCTGTATCCTGCCCTGCCTGCTGCTGACCTTTCTGCTGGGATTTGCTGTCACCGTATCCGGCAGCTGCCTGGGCAGGGTCTGCCGGAAGCATCACAGCTGTTCCTGGGCAGGTGCCATTCTTCTGATTCTCCTTGGGCTCAGCCGCCTGCTGTAGCCGATGTTCCATATGGAACGGAGGAGAAGAAATTACTGCACTGTTCTGGAAGGATCTGTGCAGGAAAAAACGACAATTTGCACAAATTTTTCAGAATGCTTGCAATTTCCCCCGAAATGTGGTATAATTTCCCTGCAAACAAAAAAGCAAAATGAATGAATTAACGGAGGAATGAAGTATGTTTTGTCCAAAATGCGGTAAGCAGCTCAGTGATGGTGAAGTTTGTACCTGTATGCAGACGGCTCCGGTTCCCGGTCCGGCACCGGAATTTTCCCAGGGCGGTTATCCCGGCGGCAATGGAACTTTGGGCAGTTCCAAAAAGAATCTGCCCGTACTGGCAGTGACAGGAATCATTCTGGTGCTGGTGATCGTTCTGATCATTGTTCTTGCAGTGTCCTGCAGCAATAAAAGCAGCTATCAAACACCCATCAACAATTTTTTCACCGGCATTCAGAAAAATGACCCGGATCTGATCATAAGTGCCCTGGGCAAGGATGAATACTACGCTGCCTATGAGGAATACTACGAGGAATACGAGGACTACTTTGAGGACGAATACGACAACGGAAAAGAAATGGCAGACGAGGTAATGGACGAATATGCAGACGATTTCCATGACATTTTAGGTGATTTTACATATGAAATCAGGGATGCAAGACGTATTGACAAGGATGATGCAAAGTACCTTGATTATGCACTGTATCTGATTGATGACCTGAACATTACGGATGCCTACTGCGTCAGCATCCGCTATAAAGCGGAGGACGATGACATAGAGGATGAATTGAATGATGAATGGGACGAGGTATATGTCGGCAAGGTGGGCGGCAGATGGATTCTGCTCAACTACGGCGATATGTTTGATCTGTACTGATCAGACAGCCTTCCCGATGATTGCTGCCGCCCTGTGGGCGGTAATCCGCTTGTCAATAAAGTGACAGTATCGTAAAATCTTCCATCCCCCTCCCTTCAGGGAGGGGGAAAATTTTTGGAGGGTACTGCGTACCCTCCGACCGCCTTTTGCAGTGTGCTTTCCATCCATGTTTCAGAGGTTGCAGGGAGGCAGCTGGACAGGGCTTTTTCAACAGTCTGATTACCGCCCGTAGGGCGGTAATATTTTGATGTAGCCGTCTTGCAAAACCATGCAATCTGTGCTATAATAAAAAAAGCCGGATGCAGGAATCCCTTTGTTTGCCATCCGCAGATTTTTGAAATGAAAGGAACCATGTTTACCGTGAAAATTGAAACAAAATGCCTCCATGAAGGCTACAGACCGGAAAACGGCGGCCCCGGTGCCCTGCCCATTGTACAAAGCACAACCTATGTATTTGATACCACACAGCATATTGCAGATCTCTTTAATCTGCCCACTGAACACATGTATTCCCGTTTCTCCAACCCCACTGTGGACGCTGTGGAGAAAAAAATTGCTGCCCTGGAAGGGGGCGTCGGTGCAATGTGTACGACCAGCGGACAGGCTGCTTCCATGCTCTCCGTGCTCAATCTCTGCCATGCCGGCGACAGTTTCCTTGCCGTCAGTGCCATTTACGGCGGTACGGTCAATCTTTTTGCCGTATCTCTCAAGAAGCTGGGAATTGAGTGTATTTTCGTTGACCCGGAGGCAACCGAGGAGGAGCTGGAGGCTGCCATCAAGCCCAATACACGCCTTGTGTTCGGAGAAACCATTGCAAACCCGGCACTGAATGTGTTTGATATCGAGCGCTTTGCCGGCTTTGCCCACAAGCATGGAATTCCCCTCATTGTGGATAATACCTTCCCCACGCCCATTCTCTGCCGTCCCATTGAATTCGGTGCCGATATCGTAGTACATTCCACAACCAAATACATGGACGGACATGCTGTCCAGGGCGGCGGCGTTATTGTGGACAGCGGTAATTTCGACTGGACAAACGGCAATTTCCCCGAATTCACAGAGCCGGACGAAAGCTATCACGGCGTCGTTTATACCAAGGAATTCGGCAATATGGCATATATTATCAAGGCAAGAATGCAGCTCATGCGTGATTTCGGCTGCTACCCGGCTGCCAATTCTGCATTTCTGCTCAATCTGGGTCTGGAAACCCTGGCTGTCAGAATGGAGCGTTACTGCAAAAATGCCCTGGCTGTTGCACAGTTCCTTTCCACAAGGGACGAGGTGGCTTCCGTCAGCTACCCCGGTCTGGAAACCGACAACTATTATGAGCGTGCAAAGAAATACCTTCCCGACGGCTGCAGCGGCGTGATTTCCTTCAATATCAAGGGCGGCCGTGACAGAGCCACTGTCTTTATGGATGCCCTGAAGCTTGCCTCCCGTGAGGTGCATGTGGCGGATATCAGAACATGCGTTCTCCATCCTGCAAGCATGACCCACCGTCAGTTGACGGATGAGCAGCTGGTGGCTGCCGGCATTGATGCAGGCATGATCCGTCTCTCCGTTGGTCTGGAGAATGTGGAGGATATCATTGCTGACCTGACCCAGGCATTTGAAGCCTCCGGCTGCTGATGCCTGCATGACCAATTCCTGCCTGCCCCTGCGGTATTTGCTTGCAGGGGCAGTTCTATTTTTCCGGAAAGGGACATATACTATACAAAATCCGGAAATTCAGGAGGAAAGTACCCATGCCAGAACAGCGTACAAGCACCGCACCCCATTCCCTGATTCTTGAAAACCGAAGCCAGCTGAGTCTGTCCGGCGTCACCGATGTGGACAGCTTTGATGAACGGGAAATTGTTCTGTATACCAGCAGGGGTGAGCTGACCATAACCGGACGGGATCTCCATATCAATGCCGTCAGCGTGGAGACCGGCAATATGTCCGTGGAGGGGGATATCTGGGGCATTCAATACGGGGACAAGGATAAACAGAATCCCGTCTCCCTTCTGGGGAAGCTGTTCCGATGAGTGTGCTGCTGATTATCCCGGAGACCTATTTTTCCGCCCGGGAACAGCTGCTGCTCTTTGGCGGTGCATGTCTGCTGGGCATACCGGCAGGTGCCGTTTTCGATGTGACAAGGCTGTTCCGGCGGATGATACCCCATGCTGCCCCGGCGGCGGCAGTGGAGGATCTTCTGTTTTTCGTCTTTCTCGCTTTCCTGCTCCTGGGGTATAGCTTTGCTTTTGCAAGGGGTGAATTCCGGGTGTTCTATGCAGCCGGATGTTTCCTGGGTTTCCTACTGTATGAATGCACTGTTGGCAGAGTGGTGCTGGCGGTACTCTGTCGTCTGGCAAAGTTGCTGGAGCTTCCCGGAAAGGGGCTTGCATGGATTTGTAGAAAAGTATTCCATGGTTTTGTAGGAAATAACAAAAAAACAGAAAAAGAACAAAAAAATGACAAAAATCCCTTGCAAGAACAGGGGGGAATGGTGTATAATAAAAAGAAGAATAAGTAGCTGCCGGAATAACAGAAGGCAACCTCTAAAAACTTGTTTTTAGAGGTTGCAGAATCCGTTCACGGACCTCCGGGGAAACGGGCATACGGCAGAACAATGCAGACAAAGAAGGGACAAAGCATGGCAAAAGTCAAGAAGCTGGATGACAGACCCGGTTTTCTGCTCCGGATGCTGGTTCGCATTTCTATGGTGATGTTTGTGATATTCTGTATTGTATCCATCATCAGTATGCAGAACTCCATTGCAGAGAAGAAGCAGAAAAAAATTGAAATTCAGGAAGAAATTGACGTGATTACTGCGGATAATGAGGAACTGGATGAGATTCTGAAATCCGACGATATCAGCCGCTATATGGAAAAGCTTGCCGTTGAAAACAGCAGCTATTCCTATGCGTATCCGGATGAGCGCCGGTATTATGATACATCCCGTGATTAATACGCTGATTGATATGAATGCTTTATCAAACTACCCCAGTAGTCTGATAGAGAGTGTGTGCTGACGCAAAATGAAATATCCATCCTCCCCAGGGTGCGGAGGAACCAAATGAAACTAAGAGAAGCAGGGGGCTTTCCGTGTATGCAGCTGGAAATCGGTAAAATTTATGAAGGCAAAGTGAAAGGAATTACAAACTACGGTGCATTTGTCGAGGTGCCTGTAGAGGGCGGCAAGCCTGTAACAGGTATGGTACATATTTCCGAGGTTGCCAATACCTTTGTCAACGACATCCGTGAATTTCTCACAGAGAATCAGGATGTCAGGGTAAAGGTGCTCCAGGTCAATGAGCAGGGCAAAATCAGTATGTCCATTAAAAAGGCAATGTCCGAAGAAAAGCCCGCTGCCCAGAAGCGTCCCCCCAGAAAGCCGGAACGGGAAAAGGGCATCGTCTGGGAACCCAAGCCCCAGAAGCCCGCTTCCGAAATGACCTTCGAGGATATGATGAGCCGTTTCAAGCAGAACAGCGAAGAACGGATGTGTGATATCAAACGCAACACCGACCGCAAAAACGGCTCCCGCCGCCGTTCCCGGTAGCAGGAACGCCTGCACAGGCGGCGTGCCCGGTGTGAATTCTGTAATAGTCCAGTGTCTCCGATGCACCCAGTGCAAGGGGACACTTTTTCTATGGGCGACCTCCTGTACAAACGCCTTTCGGTTTCAGCATATCCGCCAAAATTGCGGCCCACTTTTTGGTAAAAAGGGAGAATCCCTCGGCGTTTTCCAATGGTTCTCCCCCGAAGTTGTTATATAGGTGTATGGGTTATGGCCTTAAAGATGGATTACGAAAGGAGTTTTACGATGAAGAAAAAAATAGTATGCTTGCTGATTGCTGCCGGGCTGCTCATTCCTGCTGCCGTATCCGCTGCTTACTGCTTCGGTGATGTGAATGGGGATGGAGTGCTGAATAGCTTTGACCTGGCAATCCTGAAGAAGGAGCTTGCAGGCGGTACACAGGAGATGGCTGCGGATCTGGATAATGACGGACAGCTGACGCAGTCGGATGTGGAGCAGATGCAGGACTTTCTGCTGGGACGCACTGACAATTTTGATGCACCGATCTCTGCTGCCAGTGTCCGCCTGACGGGCACGGGTTCCGTGACAGCGGCAAGCGGACAGCGGACGGACGATGCTTTCCTGTCCGCACAGATGGATTTTGCAGCGGAGCTGTTCCGGAATACTGCACAAAGAGATGAAAATACCCTTGTTTCGCCCCTTTCCGTCATGCTGGCGCTTTCCATGACCGCCAACGGAGCGGACGGGGATACCCTTGCCGAAATGGAAGCAGTCCTGGGTGACGGTATGTCCATGGACGATCTGAACGAATACCTGGCATACTACATGAACCATCTCTCCTGCAGCGATGCCTGCAAGCTGTACATCGCCGATTCCATCTGGTACCGGGACACCGAAAGCCTGGAGGTCTTCGATGATTTTGTGGATACCAACATGGCGTATTATAATGCCGAAATCTATCGTGCTCCCTTTGACAGCCAGACTGTCCGGGATGTGAATCTCTGGGTAGAACAGAATACCGACGGCATGATTCCGGAGCTGGTGAAGGAATTCTCCCCCGATCTGATGATGATGCTCATCAATGCCATTACCTTTGATGCGGAATGGCAGGAGCAGTATGAGGAAGTGCAGGTCCGGGACGGCAGCTTCACCGCTGCGGACGGCACGGAGCAGACTGCGGAAATGATGCATTCCGAAGAAAGCCTCTACTATGACTTCGGCAATGCAGCGGGCTTCGGAAAGAATTATGCCGGGGGCAGCTACCGTTTTGTTGCCATTCTCCCCGAGGAGGGCATGGATGTCTCTGAATGGATTGCGCAGATGGACAGCGCAGCACTGCTGGAAACCCTGGAGAATCCGGAGTATCACACCGTGGCTGCCCAGATGCCGAAGTTCAGCTATGAAACCGACCTGACGCTGAATGAAACCCTGGACGCAATGGGCATGCCCACCGCATTCCAGGCAGAAGAGGCGGATTTCTCCGCTATGGGACTGGTGAACGGTGAGCCATCCCTGTACATCAGCAGCGTCATCCATAAGACCCGCATTTCTGTGGACAATGCCGGCACCAAGGCCGCTGCGGTCACAGCCGTTATGATGAATGAGTGCGAAGACTACGATCCCGAGGAACCGTATTACGTCACCCTCGACAGACCCTTTGTCTATCTGATTGTGGATACCGGAACCAATCTCCCGATTTTCATGGGAACCGTACAGAGCATGTCCGAATAGTGCGCTGCATTCTGCTTCCTGCTTCTCTTCCGGGAGGAGCGGGGATGGGGGAAAGCTGAAACCCATAAAAATACATTTCCATGTTTTTCGGAAAAAATGCTATTGACAAGCGTTCTGAAATATGTTATAATGAAACTAATTCCGAAAAATAGCATAAAAGAAAAAGGAGCGAAAACGAATTATGCAGTCCATGGAAATTTATGAGATTATCTGCGGTGCACTGATACTGCTGTTCAGCCTGCTGGTCATTATCCTCTGCCTGATGCAGGATACCAAGACCCAGCAGAATATGACCTCCGCTCTTGGCGGCGGCAGCAATGATTCTTTTTACGGAAAGAACGAGGGCAGAACCAGGGAGGCAATGCTGGCAAGACTGACCAAATGGCTGGGCGTGATTACGTTCATTCTGATTCTTGTAATGAATATTGTGATTCCATGCACTTCCGCATTGCTGAAGTCCAAGGATACTGACGCAGCGAATACGACTTCCCCCACGAATGCAGCAACGGAGGCTGCAACGGAGGCAGCTACGGAAGCGGCTACCAGTGCAGAATAATTTACCAAATCGAAAGACCCTGGGTTCCGGCGAACGCAGGGTCTTTTTCTACCAATCCGCAAATAAAGCAGCTTTCTATCGAAAAGGAGAACATTATGGCGAAACACAGGGAGAACAAGCAGAAACAGCATTCCGCTCCGGCGAGGAAAAAAACCATCCGTCCGGAGGAGATTTCCCACTATGCAAACAGAATTAAAACCTTCCTCCAGCAGACACACAAGCGGCAGCTGTCAGCCGGAGAGCTGTCCCAGAAATGCCGCAGCCGCCGGCATCCTGCCGCTTATCAGGCGGCCCTGGAGCAGCTTCTGCGGGACGGCACCATTACCGAAAGCCGCAGCGGCTATGCCATGAGCGACCGGACGGGCTGCTTCCAGGCAGAAACCGTCCGCCTGGCGTCCTCCTTCGGCTTTATCCGGGATGAGAACCGGACGGAGTATTTTGTTCCCGGAAAATTTCTCAGGGGCAGTATGCCCGGCGACAAGGTGCTGGCACGGCTCATTGCCTCCCGGAGCTGTTCTCCGGAGGCGGAGGTGGTTGCCATTCTGGAGGAAAGCCCCCATGTCCGCCTCAGCGGTACCATTACTGCCGGGGAGGAA
>CAZXVI010000009.1:0-49481 GCA_964644275.1 uncultured Ruminococcus sp. | reverse complement strand
GGGCTCTGGTTCCTGCCCGATACCATGCCCTCCATGCCCCTCCGCATTGACTATCAGGAAAGCGAGGCCTATGCCCCCGGGGATAAGGTGCTGGCGCAGCTTACCAGCCGGGGAAAGCGCCATATGGAGCACCGGGTGAAGGTTGTCCTGAATTTCGGCAGTGCCGACAGTGCCGCAAACTGCATGGCTGCCCGGATTCTGGCGCAGGGTGTGCCGGTGGAATTCTCTGCCGATGCCCTCCGGGAGGCGGACAAGGTTGCCGCCGTGGGCGTGACGGAATTTGACGTGCAGGGCAGAACCGATCTGCGTGAGGAAACAATTTTCACAATTGACGGTGCGTATTCCAAGGATCTGGATGATGCCGTTTCCATCCGGAAAACTGCTGACGGCTGGGAACTGGGTGTACACATTGCCGATGTGTCCCACTATGTCCGTCCCAACAGCCGCCTGGACGGGGAGGCATTTGACCGGGGCACCAGCATTTATTATGCGGACAGGGTCATTCCCATGCTGCCCCCCGCCCTGTCCAATGGCATCTGCTCCCTGAATGCCGGGGTAAACCGCCTTGCAATTTCTGCCTTCCTGCAGATTTCTGCGCAAGGAGATCTCCTGGATGCAAGATTTGTCAAATCTGTGATTTGCTCCAAGGTGCGGGGAGTATACAGCGAATGCAATGCCCTTCTGGACGGCACTGCCGATGCCGCTGCTGCGGAAAAATACGCCCCCGTTCTGGAGAGCCTGAAGGAGCTGGACGCCCTGACGACCGTACTGGAGCATCGCCGTGATCAGAGGGGCGCACCGGAGCTGGAGAGCACGGAAACCGCCCTGCTGCTGGATGAGGAGGGCAGGTGTACCGGACTTGCTGCAAGGGAACGGGGCAGGAGCGAATGCATCATTGAAGCCTGCATGCTGGCAGCCAACGAAGCCGCTGCACGTCTGGCAAGGCAGGCGGAAATTCCCCTGGTTTACCGTGTGCATGAATCCCCCTCCCCGGAGCGGATTGCCGCCCTGAAGGATATTCTGCGGCGGCTGGGACAGGAGGTGCCCCCCTTTGAGGAGGCGCAGCCGGGGGATATCCGGCGTATCCTGGAATCCGCCCGGGGGGAGAGCTGTTTCCCCGTGGTGAACATGCTCACCCTGCGTGCCATGGCAAAGGCAAAGTACAGCCGGGAGCCGTTGGGACATTTCGGCCTTGCGCTGAAGGATTACTGCCACTTCACCTCCCCCATCCGCCGGTACCCCGATCTGGTGGTACACCGGATTCTGTCCGATTATCTGGAGGGCGGCAGCAGGGACTGGCTACAGCGCCGCTACAAGAAATTTGCAGAGAATGCCGCTGCCCATTCCTCCGATATGGAAGTGCGGGCCGTGACCATTGAGCGGGATGCAGAGGACTGCTATGCCGCAGAATATATGCGTTCCCATATCGGCGAGGTCTTCCATGGCATCATTACCAGTGTGACGGATTTCGGTGTATATGTAACACTGGACAATCTGGCGGAGGGACTGCTGCACATCAACGATATGCCCGAGGGCAATTATGAGATTGAGGAGGGCTGGTACCTGAAGGACACCCTTGCCGGCACCGAATACCGCCTTGGGGATGAGCTGTATGTGATCTGCGCCAGAGCGGATGTGAGTACGGGACACATTGATCTGCAGCTTGCCGCTGCCGGAGATCTGCCAGAGACGGAATGAAAGCAGAGCAACCCATGCCCCTCCGGCATTGCCGTGAGGGGCATGATAATGGGATTCTATTCCGTCAGCTCCGTTCCCGGATAATAATGTGCCAGAATTTCCCGGTAATCCGCACCCTCCTTTGCCATGGCGTTGGCACCGTACTGGCTCATGCCCACGCCGTGACCGTAGCCCCTTGTGGTAAAGGTAAAGCTCCCGTCACTGTATGCCACCTCAAAAACCGCAGAGCGCAGGGAGAAAATCTGCCGGATTTCCTGCCCCGTAAAAATGCTGTTCCCCACCGTGACCTGCAGAACCGTTCCCGCATCGGACACCACGGGCTTCCCGAACCAGTCCCCTGCATCATTCCCCAGGGTCAGGCCGCTGTGGGCTGCCTCCAGCCGCTGTGCGGTCTCATCCTCCGTGTAGGTAACTGACTGAGAATACTGGGGCGCTTCGGTATCCGAGGCGCTTTCCACGGACTGGAGATATGCCACATCCGTCCCCCATACATGCTCCGCACTTTCCGTGGTTCCCGAGGACATGGCATGGAACGCTGCAATAATGGGCTCATCTTCATAAACCAGCACTTCCGCCAGCACAGCGTCCACTGCATCGGCCACCTTGCTGTAATATTCCTCGTAGTGCTCCCCGTAAAGCTCACGGATTTCCTCCTCCGTGCAGTATGCCTGGTAGCAGGCAGGATCATTGGAAAAATCCGCCCCCTGAAGCGCTTCATTCTCCTGACTGCGGGAAATCATTGCCTGACGCTGGGCATAGGTGTGGGCTGCCACCGCCTGTGCCTTCAATGCCTCCGGCTCAAAGGAAGCCGGCATCTCCGCACAAACGGCACCGATGACATATTCCCGCACCGGTACCGTCAGCACCTCCCCCGTGGCAATGTCCAGCACCCTGAATTCTGTGAGAAGCTCCGGGGCGCTGTCCGCTGTTTCCCCAGAGGATTCTCCTTCTGTGGGGGCTTCGGTGTTCCCGGTGTCCCCTTCCTCCAGGATAAACTCCTGAAGCTCCGGGTAATCCGTGTTCTGCGCTGCTTCGGTTCTGCCGGATGCTGCCAGTGCCGGAATCAGCGGCAGTCCTGTCAGCAAAACACAAATCAGCAGATAGCGCAGCCAATGATGTTTCATGCTGTATTCACCTCGTTGTTATTCATAGAATGCGGCTTGCCGGGAAGCGGACAGATTTTCCTATGGGCTGTCCGGAAATCCCTGCATATTTGCTTGACTTGCAGTCCAAAAGATGATATAATAATAAGAAAAAAGAAAATTACGATTGAAACAGGAGGTCGTGCCCGTGTGCAAGTTTCTTACAAATGATGACATGTCAAATTTATGCAGGGAGCTGCAGAAAAATTCCCAGATCGAACAGAACCTGTACCAGAAATTTCATGTCAAGCGTGGTCTGCGCCGCAGTGACGGCACCGGCGTTCTTGCCGGCATCACCAATATCTGCAATGTGCACGGCTATGTTGTCAACGAGGGAGAAATGGAACCCATCCCCGGCGAACTGATCTACCGGGGCTACAATATCTATGACCTGGTACACAATGCGGAGAAGGAAGGCCGCTTCGGCTACGAGGAAACCGTCTACCTGCTGCTCTTCGGCAAGCTTCCCACTGCACAGGAGCTGGAGTCCTTCAACCATTATCTGTCCATGCACCGTGAGCTGCCCTCCGGTTTTGTGGTGGATATGATGATGAAGGCGCCTTCCCGGAATATTATGAATAAGCTGGCACGCTCCATTCTGGCATTGTATTCCTACTACGATACCGACTGCGAGGATACCTCCCTGGAACATGAAATGAGAACTGCCATTAACCTGATTGCCAAGCTGCCCATTATTATGGTCAATGCCTATCAGGTCAAGCGCAAGCATTTTGACAACCAGACCATGTTCATGCATCCCCTGCGGTATAACGAGAGCACTGCGGAGACCATTCTCTCCATGCTCCGCCCCGACAGGGAATATACCCGGGAGGAAGCACTGCTTCTGGATTGTCTGCTCATGCTCCATGCGGAGCACGGCGGCGGCAATAACTCCACCTTTACCTGCCGTGTGCTGACCTCCTCCGGTACGGATGCGTATTCGGCCTATTCCTCCGCTGTCTGCTCCCTGAAAGGACCGAAACACGGCGGCGCCAATATCAAGGTATCCGCCATGCTGGAGGACGCCAAGGCAAATATCAGACACTGGGACAACGAAGGCGAGGTTGCCGATTATATCCGCAAGGTACTGCGGAAGGAGGCCGGCGACGGCAGCGGTCTGGTTTACGGTATGGGACATGCTGTCTATACCCTCTCCGACCCCAGAGCAGTCATTCTGAAAAAGAAGGCATTCAAGCTGGCTGCCGGCAAGGAGATTGAAGCGGAATTCCATCTGCTGGACACCATTGAGCGCATGACCCCCATTCTGATGAAGGAGGAACGGGGCATTGAAAAGACCGTCTGTGCCAATGTGGATATGTATTCCGGTCTGGTATACCGTATGCTGAAGATTCCGGAGGATCTGTATACGCCCCTCTTTGCCGTATCCCGTATGGCAGGCTGGTCCGCACACCGCATGGAGGAGCTGATCACGGGCAAGCGGATTATCCGTCCGGCATATAAGGCACTGCCCAAGAAGAAGGTCTATGTCCCCATTGCGGAACGCAAGTGAAGCAAGGAATCATGGAACTGCCAACCCCTGCAGAAGGAACCGTGAGACGATGAAACATTTCCTGCTATGTGCTGTCAGTCTGCTGACGGCCCTGTGCCTGTGCGGCTGCTCCGTGGGTGTCAATGTGGATACGCTCCTGACGCCTCCGAAGCTGAGCAGCGAGCAGGAACAGATCTATCAGGCGCTCAAGGATGCCACCGGCTCCGGCATCAGCCTGAAATATCCCAAGAGCGGCAGCTACCTTTCCGCCTTTATCATTGCCAATATTGATGAGGACGAGGAGGAGGAGGCCATCGTATTCTACGAAAAGAGCGGCGTTCCCGCTTCGGATGCGGGGCTGCGGATCAATGTGCTGGACTGTATCGACGGACAATGGCTTTCCGTCTGCGACCGCAGTGCGGAAGGCTCTGAGATCGAAAAGGTAATCATCTCCCGATTAGGGGATAACAGCCGGATGAATATCATCGTTGGCTATAGTACCGCCAACCAGTCGGAAAAATATGTCTCCGTCTATTCCTACAGCAACAGCTACCTGGAGCTGACTTTTTCAAGGAGCTATGCCGTTCTGGATATCAGTACGCCCCCCGGGGACAAGAACCCCGATCTCCTGCTGCTGGGTGCGGCAACCCCCACGGAACAGGCGTTTGCTGCTGTGTACCGCCTGGATGAGGAGGGCATCTACCATGAGTATAAATACCGCTTCAATGACAGCTATACGGATTACAACCAGCTGATTTACGGAACCAGTGAGGACGGAAAGGGCTTGCTCTATGTGGATGCTGCCAGCGGTACCTCGGAACTGCGCACGGAGATTCTGTGCATGGATCAGGATAAGCTTGTCAATCAGCTGGAGCGCTGCGGCAAGAGCGTATCGGAAACTGCACGCCGCATGGGTCTGAGCAGTATGGATATCGACGGGGACGGGATTCCGGAAATTCCGGTGCAGTCCGTGTTCCTTGGGTATGAGGATGCTGCCGAATCCGAACAGATTCTGGAAACACGCTGGCTCATGATGGAGGATGACATCCTCTACACGGAGCATTACAGCTATTATAATGTCAACGAGGGCTATGCCTTCCTGCTGCCCCGTTCCTGGGTGGGACGGGTGACGGTGGTGAAGGATACCGCCGCCAATTCACTGAAAATCTGTCAGTACGACGGGGAGTGGAACGAGGATATGCCCGTGCTGCTTCATATCTGCATCGTCAACGACGAATCGGAGATGAAAGCCCTTCTGGCGGACGGTTATCAGCTGCTCCACACCAAGGGGAATGCCCGGTACATGATGAAAGCAGAGCAGGATCAGGCGCTTTCTGTGTCCGTGGGTGATCTGCTGCTGTGCTTCCGGTTTATCGGCTGATACGAATGAAGCTGCATTATCAAGGAAATGAGGGGAATACATATGAAACGTATACTGGTATGTGAGGATGAGGATGTCATCCGTGACTTTGTGGTGATCAACCTCAAGCGTGCCGGCTATGATGTAGTGGATGTAAACTGCGGGGAAAGTGCCCTGCAGAAATTCGAGGACGAGAATGGAAATTTTGATATCGTCCTCCTGGATATCATGATGCCCGGCATTGACGGCTTTACCGTATGCAAGCGGCTGCGTGAAAAAAGCTCCACCCTGGGGATTATCATGCTCACTGCAAGAACCCAGGAAATGGACAAGGTCAGCGGTCTGATGATCGGTGCGGACGATTATATCACCAAGCCCTTCTCACCCTCGGAGCTGACTGCCCGTGTGGATGCCATTTACCGCCGTGTCTGCATGAGCTTTATTCACGATGAAACAAGCCCCGTCATTGAATCCGGCCCCTTTACCCTGAATCTGAAAAGCCGTACCGTTTCCAAGAACGGAAAGCCCATTGACCTGACCCAGGTGGAATACCAGATTCTGGAATATTTCATGAACAATAAAAATACTGCGCTGGACCGTGCCAGCATTCTCAACCATATCTGGGGAGAGAATTACTACGGCGACTATAAGATTGTGGATGTCAACATCCGCCGGATCCGACTGAAAATTGAGGATGAGCCTTCCAACCCCCAGTACATCGTGACAATCTGGGGCTATGGCTATAAATGGAATGAAAAGTCTTAGACGGAGACCGGAGCTGAAATCCGGGAATCCCCGGCAAAAGAATGTCCGCAAGCGCACCATCACCCAGCGCTGGCTGCTCAATAATCTTGGCATTATCGTGCTGATTCTGATTATTATGGAGCTTGGGTTTATCTATGCCCTCCAGACCTTCTATTACAGCAACGCCAGGCAGACCCTTTCCTCGGAGCTGACCTCCGTGGTGAACCTCCTGAGCCGTTATGCCCAGGATTCCGAAACCAATCTGTCTTCGGAAATGCGCAATACCCTGGAGAGCTTCTCCGCCAAGGAAAAGATGGAGCTGATGGCAGTGAATGCCAAGGGCAGAGTGGTGCTGACCTCCTCCGGCTTCTCCCCCTCTGCGGATACGGCAATGCCCGATTACGACAGCGTCCTGAACGGCGGCAGCGGCTACTGGGTGGGCAAGAGTGAGGGCGGCGAAAAAATTATGGCGCTGTGCATGGATATTTCTTCCTTCAGCACCGAGTATAACGCTGTCCGTGTGGTGGTTTCCCTTACGGAGGTGGATAATACTGTCAGAACATTGATTTTTGCCATTACCATTATCTGTGCTGCCATTCTGCTCCTGCTGGTGTTCACCGGAATCTATTTCATGGGAACCATCATCCGTCCCATTACCCAGCTGAGCAGCACTGCCGGAAAATTTGCCAAGGGCGATTTTTCCTTCCGCATCCGCTATACGGGCAATGACGAAATCGGTGATCTGTGTACCGCCATCAACCATATGGCGGATGAGCTGTCCAATGCCGAGGCCATGAAGAATGAGTTCATTTCCTCCGTATCCCATGAGCTGCGCACGCCCCTGACAGCCATCAAGGGCTGGGCGGAGACCATTTATATGGAGAACGACCCCGATACCATTCATAAGGGAATGGCGGTCATCATCAACGAGACCGAACGCCTTTCCCGGATGGTGGAGGAGCTGCTGGACTTCTCCCGCATGCAGAACGGTCACTTCACGCTCCAGCAGGCAACCATGGATGTTCTTGCCGAGCTGGGGGATGCCGTACTGATCTATCAGGACAAGGCGGCAAGGGAACAGATTACCATTGAATATGAGGAGCCGGCTATGCTCCCCTTCGTTTACGGCGATAAAAACCGCATCCGTCAGGTGTTCATCAACATTATTGACAACGCCATTAAATATTCCGATCCCGGCGGCAGGGTTCGCATTGAGGCAACCGAGAAGGACGGCATGATTCAGGTCATTGTCTCCGACAACGGCTGCGGCATCAAGGAATCGGATCTCCCCAAGATCAAAACCAAATTCTATAAAGCCAATCATACCCGCCGCGGCTCCGGCATCGGGCTTGCTGTAGCGGATGAAATCATTACCGCACACGGCGGCACACTGGAAATTCAAAGCCGGGAGGCAAGGGGCACCACGGTGACCATCAGCCTTCCCCCGGAACAACGCACGGAAAGGGAAGCATAATATGGAAGAAAAACAACAGCAGACAGATGCCTGCTCCATGAAGGCACATCGCAGTAAAATCGGCGGTCAGGCACTCATTGAGGGCGTAATGATGAAGGGTGCCCATAAGGGTGCCATGGCATGCCGTCTCCCCGACGGCACCATCGACCTGGAAACCTGGGACATCGGCAACGGAAAGACAAAGCCCTGGTACCGCCGCTGCCCCTTGGTACGGGGCATCTACAGCTTCATCTTCTCCATGAAGGACGGCTACCGCTGCCTCATGAAATCCGCCGAGAAGCAGATGACCGAGGAGGAGCTGGAAGAGGAGGAAACTCCCTCGAAATTTGAGCAGTGGCTGGACGATCACTTCGGTGAAAAACTGGTCAATGCCATTATGATGATCGGCATGGTCATCGGCGTGGCCATTGCAGTTGGACTTTTCTTTTTCCTGCCCAAATGGCTGGTTTCCCTGATCAAGCCCCTCACCATCAACCGCATTGTCCGTTCCTTTGCGGAAGGAATTGTGAAAATTGTCATCTTTATTGTCTATATGGCGCTTACCGGCTGTATGAAGGACATCCGGCGCACCTATGAATACCATGGCGCCGAGCATAAAACCATTGCCTGCTTTGAGGCGGGTCTGCCCCTGACGGTGGAAAATGTGAAGAAACAGGTGCGCCTCCATCCCCGCTGCGGCACCAGCTTCATTTTTCTGGTGCTGTTCATCAGCATTCTGGTTATGTGCCTGATTCCCTTTACTGTCGTGTGGCAGCGTTTCCTGTGCAGCATTCTGCTGCTGCCCCTGACGGTGGGCGTGTCCTTCGAGTGCATTCAGTTTGCCGGCAGAAGTGACGGCGTTCTCAGCAAAATCATCTCCTTCCCCGGACTTCAGCTCCAGAGAATTACCACAAAGGAGCCGGACGCCAGCCAGATTGAAATCGCCATTGCTGCCATGAAGCCCTGCATTCCGGAGAATCTGGAGGATGATAAGTGGTAAGCACTCTGCACCGTGAGCTGACCCATGCCCTGGAGGCTGCCGGCATCCCCGATGCTGCCTTCGATGTGCGCTGCATGACCGAGCAGGTCTGCGGCAGACCCGGGCAGCTTTCCCCGGAGGAGGAGCAGCAGATCCGTGCCATGGCGGCACGCCGCATGACCGGGGAACCCCTTCAGTACATTCTGGGGGAGTGGGAATTCTACGGCAGGCGCTTTTTTGTGGGAAAGGGCGTGCTCATTCCCCGTCCCGATACCGAAACCCTGGTGGATGCCGTCCTTACCCGGTGCAGGCAGAACCCACAGGCACACTGGCAGATTGCCGACCTGTGCAGCGGCAGCGGCTGCATTGCCATTACCCTTGGAAAAGAGCTGCCCCACGCCGATGTTCTTGCCGTGGAATGGAGCAGCTGTGCCATCGGGTATCTCATGAACAATGCCGCATTCCACAGGCTTCCTGTGGAAATTCATCATGCCGACGTGTGCAGCCCCCCATCCGCCAGGGCGGTTCGGGGACTGGATATCATCGTCAGCAACCCCCCCTACCTGACGCAGCGAGATATGGACAATCTCCAGCGTGAGGTGCAGCATGAGCCGGCAATGGCTCTGACAGGCGGCGCTGACGGTCTGCACTTTTATCGGGAGATAACATCCCTCTGGAAGGACTCCCTCCGCCCCGGCGGCCTCCTTGCCTATGAGGTGGGGATGGGACAGGCGGATGCTGTCCGGACAATAATGGAGGAACATCAGTTCACCGATCTGGAAATTACCTGTGACCTTGCAGGCATTGCAAGGGTGGTAACGGGGATCCGGACATAGGGGACTGTACAGTCCTGTTATCGCTAAACGCCAAATAAATTTGGCGTTTGCGATTGGCCCATACGCACGCAGCGAACGAAAGTGAGCGAATGTGCGAGGCATTTCCAATCAATGTTATAGTGAATGCCAGATTAGTTTAGACGTTCACTATATATAGCCCTGCAATGCACGGGCACAGGGAATTCACAGATTCACGGAATTCTATCTTTTATGGAGGTTATTATGGCAAAGGCAAAAGCAGATGTAAAAAAGAAAAAAAGTGCGGTCTACCAGGTTCCGGCAACCGCGGAGGAGAAGAAAAAAGCTCTGGATCATGCTCTTTCTTTGATTGAAAAAAACTACGGCACAGGTGCCATTATGCGTCTGGGTCAGCAGAGGAAAATGGACATTGATGTCATCCCCACCGGCTCCATGACGCTGGATCTTGCCCTTGGTGTGGGGGGCGTGCCCAGGGGCCGTATTGTTGAACTGTACGGGCCGGAAAGCTCCGGCAAGACCACCGTTGCCCTGCATATTGTTGCAGAGGCCCAGAAGAACGGCGGAGAAGCCGCTTTCATTGACGTGGAGCATGCTCTGGATCCCAAGTATGCCAAGGCTCTGGGTGTGGATATTGACAATCTTCTGGTTTCCCAGCCGGACAGCGGCGAGCAGGCACTGGAAATTGCCGAAGCCCTCATCCGGTCCGGCGCCATTGATGTACTGGTTGTGGACTCCGTTGCCGCTATGACCACCAGAGCGGAAATTGACGGTGAAATGGGCGACAGCCATGTGGGACAGCTGGCAAGGCTTATGTCCCAGGCAATGCGCAAGCTTACGGCGGTGATATCGAAAACCGGCTGTGTTGCCATTTTTATTAACCAGATCCGTGAGAAAATCGGCGTTATGTACGGCAATCCCGAGACCACGCCCGGAGGACGTGCCCTGAAATTCTACGCTACCGTCCGCATGGATGTCCGCAAGGGCGAGGCCATCAAGGAGGACGGCATGATCATCGGCAACCGCATGAAGGTAAAGGTGGTTAAGAATAAGGTGGCGCCCCCCTTCCGTGAGTGCGAATTCGACAATATTTTCGGAAAGGGAATTTCCCGTGACGGCGAGGTGCTGGATCTTGCCGTGGAGCTGAATATCATCAAGAAGAGCGGTTCCTGGTTCAGTTATAACGGTCAGAAGCTGGGACAGGGTCGTGATAACGTCAAGCAGCAGCTGCTGGAGAATGAGGAGCTGCGCAAAGAAGTGGAAGCAAAAATTCTGGAGCATATCGACCAGATTGATCTTAGCTCCGGGGAGACCGACGAGGAGCAGGGTGCTGAGGATGCAAAGGAAGCTCTGCATCATGCAGAAGCTCCGGAAGAAATCCAGCCCGCAGCCTCTGTGGAGGACATTGACGCGGACGATGATTTTGAAGAATTCGATCCCACAGAATAAGTATCAGAAGAAAACAGCAGAGAAATCCACCCATGATAATCACAGAAATTAAAAAACAGAAAACCTATTATGAAGTCTGCACGGAGGACGGGGTTTACGAGGTAGACGGGGAGCTTCTGCGCCAGTGCCGCCTCCGGGAGGGCATGGATGCCGATGCCGGCACCCTGGAGGAGCTCCATCGCAAATCCCGGTTCCGCCGTGCCTATCGCCGTGCCTGCTATCTGCTGGATGAGCGGGACTATTCCTATTCTATGATGTACCAGAAGCTCATGCGCACCTACCAGGACCGATCCCTGTGCCGGATGGTGATGGAGCAGCTGGTGCAGTGCGGCTCCATTGACGACCGCCGCTATGCCGCAAGGCTTGCAGAATACCTGGTGGAAACAAAGCGCTACGGGATTTATCGTGCCACCCAGGAGATGCTCCGCAAGGGGCTGGACAAAACGCTCATTGAGGAAGCCCTGGAGCCATTCAAGGAATCCGCCGAGGAGAATATTCCCCTGGTGCTGGAGAAGAAGTACGGCCGGTACCTGACAGACCCCGAGGACTGGAAGGCAAGAGAAAAGGTGGTTGCCGGCATGGTGAGACTGGGCTATCACTACCGCAGCGTGCGCAATGCCATTGAGGAGTATTTTGCGGATTGGGAGGATGAGGAGGAATGACAAGGCGGTGGGATGCTGCCCGGATTTGTCAACACCCGTACGAGGAGGAACACATATGGCAATTAAAGTCGGAATGGTATCATTGGGATGCAACAAGAATCTGGTGGACTCGGAGCGGATGCTCCATAAGCTCCGTGCGCACGGCTACGAGCTGGTGACGGAATTCGGACTGTCCGATGTGGCAGTGGTCAATACCTGCGGCTTTATTCAGTCCGCAAAGGAGGAGGCAATTGAAACCGTTCTGGAAATTGCCAAGCTCAAGGAGGAGGGAACGGTCAAGAAACTCATCCTGACCGGATGTCTGACGGAGCGCTACCGGGAGGAAGCGGCGAAGGAATTCCCCGAAGCGGACGCCGTGATTGGTATCGGCGATAACAAGGATATTGTGGATATCCTCGACCGTGTGCTGAAGGGTGAGCGTGTGGTACAGTTTACCTCGAAAACGGAAGTGGAGCTGTCCAGTGACCGCCTGCTTTCCACACTGCCCTTCTTCTCCTATCTGAAAATTTCCGAGGGCTGCAGCAATTGCTGCACCTATTGTGCCATTCCGGCAATCCGGGGCGGCTACCGCAGTACGCCCATGGAGGATCTGCTGGCAGAAGCCCGGAAGCTTGCCTCCTGGGGCGTGACCGAGCTGAATATCATTGCCCAGGATACCACCCGTTACGGCGAGGATCTCTACGGGGAAAACCGTCTGCCCCAGCTTCTGACAGAGCTGTGCAGAATTGACGGACTGCGGTGGATTCGTCTGCTTTACTGCTATCCGGAGCGCATCACCGATGCCCTGCTGGATGTGATGGAACGGGAGGAAAAAATCGTCAAGTACCTGGATATGCCCATCCAGCACTGTGACGATGAGATTCTGAAGCGAATGAACCGTCCCGGCACTGAGGCAGGCCTGCGGGAACTGATTGCCCGGATCCGTGCTAGAATGCCCGGTATCGTCCTGCGAACCACCCTTATCACCGGCTTCCCCGGCGAGACGGAGGAGCAGTTTACCCGTCTGGCGGAATTTGTAAAGGACATGCAGTTTACAAGACTGGGCTGCTTTGCCTACTCCCAGGAGGACGGCACAAAGGCGGCAGCCTTCCCCGATCAGGTGGAGGAGGAGGTGCGGCAGCACCGTGCGGATCTCATTATGGAGCAGCAGATGGAAATCAGCGCCCGGTACAATGAAGCCCAGCTGGGCACGGTCAAGACTGCCGTGGTGGAGGGCTATGACAAATGGGCGGAATGCTGGTTCGGCAGAACTGCTGCCGATGCCCCCGATATCGACGGCAAGGTGTTCTTCAGCTCTGAGAAGCCCCTGGAAATCGGCGATTATGTAACAATCCGCATTACGGATACCCTGGATTATGATCTGCTGGGGGAGGTGTGCAGCGATGAATCTGCCCAATAAGCTGACCCTTCTGCGCATCCTTCTGGTGCCCGTATTCCTGCTGTTGATGTACCTGCCCATTCCCTTCCGGTATACTCTGGCGCTCATTGTCTTTGCGGCGGCATCCGTTACCGATGCACTGGACGGCAATATCGCCCGGAAACGCCATCTCGTAACGACCTTCGGGAAATTTGCCGATCCGCTGGCGGACAAGGTACTGGTACTGGCGGCACTGGCTGCCATTGGGGATATTCCCGGCAGTCCTGTGAACGGCATTGTGATTACCATAATTGCCGCCCGTGAATTCATGGTTTCCGGTCTGCGCCTTGTGACAGCGGAAAAGGGTGTGGTCGTTGCTGCCGGTATCTGGGGGAAGCTCAAGACCGCTTTTACCATGGTGACCATTGCAGTGCTGCTTCTGTGGCTGGCACTTCAGCAGGATTTCGGGCTGTTTGCCGGAGCTGCTGCTGGAATGGATGCAGTTCTTACGGCACTGGTCTGGATTTCCGTTGCCCTCACTGTCATTTCCGGCGGTGTGTATCTCAAGGGGTACTGGAAGTATATTGATCTGAAATGAAAAAACGGCATTCCTGCATCTGGCAGGAATGCCGTTCAGTTTGTCGATAACATGGCAGTTTTGTAATAGCTGCCCATCCCCTCTATTAAATTATTTTAATAGTATGATAGAGAATCAGTATTATTCCTCCAGAACTGCGACTTCTACCGCAGTAATCGAAGCAGGGTAGCATTCCAGCACCTCTCCCGTATAGGTGACAGAGACGGTATCGCCGACTTCCAGATCATCAAGCGTCAGAATGGTGTCTCCCCGGCGGATGACAATGTCCTTTGTCCCGAAACTAAAAGCACCCCGATGGTTGATATCATTGGAATCCAGTCCCTCCACTATTACATATCCGTCACCGATGGAAGTGATGGCTGCCTGGAATGCAGGATATGCAGCTGAGGAATCTCCCTGTGCCTCAGTACCGGTGAGGGCTTGGATCAGTTCTGTCAGCGATTCTTCCTCGATCCAGTAGATTGTATCATCAATGTTAAGATAGGAGGAGGGAAAATCCATAAAGGAAAGCGTAATCTCCGTGCCGTCCGCTTTGGTCAGAACAAGGGTGCTGGAGAACGCAATGCTGGTGAGATCGCAGTAGGTGTCATAAACGGTCAGTTCCCGCAGCAGCTCCGGCAGAGCAGCAAGACATTCTTCAGACAGCTTTGCATCCGGGTCGGAGCCGGAGACCCCTGTGATGGATCCGTCCTCCAGATCTGCAAAGGGATGCAGGGTCCATGAGGGATCAATGACAGCGTCATCCGGCCATTCCAGTGAATGGATAAAGTCGGTAATTGCCAGGCAGTCCGCACTATCCGCCCGATAGGGCACGCCGTCAATGGAAACATAGGGCGTTTGCAGCATGACGGTTGTTGTTGTACCGTCCGCTGCTGTGACGGTGAAGGTCAGCGGATAAGCATTACCGGAGCCGGCAAAGCTTGCATCCTCCTGATAGGTGGTCAGACTGCGCAGCAGCTCCAGCAATTCCAGGGCTTTATCATTATCCAGCGTGAAATCCTCATAGCCGAACTGCTCTGCATCAATCCGGATGATGTCCGACAGTTCCTTCAGCGGTTCCGTTACATTCAGCTTTCCGTCATATACGGTACCAACCAGATGGGGATAGTCCGGTGCTTCCACCACAGTCAGCTCCATGGCTTCCTCATACAGAGAGAAGGTGAAACTGCTGCCGCTTTCCGCTGCGGCCGTCAGCGTCCGGTCGTTCCGGGTGTAGGTGCCCGTCAGAATTTCTGAATTCTCCGTATCCTCTGCACCCGCCAGGCAGACCGCAAAGGACTGCTCGTGTTGATTCAGGACAATGAAGTCTGCTGCTGCGTCCCCATCCTTCCCCGTAATCCGGTAGACAGTGCCGTCGGGAAGATCCGCCAGCTGGGGCGTAATGGCAGCGGATTCTGTCCCGCTTTGTGCCGCTGCACCTTCCGGTATCACAGTCTTCCGCATGGCTCCTTCGCTGACCAGATATGCGCCGGCTGCGCAGATGCACAGACATGCCGCCGCCCCGGCAATGAGCCGCCAGTGCCGCCTGGGTGCGGCAGGTGTCACATTTTCATCCAGAAGATCCTCATCCGTGTTGCCGATGAGATGGAATAGTTGTTCCTTTGTCATAAAGAATACCCCTCCTTTTGCAGGTGCTTCTGAAGCTTTTTTCTGGTGCGCCCCAGAATGACAGAAACAGTGTTTGGCTTCATACCGAATTCCGCAGCAATCTCCGCTACCGGCTGTACACTGAAGTACCGGCGCAGAAACAGCTGGCGGTCACGGGCTTCCAGCCCCGTGAGAAACCGGCGGATACTTTCCTGCATGGCCTTTTCCTGAACGCAGCTCTCCACATCTGCCGTGTCTGCAACGCATTCCGCAAGCTCGTCCAGAACCGCTGCCATATTGCCGCCGCCCCGCTTGTCCGCCGCTGTTCGTTTATAGCAGTCATAGGCAAGATTCCGTGTGATCTTTGCCAGAAACAGCCGCAGTCTTGCCGGTTTTGCCGGCGGAATTGCCTGCCAGGCATGCATCCAGGTGTCTGCCACGCATTCCTCCGCATCCTGGTCGCTGCCAAGAATATGATCCGCAATGGTGAAGCAGTAGCTGCCGTATTTTTGCTTTGTCTGTGTAATGGCCTCCTCATTGCGCTCCCAGTACAGGGCAATGATCTGTTCGTCTTCCATGCAGTTCCTCCTTTCACGGGTGAATCGAAACGTTTCTTATCCTATATGACGAGTTGGAACGGGAAATGTGACAGGAAAACGGATTTTTATTTGACCGTCCGTTCCCCTGTCAGAGAAGTGCGCAAAGCAAAAAAAGAGCAGAGCCAAATGACTCTGCTTTCAGATAAAATGAAACCAAAATTTTGTGTAGAACAAAAGAAAGGAGACAACAAAACGAGTGTCGTGATACGTTAACCCGTATCTAACACTAACCATATTATAAACGAAAAATCCCGTTTCGTCAATAGAGATTCACAAAAAAGATGGAAAAAAGCTGCATCTTTGTTAATTGTGCACAAATTCAACACTCAAAAATTGTTTTCCGTAAGTGGAGCCCGGGGAAGCACCGATTCCGGCGGCATCCGCAGCACCTCCGACGCCCGGAATCCCCGATGGACAGAAGAGGGTGCTTTTGCAAAAAAACAATGTATTTTTTACAAAAAAGCTATTTACAAACGCGCAAAATTGTGATATTATATATAATGTAAGGTACTGCGTAGAAGTACCCGCAAGAAACTACATTTTAGGAGGAATATTCCCATGGCAAGAAAAATGAAAACCATGGACGGTAACAACGCCGCAGCTTGGGCGTCCTATCCGTTTACAGACCTCTCGGCAATCTATCCGATTACCCCGTCCTCTGTAATGGCCGAAGTTACCGACCAGTGGTCCGCAAAGGGCAAGAAGAACTTGTTCGGTGACCCCGTAACCGTTGTAGAAATGCAGTCCGAGGCAGGCGCAGCAGGTACCGTTCACGGTTCACTGTCCGCTGGTGCTCTGACTACTACATACACCGCATCTCAGGGCCTGCTCCTGATGATCCCGAATATGTACAAGATCGCAGGTGAGCTGCTGCCGAATGTGATCCACGTTTCTGCACGCTGCGTCTCCTCCCATGCATTGAATATTTTCGGCGATCACTCCGACGTGTATGCATGCCGTCAGACCGGCTATGCAATGCTGTGCTCTTCCAACCCCCAGGAGGTTATGGATCTGGCTGCTGTTGCACACCTGTCCACCATCGAGGGCAGAGTACCGTTCCTGCACTTCTTCGACGGCTTCCGCACCTCCCATGAGATCCAGAAGATCGAGGTATGGGATGACAAGGATCTGGAGGAGATGCTGAACAAGGAAGCTGCACAGAGATTCCGTGACCAGGCTCTGAATCCGAATCATCCGGTTCTCAGAGGCTCCGCACAGAACCCTGACATTTTCTTCCAGGCTCGTGAAGCCTGCAACAAGTACTATGACGCACTGCCCGCAGTTGTTGAAAAGTACATGGACAAGGTCAATGCCAAGATCGGCACAAACTACAAGCTGTTCAACTACTATGGTGCGGAGGACGCAGAGCATGTGATCATCGCTATGGGTTCTGTCAACGACACTATCGAAGAAACCATTGATTACCTGAATGCAAACGGCGGCAAGTATGGTATGGTTCGTGTACGTCTGTACAGACCTTTTGTTGCCGAGAAGCTCGTTGAGGCTCTGCCGGACAGCGTAAAGCAGATCTCCGTTCTGGACAGAACCAAGGAGCCCGGCTCCCTGGGCGAGCCGCTGTACCTGGATGTTGTTGCTGCACTGAAGGGTACCAAGTTCGACGGCGTCAAGATCTACACCGGCCGCTACGGTCTGGGTTCCAAGGATACAACTCCGAACCAGATTATTGCAGTGTTCAAGAACACAGAGAAGCAGCGCTTCACCATCGGTATCAAGGACGATGTTACCAATCTGTCCCTGGATGATTCCTTCAGCCCCGATACCGCACCGGCAGGCACGATTTCCTGCAAGTTCTGGGGTCTGGGCTCCGACGGTACTGTAGGCGCCAACAAGAACTCCATCAAGATCATCGGCGACCATACCGATATGTATGCACAGGCATACTTCTCCTATGACTCCAAGAAGTCCGGCGGTGTTACCGTTTCCCACCTGCGTTTCGGTAAGACACCCATCAAGTCCACCTATCTCATCAACAAGGCTGATTTCGTTGCATGTCACAACCAGAGCTATATTGACAAGTATGACATGGTTTCCGATATCAAGCCCGGCGGTACCTTCCTGCTGAATACCATCTGGGATATGGAAGGTCTGGAAAAGAATCTGCCCGGTCAGGTAAAGCGCTATCTGGCACAGAACAACATTGCTTTCTACACAGTGGACGGTGTGAAGCTCGGTCAGGAAACCGGCATGGGCAACAGAATCAATACCATCCTCCAGTCCGCATTCTTCAAGCTGGCCAATGTGATTCCTTTTGAGGATGCACTGAAGTACATGAAGGCAGCTGCTGAGGCTTCCTACAGCAAGAAGGGTCAGGACGTTGTTGAAAAGAACTGGAACGCAATTGACGCTGGCTATAAGGGTCTGGTAAAGATTGAAATTCCGGCTGAATGGGCAAACGCTGCAGATACCCAGATGGGTATGAGCAAGGTAACCTGCGACAACAAGGCACTGGAAGATTATGTGAATAATATTCAGATCCCCTGCAACGCACAGAAGGGCGATGCACTGCCGGTATCTACTTTCGTAGACATGGCTGACGGTACCTTCCCGCAGGGCTCCGCTGCATTCGAAAAGCGCGGTATCGCTGTAAACGTTCCGACCTGGAATCCGGATACATGTATCCAGTGTAACCAGTGCGCATATGTATGTCCTCATGCAGTTCTGCGTCCTGTTACCCTGACTCCCGATGAGGCTGCTGCAGCTCCCGCTGCAATGAAGCTTGCTGCTATGAAGCCCGCGATCGGCGATCTGAAGTTCGGCATGACCGTTTCCGTTCTCGACTGCACAGGCTGCGGCGTTTGCTCCAATGTCTGCCCGGGTAACAACAAGGCTGAGACTCTGGTAATGAAGCCCATCGCTTCCCAGATGGATCAGCAGGAGTGCTTCAACTACGGTACTACCAAGGACATCAAGCCCGAGGTTACTGCAAAGTTCACAGAAGCTACTGTTAAGGGCTCCCAGTTCAAGCAGCCCCTGCTCGAATTCTCCGGCGCTTGCGCAGGCTGCGGTGAAACACCCTATGCAAAGCTTGTTACACAGCTCTTTGGTGACAGAATGTACATTGCCAACGCAACAGGCTGCTCCTCCATCTGGGGTGGTTCTGCACCGTCCACACCTTATACCTTCAACAAGAAGGGCTACGGTCCTGCATGGTCCAACTCCCTGTTCGAGGACAACGCAGAGTTTGGTTACGGTATGTTCCTGGCACAGGAAACCCTGAGAAACCGTGTCATTGCCAAGGTGGAAGCACTTGCAGAAACTGCTGAGAATGCAGATGTGAAGGCTGCTATCGACGAATTCCTGGCAACCAAGGATGACGGCACAGCAAATACACCGGCTTCTGAGAAGCTGATTGCAGCACTGGAGGCTTGCGGCTGTGACGCTGCAAAGGCAATTCTGGCAGAAAAGGATTACCTGCGCAAGAAGTCCCAGTGGATCTTCGGCGGCGACGGCTGGGCATATGATATCGGCTTCGGCGGTCTGGACCATGTACTGGCATCCGGCAAGAATGTCAATGTTATGGTATTCGACACCGAGGTTTACTCCAACACCGGCGGACAGGCATCCAAGTCCACTCCTACCGGCGCAATTGCACAGTTTGCAGCAGCAGGTAAGGCTGTGAAGAAGAAGGATCTGGCTGGCATCGCAATGAGCTACGGCTATGTATATGTTGCACACATCGCAATGGGTGCTGACATGAACCAGTGCCTGAAGGCAATCCGTGAGGCTGAGGCTTATGACGGTCCGTCCCTGATTATTGCCTATGCTCCGTGTATCAACCATGGTATCAAGACCGGTATGGCTACTGCACAGGCAGAGGAGAAGAAGGCTGTACAGGCTGGTTACTGGCATCTGTACCGTTACAATCCGACCCTGAAGGCAGAGGGCAAGAACCCGTTTGTACTGGATTCCAAGGCTCCCAATACCGACGAATACAAGAACTTCCTCATGGGCGAGGTTCGTTACAATGCACTGGCTCGCCAGAATCCGGAACGTGCAGAAAAGCTGTTCGATGCAGCTGTTGAGAATGCAAAGGATCGCTACGATTACCTGACCAGACTGGCAGCACTCTACGGCGAGAACTAATCTGATTACAACAATAGCAGCACACGCTGGCAAGTATGCTGTATGACAAAAACCGCCTCCCGTTGGCATGGGAGGCGGTTTTGTTTGTTGCGAAAAGTGCTGGACTAAGGCGGAGGGACGGGAAAATTGAAATAAATGCCCCCTTTTTGACAAACGGAAGCTCCCCCATATCGGGGGAGCTTCCTCATTATAAAATTTCAGTACAGAAACAGACCTTACTGTGCTGCCGCATCTGCAGCCAGCGCATCGTTATATGTCTTCAGCACATCGTCAATAGCGGCACTCCAGTTGTCACGCAGAACAGCCCAGGAATCCACATCGTCATACTTCAGCAGGCAGTCCATCAGGTTGTTCATAATACCTCTTGTCTCATATGTGTACTCGCCTTCACCGTACATGGTGCTGCCCATGCCATAGCCAAAGTCAAAGACCACGGTGGTATCTTCCTTGTAGGACTGGATTGCATCATACTGCTCCTCGGTCTTGTAGGACAGTACCACGCCGGAGGCGGACTGCTCAACAATGAGCGCCTTCTCCTTGGCAACCTCCTGGTATTCCTCAGTGGTCTCTGCCAGACGTGAGCAGTAAATATATCTTGCCACTGCGTCACCCTTGTCAGAATTCTTTACCAGCATGAATGCTGCATAGTTGCCGCACAGATAATATTCATCCGCATCGGGAGACTTGGGGAAAGGTACGACCATAATGTCTGCGTCAGGATTCTTGGCATTGGAAGCACCAAGGGACCAGTCAGCCATACCATAGAACAGGATGTTGCCTGCCTCCGGGAAATTGCCGTACCAGGTGGGATCATACAGCTTCAGGCTGCGCATTTCTGCCATGAGATTCTCTGCTGCTTCAATATCCGGGTCGGAAATATTGTTAGTGAACTGACTGCCGTCAAAGTTGACAATGGTTTTGCCCGTGGACTGCACCATTGCCTGACCGAACCAGCCGGCAATACCGTAACGCTCTGTAGAGCCGTCACCATTGGAAACGAAGGTTTTCATCATATCCATGAAGGTATCCCAATCCCATTCGCCGTCCTGGTAGAGCTCATAGGGATCGTCCAGACCGTTCTCCTTGCACATCTCACGGCTGTAGGTAATCAACAGCGGATCGGAGACTGCGTAGGGCACAACATAGTGTCTGCCGTTGTAAGCATACATATCAATGGCATCACGCATGCCGTCCCAGATTTCATCATCCAGATTCAGATAATCATCCAGAGGCTGGTACTGATTCTTATAAACGCCGTTGGGCAGGGCATCCCACTCATAGGCAAACATATCCACCGGGTCGCCGCCCAGAATACGGTTTGTCAGGGTATCAAATTTATCATCGGAGGTACACTGGATCCACTCGATTTTACCGCCGTAAACATCCTCGAACAGGGTCAGGGCAACACTTCTGTCCTGGTTGTTGGAGGGATTCAGGTCGTATGTACCCAGCCAGTAAATGGTCTGACCGCTGATATCCACCAGATTACCATCGTTTCCATCGTCCACAACGGAAACAGTGTGCTCATCCTCGGACTTGTAATGGCTGCTGGTCTCCTCCTCGGAACCGCCGCATGCAGTTACAGCCAGCAGCATGGTCATGCTCAGCAGACCTGCCAGTACTTTCTTCAGTTTGTTCAAAAACAATCACTTCTTTCTATAGATTTCGGATTAAAAAACTCCCGTCAAACAACACGTTCTGTGTTACCTGTAGTTATATTCATTATACCTGTTTTTCACAAAAAAGTCAATAGGCTGACAAAAAAATTTGGCTCTACTTGTGTTAGAATTATGAATTTATATCTCAACCAAACTAAATTACCAATACTTGCAATTCTACCGGGAATCGAGTATAATAACAATAGGTAACCTCTAAAAACCTCCTGTTTATAAATCGGAAAAGAATAAAAGGTGGATTTTGTGGGGCTTCGCCTGACCGGCGCCCGTCCCCTCTGCCCCTTTGGGGCATCTCCCCACCCCGTGGGGAGTCACCCCACGCCCCCACCTCTAAAAACAAGTTTTTAGAGGTTCCCAATAGTGAAACTTTAAACATCATCCGAAAACAGGTCTAGAGAGGATCCAACCCACAAGGAAAGGGCGGAGTGCAATGAAGCAAGTAGAAATTTTCACGGACGGTGCCTGCAGCGGCAATCCCGGTCCCGGCGGCTGGGGGACGGTGCTGCGCTACGGGACTGTGGAAAAGGAGCTGTCCGGAGGCGAGGCAGAAACCACCAACAACCGCATGGAGCTGTCGGCAGTAATTGCCGGACTTTCCGCATTGAAGGAGCCCTGTGACGTAACCCTGACCACCGACAGCAGGTATGTAGTGGACAGCATCACCAAGGGCTGGGTTTACGGCTGGCAGAAGCGCGGCTGGATCAAATCCGATAAGAAGCCGGCTCTGAATGTGGATCTCTGGGAGCAGCTGCTTCCCCTGCTGGAGAAGCATCATGTCACCTTTGTCTGGGTCAGGGGACATGCCGGGCATCCGGAGAATGAGCGCTGCGACCGGCTGGCAGTGGAGCAGAGCCGGCGGTATGCAGGGAACTGACGCCTGCAGCAGGAATGTGCTGCAGGGCATTTGATACGCCGCCTGGGGGCTGATGCACCCTGCCCCATCCAGTGCCCGTCCGATCTCTGCAGCCAGTTCGGGGGAGAGCTGCTGCCATGGGCTGCGGTTTTCAATTTCTGCACCGGCTTACCGTTTCTTCCCAGAAGGCACAGTCTGCTGGAAAAATGTGAGGTGAGGGTGTGGGGTGACTCCCCATGGGGTGGGGAGATGCCCCAAAGGGGCAGAGGGGACGGGTGCCGGGCAGGCAAAGCCCCACAAAATCCACCTTTTATTCTTTCCCGATTTAAAAACAAGGAGTTTTTAGAGATTTCCATGAATTGTATATAAGACCTCCGGGGAGGTTTTATGATTAGGGGCACGCCATCCAGCCGATGACGTGCCCTTTGTTCATCCCTTGGTCAGCCGTTCCAGAGTGTTGGAATTCAGCTTTGCTGTCAGCCGCAGACGGTCAATTTCCTTCTGCATGGCGTCCATTTCCTGTGTGCAGCGGGAAAGAGCTGCGTTGCTTTCCTTCTGTGCCGCTTCCAGGTCGGCAATGCGCTGCATGGCATCCCCCAGCTGTTTGGCCAGAAGCTCCATCTGCTCATTGAGCTGCGCATTGATTTCATTCTGCTGTTCTCCGAAATGCCGGAGGATCTGTCCGGTTTTGCCGAAGCCGGGCAGCTCTTCATAGCTTTCTGTTTTCATCCTTCTTCACCTTTTCTATGTTCCGGGGATTGGTTTAAAGTCCGAAATTGCGTCGGTTTGCCGTGAGCATGGTATACAGCGTCTCCCGGAGGGAGTATTCCTGCTGCCAGCCTGTGTCCTCCCGGAGCTTCCGGATATCCGCTTCAATGACGGGCACATCCGAGGGCCGCATCCTTGCCGGATCCTGTTCTACGGCAATGGATCTGGTGCTCAGCTCCAGCAGGGTATCCAGCAGCTCCTGAATGGAAATGGCATGACCGCTGCCGACATTGTAGGTTTCTCCGGCTCTGCCCTTCTCCATGAGCAGCGTGTAGGCTCGCACCACATCCCGGACATCGGAGAAATCCCGCTTTGCGGACAGATTTCCCACCTGCATCACCGGAGGACGCAGCCCCGCTTCCATTTCTGCAATCTGCAGGGCAAAATCCGCTGCCACAAACAGGGGAGCCTGCCCCACGCCGATGTGATTGAAGGCACGCACCATGACAATATGCATGCCGTAGGCTCTGGCATAGACGCTGCCGATCATATTCTGGCAGGCCTTGGTTACCGCATAGAGATTGCCCGGATGAAGGGGTTCCTCCTCGGAAATGGGGCATGCGCCCTCCCGGACATAGCCGTATTCCTCACCGGAGCCAACCAGCAGAATCCGGGGATGGTAATCCCCGATGCTCCGGATGGCGTCCAGCAGATGCAGCACGCCCTTGATATTGACATCCACAGTCAGCTGCGGATCCTTCCAGGAAACCGCCACGGAGCTTTGTGCCGCCAGATGATAGATCTCCGCCGGACGGTGTGCCGTCAGCAGATTCCGGATGGCGGTTTCACTCCCCAGATCCAGATCAAAGACCTGGCAGCTCTCCCCTGCCAGGGATTCCGACGGCAGCTTGGTTGCCCCCGTCAGCTTGCCGCTGTCCTGCAGCTGCCGCAGAAGATATCTGCCTACAAAGCCACCGGCTCCGATTACCAGTGCATCCATGGCTTACACCTCACCTTTCAATACGTTGACAATCTGTTCCATAATGTTGGGATTATCATAGTCCTCCCTGACCTTCTGCGCCGCATTTCTGCCCAGAGTCCGGCGGAGGTCTTCGTCATCTGCAAGGGTCTGGATTGCCCCGGCAAGAGCCTGGGCATCCTTCGGCGGAACGGTCAGCCCCGTTTTGCCGTGGATGCTCACATAGGGAACGCCAGTGGGCAGAGCGGTGTTAATGACGGGCTTGCCGTAGACCATGGCCTCCTGCTGTACAATGCCGAATGCCTCGGAATTTTCCACGGAGGGAAGGATAAAGATATCGCAGTCGGCAAAAGCCGCTTTCAGATCCCCATCGGAGAGCCGCCCCAGGAAATGTACGGGCAGATCCCCCGCACGCTCCCGGAGGGATTCCTCCAGAGGTCCGGTGCCGCAGAGGAAAAGCTCACAGCCCCTTACCTGCCGGAAGGCCTCCAGCAGCACCTCCACGCCCTTATAATATACCAGCCGTCCGGCAAAGAACAGCTTCACTGCCCCGGGGTCGCAGAGCTGTCCGGTCAGAATGGGACTCCGCCGGGCGGTTTCATAGTCGCTGATATCCAGCCCATAGGGAATGATACGGCACTTATCCCGGAATTCCGGCAAAAAATGGGAGCTGTCAATATGCCCCTGTGTTGCCGTGATAATCCGGTCGGCACGCCGCAGAAACCGCATCAGAATGGGCTTGTATACCTTCAGCAGCTTTTTCTGCTTGACGACGTCACTGTGCCAGGCAATGACCACCCTCGCCCTGCAGCCGGAGAGCAGGCATGCCAGATCTCCCAGGGGGAAGGGGGTGTGGATTTCGATCACATCCGCTTCCTTTGCCATTTTCCGGAATTTCCACAGAAATGAAACGGACAGAGGGCAGGAAAAATAGGTTCCCAGACTGCCGCAGCGTGTCACCTCTGCACCGTCCAGGAATTCCGTGGTGCCCCTGCCCTTTTCCTGGCAGACCAGCACCTTGACGCTGACATCCGGCATGGCGGAAAATGCCCTTGTCCGCTGGGCAATCAGGGTTTCAATGCCCCCGATGTGGGGGGAATAGAATTTGTTGACCTCAAGAATCCGCAGTGGTTTGGTTTCAGCCATTGGTTTGCTCCTTCAGTTCCGGGAGAAGTTCACAATACACATCATACAGCATCTGCGCACTGCGTTCCCAGGAGAACTGTGCCGCACGTTCCAGACCCTCTGTGTGCAGCCGTTCCCGGAGGGCAGCATCCGTAAAAAGCCGCTGCAGGCCGTCCGCAATGGAAGCGGTGCTGTCCGGCTTCACAATGACGGCACTGTCCCCGGTGACCTCCGGCAGGGATGCCGCGTCGGACACCAGCACGGGAGTGCCGCACGCCATTGCCTCCAGGGGCGGCATGCCGAAGCCCTCGTAAATGGATGGGAACACAAAGGCCAGCGCACCGCTCATGAGGGCGCATAAATCCTCATCGGCGATGTACTGGGTGAAGTATACATGCCCGGTCAGTCCCAGCTCCTGCACCTTCTGGAAGATGCCGTCATACAGCCAGCCCTTGCCGCCGGCAAGGACTAATTTCGCCGGGTTTTCATTGTTGTTCGCAAATACGCCATAGGCATCAATGAGCCGCTCCAGGTTTTTTCTCGGCTCCAGGGTGCCAAGGTACAGAAAATACTGCTCCGGCAGATCATAGGTTCTGCGCACGGCAGCCAGTTTTTCCGGATCGGTTTCCGGATGGAACCGCTGACAGTCCACGCCGCAGGGTACCACACGGATTTTTTCCGCAAACTGGGGATAGTACTTGATGATCTCGGATCTGGAGAACTCCGAATCCGTTACAATTCTGTCGGCACGCTGCATGGATGGCACCAGCCCCAGCTCCAGCATGTGCCGGGTTCTTCCCCGGACGGTTTCCGGAAAGGCACGGTAGACCATGTCATGGACGGTGACCACGGTTTTCCCGGCAACAAGGGGCGGTACAATATAGTTGAAAAAGTGCGTGAGATCGGCAGATTTCCCGAAAAACCACCGGTATGGCACCGGCAGGAAAGCGGACAGCGTCCGGTAGACAAAGGGCGGACAGAACGCCCGCTTCGCCGTCATGTTCCGGGAGAGATAGGGCTGCAGGGCAGCTTCCTTCTCCGCAAAATGCCGCACGGCAAAATATTGCAGGGTGAACCGGTGCTGGGGATACAGCTTTGCCAGTGCCCTGATCTGCCCGGCTTCGCAGTAGCCGATGCCCGTCAGTCTGCCTAAGAGGGGCAGTGCATCAAATCGGATATTCAGTTTCATTACCCTCCTTCAGAGCCTGTTTTGTATCTGGAGATCGCCGGATTTTCGGGCAGATTCCTGTCCTGATACGAATTCTCTGCGATCCTTCGGCTTGCAATACTGTATATATTGCAACTCGAATCCTCCAGTTGGAAAGAAGGGGCGGCTTTCACGGTAAAGCACGCCCCTCTGTCTGCAACAGGATTACGCCAGCTTGCTGATCTGAATTTCCTTCTCTACGAGAGCAAGATCATTCTTCACCATGCGCTCCACCAGCTCGGCAAAGGAGATCTCACGCTTCCAGCCCAGCTTTTCTTCAGCCTTTGCCGGGTTGCCCAGCAGTACGTCAACCTCCGCCGGACGGAAGAACTTCTTGTTGACCTTGACAATGACCTTGCCCGTCGCCTTGTCCTTGCCGACCTCGTCAACGCCCTCGCCTTCCCAGACAACCTCAATGCCTGCGGTACGGAATGCGATTTCTACAAATTCACGGACCGTTCTGGTCTCGTTGGTGGCAATGACATAGTCGTCCGGTGCATCCTGCTGGAGCATCAGCCACATTGCCCTGACATAGTCCTTGGAATGTCCCCAGTCACGCTTGGAATCCATATTGCCCAGTTCTACATAATCCTGCACGCCCAGCTTGATTCTGGCAACGGCATCGGAAATCTTTCTGGTAACGAATTCAATGCCTCTTCTCTCTGATTCGTGATTGAACAGAATACCGGAGCAGGCGTACATATTGTAGCTCTCCCTGTAGTTCTTGGTAATCCAGTGACCGTAGAGCTTTGCTACGCCGTAGGGACTTCTCGGATAGAAGGGGGTCTTTTCCGTCTGGGGCATTTCCTGCACCAGACCGAACATTTCGGAGGTGGAAGCCTGGTAGAAACGGCATTCCGGCTTCACTGTGCGGATCGCCTCCAGCATATTGGTGACACCGATGGCGTCAATGTCCGCTGTGCCCAGGGGCGTATCCCAGCTGGTTGCCACGAAGGACTGGGCAGCCAGGTTGTACACTTCGTCCGCCTGGGAAATTCTCATGGCAGCAATGAGGGAGATCGGGTCGGTCATGTCCGCATAAATCAGGTGTACCCGATCCTTGAGGTGCTCGATGTTGCCGTAGTCCACGGTTGCCTTTCTTCTCCAGATACCGTAAACCTCGTAGCCCTTCTCCAGCAGCAGCTCTGCCAGGTAGGAACCGTCCTGTCCTGTAATACCAGTAATCAATGCATGCTTCATAATCAATGACTCCTTATCTTAAAAGTTGTCCTTCACCGGGGAATGCTGTCTCCGGTGACGAATCTGTGTTTACAATAACTCCGTTTTATTCTGTTCACGGATGGCAGCCAGAATTTTCTTGATATCCTGGGTACTGTTCTTGTCGCATACCAGCAGGGCGTCGGGAGTGTCCACAATGACCATATCCTCCAGACCCAGCACCGCTACCGTGCGTTTGCCGCCGCAGACCGTGCAGTTTCTCGTATCCACACTGACGATATCGCCGGAGAACATATTGCCCTCGCCGTCCGTGGGATTGATACGCTCCAGTGCCAGCCAGCTGCCCACATCGTCCCAGCCGAAGCTGCCGGGGATGGTGTAGATATCCTGCGCCTTTTCCATAATGCCGAAGTCGATGGACTCGGAGGGGAGCATCCTGAATTTCTCGTTCAGCACCGCTTCAAACTGCTCCGTACCGTAGGCTGCTGCAATGGGCTGCAGCCCCTCATAGAGATCGGGCATATATTGTTCAATATTGGCAAGAATGGAGGATGCCTTCCAGATGAACATGCCGCTGTTCCACAGATAGCCGCCGGATTTCAGATAATCCTTGGCGGTGGGAAGATCGGGCTTTTCCACAAAGCGTTCCACGCTATAGATGCCGTCCCTGCCGCTGCCCCTGACATACTTGATATACCCATAGCCGGTTTCCGGATATGTGGGGGTAATGCCGAGGGTCAGCAGATTCCGACCAGCCTCCGCAGCGGACGCCGCCTTGCGCAGGGTGTCAATATACATCTCCTCCGCATGAATCAGGTGATCGGAGGGCAGAACAAACATAACTGCATCTCCGTATTTCTTTTGGATGACCGCAGCTGCCAGCCCCACACAGGGTGCCGTATTGCGGGCGCACGGCTCCGCAATGACATTTTCGCGGGGCAGATCCGGGAGCTGCTGTGCAATCAGCTCCATATAGGCTGCATTGGTGACAATATACATATCCTCCGGTGCTACCAGGGGCTTGAGACGGTTCACCGTCTTCTGAATCATGGTTTCCCCGTCCGCCGTCAGGGACAGGAACTGCTTGGGACAGCCGGAACGGCTCTTGGGCCAGAAACGCTCGCCCTTGCCGCCTGCCATAATCACTGCAGTCAGTTTCATTTTGTTTCCTTTCCTTTCCGATCCCTGGGGATGTCTTTCAGATGCAGCAGCTGCGCATTGCTTTTCTGCACGGGGAAGATGGTGGTCTTCAGCGTCATCAGAACAATCTGGATATCCCGGAACAGGGAATAGTTTTCAATATACATCAGATCCATTTTCAGCTTGTCATAGGGCGTGGTATCGTACACGCCGGTTACCTGGGCATAGCCCGTAAGGCCTGCCTTCACATGGAGGCGGAAACGGAATTCCGGGAACTGCTTCTCATACTCTGCACACAGCTCCGGACGTTCCGGGCGCGGGCCTACCACGGACATGTCGCCTTTCAGAATATTAAAAATCTGGGGCAGCTCGTCCAGCCGGCATTTCCGCAGGAATCTGCCCACCTTTGTGACACGGACATCGTTGTCACAGGACACCTGGGCACCATTGACTTCGGCGTCAATGATCATGCTGCGGAACTTGTACACATTAAATTCCTTGCCGTCCTTGGTCAGTCGCCGCTGCTTATAAAAGATGGAGCCGCCGTCACAGCACTTTACGGCAATGGCACAGCACAGCATAATGGGAAGGGCAGGAATCATGACCAGAATACAGAATATCAGATCGAAGGCACGCTTCATAAGCCGCTGTTCAAAGGTAAGACCGTAGTTGCGGCACAGCAGGAGGGGGGTATCGAACAGCCGGATTTCGTCCGCACCCCTGAGAATAATATCGGAAATTTTCGGCGCAATATACGCACGCTGCTTCTGTTCAAAGCAGAACTTCACAAGGTCATTGCGCAGCTGCGCAGGAATATCACAGATAATAACGCCGTCGAACTGGAGAATCTTTTCCGTAATGGTATGGTACTCCTCATCCGCACTGATGGATTCGCAGATCATGTACTTGTCCACACGGTAGCTCATTTTCATGACAAGATCCGCCGCCGCCGGACTGCCGTAGACAATTATCAGCCGCCTGGGGGGATAGAGGAAAAAGTACAGCTGATTGGATAAAAACGTCCAGCACAGCAGAATGATCAGTTCAATCAATGTCAGAACAATGACCGGCCGGATATCTACAAAATTACGTGCCACCAGGCTGATCTGCAGATACGTAACGGCATTGGTGCAGAAGGTCGCCAGCACCTGGGACAGCAGGACATCCGTCCGCCGCAGGTATCCTATTTTAAATGCACCGTAAACCTTGAAGAATAAAAACAATACCACGGTATAAATGACAATCATCACCCAGTTGCCGCGCCGGTAAAAGGGCAGCACCATGCAGTCCGAATAGTAATTGTACCAGATATTGGCAAATTCCAGCGTCAGCAGCCCCAGCATAATCACTGAGGAGAAGAAGGAAACCATCCGTTTGTATTGTTCTCTGTGGTGCACCGGTGTTTGTTCCATCCGATGTTTATGCACTTGTCTCGTCCTCTCTTTTGAGAACCTCTGAAACCTTGTTGTTACAGGTGGGGTGTAGTGGGACAATGTCATGAACTGAAAGGTTCGTTTGCGAAAGCTGCCCGCCTCGCAATCCCGGGAAGGGCTGCGCCTTTTCAATCTGACCGCAGATGGTGCATCCCTTTTAAATTGATGATACCCCAGAGGGGCAGAAGGGACGGGCGCCGGTCAGGCGAAGTCCCACAGAATTCACCTTTTGTTCTTGTTTGATTGTAATAACAGGGGTTTTCAGAGGTTGCCTTTTGGCAATCCGCACAGCCGGGCCGGAGCGTCGTGCCGTACGGAAAAATCCTGTTGCATATGGCTGTTTTTCTGTTTCAAACGCAATTCTACATTCTATAATTATAACAAAACCCTCTCCCACTGTCAATAGATTATACGGTTTTTTTAAAATTATTTGTCAGTTTCACACAATTCTTTCACCGTTTTTTACTTTAATTCCCATTTTGCCACAAAGGCAGGATTTTCCGGGGTTTCCCGTGCTTCCGGATAATTTTTTTGCAAAAAGGTATTCCCTTTTCCTGCAGAATTTGGTATAATAGATAGTACCACCCTTAGAAAGACAACAGAACAAGAAAGAAGGAACACTTTTGAACAAATATAAGCGCCTTGCCATGAATACCATCGTGTTCGCCATTGGCTCTTTTGGCTCCAAAATCCTCCTGATTCTGCTGAATAAGCTCTATACGCACAATATTGCGCCCACGGACAACAGCACCAAATCCCTGCTGGAGAACACAGCCAACTTCATTATCCCCATTGTCACCCTTTCCATCGCCGAGGCAGTCATCCGCTACGGTCTTGACCGGGAATACGACAAACGGGAGGTTTTCACCTCCGCCTGCCTTGTGGAGGCGGCCGGCATGGGGATTCTGCTCCTGCTGTCGCCGCTGCTGGGATTATTGCCCTATTCGGACGGGTATGTCCTGTACCTGCTGCTGTACATTGCTGCCTCGTCCTTCCGGCAGCTCAGCTCGCAGTTTGTCCGGGCACGGGGAATGGTGCGGCTCTTTGCCCTGGACGGCATCCTTGCGACGTTAACGCTGTTTGTATTCAATATCCTGTTCATTTCCGTACTGCATTGGGGCGTGGCGGGCTTCATGCTCTCCGTTATCCTCTCGGATTTCTGCTCCGGTGTGTTCCTCTGGATTACTGCAAAGCTCTGGAAATTCTTCCATGTCAGATTCTATAACCCGGAGATCACAAGGGTCATGCTCCGGTTCTCCATTCCCATGATTCCCACGGCAGTGCTGTGGATTATTACGGGCTTTTCCGACCGCCTCTTTGTGCGCTATATGGATGGCTTTGCCGTCAGTACCGACGTGGGCGCCGATGCAGCGGGCATCTATGATGCCGCCTCCAAGGTGCCCAACCTGATTTCGATGGTTTCCACCATTTTCTTCCAGGCGTGGAATATGTCCGCCATTGCGGAGAATAACAGCAAGGACCGAAGCAGCTTCTACTACCGGATCTTCTCGGCGTACCAGTCCATGATGTTCCTTGCTGCGGCGTTCATGATTACACTCGTGCGGCCGCTGTCCATGCTTGTCATTGACACCAGCATCCACCCGGAATATGCAGCGGCGTACCAGTACACGCCCATCCTCATTATTGCCGTGCTGATGATGAGCTTCAACCAGTTCCTCAGCAGCATCTATACTGCCACCCAGAAAACCACTCACAGCTTCTGGACCAGTCTGGCGGCAGCGGCGACCAACCTGACGCTGAATGTACTTCTGATCTACTGGTTCGGCGTCCAGGGCGCAGTTGTTGCCACCTTTGCAAGCTATTTTGTCTGCTACCTGATCCGCATTGTGGATACCAGAAGGCTGATTCCCTTCAAGGTACACCATCTGCGCTTCGTGCTGAATCTGGTAATTCTCTTTGCCATGAGCATTGCTGCCATCATCCAGCCTGCGTTCCTCATTCCCTTCCAGGCGGTGCTGCTGTTATTTATGGTGGTGTTCAATTTCTCCGCCATTCTGCAGACGGCAAAAAAGATTCTCAAAAAAGGATAACAGGAGAGCGCTGTGCAATCCCCGACCCTTCTGCCGGTGTAACTGACGCAGGCAGTCCGGTTGCGAAAATCATAACATTCTACAAAGGAGGTCATCCACCATGTCCACCCCCCATCTTCAGGGCAGCCCCGGGGATTACGCCCCCACTGTCCTCATGCCCGGCGATCCCCTTCGGGCAAAATTCATTGCGGAAACCTATCTGGAAGACCCCGTCTGCGTCAATGAAATCCGCGGAATGCTGGGCTATACCGGCACCTACAAGGGCGTTCCCGTCTCCGTTCAGGGCAGCGGTATGGGAATTGCGTCCATCGGCATCTATTCCTACGAGCTGTTCCACTTCTTTGATGTCCGGCACATTATCCGTGTAGGGACTGCCGGTGCCATTGCACCGGAGGTGCAGCTGCGTGACGTCATTCTGGGACAGGCGGCCTGCACCAATTCGTCCTATGGCGCCCAGTTCAGACTTCCGGGCACCTATGCTCCCATTGCCTCCTATCGGCTCCTGTCGGCTGCGGCAGAGGCTGCCTCGGCTAAGGGGCTTCCCGTCCGTGTGGGAAATCTTTTCTCCAGTGACACCTTCTATGACGACAGCAGCTCCCTGGCTGACTGGGCCAAAATGCATGTGCTGGGGGTTGAAATGGAATCTGCCGGGCTGTATATGAATGCTGCCCGTGCCGGCAGGGAGGCGCTTTGCATCTGCACCGTTTCCGACTGTCCCCTTCTGGGAACTTCCACCACGCCGGAGGAACGCCAGACCGGCTTCACTGCCATGATGGAGCTTGCACTGGAAACCGTCGTCCGCATTTCCGGCGAGAAGTAATGTTTCAAAAAAATGAAAAATATTTTTTTATTTTAAGATTCCTTTAAGGTTCACCGGGTATGATAATAATGGATTTAGTAATCCCCCAATTCCCCCCATTATTATCATTTTATCTCTCTTTTACCACGGTGCCTTGATTGGCACCGTATTTTTTTGCCGTCAGGCATCAAAGTCCCATGAAAGGAGGAATTCCCCATGGATCAGGCACAGATTGACCGGATCAATGCGCTGGCGAGAAAATCCAGAACGGAAGGCCTTACCGAAGCTGAACAGCAGGAGCAGCAGGCGCTCCGGGATGCCTACCGTGCCGGCTTCCGCCGGAATCTTCAGGAGCAGCTGAATCACACCTATATTGTGGACGAGCAGGGCAATAAGAAGAAGCTGCACAAGTCCAAATAGCATGAAAAAGCGCTTCCCCCTTTTCATCGAGGGGAAGCGCTTTTGTGTTCATATCAGCTGAATAAATTTTCATTGAATACCCAGATAATATAGCCTTCTGCAGTGATTTCATAATGCTCACGGCTGAGCAGTACACTGTCGGAGGCCTCCAGTGTTTCCTTGTTGCTTGGAGTCATCAGCAGGAAGTACTTATTCACGCCCGGCTGATCCAGATACCAGCTGTCCGCTGTCTGGTAGCCGTAATTGGTCACACCCCGATCCTCGCTGATCCAGACGCTGCGGCATTCCACTGCGGAATCAGAAATGACAGTCAGGGAGTTGGCATTCCAGAAGGTGGCGTAGCCATAGGTAAATCCGTTCCGCTCCAGACATTCTGCCAGCTTGTACAGGGTAGTGTCCTCATGAGCCGTGGGGGACATGGAGAGGATGGTTTTCACATTGAGACAGCAGCAGCAGACGACGGGTACCATCATAAGGGAAATGATCCGCTGCATGGATACCTGTGATACCGCCCACCGCAGGAATGCTGCGGAAACCACCACTGCCATGGCAGCAATGGGGGAAAGCCGCCAGTTGGAGCTGGACAGCTTGCCGCAGGTGTAGCCCATCATTACCAGCAGCGTCATGAACCAGTAGGTCAGGGTCAGAATCCGCAGTCTGGCGTCCTCCAGCTTCCGGTAACAGCACAGGGCAATCAGCGGCAGCACCAGAAGTACCAGGGAGGCAAGAAGCGCCAGCAGGGACTTGATGCTGTCACCGCTGAGCATGGGATCCCCGTCCTTGCCGGTAACACCCAGGAGACTGAACCAGTGCTCCGGGAATTTCAGCAGATTGTTCATCCATTCGCTCATGGCGGAATAGGAAGAAAAGCCGTTTTCATAGTTGGCAGTAATGTCCTTGGCAAGGACGCCGGTAATCAGATAGCCCAGCAGCATGCCGGCTGCCATAATCGCCGCCAGCACAGCGGGCTGGAAGTTTTTCCCGGAGAGCAATTTGCTGTCGCTGTCCAGGAACCGTTCGCAGAGAAATGCTGCAATCACAGGAATGGAAAACAGTACCATAGCGATGAGCTGATCCATTCCCGTCAGCAGGAACCAGAGGAAGATCAGTACGGTGACTGCAATCAGCTTGTAGTCCGTCCTGTCCTTGGGGTCGAACTCCTTGATGGCAGCCTTGCGTTCCCGGAGCTTCATCCAGCGGAACAGCAGCGCCAATCCCACAAAACAGAACAGTACGCCCAGGCTGTAGTAAATAGTATGCCCCCAGAAAATTTCACGGAGCTTTTCGCTGCTGGACATCATCAGTACCTCGCAGAACACCGCAAAGGCAGTCCAGTTCCAGCTCCAGCCCATTTCCTTGAGCATCCAGACCATGCTGCCTGTGAACAGCAGGAAAAAGATCAGCATGCCCAGCACATGGGTGGTCATGGAAACGCCGAAGAACGGAATCAGCAGCTGCATAATCAGCTGGGTGCCGATGGGCAGGACGCAGGCATAGTGAAAGTCCGAATTGAACAGGGTACCGCTTTCACTGGAAGCAGCCGCCCACATGAGGGTATCCGTTGTGTCGGAATGGAAATAAGCCCTTGATGGGATCAGAATATAGTACCCGACAATCATAACGCTCAGTGCCAGCAGCGCAATCCAGCCGTATCGCAGGAAAAAGCCCGTCACAGCACGGAAGCCCCCCGAAGTGCCCGGCTCCGGGGACTGCTTAGATGCCGGCTGGGGGTGTTTCGCCGCAGCCGTTCTGTTCCGTTCCAGAACGGCTGTGGAAGTTTTCTGCTTTGCCATTACTGCTTCTGCTCCTCCTTGGCAGTTTCATGGTATTCCTTCTCGGTATTGACATTCCAGATATTGGTCTTGTCCTTTTTGCCGGAGAGGATGTTTGCCACTGCTTCAAAGGAAGTTGCCATGGAGTGGTCCATATTGTTGTAGCGATGCTGACCGTTTCTGCCCACGCAGTACAGGTTTTCAAATTTGTTGAGGTAGTCAATCAACGTATTGATTTCACTGTATGTATCGAAGTAGGCAGGATATGCCTTCTTGACACGCTCACGATGGGCGTCCTTGATGACAGCATTCTGTGCAATCACGCCCATGCTTTTCAGTTCCTTAATGGCAAACTCAATACACTCCTGATCGCCCATGTTCCAGAACTTATCCCCTTCTGCACAGAAGTACTCCAGTCCGATCCAGACATTGTGCTCCGGATCCTGTACCATGTAGGGGGACCAGTTGTTGAAGATCTGGATTCTGCCCAGCTTGACGCCGGTATCCTGTACATAAATCCAGCAGTCGGGAACGATATTGCCCAGGGTGGGAATATTGGTCTTGTTCACAAGCTCCAGCTTTTCCAGCAGCAGGCCGACCGTAACAAAATCACGGTAGGGCAGCCCCTTGGCAATGGCAGCCTCCTTTTCCGGTACGCCGTTCATGCCGGCAACCAGATCCTTCACAGGCATGGAGGAAATAAAGATATCTCCGGAAACACGCTTCTTTTCGCCCTCGTGTTCACAGACAAGGCATTCCACCTTGCCCTCTCCGTCGGTGCAGATGTTGATCACCCTGGCGTTCATCACAAGATGACCGCCCATTTTCTTGAATTCCTCAGCGGTGGCTTCCCAGAGCTGGCCGGGGCCGTACTTCGGGTAGTAGAATTCCTCAATCAGCGAGGTTTCCACCTTGCCGGTGTTCTGTTTGCCGCCGATTTTGCTGAACATATCCTTGATTACTGCCATAATGGACAGTCCCTTGACGCGCTGCGCACCCCAGTCTGCGGAAATCTCGCTGGGATGCCTGCCCCAGAGCTTCTCGGTGTAGCCCTCAAAGAACATGGAGTAGAGCTTCTTGCCAAAACGGTTAATGTAGAAATTCTCCAGGGAATCCTCCGGCTTCTTGGCGATGGTTCCCTTCAGATAGCTGCAGCCGGCAACCATGGTGGTGCCGAAGCCCATGTTTTTCAGGGTGTCCCATTTCAGGGAAACAGGATAGTCGAAGAATTTGTGCTTGTAGTAAATTCTGGAGACACGGTTGCGCACCAGCATTACCCTGTCCGTCTGTTCCGGGTCGGGGCCGACCTCTGCCAGCTTCTTCTCACGCTTCAGCTTAATATCGTCGAAGGAGGGCTTTCCCTGGCGGGGCATCAGATCCTGCCACCACTGCATAACAGCCTTGTCCTTGGAGAAGAAACGGTGACCGCCGATATCCATGCGGTTGCCGTTGTGGTTGACTGTCTTGGAGATACCGCCGATGGCGTCTGTTTCCTCCAGGATGGTGACATTGTATTCCTCAGGTGCCTTGCGGAGCAGTTCAAAGCCGGCAGTCAGGCCAGCGGGGCCTGCTCCGATGATCACAACATTTTTCATATACGTTCCTCTTCTTTCTTTGTAGAAAATCTCTGACCACAGCAATTCAGAGATTTTCCGTAATTGATTTCCGCTGCTGCGGACAGTACATACACTAATATAAGGAAATCCCTAAAAACTTGTTTTTAGAGGTGGGGCGTGGGGTGACTCCCTACGGGTGGGCAATGTCATCAACTTAAGGGTTCGTTTGCTAAAACTGCCCACCCCCGCCCCCCTCCCTGAAGGGAGGGGGCAATAATAGTGGGTCTCCGACCCCTCAACCCCGGGAAGGGCTGCCCCCTTTCAACCCGCCCGCTGATGGTGTATCCCTCTTAAGTTGGTGACATTGACGGGGTGGGGAGATGTCCCAAAGGGGCAGAGGGGACGGGCGCCGGTCAGGCGAAGTCCCACAGAATCCACCTTTTCTTCTTTTCCGATTCTAAAAACAGAGGCTTTTTAGAGCTTACCTAACTATTATACAACAGCCTGCGTATCCTTGTCAAGGCTGTGATCTGCCGCTGACGGAAAATGGCAGAAATATGCGCAGAATATAACAATTCCCGATGCGGCGCACCGGGAATCCTAATGACATCTCAAGTACAGCAGCAAAGATTGAACGGGAGATCAGTCCACAGTAACATAGTTCTTGCTGAACTTTGCACAGAAACGGCGTACCAGTTCCGCTGCTGCAAATACAATGGCAATCATAGCGGCCAATAAAAGGAATTTCTTGATCAGATCTTTCATATCCTGTTACCTCCTGTGTTCTGCGGAAGATCCTTGTCTGGCAGGCTTCTTATTCTATTATTATACCATATTCCGCCGGCAATTTCCATATTGATCTGGATTTTCCACTTTCTGCACAAAAACGCTGCTTTTATTTTGTGCAGTGTCACAGTGGCTTGCCGGTGTGAGGAAGCCGTTTCCAAGAGTTATTCCGCATAAACCGAATCCACATCCAGGTATTCCTCCAGGGTCAGACCCTGCTCCCAGATTTCCCTGGCAGCCTCCACGCCCACATAACGGATGTGCCAGGATTCATAGGCGTAGCCTGTAATGGCCTCCTTGCCCTCCGGGTAGCGGATAATAAAACCGTATTCCCAGCAGTGCTCTGCCAGCCACTTGCCCTCCTCCGTTTCACCGAATGCATCGTCGATCGTATTGCAGTCAATGGTGTAGCCTGTCTGATGCTCGGAAAAGCCCGGTCTTGCGGAAAACTCATCCGCATATTCCTTGCCGTAGGCCTCCACAATGCTGTTGTAGCATTCCACCTGGAAGGCATAGTCACGGTAACCGGAGCCGAGATAAATATCCAGTCCCTGCGCGGCAGCGTCCGCCTTCAGCGATGCAAAGGCATCCTCCGTCTCCGGCAGCAGGCCGGGATCATAGCTTTCCGGCAGGCTGTAGCTCTTGTTGGCAACCAGGATGCCGTCCACATAGGTGCAGCCGTCAACAACGCTCAGCTCACGGACGGTAACAGGGATTTCCAGCTGTTCCACGCCGTAATCCGCATAGAGGGTGCAGCTGCCCTGCTGGAGTCCGGTAACCAGACCTGTTTCGTCCACCACTGCAATGGTTTCGTCACTGATGCTCCATACAATGTCATCCAGATTTACATCCGCAGAATCGGCAGTCAGAGGAACGGACTTGTCCCGGTTAATCCGGATGTACAGGTGGGACAGCTCTGCATGGAAGCTGTAGGCATTGGTGACAGTGCCATCCGATGACGGCACCGGGGAGCTGGCTTGTGCGTCCGCATTGCTGTTCTGCGCTGCGGGCTGGGTTGCTGTGGAATCCGCAGGCTCCGAGGAGAGGGGATCGGTTCCCTCGGCGGCGCTGTCAGTTTCCTTTCCCTTGTTCCTGCTGATCAGCCCCACTGCCAGCACGAGAATGCAGCAGAGCACCAGCAGCAGGATAATATAGCCGCCATGTTCTCTGGAATGGCGGATGCGTTTTACTGCCATGTTGTTACCTCATTTCTATGGTTCAGAATCGTTGCAGTTTCAGGGCCTGTTTCGTATCCGGTGACGCAGCAATACTGGATGGATTGCAAGTCGGAGGGGCTGAGTCAGAGCGGAACGATGCCAAAAAGCCGTCTGTTGGAAGATGCGGAACAGGCTCTCAGGCTTTCTTTTTATTATACCACATTTTTTTGCATTTGTCACCTGATTTTTGGAATTTTCCGGAAATCATCACATTCGGGAAGCTGTTACCGGAAAAATGTGAATTTTTTTAAAAAATTCAAAAGTTGTATTGCAATTTCGTTAAAAGTGTACTATAATGAAACTAATTGAACAGTCCGGAGGAGCCTGCTCCTGGCGGACTCCATGAAAAACGAGCCTGCAGGGAACCTCTAAACACCTGTTTTTTAGAGGTTCCCCATAACAATTTGAAAGAAAGAGAGTGAGATGGATGAAATTATTGAAACGAGTTATGGCAGCGGCAGTCAGCGCAGCCATGCTCTGCACAAGTATTGCCGTTACCGGAACATCCGCCCAGACGGCAAAGACAACGGACGCCTACACATGGGATACGATGGAGATCAGCGGCGGCGGTTTTGTTTCCGGCATTGTGACCGGTCAGGAAGTGATGTACTGCCGGACCGATGTGGGCGGCGCCTACAAGTATAATTTCGAAACACAGAAATGGGAACAGCTGCTTTCCTTCCTCAATGAGGAGGACAGAGGTCTGCTGAGTGTGGATGCCATGTGCATTGATCCCACCGACGACAACACTGTCTATATGCTCTGCGGCTGCGCCTATTTCAGCGGCGCAAGAACCGTGATTTTCAAAACCACGGACGGAGGCCAAACCTTTACCCGGACGGATGTCACCGACCTGATTCAGGTTCACGGCAACGGCGACGGCAGACATTTCGGCGAAGCCATTGCCGTAGATCCTGACAATCCCGATATTCTGTACTGCGGCGGCGATGTCACCGCCGGGGATTCCGCATTGATCTGGTCCCAGGACGGCGGCGCCACCTGGGAGCCGGTGCAGGGCTACGATGACCTGGGCTTCTACACCAACAGTATTAATTGGCCCACCTGGACCGACCATATGGCACGGGGTCTGACGGATGGTGCATACAACACTCAGAACGGCGTATCCTCCATTTGTATTGCTGACGGCAAGGTCTATGTGGCAACCTCCAATGCAGCGGAAGGCAATGTTGCTGTTGCCGATGTCGGTTCCGATACCTTTGAGGTACTCAGTGCGGATCTGCCGACAAGCGTGTATCCCTCCAGAATCAACCAGGACTGCGATGGCAATCTGCTGATTACCTATGTAGCCGGCGTCTGCTTCGGCAACGGTTCCGGCGGTATCTACAGATATAATATTGCTGACGGCAGTGTGGACAATATCTCCCCCGTGAATAACAGCTTCGGTGCCTGCCAGAGTGCCCCCGATGACCCCGATACGCTCATTGCCACCACCTGCGCTGTATGGAGTAGCCAGAGCTGGGACAAGGAAAAGACCTGCTGGGGCGAATGGCTGTACCGTTCCACTGACGGCGGTGCAACCTGGGAATCCATTTATCCCGGCAAGATGAGCGGCATCTGGGAATGGAACGAGGAAGCCGGGGAAATGCAGCAGTCACAGCTCTATGACTACCTCCAGGACGGCGGCTGCAGCTGGATTTACGGCAAGGCAATCCACTGGTCCGGCGCACTGGTTGTCAATCCCCAGGATCCCACAGAGATTCTGGTGACCTCCGGCAACGGCGTGTTCAAGTGGGAGAATATCTGGACGGATGATCCCCAGGCAATCTTCCATGCCAGGGGCATTGAAGAGGTAGTTGCCCTGGATATGGTCAGCGTGCCGGGCGGCAATTCCTATTCCGCCATCGGCGACTATGACGGCTTTATTCACACCTCCTATGACGAGGCAGGCGTGCAGTACCAGCCTAATATGGGCTCCACCTCCGCCATTGCCTACTGTCCTGCAAATCCCGATGTGCTGGCCCGGGTTGCCCAGAATGACGGTACCGGCTACTACAGCCTGGACGGCGGTGCAACCTGGACGGAAATGAAATTCCCCAACGGGGGCGGCAAAATTTCCGTTACCCAGCTGGAGGACGGGACTTACCGGATCCTGTATTCCAGCAGCGACAATGCCCAGATTCAGTACACCGATGATTTCGGCGGTAGCTGGAGCAGTTCCTCCGGCCTGACCGGAACCAAGACAGTCTATACTCTTGTGGAAGCAGCGGATCCCAGCATTGTCTATGGCTATGGCATTCAGTACAATTCGTACTGGTTCTACGATACAAGCAAGTCCGAGCCAACCTTTGACGATGCACACTATATTTTCTTTATCAGTAAAGACTATGGCGCTACCTTCACTGCAACGGATCTGTGTTTTTATGACCAGTGCGACCATGTGGGCAGAATTGCCTACCTGGGGGAGGATAACCTGATTGTCGGTGCCGGCTGGTACGGAATGTACAGCATTACCGACGGCGGCAAAACCGTCACCAAGAAGGATGTCTTTTATTGCAAGTCCGTGGGCTACGGCGCACCGGAACAGAAGGGGGATGTCAACACCCTTTATATGTACGGCAAGCCTGCGGAGGATGATATTGAGGGCATTTACCGCTCCCAGGACGGCGGCGACACCTGGGTGTTGATTAACTCCGATCATCTCTACGGCGGAACCGGCAACGGCAATTTCCTGGTGGGTGATATGACCACCTACGGCACGATCTATATGTCCACTGTTGGCTGCGGTATTGTCTGCGGCTACATCGGTGAGGGCGGCACGGATCCTGGTATATGCTACGGCGATGCGGATCTCAACGGAGAAGTGGATATTCTTGATGTCATCGCCCTGAGCCAGGCGCTGATGGGGGCGGGTACCCTGTCCGAGGAGGCTGCCCGCAATGCGGACTGTGACTGCAGCGGAAATGTTTCTTCAACGGATACACTGATTATTATGAAATATCTGGTGAAGTTGATTACAGAGCTTCCGGTATAACACGGATCATGTCAAAGGGTGCTGCACACCTGTGCAGCAGCCTTTGTTTGTCGGAAAGGGGGAGTTTTTTAGTTTGCCCATCCCCTGACCCCCTCCCTGAAGGGAGGGGGAAAGTTTGTGGAGGGTACTGCGTACCCTCCACCCGCCTTTTGCAGAGGACTTTTCGTCTTTGTTTCGGGGGCTGCAGGGAGTTTTTCGACAGTCTAAGGGGCTGCTGCACATCTGTGCAGCAGCCCCTTTTCTTAACAGTACAATTTTTCATAGAAAGCCCCTTACAGTTTGGAAGCTTTGTTAAGTTTCCCTGCGGTTATGCATTCAGCTCCGCTTTGACTGCATCAAATTCCTCGGTGATCTCCTTCTCCGGTCTGCCGGTGACAAGGGAAACAATGATAATTGCTGCAAGAGCCGCCAGGAATGCCGGCAGCAGCTCATAGATGGCGAATACGCCGCCCAGTCTGGCAATGCCGAACTTCCATGCAAATACAGTAATGCCGCCCACGATCATGCCGGCAAGCGCGCCCCACTTATTGGAATTCTTCCAGAACAGGGCACAGAGCATGACAGGACCGAAGGTCGCACCAAAGCCCGCCCAGGCAAAGGAAACAATATCAAACACAGAGCTGTCCGGATCCCAGGCCAGAACCACGGAGAGCAGAGCAATTACCACAAGGACAAGTCTTGCTGTGATCATGGACTGCTTTTCCGTCAGCTTCACCTTGAACACACCCTTGAGCAGATTCTCAGAGGCACTGGAGGAAGCCGTCAGCAGCTGGGAGTCGGAGGTGGACATGGTGCATGCCAGGATGCCGGCAAAAATCAGACCGGCAAACAGTGCCAGGAATACGCCGTTTTCACTCATGAGCAGAGCCAGCTTCATCACAACGGTCTCGGATGCGGAGCCTTCCAGCACATCAATCTTGCCGGCAGCGGACATGGCATTGCCGATAAAGCCGATGAAAATGGCAACTCCCATGGAAATGACAACCCATACCGTAGCAATTCTTCTGGAAATTCTGATCTTATTCTTGTCCTCAATAGCCATAAAGCGCAGGAGAATGTGGGGCATGCCGAAATAGCCAAGACCCCATGCCAGCGTGGAGGCAATGGACAGGATGCCATATGAGGAAGCGCTGCCGTCCTCATGATGCTGTGCTGTCAGGGAGAGATAGCCGCTGAGGGACTGGGCATTGTCAATGACTGCTCCCAGGCCGCCTGCCGTGGTGATGCCGAATGCCACAATGAGAATCAGCGCCAGCGTCATTACAATACTCTGAATCAGGTCGGTGGTGCTGGCTGCCAGAAAGCCGCCGATACTGGTATAGGCAATGATGATCACAGCACTCATAATCATGGCAGCGTGATAATCCATGCCGAAAAGGGTACCGAACAGCTTGCCGCAGGCTGCAAAGCCGGAGGCAGTGTAGGGCACGAAGAAGACCAGAATAATGATGGCAGCAATGCCCATGAGGATATGTCCGTGATCCCGGTAGCGGTTGGAGAAGAAGTCCGGGATGGTAATGGCGTTGCCGCACTTCTGCGTGTACACACGCAGGCGTTTTGCCACAATCAGCCAGTTGAGGTAGGTGCCGATGGCAAGACCGATGGCAGTCCAGCCGGCTTCCGCACCGCCGGAGAGATAGGCAACACCCGGCAGACCCATGAGCAGCCAGCTGCTCATATCGGATGCTTCCGCACTCATGGCGGAAACAATGGGACCCAGCCTTCTGCCGCCCAGGTAGAAATCGCTGACATTTTTATTTTTTTTTGAGAAGATCACGCCGATTACGACCATCATCAGCATGTAGCAGACAATGGTGATCAGCATGCAGATCAGATTTTTACTCATAAATGATATGTATGAAATAGCGGAACTAATTCATACGCCTCCTTTCATGTTTTGCGCACATCCGCCTGGATATGCCGGAATTACCGGTGATGGCCGCCCCCGCCGTGTCCGCCGGAGCTGTGACCGCCGCCATGGCTGCCTCCGCCTCCGCTGGAAGATTCAATCTTCACCTTGGTGGTGTAGGTGCGGATAAAGTTATCATACTGCTGGTGGTACTGTACATTCTTCCTGTTGACATAGGCAGTGGGGGAAAGGCTGGATTTGAACTGATAACGGGATTTGACCGCAAAAAAGGTAATCACCGCAGCAAGGATCCCCACACCGAAGCCGCAGATGCCCATAAAGGCCACAAGCTCCCAGTCAATATAGGGTTTTGTGCTGGATTTCAGTATCTCGCCGTTTTCCACATAGAAGTAACAGCCGTATGCATCATCATAGACATAGTACCGGTCGGGAATGCCGGCATAGTAGTAGTATTCCACCAGATCTGCAAATTCCAGTACTGCTCCATGGACATCCTCGGACCCCACGGGGTAGAGATACAGGTCCAGTGCCTCAAACATGGCGTCAATGCGGTTATTGTCATCACTGTTGGTGTAATAGAACTGCCCGAATCCGCTGGTGTCGATGTAGTCGTAGGGATTTACGCCGCTCAGATCCATGTAGTACAGCAGACCGTCCGTACTTTTGCCAAAAAGCTCGTCATAGGTACTGCTCGCCAGAGTCTCGATGGAAGCGTCGGAACGGTTCTGGCTGCCCAGTACCACAGCCACATTCATGCCGGTTGCGTCCGCCGCTTCCTGGAGCCGTTTCAGGCATTCGTCATGTTCGTCCTCGTCCAGGAAGGTGCGTTCCTCCCAGAGTACAGCCTCTGCGGCGGAAACGGAGAGACCGCATCCCAGCAGCATCATTGTACCGGTTAGTAAAGCAATCCACCATCGTCTCATAGGAACAGCCCTCCTAACACGCCCACAACAGTACATACTGCCGCAATGCCGGCGCATACCGCCGCCAGCTTACCGGCTGCCAGGGGCGGCGTTCCCGCCTGCTTGCCGGTCTGCCCGTTTATGGCAAAGGAATACTGTTGTTTCTTGTACTGATAGGTCATGAACCAGACAGGCAGCAGCATGTACTGCCAGCTGGTGTTGAGAATATGCATATCCGACTGGGTCACCCGGATGGAATCATAGCCAATCATGGATGCACGGAGCAGATGGTCGCTGCCGTTGACAGCACGGCGGCTGACACGGGGGAATACCTGGGATTTGTTGATGTCATACTTATCCGACAAAAATCCGCTGAGGTATGCCATTTCAAATTCCTTTGTACCCCGGTAGTCAAAGGGCTCAATGGCTTCCATCAGTGCATCCTCGATTTTGCTGGCGCCATCCGCCGGAATGCCGTTGAACTGAATGGAGGCATTGCGGTAGACATCGAATTCCTTGGTTTCCGTATACCGGTAATTTCCGCTGGACCAGGTTCGGATTTTCTTACAGACGGCGTGCATTTCACCGCTGACATCGCAGTCCGCCACCCAGAAGGGGACATAGACCCCCTGCATATGGAGCAGCTGGCTCTCAGTGTTGAAGCTTTTCGGCAGGAACCAGCGCTTTTTGCACCAGTCCTTGAAAATATCATGGGCCTGCTCCCTGGTGATCTTGAAGGGAATCACCTTGGCGGGGCGGTATTCGCCGGACAGACGTCCTTTCAGCACCACGGGATTATGGCAGTAATAGCACTCCGTGGCTGCCGTATTCTGGTCGGTCATCAGCTCTGCACCGCAGCTGGGGCATATGTACAGATTGTTGTTTGCTTCAAACTCATCCCGTTTCGGAGCGGACTGGGATTCTTCTGCCTGCATTTTTTCATTGGCAGCCTTGCACTCCTCCGGCGTGAAGAAGCTGTCACAGTACTCACAGCTGAAGCCCTGCTTCTTGGGGTCGAAGCGAAGCTCGGCACTGCAGTTGGGACATTTGTACTGCTGAACCGTTTCGTTGGTGCTCATAAAGCCCTCCCTTTCTCTGATGATTCTGTACCCATCCATCGTTGCAACAAGTTTATTATAGCATATTTCTGGCCGCTTTGCAAGGGGCAGGGAAATACAGATTGCCATCCCGTAGTCAGCGGGATGGCAGAGGATATGTATTACAGCTTGCGGTGATCCACAACACGCTTTGCCTTGCCCTCGGAACGCGGCAGGCTCTTGGGAGGCATGATCGTAATCTTTGCCATGATTCCCACGACGGACTTGATCTCCGCTGCAATTTCACGCTGGAGACGCTGCATTGTTGCCAGGCTGTCCGTGAATGCATCTTCGGTCATTTCCACCTGTACCTCCAGTGTATCGGCATTATTCACCCTGTCCACAATCAGGAGGTAATGGGGTGCTGCCCCCTTGGTTCTGACCAGAACTGTTTCAATCTGGGAGGGAAATACATTGACGCCCCGGACGATGATCATATCATCAGTTCTGCCGGTGATTCTGCCCATACGCACGGTGGTTCTGCCGCATGCGCATGTCCCCGGATGCAGGGTACAGATATCGTGGGTTCTGTAACGGAGCATGGGCATTCCCTCCTTGGTAATGGTGGTGAATACCAGCTCGCCGGGGGTTCCGTAGGGCAGCGGCTCGCCCGTGTTCGGGTCAATGATCTCAGGAATGACATGGTCCTCGTTGACATGGGAACCGTGCTTTTCCAGGCACTCAAACGCAACGCCGGGGCCGGCGATTTCCGTCAGGCCGTAAATATCGCAGGCGTCAAGCCCCAGAAGCTCCTCGATTTTCAGCCGCATTTCCTGGGTCCATGGCTCTGCGCCGAAGAGTCCTGCCTTCAGTTTCAGATCGGAGGGCGAAAGTCCCATGTCATGAATGGTTTCGCCCAGATAGGTGGCATAGGAGGGGGTGCAGCAAAGAATGGTAGTGCCCAGCTCGCGCATCATCATGATCTGGCGCTGGGTATTGCCGCTGGACATGGGAATGACCATGGCACCAATCTTATCCGCACCCTGGTGCGCACCCAGACCGCCGGTGAACAGACCGTAACCGTAGCATACCTGCACCACATCGTCCTTGGTACCGCCCACTGCCGTCATGGCACGGGCAACCATTTCCGACCAGACCTCCACATCGTTCCGGGTATAGCCGGATACGATGGGCTTACCGGTGGTGCCGGAGGAGCCCTGAATGCGGATAATCTGATCATTGGGCACGGCAAATAATCCGAAAGGAAAGGCGTCCCGCAGATCCGTCTTCTCGGTAAAGGGCAGGAAGCGCAGATCGTCCACCGTTTTGATATCCCCGGGCTGCACGCCCTTGGCGTCCATGCGCTCACGGTAGAGGGGAACATTGTCATAGACATGGCGGACAGTCCGGCGCAGGCGTTCGCTCTGAAGCAGACGGCGCTGCTCCGGATCCATGCACTCCATTTCCGGATTGTATATATGATGCTGTTTCATGCAGAAAAACTCCTTTTTTACAAAATTATGTAAAAATTATACCATATTTATTAAGTGATGTCAAGAGGAATTGTGACACTTGCCACGGAAATCAATTTTTACGGATTATGGTTGACTTCAGTGCCCTCCCCGCCCCCTTCACCCGCCTTTTCCAACCGCTTGTCCGGACATTGCGTTCCGTGCAGCGTGCGTTCTCCCGGATTGACATTTCCGTCCTTCCATGCTACAATAATAGTCGAAAATACTGTGTAGAGGAGCGGATTTCTATGTATCTGTCCAGAAGCAACCTGCTGTATGCCAGAATCATGGCATTTCTGCAGATCGGGTTCGGCGGCATGTTTACGGCCGTCTTACTGATTGCAGTACTGCTCTCCGTGATGGGCTCTGAGGCCATGACGGATTCCACGGGGTTCTATGTTGCCGTACTCTGTGTTTTTGCAGGAATTCTGGTGCTGGGAATCAACAACTGTATACAAATCGGCAGAGCCAACCGGTTCAACAGTCTGTTCCAGGGCGACACTGACGGCACTCTGAGCGTCCGGCAGACCGCCGTACTGTTCCATATGCCGCCGCGCCGGTGCCTGAAGCAATTCGACGCCCTCATCCGCCGGGGCTATCTGGTGAACTGCCACCTGGAGCAGGACGGGGAACCGGTCATTATTCTGCACCATAAGCCATCGCAAAAGGAATATCTTGCAAAGGGGAAAACCCTGTTCATGAACATTCTTGCCTTCTGCCTTATCGGGTTCAGCGGTTTTCTGCTGTTTTTCGCCGCAATGTCGTTCCTCATGGTGCTGTTCGGAGATATGCGGCTCTGGGAGGATGAGCATGCACCGGTCTGGATTTCGATTGCCGTTGTTTTTGGCAGCATTATGGCGCTGGCGCTGAAAATCCGGGGAGATGTGGGCAGAGCCTACCGGTTCAACAGCCTGTTCTCCGGTGATAGGGACGGCGTTATTTCCATTGCCAAAACCGCTGCGCTGCTGGGCATGCCGGAGCATCGTCTGGCAGGACAGTTCGATCATCTGCTGCGTCAAGGCTACCTGCGCTACTGCCGCCTCTCGGCGGAACCGGAACCCCAGATTATCCTGAACAACGGTGCTGTCACTGTCCGGGAACGGTTTGTGACCGTGATCTGTCCGGGCTGCGGCGGCTCCAATACATTGAAAGCGGGCTTTATCGGGAAATGCAGATTTTGTGACAGGGATATTCAGGTATAGCCGGAGGGAAACAGTGTGCTGCCTGAAAATTTTCCGAAGATGACAAAATCCCCTTGTAATTGCCGGAAGTTTATGCTATAATTAAAAAGTGTATACCACTTTAGAAAACCTCTAAAAGCTTGTTTAAGAGGTTACCTTTAGAGAAAAGGGAGGAGAGCCGCATGGTGCATTTCGGAAACGAATGGGATACCCTTCTGGCGGATGAGCTGGAGCAGCCCTATTATCAGGCACTGCGTCAGTTTCTGGCGGAGGAATACCGTACTGCTGTGGTCTATCCCAATCAATATGACATCTTCAACGCTCTGAAATTGTCCACCTACAGCAGCGTGCGTGTGGTGATTCTGGGGCAGGATCCCTATCACGGACCGGGACAGGCGCATGGTCTGAGTTTTTCTGTCAGAAAGGGCGTAGCACCGCCCCCTTCCCTCGTCAACATATTTAAGGAAATCCGTGATGATACGGGCATTGACAATCTGGGAAAGCATGGCGATCTGACCAACTGGGCACGGCAGGGAGTTCTGCTGCTCAATACAGTCCTTACCGTCCGTGACGGACAGGCATGCAGCCACCGGGGCAGGGGCTGGGAACAGTTCACGGACCGGATTATCCGGCTGCTGAATCTCCGGGAGGATCCCATTGTGTTCCTTCTCTGGGGAGCACAGGCAGGGAAGAAGCAGGAGCTGATCACCAATCCCTGTCATCTGGTGCTGACCTCCGCCCATCCCAGTCCCCTGTCCGCAAACCGGGGCTTCTTCGGCTGCCGGCATTTTTCTCAAACCAATGCATTTCTGAAAAGTCACGGCTTTGCAGAAATCAACTGGGCAATTGACTGAGCTTATACTAATCCCTTTCATTCTGTCAGACAAAGTCTACCAGAAATTAGCCAACGCAGCCGGCGTAAGGGATTGCATAAAACGGGATTTGACCGCAAAGCGGTCAAATCTGCGGCTGCCGCAGGCAGCTGCCCTCCAAACTGTAGTTTGGAGGATGAGTATTATCCATTAAAGTAAGGAGCAGATTACATGGAACCGAA
>CAZXVI010000008.1:0-69153 GCA_964644275.1 uncultured Ruminococcus sp. | reverse complement strand
TCCATATCTATATTATATCACTTTTTTCTCCCTTTGGCAACTGTGCGGTGTTGCCATAATTATGTTACAAATCAGGATACGATCTGTAAATCCTGAGAATATTTTTAAGGAGTAAAGAGTATGAAACAATTAACATGTGAAATGTGTGGAAGTACCGATCTGATGAAACAGGACGGCGTATTTATATGCCAGACCTGCGGTACAAAGTATTCCGTGGAAGAAGCAAAGAAGATGATGATTGAGGGAACTGTCAATGTTTCGGGTACGGTCAAAGTTGACAATACTGATAAGATCAAGAATTATCTTGAAATGGCAAACAGTGCCTATGAAGCAGGAAACAAGGGTGAAGCAGAATCATACTGTAACCGCATTATCGAGATTGAACCTCAAAACTACGAAGCATGGTTTATGAAGGGTAAGGCAGCAGGCTGGCAGTCTACTCTTGCCAATGTCCGTATAGAAGAAAGTGTGCAATGCTTTTCTAAAGCGGTTGACTACGCTCCTGAAGATAAGACGGAAGATGTGAAGAAATCAGCATCAGAGGAAATGTCCAAATTGTCCACGGCATTAGTTTCATTGCCATGTGATAATTTTAGAAAGCATCCAAGTGAAAATAATGCAAATACCATTGTTGATTGTGCGACAAAAGCAAAAAAATACGCATTAGTTTTACTTACTAAATGTGGAATTAAACCTGACGAGTATGAAAAAGCAGTTGCAACTTTGATTAACAATGCGGCAGTCAACGCTTGGGGTTCAATAAAATCGGAGTACGCAAATGATAATGATGGACGACCTTCTCATTATGCATTCAATTCACTTATCGAAAGGGCAGGATTTTGCAGCATACTTATTAAAGCAGCCATTGATTTTGCTGAAAATGACGAATTTAACGATGCAACCAGATACGAAAACTTGATTGCAATTAATGAATATTGTATCAATGCGTGTTCATGGACACAAAAATACGGAACAGAACCTTTCCATTTTGGCGCTTCATTTTCCGAAAGGCTAAACGCTTTTGAGGATCATTGGTACTGGGAAAAAGAATACACTTTGACCGATTCTGCAATTGCTTCAAGACGAAATGATAATGCAAAGTATAGGGACAAGGCTAAAAACTGCAGAGAAAGAGGACAACGCAGGCAAAGAGAAGAAAATGAAAGAAAAATTCAAGAACAGAAAGAGCGTAACAAGGCATACTGGTCAGAGCATGCTGATGAAAAGCAGCAATTAGAATCCGAAATGAGTACTTTGAAAGCTGAACAGAGTCAATTACAGGAGCAGATGTTGCCATTTGATAAGGAAATAAATGAAATTAAAGATAAGCGTAATGGCACAGTTCCGTCTGAGAAAGAAAAGGAAACTGTATTAAGTGAGATATCAAGACTTCGTCAGGAACAAGGAAAACTTGGCTTGTTCAAGGGTAAGGAAAAGAAGGCTCTGCAGGCTCAGATTGACGAGCTGAATTCAAGAGTATCTGCTTTAAATGAGTCAATTGATACGGAGAAAAAAGAACAGCAAAGGGAATACAATGAAAAAATAAAAGAAGTTGAAGAAAGAGCCAAGCCGATCAAGGACAAGATTACTGCCGTTCAGAAGCGTATAAATGAGATCAATACAGAGCTGACAAAGAACAGATAAAAATAGGTTCAAAAACAGGATGAATTGAAAAAGTACAATTAGCAACTATGTTTTTTATTATAGTTGGAGGTGCTGACACTGAAATACATTTCCTTTACCGATTCTGAAAAAATTGCTATGTTTGACGAAATAGCAAGTCATTTTTATGAAGCAAATTTCGGACAGGCATCAAAAGCAGATATTGAGATGATGATGTTTAACTTCTATATCAAAAAGATAATAGAAGATAATCAGGAACAGGACGGAACTATAGATTATAACAAATGTTCTGATTATAAGATAAGTAAAGATTTAGGAATTACGCAACAGCGTGTCAGAAATTTAAAAGTTAAGAATCAGCTAATAAACCCAATTGATTTTAAATGGGAAAAAGCATTTGCAAAGCTTGTTGAAAATGCTAAATTTGAAAATCAAAAAGTGATGATTAGTATTCCTGATCCAAATCTTTTCTATGAGATTCAAAACTTTTTAGAAGAACAAGGAGCGTACATTGACAAGCAACTGAACAGCAAATTATTGGTGATTCGTGAGGAATATTTTGCTGATCTATTAGTTGCCCTTGAGCCAGACAGCAATAGAAAACAGGTTATAAAAGAAATCAAGAAAGCTTTTAAGGAGCAGACGAAGTCTGAAAAACAGTTTGATGAGAAAAATATCGGAAAAACGCTGATTGAAGGGGCTGTAAATATAACGACCATTTTCGCAAACCTCTCAACGGTCATATCACCTGAAAATGCAATCTATGAAGCATTATCAAAATTAGTACAATAGTCCTCTAAAACTGAAGATAAAGCAAAACAGGCAGATACCTTATATGAAGTATCTGCCTGTTCTGTTTCATAGCCCGCTGTATAGGTCTTTCGTAATAGTTGCCCTAAAACTTCTATATGAGTACCGACCTAAATGCTGGGTGTTTAATAATTATTCGGCTTTCCATTGCAAGTCTGCATGAAATCAAGCCGCCGGAGATTTTCAGAATCCACCTTAAAGCTTTAGAGACGGCGTAATATCGTTGAACGCTTTTCGGGCGGTGTTGTTGTGCTGCAGCAAGCACGCCGCAGTTACATTGCTATTTTGTTATGTTTCTGTACTGATTTGCGGTATACCCCGTTTCGGAGAGAAACTGGCGCATGAAGTATTTATCGTCAGTATAACCGCAGTGTTCAGCAATGTCGGAAATATTCATGGGGGTAACGGAAAGACAGTATTTTGCTCTGGCAATGCGTGATAAAATACAGTCCTGATGAAAGCTTATCCCGAAACACTTTTTGTAAATTGTCCTGAAGTGACCAGCACTGCCGGAATAGCGGCTGCGGATCTCTTCCGTGTCAAAGGTTTCAGCCGGATTCATATAAATGAAGCTGCGTATTGTCAGCAGTTCCTTATAGTGCTTGTTACGCCGCCTTGCAGATATGATCTTCATCCGGTTATCAAATTCAGCGTTGCATATTTCAATCAGCTGAGAAAAGGTGCTGCTGCCGCACTGGCTGGCGCAGCATACAAATGAATCCATGCCATAGCTTTTCATATAATCTGTATGCTGATACAAAATTGAAGCAAGCCTGTCAGAAATAAATTCGGCTGAGTTTTCAGTTCTGACCAGACATATAAATGTATCATGATTTATTTTTGCACATATGTCATGATTGCCGGTGAACTGCCGCACTGCCTCCGAACTATCAAGAATCGCATTGATTTTTTCTTTTGCTCTTATAAAATCATCGTTGAAAAGACAGATACGGACTGCTGCAAAGTAAAGATTTTCTTTTTCAGATGAAACAAACATTTTTTTAATGCCGTTTTCATTATACATACCAGTCAGAGTATCACGCTGCTCCGAAAGATTCTGACATTTTGTAAGATAGCGGATATCATTCTTCATGCGCAGAAACTCAAGACCGTTTGACACTGTTTTGAGCCAGTTGCGGAAGATATGGTCAAATGTATCGGGATGGTCGAATTTCAGGACAACATAGCCAAGCTCTCTCTCGGAAAAAAACAGAGGGCAGAAATAATACGGTGCTGCATCTCCGCTGAAAAGATCCGAAAATTCATTTTTGTGGAAAGTAAAAGTTTTTTCGTCACAGATAAGATCATAACAGGTTATGTTTTCAGAGTCAATGTCATTTTCATACCAGTTTTCATACAGACAAAGGTATAGACGGTTCCTGTCCCTTATCATAAACTGAAAATCCCTGCAAACCTGAACAAATTCATTTATGTTGTGGCATTCTGTAAGACGGTGTTCAAACTGACATACAAGATTGAGAAAATCATAGGTCTGTTTGAGATGCACGTCTTTCAGTTCACGCTTTACATCTTCGTGATTTTCACCGCAGCCACAGGTGTTGCCCGGAACAAGCATGCCTTTTGCAGGAACGAAGTCGCCGTATTCGCCTTTGGTGTTTTTTTCATGAAGCAGTCTTACTGCCTCCGTGCCAAGGAATTTCCGGTTTCTGCGATATGTTGTTAACAGGGGAGTATGACAATTGCGTTCACGGACATATTCGTAGCCAATAACTGACATTTTCTCCTGAACCGGCACGGACTGTTCCATCAATTCGTCCAGCAGTCCGTATGCCATATAATCATTGGCACAGATCAGAGCCTGCGGATAAGGCAGTTCGCCGCTTATATATTTCTGAGCTGTTTCCTTTCCGGAATCAAGCCAGAAATTACCGAAATAAACTTTCTTTTCATTATATGCAATACCATGCTTTTCCAGAGCACGTCGGTATCCCGCCACACGCTTGTGGGACGCTTCTATGTTGTCAAATCCTGTAAGCATATCAATATCAGTCAGACCGTGAACCTCGATCAGATGATCGGTGATATCCTCCATATCATTTTCGTCACTGTTATTGATAAATTTAAAATCCGGCAGAACAAAACCGGGCAGGGGCGTTCCGATTGCAACGATGGGAACGGACCTACGCTTGCTGAGCGTGCCAATAATTTGCTGCTGAAGCTGCGTATTGATAAAGGACTCAGAGATAAGGATAAACCCGTCAAACTCTTCTGAGAGAATCAGGTCATAGATTTTATTTTCGGTTTTCAGAACATCTGAAGGTTCATTGGGATTATATATGTTTGAAATAACTGCAATGTCAATATCCAGTTCCTGCGCCTTTTCAATGATGCCGGTCAGAATTTCCCTCTGTTCAATATCTGCTGCGCTTCCCGCAATAACGCCGTAAATGGGCCGGTGTGATTGTCTCAAGTCTGCAACCCCCTTCTGGGAAGCACTAACAGGAGTTGTCAGAGGTTCCCTTTTATCTATATTATAAATCAATAAATGAAAATGTCAAGAAAAATCTGTAAAAAAATGTGCGTTTTGTCCACTTTATATGCAGAATGTGAGTTGTAATTCGTAAAATTTCAGTGTAAAATATAACCAGATAAAAATGGTACTTTTATGCAGAAAAGACAGCATAAAACGCAATTGACTTATATCTGCAGTATTGGTTACAATGTAGATATAAAAAACAAGGCAGCACCGTATGCACGAACAATATGCAGAAGCTGTCTTAGAAATGAGGAGGAATTGTATTGAAACTGAAAAAATTATGTGCAGCTCTGATGTCCGGAATAATGGTAATCGGAATGTTTACCGGACTGCAGTCATCGGACACCGCAGGAACCACTGATTCCAGTTATGTGCTGCAAACACTGGACAGAGTGCTTGATGCCGAAAACCTGACTGTATCAGCGGCAACCGGCAGCTTTAGACGTCCCGTATCAAATGAACAGCCGATGTGGATCGTTCATATTGACTCGTGGAATTATGCCGATCCTGCAAAAATCATTGACCTGATACCTGAAGATGTACTGCCATATGTGGTATTCAACATTTCGCTTTCCATTAACTGGGATCGTGACAACCACAAGTGGCTGATGGTTCAGGACGGCTATGAGACAGCAAAATCATGGCTGAGAACCTGTGCCGACAAGGGAGTATGGACAATGATCCAGCCGTCCAGCGGCGGACAGTGCCATTTTCCGGATTATTCTGCCGATTATGATCTGGACAGCACAATTTTCGGAGAATTTTTCCGTGAATACCCCAACTTTATCGGTTATAACTACTGTGAACAATTCTGGGGATTCGACCAGGAGGATTTTCCCATTTCCTGCGCTGACAGATACAGACATTTTGCTGCACTTCTGAAATTATGCAATAAATACGGCGGTTATCTTGATGTAAGCTGGTGCGGAAACCAGTGGAGTCCTAAAATCAATCCTCTTGCAATGCTCAAACAGGTCCCTGAATGGGAAGAGGCGTGCCGTACTTATTCTGACAATTTTATTCTGGAAGAAAAATATACCCAGGGCAGTTACATAGCGGATATGGAAAGCCTTGTATACGGTTATTATATTTCTGGCTACTGCGGAAATTTCGGTGTAAGATATGATGAAACCGGCTGGACGGACCGGTCAAGCGACGGTACGGAAGCGCTTTCGTCAAAGGAGCAGTACAGAGTTGTTACAGGTCTGCCGATTTTCCTGGAGCGTATGGTCAAAAACGGAGCAACCGTTATTGACGGCCCTGAGCTGGTATGGGCGGATGATTTCAAGGAAACATTCGGGACGACGGACAGCGACGGCTATCATGTAAGAGAATGGCAGATGTACGACCAGTATCAGAACGACATTATTGATTTGTTCCGCAAGGTTCAGGATGGTTCGATCCGAATTCCCGACCGTGAGGAGGTTGTCAGCAATACAAAAGTAGTGATTATTCAGGATGTAGAGGATGGTGCCGGAAAGACATGGGATGAACCTTACAGCACATATCCAACCCTTTTTGAGGGCTTGTACCGCATGAGCAATGACGGAAATCTGAAAGACAATACCATCCTTTACAAGAGTACCGGAACCTATCAGACGATCCCTACAGTATATGCGCTGAAAGATGACCTTGCAAAATCCATTCCGGTACAGGTAAACCAGTCCGAAATAGAATCGCGCTGGCCAACGATCGAAGCAAAGCAGGAGGAATTCAATACGCTTTATACAGCGGATTACTGGGGAAACTGCTACGCCGGCCGAAATGAAAATACATGGGTTGCCTATAACCCTGATAAAAACGGCGCAGCGACGGGAGGCTTCCTTTCCCTGAAATACAATACCTGCAAGCAGCTTGAAGTTACCTTCTCTGAGCGTGCCTCGGCACTGATAAATGAATACAGCGATCATATTGATCTGTATGTAAACAACTATGATGAAGATGATCCAACTACACTGAAAACAAACACATTCAAGTTTTATGGCTGCACCTCTGAACCGACTTTTACATATAACGACAGAGGTGTAAATCAGGCGAAGAGCCAGATTTCGGGAAGCTTCAGCAGTGACGGAACGTATACACTTACCGTAAAGCACAACGGCCCTGTTGATATTACAGTAAACTGCTCGGGCAGTGAAACAAACCGTCTGACATCGTATAAAACAGCAACGCTTGTTGAGCCTGAATTTCCTGAATTTTATGAGGGTACCCGTCAGTACGAGGGAGAATTCTTTGACTATAAAAATATTGAGGGCAATGTGACAAACGGATGCAGCAGCGGTATCACAGGCTATCAGGGACAGGGATTTATCAAGTTCGGCACAAATTCATCTGCGGCTGTCAAGGACAGCGTCAATACTGAAAAGTCAGGTTCTTTCCAAATGACGCTCAGATATGCTGTTACCTCTGATATAAACAATGTTGATCTTTATGTAAACGGTACAAAAGTGAAAACCCTTTCACTTCCCAAGGGCAGTTCCCTCAGCGACTGGAAAACAGTATCGGAAACCATTCAGCTGAATGAGGGAGAAAACATCATCGAACTGAAAGCAAATTCTGCTCTTTCCAGCACTCTTTACCTTGATAATTTTACAGTTGACGGTGATTTCGGAGATCCTGAAAAGGAACCCGAACCGCTTAACGGCAAGCTGATCAAAGATCTTGTTGTAAGTGATAAGGAAAACGGTGCGGACTGGTCCATTTACTATGATTTTAACAATGGTTCTGTGCTGTTCGGTGACCGTGATTTTACCTGTACATCCCTTCCCTCAAATCTGGTTGGTGCTGAGGCAATCAGAACTGCCTGTGACTCCAAGACCGTACTGACAGATCTGGCAACATTTACCGCAGCTGCTGACATTACTGTTTATGTCGCAGTGGATTCACGAGTTACTGCTGCACTTCCGGACTGGTTAAGCAGCTGGAAATATTCCGGCGTTTCAATTGCAACTTCCAATGACCTTACTCTCAATCTTTACAAGAAGAATGTCAAGGCCGGTGAAAGCGTGACCCTTGGTACAAACAGCGGAAATACCAACTCTGTGAACTATATTGTACTTGCCGTAAATGAAGAAACGGTAATCAAGGGTGATGTCAACTGCGATGGCGTGGTCAACAGCTTTGACCTGGCTTCCGCCAAAAATGGATTGTTATACGGCTTTACAAATGCGGTTTCATTTGACGCTGCTGATATAGATTCTGACGGAAACGTTGAATCAGATGATCTTCAGCAGATTCAGGATTTCCTTCTCGGCAAAGTCGAGGATTTTACTGAGTAGTCATATCGTTCTGGCAGACAAAGTCTGTCAGAATTCAGACTACCGAAAAAGTCCCGTCCAGCCAATGTGCCTACCCGGCACATTGACTGGACTATTTTTTATATACGCTGCGCCTTTGGCGCATGCAGGGGCAAAGCTCCTTGCAGCCTTCGAAACATGGACAAAAAGTCCTCTGCAGGAGGTGGGTGTAGGGTATGCAGTATCCCCCACAAACTTTCCCCCTCCCTGAAGGGAGGGGGAGGGCAAATTTTATGAAACTGCCGCTTTATCGACAAGCTGCCCTCCAAACTGTAATGGCTGTTACAGTTTGGAAGATTAGTGTGAGTTGCACATAAGCTAACATGCATGTGTAATTTTCCCATCTGCGATGGTAATCCTGCGCTGGCATTGTCCTGCAATTTCCATATCATGGGTTACAATTATAATTGTTTTTCCCTGGCGATGCAGCTCATGAAGAAGCTGCATGATTTCGGATGCCGTTTGGCTGTCCAATGCTCCTGTGGGCTCATCTGCCAGAATCAGATTCGGCTGTTTGACAATGGCCCTTGCAATGGCAACCCGCTGTTTCTGACCGCCGGAAAGCTTGTTCACCGGTTTAAGTGCCATGGAATCCATTCCCATCTGCTGTAATACTTCCAGCGCCTGCTTCTTTGCAGCGGCAACGGAAGTTGATTTATCAAAATAGAAGGGAAGCATTACGTTTTCAAGTACGCTGTAGTTTTCCACCAAGGCGAAATCCTGCAATACAATACCAATTTTTGTGTTCCGGATCTGTGAAAATGTCGCCTCTGAACTTTTGCTGATATCCTTTCCGTACAGTAAATAACTGCCTCTCTCAAATCTGTCCGCACAGCCGATGATATGCAGCAATGTCGATTTCCCCGAGCCGGATTTTCCAACAATGGCTACCATTTCTCCGTCCGCAATTTCCATGGACACATCATGCAGCGCCTCAAATGCATTTGATTTTTTATTGTTATAGGTCTTTGTAATATTTTTTAGTGTGATCATGTTTCCGTACTCCTTATTAATGTAATGGGTGTCCTTGACCGGATCATGCAATAGAGAATCAGGCTGTTCAGCAGTACAACAATGCAGCAGAACAAGAATGAAACAGCCACATTCCACCATGTAAACCGCAAACCAAATACCGCTGCCTGCCCAGTGAGCTGCAGCACAAAATATGCTGCACCGCAGATTGCCAGCCCAAGCGCCAGCAGGAAGCCCACCTGCATTGTACCGATCTGTGCACCTGTTTTCCATTTCATGCCGCATAGGTAGAAAATTGCATAACTGTGCAGATCCTGCAATGTATGAATCGCCATTGCGCACAGGGTGCCAAAAATGGTAATGGCAAGCAGCGCAATCAGAAGGGGCAGGTACCTATGTACGTTTTCCATCCGTGCTGCTTCCGCACGTTCCTGTAATACGGACAGCGATATTGCAGGACTGGCATTGTCCGTCAGCAGCTGCTCATTATATGCAATCTCTTCTTCGGAGAGGGGCTTTGTAAACGTGACAATATGATAGTTGCCTTGATCTACCTTGCTGCTTGCGATGCCGAGCTTTTCCCATTGTGTCTGCGGCATCAGCAGCCAGATTGTTAGTTCATCCTCCTCTTCCTCCCTGAGCGCATTATAAGTGTAGTAAAAATTCTCGGATAGCCCACCATTCCTTGACCATTGATCCATCAAAGGAAGATAGGTCAGATCACTCAGAAGCCCGGCTACCTTGAGCTTTGTGCTGACGCCGGGAATACTCAGTTCCGATGTAGGACAATTGGAAGTGGCAACACAGTATGCACTCTCTCCTGACCGGGTGGGCGACATCCATCTGCCGAATTTCATGACGGGATGATATGCATTCCAGAATGTATCATCATAAATCATAATATTTGTAGGAATCTGCACATCTCCATAATATGCATTGCATGCATAGGATTGAAAGCCATATACCTCTTTTTCTCCCTGCAGCTGGTCAATTAGCGAGATTTCCGGATCCCAGCCGTAAACCGACATATAATAGCCGTCCTGCTGCAGTAATTCACCAAAGGGTTCCTCCAGCATGGCTTGCTGCTGATAGCTTGCAAGCAATACATTCATGCCGCACAGCATCATCAGAAGCTGAACAAGGAGCAGAAGATACATCCCAATATGTTCGGAAAATCCGAGAATACTAAGACGGAGCTTTTTTTTCATATTGTTCCCTCCTGTTTTATGGTAATGATTTCATTCCGGACAAGCCTCAACAGGGGAGGGAGCAGCAAAAAGTAAAAGAACAACAGATATACCACTCCGAACAGGCAATAGAATTTCAGCGTGTACATTCCGTCCGCAATGGGATACCATGCTGCAACGACATCTTCCAGCAGGAAATGAAATACTGCCGCACTGCATGCATAGCAGATCAATGCAATGCACTCCGTCTCCGTAATACAATTGGAGATAACCTCTTTTCGACCCGCACCGCACAGACGGTAAATTGCAAGAGTGGGTTTGCGAAGCTGGTACACATACATCTGCGCATAGCAGAGGTTGATAATTACAGCTGCCATCATCACTGCACACATGAGCAGCGTGACTGCGTTGAACTGTGCCGTCAGAGGATCCACTGTTTCCGGTACATGCATGGTGTTGTATACAAAATACTGACTCAAAAGATTGCTGAATTCCTCTGCCTGTTTAGTTGTCGGCCACTCCGGGAAATCCATCCTCATTTCATAACAGATGCAGTCTTTTGGAGCATATACAGCAGAAACTGTAATGTCACCAACATAATTTGAGCTTACCGACTCTACAATATAATCGTTATTTTGATAGGAAAATATGTCACCGGCTTTATAATCGGGAAAACATGTGGCATTGAGCCGCACCAAAGGCCTGGAGTCCTGCGTCAAGGGAGAATCAGCTGAATTATATACAATTCTCACTTTGTAAGAACCGCTTTTTGCTGTAAACCAGATAGATTCCGGCTGTATCCAGGTGGTTTCTTCTAAAATGGTTTCACAGGTGGCAATCATATCCGACAAAGGCAGTGCATAATCCAGAATCAGTTTAGGGGTTTCCTCATAGATTGGCTCGGTTATACTACCGGTTGTATAGTATCCAGCGAGTTCAATTTCTGTTTCCGTTTCAGAATAATGCCGCAGATCCACATCAAAATACCTTGCACGTTCATCCACTTCCTTTTCAAATGCAAGCGTATTCTGTACGGCGGCTGTACCGAACAACAAAATCAGCACCGCAATACATTGCAGCAATAACATGGCGATACAAAACAACCGCTTTTTCTGCCACAGCACCCTTAAATTGATTCCTGTCAGGTGTGTCAGTTTCATAGTAGCTCCTTAACAAAAATACTATTACTTTTGACAATAGTATAGCATTTTATTCATCTAATGGCAATACCTTTTGCATAATCGGGATTTTTTTGCACAATTGGGAATCAGTATACTGACGTTTTGCGGCATCTCCCCACGGGGTGGGAAGATGCCGCAAAGTGGTTAAGTCTGCCTAATCTGCTGGCTAATAAAAATATACATAAAATACCGGTCAGTGAGTTGTGTCAGAAAGCAGGGATAAACCGTTCTGCTTTTTATAATCATTATGGCAGTCAATTTGATGTTGTGAAAGAAATGGAACTGGACATGATTGAGGACTTGGATCGGATCTGGGAAAAAGAAATTCAAAACAGCAAATGGACACTGGATAAAAGGGCCGCTGCTTTTTGCCGCTATTTAAAAGAAAATGAAAGCTTTGTGAAACTGATTTTCTCCAACAGCGATATGGATTCGGAGTTTGCAGAGGTGGGGTGAGGGGTGACCAATGGCGTCAACGTAAGGGATCGTTCGCCAAACTGGCAAAGCCTCCTGCCCTGTCAATCGTCAAAAATACGCTGCAGGAGAGGGGGATTCTGAACAAAACCCTAACCCGTAAAAATTGATTTTCGTGATTTGCGTGATCTCTACTTGACATATTTTTGAAATATGGTATAATATAATTAAAATAGGTGTTTCCTGCTGAAGGGTGAAGTGTGCCCATTTGACTGTGAAGTGCATATTCTGACAGATTTCAGCCATACTACTTCTTGATTACAGCAAGAAAGGATGGAGTGCAAATGCGTGAAAACTGCGGAGAATACCGGCCTCACAGGGGGGATGCTCCCTCCCGCAGCGAGGAGCAGGAGGAATCTTCTGTACAGCGGCAGCTGGACGAAAGCGAGCTGGTGGAAAAAACCGGCAGCATCCAGACCCAGAATGCCAAACACCTGATTCACTGCCTGACCATAATCGGGCAGGTGGAGGGACATTATGTCCTGTCATCCCAGAACAAGACAACAAAATATGAGCACATTATTCCTGCACTGGTTGCAATCGAACAGGATCGGAGTATTGAGGGACTGATTATTATTCTCAATACAGTGGGCGGTGATGTGGAGGCCGGACTTGCCATAGCGGAGCTGATTGCCGGTATGAAAACCCCCACTGTTTCCCTGGTGGTAGGGGGCGGTCATTCCATTGGCGTGCCCCTGTCCGTGAGTGCCAGGCAGTCCTATATTGTCCCGTCCGCATCCATGACCATTCACCCTGTCAGAATGAATGGTATGATGCTGGGGGTGCCGCAAAGCCTTTCCTATATTGATAAGATCCAGGATCGGATTATTGAGTTTGTTACCCGCAGCAGCCGGATTTCTGAGGAGGAATTCCGCAGGCTCATGACCAATACCAAGGAACTGGCAACGGATGTCGGATCTGTGATATCCGGTGCGCAGGCGGTGGAAATGGGACTTATTGACCATCTGGGCAGCCTCAGCGATGCAATCGAGGGACTTTACGAACTGATTGAAACCGGAGACGCAAGGTATCCTGACAGGACGGATAAACCGGAGGAATGACCGCATAGTATGGTATCGTGACTGATACCATCTACATAGGGCAGCCTCTGACAGCTCATTCTCATAGACTGCCATTAGCAACACAGCGGACGAAGAACGGAGGAGACGCATGACATTTCTGGACGCAATTATTCAAGGAATCATTCAAGGCTTGACGGAGTTTTTACCGGTATCCAGCTCGGGGCACCTGATGCTGTATGCCCATATCACAGGACAGAATGAATCGGAAAATAATTTTCTGTTTTCCGCCATTCTCCATCTTGGCACCCTGCTTGCTACCTGCATTGCGTTTCGCTCGACGGTATTGGCACTGCTGAAGGAGTGCGGCGGCGTTTGCAAGGATCTGTTCACCGGGCAGCTTTTCAAAAAAGGCTTGTATAATCCGGAACGGCGGATGCTGCTGATGCTGTGTATTTCCCTGGTGGTGTTGATTCCCTTCTATTTTGTGAAGGACTGGATTGAATACATTGCGCAGACCTATCTGCTGGCACTTGGCTTTTTCTTCCTGTACACTGCTGTCATCCTTTTTTTATCCGACAAATGTGTGGACGGCAAAAAGGATGCCTCCAAGCTTACCTGGAAGGAAGCGCTGACTGTCGGCATTTTTCAGGCAGTGGCTCTGTTCCCCGGCGTTTCCCGGAGCGGTTCCACCATCTGCAGCGGCATTTTCGTCGGCATGGATCGTGATACGGCAATCAAGTATTCCTTCATGCTGGGAATCCCTACGATTCTGGCAGGCTGCCTGGTTGAGCTCAAGGATGCCAGTGCCGTTGCTGTCAGTGAAATTCCTGTATACATCGTTGGCTTTGCAGTGGCAGCCGTTGTGGGTCTGCTGGCAATCCGAATGGTGAATTTTCTGGTGAAGTCCAACCATTTCCGGTATTTTGCTGCATATACAGCCCTGCTGTGGATTGGAATTGTCGGTGTCAGTGTGTATGAAATGATCCGCTGAGGACAACGGACACAGAAAGGAGACATTTGTGGCTGAACAGAAAAAAAACAGCAGTCATAAAGGAAAAAAGGAAAGCGCAAAGCCTGCACCCCAAAAAAATCCTCCCAAGGAAACCAAAACACTTCCCGTACATAATTCCAATCAGCAATGGTCGGTGCTGCTCTTTGCAGTAGCCATTCTGATTCTGCTGCTGACCTTCGTGCAGGGAAGTGCCGGATGGCTTATCATCCATCGGACGCTGCGGGGATTTTTTGGTCTGACGCTGCTGATTGTTCCGGTGGTGCTGGCCTATATTGCCGTAATGCTGGACAAGGATGAAACACCACAGAAAATCCTGTACCGTGCTCTGACTGGTTTTCTTGCCATTGCGTTTCTCAGCGGTTTTCTGGAAATCATGTTCGGCGGAGGCAGACTGCTGGGAATGAGCATTCTCAATTCGCTGCGCCTGCTTTATGATGAGGGCGTACAGCTCAACGGGGGCGGCATGCTCAGTGCGCTGATTGCCATCCCGCTGCTGGATCTCTTTGAAGATATCGGTGCCAAAATCCTTATCTGCCTGATGCTCTTCGTCAGCCTGATGTGGCTGACCAAGAAGAGCCTGACGGAATTCCTGAGCATGCTTTCAAGTCCCTTCCGCAAAATCTGGCGGATTCTCCAGGAGGATCGGGAGGATACCAGCCTGCTGAAAGAATTTGAAACAGAACAACGTGAGCAGGAGGTGCGCTCCGAACGGGAGGCGCTGTCCATTGCGGACGCCGGCTCTAAAAAGCAGCATAAGGCGGAGCAGACGCAGTTTCTCATTGATGTTCCCATGAAGGATGCACCGCCGGAGCAGAAGGCGGATGTTCCTGCCCCGGAGGAATCTCCGAAGGTGGATGAAAGTGTTCAGGATGCAGCACTGGAGGAGCTGATCCGCCAGGCAACCCAGAAGCCAAAGAAGAAAACCAAGGCGGAGGAGCGTCAGGAGGGTGTGCTGGAAATTGCCGATGAGGTCGCCCAACAGGCGGAAACCGTTCCGGAGGTAGCCTATCGGATGCCGCCCATTGATTTTCTCAGTAAGGGAAAAAGCTTTGCGGATGACCCGAATGCCAGTCATGAGCTGCGTGAAAAAGCCGATCTGCTGACCTCTGTGCTGCAGAGCTTCAATGTCAGTGTGAGAATTACTAATATTGCAAGAGGCCCGTCCGTTACCCGCTATGAGGTGCAGCCCGCAGCCGGTGTCAAGGTTTCTAAAATCACAAGCCTTGCCGATGATATTGCGCTTGCGCTGGCTGCCGAGGGCGTTCGTATGGAAGCCCCCATTCCCGGCAAGTCAGCCATCGGCATTGAGGTGCCGAACACCAACAGGGATATGGTTTCCCTGCGTGAGATGCTGGAAATGCGAAAATTTACCGAGGCCAGGAGCAAGCTGACGTTTGCAGTCGGCAAGGACATTTCAGGCAATGCTATCTTTGGCGATATTGCCAAAATGCCCCATATGATTATTGCCGGCACCACCGGCTCCGGTAAGTCCATTCTCACCAATTCCATTATTATGAGTCTGCTCTACCATTCAACGCCTTCCGAGGTAAAGCTCATCCTGATTGACCCGAAGATTGTAGAATTCCGTGTGTACGATGGGATCCCTCATCTGCTGATCCCCGTTGTGACCGATCCGAAGAAGGCAGCCGGTGCGCTGAATTGGGCAGTACAGGAAATGCTTTCCCGATATCAGATTTTTGCAGAAACCGGTGTGCGTGATCTGGGCGATTACAACCATCTCTGCGAGGAAAATCCTGATCTCAAGCCCATGCCCCAGATTGTAATTGCCATTGATGAGCTTGCTGACCTGATGATGGCAGCCTCCAAGGAGGTTGAGGATTCTATCTGTCGTCTGGCACAGATGGCAAGAGCTGCCGGTATGCACCTGATCATTGCAACACAGCGTCCGACGACGGACATCATTACCGGTCTGATCAAAGCGAATATTCCGAGCCGTGTGGCGCTGACTGTAAAGTCCCCCATTGACTCCCGTACAATCCTGGATGCCTCCGGTGCGGAAAAGCTTCTCGGTAAGGGGGATATGCTCTATATGCCCAACGGCCAGCCCAAGCCCGTGCGTGTGCAGGGGTGCCTTGTCACTACACAGGAAATTGAGAAGGTTGTGAATTACATCAAGCAGGGCGCTTCTGCTGAATATGATAAAACCATTATGGATGCCGTGGATCAGATGGCAGTTGTCAACGAAGAAAAAAATGCATCCTCCGATGAAGCCGTTTCCAGTGGGGATGACGATCTCATTGAGCAGGCCATTGAAGTGGTGGTCAGCGCCGGACAGGCATCCACCAGCAATCTTCAGCGGCGTCTGAAGCTGGGCTATGCAAGAGCTGCCAGAATCATGGATGAGCTGGAGGAAATGGGGATTATCGGCCCCTATGAGGGCGCTAAGCCCCGCCGTGTGCTGATGACCAAGCTGCAGCTGGAAGAACGCAAGCTCCGGAAAATGAACGAACAGCATCCGTAGAAAGGAATGTGGCATGAAGAAATCCCGTATGCCGAAGAAAAAGAACAGCAGGAATATCATACTTTACTGCATTGTGATCGCCATTCTGTTCGGCGTTTCCTGCTATACAGCCCGTGTCAGCCAGCTTCAGCAGAAGCAGGACATTGATACGGAGCATGCAGAATTTCAGGTGCATGTCATTGATGTGGGACAGGGGGACAGCATTCTGATCATTGCAGACGGTGAGACCATGCTGATTGATGCGGCAGAGGCTTCTGCTGGGGCTGCCATTAACGAGTATCTGGAGGAACAGGGGATCACGGCGCTGGATTATGCCGTTGCTACCCACCCCCATGCCGATCATATCGGAGGATTTCCGGAGGTGCTGGCAAAGCATCCTGCAGAAACCGTGCTGGAGCCGGTTTGTCCGGATTCCCTTCTTCCCACGAGCAAAACCTTTGAAAGATACCTGGACGCTGTGGAGACCAGCGGTGCTTCCTATGAAGCAATGCAGGCAGGGGATTCCTTTGCGTTGGGCGGTGCGGAGGTATCCGTACTGGCACCGGTATCGGAGGATGCGTCCGATCTGAACAACATTTCCCTGGTGCTCCGTGTGGAGTATGAGGGAATTGTCTGTCTGTTCACTGGGGATATGGAAACTCCGGAGGAAACTGCCATTCTGGAAAGCGGTGCCGACCTGGATGCGGATTTCCTGAAGGTGGGACATCATGGATCCTCCACCTCTTCCGGCGAGTCCTTTCTGGAGGCAGTCACACCGCAGTATGCAGTGATTTCCTGCGGGCTGGACAATTCCTATGGCCATCCGTCGGAGCGTACCATGGAGCGTCTGGCAGAATATACGGATCATATTTATGTGACCAGCGAGCAGGGCAGCGTGGTGTTCCTCTATGATAAGGAAACGGACAGCTGCAATATTATTACAGAACAGGAAGAGAAGAAATAGCATGGAGATAATTGACCGATTTGAAGGGGACTATGCCGTTGTAGAGTGTGACGGTGCCTTTCAGCAGGTTCCTCGCTCCCGGCTGCCGGTTACGGCAAAAGAGGGGGATGTGCTGCGGAAAACCGATGCCGGCTATGCTGTGGACGAACCGGAAACCAGCCGGCGCAGACAGCAGCTTGCCGCCAGACGGCGCAGAATGCTGAGAGGGGGCAGAACATGAACACCATTGTCGTCGGCGGCGGCGCAGCGGGATGCTTTGCGGCAATCCATGCTGCCCATGCCGGGGAGCAGGTGACGGTGATTGAAAAGAATCACCGCATCGGCAAGAAACTGCGCATTACCGGAAAGGGCAGATGCAATCTTACCAATGACTGTGATATGGAAACCCTGATGGAGAATATTCCCCATGGGGGCAGATTTCTCTACAGTGCCTTTGCAGCATGCTCCCCCCAGGATGTCATGGCATACTTTGAAGGTCTTGGTGTTGCTCTGAAGGTGGAGCGGGGCCGCCGTGTGTTCCCGGTCAGCGATCAGGCGGCAGAGATTGCGGAAACGCTGCACCGGGAGATGCAGCGTGCTGGTGTGCAGCTGCTCTGTGACCGTGTGACGGCGCTGCTTGTGGAAGATGGCGTCTGCTGCGGTGTGCGCTGCGGCGATAAGACGTTTAGGGCGGATCGTGTGATTCTGGCAGCCGGCGGAGCCACCTATCCCGGAACCGGCTCCGATGGGGACAGCTACCGCCTGGCGGAACGGGCAGGGCATACCATTGCCCCTCTGCGTCCTTCTCTGGTTCCTCTGGAAACACTGGAGCGTGACTGTGCAGAAATGATGGGCGTTTCGCTGAAAAATGTGACCCTGCGGCTTTGCCGGGACGGAAAACTGGTATTTGAGGAGCTGGGAGAGATGCTTTTCACCCATTTCGGTGTATCCGGCCCCCTGGTTCTGAGCGCTTCCGCCCATATGGAAGATACGGGCAGCTATACCCTGCATATTGACCTGAAGCCTGCACTTTCCATGGAACAGCTGGATCAGCGTCTGCTGCGTGAAATTGCAGCCCAGCCCAACAAACAGCTGCCCGGCATCCTGCGGAAGCTGCTGCCTGCCAGCATGGTGGCACCCATGATTGGAAGATGCGGTATTTCTCCCTATATCAAAGGAAATTCCCTGACCAGGGCGCAGCGTCAGACCATCTGCGGAATACTCAAAGATTTTGCCTTCACAGTACGGGGAACCCGTCCTCTTGCGGAGGGCATTATCACCAGGGGGGGCGTGCTCTGTAAGGAGGTTTCCCCCAAAACCATGGAATCCCGGCTGGTGCCCCATCTGTTTTTTGCCGGTGAGGTGCTGGATGTGGACGGCTATACGGGCGGCTTCAATCTGCAGATTGCCTTTTCTACGGCCTATCTTGCAGCATATGCCTGCAGCTGAATGAAAAAAGCCATCCCAAAGGATGATCTTATAGATGAAAAGTCTGTATCAAAAGGGAACCTCTAAAAGCTTGTTTTTAGAGACGGGGTGTGGGACGAAGCCCCACAAAATCCATCTTTTATTCTTTTCCAATTTTAAAACAGAAGGTTTTTAGAGGTTACCAAAAATAGAAAAAGGAGCATGTTATGAAGAACATCAACATTGCCATTGACGGCCCCAGTGGTGCCGGAAAGAGCAGCATTTCCCGTACTGTCGCTGAAGAACTGGGCTTTATCCATGTGGATACCGGTGCCATGTACCGTGCCATCGGCCTTTATGCCCTGCGCCATGACTGCCTGCAGCCGGCGCAGATAGAGGCCGAAATTGACAAAATTCAGGTGGAGCTGAAATTTATCGGGGGCGCACAGCATGTGCTGCTGTGCGGTGAGGATGTAACCGATGATATCCGCAGTCCCGAGGTTTCCATGGCAGCGTCCGCAGTGTCCGCTGTGGGTGCCGTGCGTGCCCATTTGCTGGACTTGCAGAAGAAGATTGCCGCAGAGAACAGCGTTATCATGGATGGCAGAGACATCGGTGCTGTGGTATTGCCCCATGCGGATCTGAAAATTTTTCTTACCGCTTCTGCGGAGGAGCGTGCCAGCCGCCGGTATCTGGAGCTGCATGAGAAGCCGGATTGTCCGCCCTATGAGCAGATTCTGGCAGATATTAAAAAGCGTGATGACAATGATATGCATCGGGAGATTGCACCCCTGCAGCAGACGGAGGATGCTGTCCTGGTGGACACTACATCCATGGGCTTCCATGAAGTGGTTGCCCATATCACTGCCATGATTCGCAGCATTATGGATTAGAACGAGGTACTGCCATGTTATATCATATTGCTGTATTCCTGGTGCGTGTTGCTTATGCCCTGTTTTACCATATCAGAGTGGAGGGCAGAGAAAATATCCCGAAGAAGGGCGCCTACATCTTTGCCTCCAATCACCGCAGCTATGCTGACCCTGTTCTGGTGGTCATCTGCGGCAGGGGCAGGTTTTGCTTCATGGCAAAATCCGAGCTGTTTGAGAATAAGCTGTTCGGCTGGCTGATCCGTGTCCTGGGTGCATTCCCTGTAGAGCGGGGCAAGGGGGACACTGCAGCCATTGACCATGCCGTTTCCACGGTACAGAATGGTACCAACCTCCTGATTTTTCCGGAAGGGACCCGCAGTATGACCGGTAAGGTGGGCAGAGGAAAAACCGGTGTTGCTCTGATTGCGGCAAAGGCCGGTGCGGATGTAATTCCGGTTGGCATCAATTTTAAAGGCAAGCTGCATTTCCGCAGCAAAATTGTGGTTCGTTTCGGCAAGCCCATCCCTGCAGCACGGCTCGCTCTGGCAGAGGATCTTACCGACCGGGAGCTGCTGCGCAGCCTCAAGCGTAATGTGGTACCGCCCATTATGGATGGCATCCGTGCGCTGGTGGATGAACCGGAGACGCCATTGCCATCATTACCGGAAAGCAGCGATGCTCCGGAGAAGGAGGAGTAGAATGCAGATTACCGTTTCTGAATCTGCCGGTTTCTGCTTTGGGGTGAACCGCGCGGTACAAATGGTCTATAAAGCACTGGAGCGTTCCGAGCCGGTTGCCACCCTTGGCCCCATTATCCATAACAAAGATGTGGTGGATGATATGGTGCGCCGGGGCGCCAGAATTATTGACGATGTCAGCGAACTGCGTCCGGGGGAGCATGTGGTCATCCGCTCCCATGGTGTGGGACGAAAAGTCTATGAGGATATTGCCAGGCTGGGAAATCCCGTAATTGATGCCACCTGCCCCTTTGTGACAAGGATCCATAAAATTGTGGCAGAGAAAACAGCACAGGGATATTTTATCCTGATTGCCGGAGATGAGAGCCATCCGGAGGTACAGGGAATCGTTGGACATTGTGACGAAAATTACTTTGTTTTCAAGGATGAATTTGTGCTAAAAGCTTTTTTTGAAAAAAACAAAAAAAATTTTCAGAAAAAGCTTGCAATTGTTGCGCAAACAACGTATAATAATATAATATGGGGAGAGTGTTTAAAGGTTCTTCCTAATGATGATCCGAATATAGTGGTGTTTGATACCATCTGCAGTGCAACTGAGAAACGCCAGACCGATACGGCGGCGCTTGCGGCGCAGTCCGACTGTATGATTGTCATTGGCGGCAAACATAGTTCCAATACTGTGAAGCTCTTTGATGTCAGCTCCGGTTACTGCAGAACATACCATATCGAGAATTCGGACGAGCTGGACACTTTAGACCTATTCAATGCTGAGAAAATCGGCATTACGGCTGGCGCATCAACGCCGGCTCATATAATTAAGGAGGTAGTATCTACTATGGAAGAAATGCTGAACAAGGAAATGACTGAGGAGGATATCGATTTTGCGCAGGCAATCGACGAGACCTTCAAAAAATTACATACGGGAGCAAGAGTCAAGGGCTATGTAATGTCCGTCAACAACAGTGAAGTAATTGTTGACCTGGGTGCAAAGCAGACCGGCAGTGTGCCGGTATCCGAGCTGACCAATGACCCTGGCAAGAAGCCTTCCGATATTGTAAGCGTCGGCGACGAGATCGATCTTATTGTCATCAAGGTCAGCGATCAGGACGGCATGGCTACTCTGTCCAAGAAGAGAGTGGACGAGCAGGCAGGCGTTGAAAAGGTAATAAAGGCAAAGGAAGAAAATGCAGTACTGACTGCAACTGTCAGCGCAGTTGTCAAGGGCGGCGTTAACGTATATTATGAGGGCGTTCGCGTCTTTATTCCGGCTTCTCAGACAGGCCTGCCCCGTGAGGCATCCCTGGATGGCCTGAAGGGTCAGGAAGTCAAGTTTGTCATCCTTGAGGTTCCGGAGCAGAGAAGAAAGTCCGCAGTTGGCTCTATTAAAGCCGTTCTCCGCAAGGAGAAGGAGGCTGCCAAGGCCAAGTTCTGGGAAACTGCTGAAATCGGCAAGGAATATGAGGGCGAGGTAAAGTCCCTGACAAGCTATGGTGCATTTGTTGATCTGGGCGGCATTGACGGTATGGTTCACATTTCCGAACTGTCCTGGAACAGAATCAAGCATCCGAGCCAGGTTGTTTCCGTTGGTGATGTGCTGAAGGTGTATATCAAGGATCTGGATCGTGAAAATGATCGTATTTCCTTGGGTTACAAGAGAACTGAGGACAACCCCTGGGAGAAGTTCAAGGCAAACTACCAGGTCGGCGATGTTGTAACGGCAAAAATTGTTTCCATCACTTCCTTTGGTGCATTTGCACAGATCATTGAGGGCGTTGACGGCCTGATTCATATTTCTCAGCTGGCTGACCGCCGTGTTGAAAATGTCAAGGATATCGTATCCGTTGGTGATGAGGTTCAGGTAAAGATTATTGGTATTGACCTGGACAACAACCGCATCTCCATCTCCATGCGTGCTCTGCTGGAAGACGCTGGGGACGAGGATGAGGCTGAAGACGAGGAATAATTATAGTTAGCCTATAATAAGGCAACCTCTAAAAACCCTGTTTTTAAAATCGGAAAAGAATAAGAGGTGGGGATGTGGGCCATCGCCCCGCACCCCCACCTCTAAAAACTTGTTTTAGAGGTTTCCGTAAGAAGAACTTGCATTCATAGAAGCTTTGCATGAGCCTGCTGTGGATGCAAGTTCCGGTATATACTGCTTTTGAAGGGAAGTTTCAACATGATAAATGAGGAATTATCCGGTTATCAGCTGCTGCGATGCTCCGCCTGCGGCAGCGTTGACGGGCTTCGGCCATTTGGGGACGGCGGACTGAAATGTCATTACTGCGGTGCGGAATATTCTAAAAAAGAAGCCGAACGTATGATTATTGAGGTCAAGGATAACAAGCAGGAGGAAATGTTCCGGCGTGCCAAGCAGTTTGAGACATTCCGGGATTATCCCAATGCCATTGCTGCCTATCAGGAATTTTCCGGCAGGTATCCCTATGATTACCGCGGCTGGTGGGGTCTGACCCGTCTTGTGAACTGGGAAACGTGGTTCTATCAGCAGGGGGTCGGCAGTCAGGAAATGCCTCCCTGCTGTCAGCGTGCCCTTGCCACGGCAAATGAAAGCCAGAAGCAGGAAATTCAGGACTATTTCCAGAAACAGTGTGATGCCTGCCGCAGCGAGGCGGACAGGAAGCTGACGGACTACCAGCAGGCTGCAGATGCACAGCAGGCCGAGATACAGAAGCATACTGCTGAAGTGCAGCGGCTGGATGCACAATACAAGGAACTGGATGGAAAACATATCTCTGTACACAACAAGCGATGGAAGTATGACAAGCGCAATAATGAAAGCACCCTGTGGCGTTATTTGGGATTTATCGGGTTGGTTATAGCTGTAGTCGGGCTTTTGGCAGTTGGACTTCCGATTTTGCTATTCGGTGCCATCCTGCTGGTACTGGCAGTGGTGATCCGTCCGCTGTTCAGAGTCATTCGACGCAATATCCTGGGCAGACAGTTGAAGAACCTTGATAAGCAGCGGCAGGATCTCTGCAGCATGCGAAGCAATGCGGAACAGCAGCGCATAGCAGCCAATCAGGAATACGAGAGAATCCAGCAGCAGCATCAGGCTGTGATGAATAGCAGTATTTTTTTATCTTAATGGAATTGCTAAAAATCCCTGCTATGAAAATCGAAAAAGTATAAAAGGTGGATTCTGTGGGTTTGAGCCCCATGCCTGTCTCTCTAAAAACATGGTTTTTCGTGATCCCCTTGAATAAAAAAATGAGGTCTCCTTGTCAGGCAGCTGACGGGAGACCTCTTTGGGTGTTTGCTATGATGCGATTGGTTCGGCTGCCGAGGGATGTTCTGCTTCAACAGTCTGGTGAGTGCTTTGCGGCGCAGGATCTTTTTGCGGAGGCGTCTCCGGATGCATTCCGGAGAGCATGGCAAACAGCAGTGCCGCAAACATGCTGTGATTCATCGTACCATCCTTTCTGTAAAGCGCATTCTGTTTTCAGCATATCACAAAACTGTGGGGCGGGTCAAGAAGGCATTGGCAAAATCTTTCTATTTCGACAAAACTTTCTGCGAAAAAAAGAGAAACGGGACGATTCTTGGGAACCGTCCCGTTCTTCTGTTCTCATACTAATTTTCTATCAAACTACCCCAATAGTTTGATAGAGGGCGTGTGCTGACACACTCGCCATTTTATGCCGTAACGGCATAAAATTCGTCCATTCTCATACGCCGCCTGTGGTGCTATGAAAATCATGGTATTTTATCATGATTTTCAGATACTCTTAATCTGGAAGTTTTTTTTCGATTTCGAGGATGATGTCACTCATTTTGACGTCAAGGGCATTGGCAATCCGGAAGAGCGTTTCCAGTGTGGGCTTTCGTTCTCCCCGTTCAATGGCACTCAGATGTGTTCTTCCGATATCAGCCAATCCGCTGAGTACCTCCTGTGACACTTTTCTTCTTTTTCTGAAATCTGCAATGACATTTCCGACAATGTTGGGGTCCAGTGTTGGTTTGAACATGCAATCACCTCTCTGCTAATATCATATACCAATAACAGAAGAAAAATGAATACATATGTTGACAAATGAGCACATATGTGCTAAAATATAGTTATGAGACGGTGATGGTTATTGCAGAGATAGCTGTTCGTCTTGAATACGATGATGCAGAGGAGGCTAATTATGATCTGTAAAAAATGTGGGAAGGACATACAGGAGGCGCATTTCTGTCCGGACTGCGGCGAGTCGGCTGAGGCTTTGGAGCAGGGTAATGCAGTACAACCGAAGAAGAAGCTGAACGGAAAGCTGCTGGCGGCAGGTGCCGTTTGTGCCGCTGCAGCTGTTGCAGTCGGAGCGTTTTTCTTTTTCAAGCCGGAGGATCGGGTGGAGCACACAGTGAACGAGGTGTATGAGGTGATTCAGGAAGATTTGCTGGATCCGGATTCACTGCAGCTTAGGAGCATGTATATTCAGTTTTATGAAGACGATGATGGCTTGTATGGAGCAAATGTTTCTGTGACATTCACTGCAGGGACAAGAGGCGGCGGCGTAACGGATGGTGAAGCGATTGTGTATATCCATGAAGATGGTGATAATAGTGTCACCTATGCGCACAGTGATTCTGAACTTGCTGCGGCTTCTGATTCAGAGACTGTGACAATGAACTTTACAAACTATTTGGTTGCAGAAACGAAACTGAAGATTGTACAGGATCCCGATGTAGTGAAATTGTCCAAAAAAGAAATCGAAGCATATCTTGACTAAAAGAACCCCCGATGCACGGCATCGGGGGCTTATCGGTTGATACTAATTGTAATAGACATTACAGTCTGGAGGGCAGCTGCCTGCGGCAGCCGCAGATTTGACCGCTTGGCGATCAAATCCCGTCCAATCCCTTACGCCGAACTATGCCGGCTAAATTCTGATAGACTTTGTCTATCAGAATGAAAGGGATTAGTATGAATTATGTGATCAGATCTTCTCCACCTTCATCATGTTGGTCATGCCGGAAATTCCAAGGGGTACCCCGGCAGTAATGACAACCAGATCTCCGTCCTGCACAATACCATGCGCCTTTGCGGCAGCAACAGCCTTTGCGAAAAGGGCGTCCGTATTGGTTTCTTCATCAATGACCAGGGGCGTCACTCCCCAGCTCAGGTTCATTTTCCGCTGATTGTCAGCATCCGTGGTACAGCCGATAATGGGGAATGCCGGGCGGTACTTGGAAATCAGCCGTGCAGTTTTTCCGCGCTTGGTGACGGTAATAATGGCTTTGGCATTCAGATCATGCGCAGTGGTAACGGTGGCATGGGCAATGCCTTCGGCAATGCTTGTGTTGTCGCTTTCCTTGCGGGTGTCAAACTCATGCTTGTAGTCGATATTCTGCTCTGTAGTTGCTGCAATCAGATCCATGGTGCGGACAACCTCTACCGGATACTGACCGGCAGCCGTTTCACCGGAAAGCATAATGGCGCTTGTACCATCGTAGATGGCATTGGCAACGTCCGTAATCTCGGCACGGGTGGGACGGGGATTATTGATCATGGATTCCAGCATCTGTGTGGCAGTGATTACCTGCTTGCCGGCATTGTAGCCCTTGGAAATCAGTTCCTTCTGAATTGCCGGAATCTGTTCAAAGGGAATCTCCACACCCATATCGCCCCGGGCAACCATGATGCCGTCGGAGGCTTCCAGGATTTCGTCAATATTCTGTACGCCGTCGAGGTTTTCGATTTTGGCAATAATGCGTACATCGAACCAGCCCAGACTCTGGGTAAAGCGGCGGAGGTAATTGATATCCGCAGCTGTACGGACAAAGCTTGCCGCAATGAAATCAAAACCCATCTTTGCGCCAAACTCCAGGTCGCTCATATCCGCATCGCTCAGGTACGGCATGGACAGCCGCACGCCGGGAACGTTAATGCCCTTGTTGTTGGAAAGCATGCCTCCGTGAATGACACGGCAGACAATGTCCGTCTGTGTGGTTTTCTCTGCTACCAGTTCAATGACGCCATCGTTAATGAGAATTCTGGTGCCGACAGTCACATCCTGGGGCAGACGCTTGAAGGTGACGCTGCCCACCTGATTGGTGCAGGGAACATCCTTCGTTGTCAGAGTGTAGGTGTCGCCGTCAAAGATCTCTACAGGCTTGTCATCCACAAAGCGGCGCAGACGCACCTCCGGTCCCTTGGTGTCCAGCATGGTGGCAATGGGCAGATCCAGCTCTTCACGCAGCTTGACAATCCTGTGAAAGCGCTCCTCATGGGTCTTGTAATCACCATGGGAAAAGTTGAAGCGGGTGACATTCATGCCGGCGAGCATCATGTCCCGTAAAACTGCTTCATCATCTGTTGCAGGGCCAATGGTGCATACAATCTTTGTTTTTCTCATCATCAACACTCCGTTTCTGATTTTTGGTCAGGATTATGAAAAATGAATCAAAATTTAACCAGCATATATTATAGCGCAAATCCCAGAAAATTGCAACAACTTTTTTGTAAAAAAATTATGAATCCGGAAATCTTGTGCAAATGGCAGAAAATGAACGCAAAGACGGAAAAAATTTTATGAGGTTCATGGGAGAAAAGGGGCTTTTCAAAATGTTCCAAATAGTGTATAATATAAATAAGAAAACGGGAGGATAACGGTATGTGAATCCTTTGCTCTGGGGTTCATATCAGAAAGGAACGGTGATGCGATTGCAAACTGCAAAGGCCTTCTGGAAAAGCATGCTTGAGAAATTCCGGGAGTCGGTAAGCTCGGCAGCTCCTATTGTTGTCATTGTGGTGCTGCTCTATGCTGTACTTCTCCGGGAACAGGTGTCCGGCTATACGCTGGCAGCATTCCTGATCGGAGCAGCGATGCTCATGGTGGGCAGTGCCCTCTTTACGTTAGGGGCGGATCTGTCCATGATGCCCATTGGAGAAAAGGTGGGCAGCCATCTGACCAAAACCCGCAAGATTGGGCTGATCTGTGCAGTTTGCTTTATTATCGGCTTTATGATTACCATTGCGGAACCGGATCTGAAGGTGCTGGCAGATCAGGTGCCCATTGTGGAAACCCAGGTGCTGATCTATGCCGTTGCTGCGGGAATCGGTATTTTTCTGGTGCTGTCCTTTCTGCGAATTCTGCTGCAGATACGGCTTTCTTATCTGCTGCTCGTTTTCTATGCGCTGATATTTGCGCTGATTCTGTCCCCGCTGATTCCCAATGATTTTGTGGCAATTGCCTTTGATTCCGGCGGCGTGACCACGGGGCCGATTACGGTGCCCTTCATTATGGCACTGGGTCTGGGTCTTGCTTCCCTCCGCGGTGACAAAACCTCCCAGGAGGACAGCTTCGGTCTTGTTGCACTCTGTTCCGTGGGACCGATTCTGACGGTGCTGCTTCTGGGAATTTTCAACGGTACTGACGGCGTAACCGCCCAGGAGCAGACTGTGACCCAATTTATAGGCATGGGGGAACTGCTGTGGGAATTGGTTTTATCCCTTCCCCACTATACGAAGGAAGTTCTCAGCGCTGTTGTGCCCATTGTGATCTTCTTTGTGATCTACCAGCTGGCTGCGCTGCGGCTGAAAAAAAGAGTTCTCATAAAAATTTTTGTGGGACTTGTTTATACAACTGTCGGGCTGATCATCTTTTTAACAGGCGTCAACGTGGGTTTCATGCCCATGGGCTATGAAATCGGCAGAATTCTCGGCGGCAGCAGCTATGCCTGGATACTGGTGCCTCTTGCGGCCGTCATCGGGTACTTTATTGTGGCGGCGGAGCCGGCGGTGCATGTGCTCAAGGAACAGGTGGAGGACATCACGAATGGCGCTATTTCTGCCAGAACCATGGGGCTTGCCCTTGCTGTAGGCGTGTCAGTATCTGCCGGTGTATCCCTGCTGCGTGTGCTGACGGGGCTGGATCTCCTGTACATCCTGCTGCCCTGCTATGCCATTGCGCTGCTTATTACGTTTTTTGTACCGCCGATTTTTACATCAGTATCCTTTGATTCCGGCGGCGTTGCGTCCGGTCCTATGACAGCGACTTTTCTGCTTCCATTGGCACAGGGTGCCTGTGAGGCTGTGGGAGGCAACCAGCTGACGGATGCCTTCGGCGTGGTTGCCATGGTTGCCATGACGCCCCTGCTGACCATTCAGGTACTGGGCCTGATTGCAAAGTGCAGAAGCAGAGCCGGCAAGCCGGCAGAGCTTGCGCTGACAGAGGGCGGGCTGATGCAGTTTGCCATTACACTGGACGATGAATAACGGGAAAGGGAGGAACTTTCAGTGCAGAGTCAATTCAAATTTGTTGTTACCATTGTAGATTACAGCCTGCGAGAGCAGCTGGGGCAGATTCTGCGGCAATTCAAGGCACCGCCCAAGGCTGCCACCCACGGTCACGGTTTTGCCGATTCTGAGATGCTGGAAATGCTGGGCTTTTCAGAAAACCGCAAGGCTGTGGCGCTGCTGAATCTGGATGCGCAGCTGGTGGGCAGCTTCTACCATGATCTGGAGGAACAGCTGCAGATTTCGCAGAAAGGCATGGGCGTGGCATTCACCGTCCCCATTTCTGCTGCAAGCGGTTTCTGCGGCAAGCTTATGCAGTTTACCGCACTCAAAATGAAACAGGAGGGAAATGAGACTATGGCGGAACATTTTAAATACACCCACGAGCTGGTAATCACTATTGTCACCAAGGGAAACGGCGAGTTGGTGAAGGAGGCAGCCAAAAAGAGCGGCGCAAAGGGAGGCACCATGGTGCATGGTCTCGGCCTGGGCGGCGAGGAAGCAGCAAAATTTCTCGGCATCTCCATTCAGGAGGAGAAGGACGTTGTTATGATCGTGGTCAGGAAAGAGGACTGCCCAGAAGTAATGAAATCCATCGTACAGGAATGCGGTATTGAAACCGAGGCAAGGGGCATCTGCTTCTCCCTGCCGGTGGACAGTGCCGTAGGACTGCGGTAACGCAAAAGAAAGGAGTATCTGAATGAATCCCATGTCTTTGATGCGGCTCAAGCCGCTGTTTGAACAATTCCGGGAGCGCCATCCAAAGTTTCTGATGTTTTTCAGCGCAGCAGGACAGTGCGTGACGGAGGAAAGTCTCATTGAAATCAGCGTTACCTCTCCGGAGGGAAAGAAGATGATCACCAATATGCGTGTAAAGCAGGAGGATCTGGCACTGTTTGATGAGCTGAAGGATCTCATGACGAAGTGAGGCGGTTCCATGGAGCACGAACGTATCGTTTATCTGCTGGACTATTTTGTCCGCTGTACGGATGAAACCCATACCGTTACCATCCGTCAGCTCCGGGATTACCTGGAGAGAGAGACGAATATGTCCGGCGTTTCTCCGCTGACCATTCGCCGGGATATTGAGCGGCTGCAGCTGACCGGCAACGCCATCGAATGCGTACCGGGTGCCCATAATACCTTCCACTACTACATGCCGAAGCGGGGCTTTACCTTCAATGAGATCCGCTTTCTGGTGGACAGCGTCAGCATGAATAAATTTCTTTCTCCCCAGCGGAAGCACCGGCTGATCCGGAAATTCGAGAGCCTCTGTTCCGAAGCCCAGGTACGGCAGCTCATGAGCAGGGTTTCCCTGAACGGACAGGGTACCCCCTCCTATGATCTTCTGGACAACCTGGAAAAGGTGCATCAGGTGATTTCCGAGGGGCGGAAAATCCAGTTTGACTACGGCAAGTTCGATGTCAGGGGTGAGATGCGCTATTACATTAAGGACCGCAATATGATCCCATGCAAGGTGATTTATTTCAGCGAGCGCTTCTATCTCCGGTGCGTGGATGAGGAAACAGGAAAGCCCCGTACCTACCGCATCGACCGGATGAAAAATATCCGGGGCGGCGATGTCACAAAGACAAAGTATTCCCTGCCAAAGCCGGAGGGCGTTGTTCTGGATATGTTCGAGCCGGAATATTTTACCCACGTCCGGCTGCGTGTAAAGAAATTTCTCCTGGACGACATGCTGGAGCAGTTCGGGAATTATGCCAGCGTCAGCGAGGATGGGGACAAGCCGGACTGTGTGGTAATTACTGTGAAGCTCGGCATCGGCCGCGGTTTCTACCGCTGGGTGCTGAAATACGGGGAGAATGTGGAGATTCTTGCACCGCAGACGGTGCGGGATGAGTTTGTGCATGTCCTCCATCAGGTGGAAACCCTGTACGATACCCGGTCATGAGCTGCTGTGCTCCGGTACGGCAGCATTTTTTTGATACCAATTCCTTTCATTCTGATAGACAAAGTCTATCAGAATTTAGCCGACGTAGTCGGCTGCCCTTCAAACTCTAATGGGAACCTCTAAAAACTTTTTTTAGAGGTGGGGGCGTGGGGTGACTCCCCACGGGGTGGGGAGATGCCCCAAAGGGCAGAGGGGACGGGCGCCGGTCAGGCGAAGCCTCACAAAATCCACCTTTTATTCTTTTCCGATTTTATAAACAGGAGGTTTTTAGAGGTTACCTAATGTCTATTACAGTTTGGAGGATTAGTAAGAAAAAAGTGTAATCATTCTTGCAGTTATATCATTTTTGAACATCTATTATGGTATGATACTATTGTTGAAGGACAAACCTCCAATGGATACAGAGAGAAAGGATGATGGTACGATGGAATGGTTACGTTATGCGTTACTGGGTGTTGACTGCTGTCTGGCGCTCAGACTGATCTGGAAAATATTTGCGGAAACGCTGTTCCGCAAGGACTGGTAATGCTGCTCTCCGGGAGCAGAAAATTGAGGTGTACTATGAACTATTTGCATTTGGCAGATCTCCATCTGGGCAAACGGCTCCATGAATATCCGCTGCTGGAGGATCAGAAGCAGGTGCTCCGTCAGGCACTGGAGGCTGCAAAGGAATATCATTGTGAGGCAGTACTGATTGCCGGTGATATTTATGACAAGCCCAATCCCTCCGAGGCGGCAATGGCTGTTTTTGACGGTTTCCTGACTGCTCTGCACCGGGAGGGGATCCGGGTGTACATGATCAGCGGCAACCATGACGGTGCCGGAAAAATTTCCTACTGTTCCGGGCTTCTTGCCGGCAGCGGTGTTCATGCACCGGCGGCATTCCGGGGAACCCTTCAAAGCTTTCCGGAGGCGGGGGGAGCAGTACAGATTCATCTGCTGCCCTTCCTGCGTCCCATGGATGTACGCAGGTACTATCCCGATGAAAAGATCGAACATTATGAGGACGCAATCCGGACGGTACTGCGCCATTCCCCCATTGATACAAGCAAGGTGAACATTCTCCTCTGTCACCAGTTTATTTCCGGAGGGATGACCTGCGATTCGGAAGAATTTGCCGTGGGCGGTCTGGACAATATCAACGCCCGGGTTTTTGAGGAGTTTGATTATGTTGCCCTGGGACATCTGCACCAGGCACAGAGCTGCGGCAAACGCACTGTGCGCTATGCCGGCTCTCCGCTGAAATATTCCGTCTCCGAGGAGCATCAGCACAAAAGCTTTACCCTGCTCCAGGTGGATCCGGAGCAGAAAACAGTGGAGCATGTACTGCTCCCCGTATCCCTGCCCCATGATGTGCGGACGGTGAAGGGCACCTTTGACCGGCTCATGGAGGAGGAACGGTCGGAGGACTATATTCATGTGATTCTGACGGATGAAAATGTGCCCCCGGATGCCAGGGTCATGCTCCGGAGCGTCTTTCCCAATATGCTGAAATTCAGCGTGGAAAACTCCAAAACAAGGTATGAGGTCAATGTGCAGGCACAGGAGCGGTTTGAGCATCAGTCACCGCTGGAGCTGTTTGCCGATTTCTTTGCTTCTCAGAATAACGGCACTGCGCCCACGGAAGAACAGCTGGCGCTGGCTGCAAGAATTTTTTCAGAACTGGAGGAAGAACAGGAATGAAGCCCTTGAAGCTGACCATCTCCGCTTTTGGACCTTTTGCGGAGGAAACTGTCATTGATTTCACAAAGCTGGGCGGGGACGGGATTTTTCTGATCACCGGGGACACCGGATCCGGCAAAACGACCATTTTCGATGCCATCTCCTTTGCCCTTTACGGAGAAGCCAGCGGCGGCAGAGAGCGGCGCAGTGCAAAGAATTTCCGCTCCGACTTTGCGGCTGCCTCCGCGGAAACCTATGTAAAGCTGGAATTTGAGCAGCAGGGCAGATGCTATGAGGTCATGCGTGCCCCTGCCTACGAGCGTGCTGCCAAGCGCGGCACCGGTACAGTGCTCAGCCAGGCAAAGGCTTATCTGATGGGGGAGGATGGCGAGATTCTTACCCAGCGCACCGATGAGGTCACACGGAAAGTGGAGGCGCTGCTGGGACTGAACCGGAATCAGTTTGCCCAGACCATTATGATTGCCCAGGGGGATTTTCAGAAAATCATCAGTGCCAAGAGCGATGACAGGAAGAAGATATTCCAGCGGCTGTTCAATACTGCCCTTTATGAGCGCTTCCAGGAACGGCTCAGGGTGCTCAGCAACGAGTATGAGCAGAAGGCGGACAGAATTACGGAACGGATCCGCAGCGAGATGCAGCGGGGCTGCCTGACCGAGGAGCCGGAGGGGCTGGATCCGACAGTACCCTCCGTGTATCTGGATGCTCTCATTGCCCAGAATGAAGTCACAAGCCATCGGATGCAGAAGGAGGAAGAGGTGCGCCGTACACTGGCGGCACGTTCTGAAAGTCTCATCCGGGAAATTGCTGAGGGACAGGAGCGCAACCGCAGACTTTCCGATCTTGAACGGAAACGGCAGGAGCTGGCACAGCTCTCGGAACAGGAACCCTTAATGAAAAAGAAGGAATGGGAGATTGCCAGAGCAAGAAGTGCGCAGCAGATTGCTCTGACGGAGCAGCGGCTGACGGACAGGAATGCGTCCGCCGCAACTAAAAAAACAGAGCTGGAACATCTTCTGACAGACCGGGCAATACAGGAACAGCAGTGCAGCTTTGCTAATGCCCGCTTGGAGCGGGCACAGGCAGCGGCGGAAGCCATGGAAGAACTGCGCAGCAGGGAAGCATCCCTCCGGCAGGTACTGCCCCTGTACCGGGAGCTTGCCCGGAAGGAACAGTCCTATGAGGCGGAATACCGGCGGCTGCTGGCGCTCCGCCGGCAGAGTGATGAAGCACAGCAACAGTATCGGCAGCAGTTTGATCGCTTCCTCATGGGACAAGCAGGCTTTCTTGCGGCACAGCTGGAATCCGGCAAGCCCTGCCCTGTCTGCGGTTCCCTGCACCATCCCAGACCTGCCCTTGCCGAAGAGGGAATCCCCTCCGAAGAAGCGGTGCAGCAGGCACGGAGTCATGCGGAGGAGGCACAGCGCAGTACCCAGAAAAGCGAGCAGACCTGCACCGGTCTGAAGTCCGCCATGGAGCAGCTGCGGCAGAATGCGCTGCTTTCGGAGATGGACGCTCCGCAGGCAGAGGCAAGCCTTGCGGCAGTACAGAAGGAACTGCATGCTTTGGAAACGGAGCTTCGTGCCGCCCAGCAGGCACAGCGCACCGCACAGGAAACCCTGGCACGCCTTACCGGCAGACAAGAAACCCTGACAGCGGAAATTGAGCACCTGGAGCAGGACATTGCCCTGTGTACCGGGGAGTTTGATGAGGCACTGCTCCGGAGTGATTTCACAAGCCGTAAGGATTACCTTGATGCCAGGCGCCAGCCTACGGCCATCCGGGAGCTGGAAGGAGAGCTGCAGCGTTATCGGACTGCCCTGGGCGCCCTTCAGTCCGGCATCCGGGAGCTGGAAACGGCAACCGCCGGCATGGTACCGGCCGATCTTGCGGCTCTCCAGGAACAGCAGGCAGTACAGAACGCACAGCTGGAGCAGCTGAATGCCGGACTTCAGATGCTGCGTACCAGCTATGAACGCAGCAGTGAAGTTATCCGGAACCTCCGGCAGGCATTGGAGCAGCAGGAGCGTATGCGGGGAGAGTGGGGGATGATCTCCGAGCTGTATAAGACTGTCAGCGGTCAGCAGGGAGGCGGCAGAGCCAAGCTGCGGCTGGAGACCTATGTGCAGCAGTACTATTTCCGCAGAGTGGTGCTCAGTGCCAATCAGCGGCTTCGGGTGCTGACGGGAGATCAGTTTGTTCTGCGGTGCCGGGAGGACGCCCGGAACCTGAACCAGCAGTCCGGCCTGGATCTGGAGGTGCTGGACCGCAGCACCGGTCTCTGGAGGGATGTGAGCACCCTGTCGGGGGGCGAATCCTTTATGGCCTCCCTGTCTCTGGCTTTGGGATTGTCGGATGTGGTGCAGGAGAGCAGCGGCGGCATTCAGCTGGATGCCATGTTCATTGACGAAGGCTTTGGCACGCTGGACGAGAATGCCCTTCAGCAGGCAATTGCTCTCCTGGACAAGCTGGCGGACGGCAATCGTCTCATCGGCATTATTTCCCATGTGGGCGCATTGGGACAGCGGATTGACCGGAAGCTTGTGGTCACCAAAACCTCTGACGGCAGCAGTGTGCAGCTGGAAGGGATTTAGAGGACGGGAACAAAAACGTTGGGGTAATTAGGAAGTCCCGGCATGCATCATGCATGCCGGGACTTTGTGTGAGAACCTGATAGCAGCCTCATTACTTATGGAAAATGCAATTTCAGAGCTTTCAGAGACTTCTGTCAGGGCTATGACCCGGTTCTTGATTGGTACAGAGAAAGTCAGTGAATTCCGCCCAATCCGGCTCATCATCAGAAGCTTGGAAGGCGTACAGCCCGATCATGACGCCGGTGAAATTTCCTGCGATTTCAGTGGAAAGATATCTGGTCTGGGCTGTTCCCAGACTGTATTCGTGTTCTCCGCAGGCTGCGCAGAAGGTATAGCCAAAATTGCTTCCCTGGATGAGAAGCCGGACCGCATGGCAGTGTTCGGGCAAAGCAATCCTGTTGTCTTCCTGGCAGATGTCCCCGATGCAGAGCCGTCTTGCGATTTCATATCCGCACTCTGTTTTTCTGACAAAAATATCGTAATGCTGGGCTTCGGTCATATAGAGGGTCAGGCCGGCTTCCCCCGATCTGATGGAAACATGGCAGCCTGCGGAAAAGTTCATTTCCTTCTGACGCATTGCAATAAAGCTCGGAGAACCGTCCGGGTCGGAAAGGGAACTGTCCGTTGCTTTCAGCGAAAAGCATTGCTCTGACAGCTGATAGTTTTCCATATGAGGATTCCGCAAAAAGCACCATTCTCTGCCGACTTTAGTATTTTGAAAGGTGAATTGATCCCAGAATTCCTGTTTGACATCAATGAGATCTGTTTCAATGGTTTCCCTTGTGGTGCCGTTTTCGCCGGCATGGAACCATCCATGCTGATCAAACTGAACCGGCACAAGATAGACCTCCCTGCCAGTGATATGGTGCATCACCCACTGATCAATCTGGCGAAAGCCCAGGTGGAGCATCCACCAGTTTCCGTTCCCATCGTCAACCAGATCAGCGTGGCCGCATCCCTGGATGGTATATCCGCCCAGATTCCGGTTCGTAAGCACCGGATTTCCTTTGTATCCCTCAAAAGGTCCATACAGATTTTCACTTCTTGCGTACACAACCATATGTCCATATTCCGTACCGCCTTCGGAAGCCATAAGATAGTAGCTGCCGTTTATTTTATATAGATGAGGACTTTCGAGGAAACGTCCGCCCGTGCCCTTCCATATGCATTTGCTTGGGGAAAGTTTTTGTCCTGTGGAAATGTCAATCTCGCATTGTACAATTCCGCACTCGCCGTTGTCGTCAGATCCGTTGCTCATAAAATAAGCTCTGCCGTCTTCAAAATACAGTGACGGATCAATGCCGTCCTGTTCAACAAACAGAGGCTCGGACCATTCGCCGTGGATGTCCTCAGTAGACACATAAAAATTTCCGCCGGTAGTAGTGTTGGTTGTTACCATGTAAAATGTGCCGTTGTAATAGCGGATGGTGGGGGCAAAGATGCCGCTGGAGGAATTAGCACCGGCCAGAGGAAGCTGGCTTTCTCTTGTGAGAACATTTCCAATCATCCGCCAATTGATCAGATCCTTGCTTTCAAAGAGGGGGACACCGGGGAAATAATGGAATGAGCTGCAAACAAGGTAGTAAGTATCTCCCACCCTGCAAACGCTGGGATCCGGAAAAAAGCCGGAAATAACAGGATTCTTATATGCCATAATTAATTTCCTTTCTTGTTTTTCTGATACTGAATTTGACCGCAAAGCGGTCAAATCTGCGGCTGCCGTAGGATTAGTATCAGTGTAATGATAGTATACCATAAAATCACAGGAGATGCAAGAGAAAATTAAGGGCTTGCATATGAAATCTGCATAAAGACAGCACAAAGCGCATTGCAGAGGATTCTGCAGTGCGCTGCTGATACAATGAATTTAACATTGCAGGGAAATTCCCATAAGAAGCTATAATGCCTGCTCATAGAGCCTGCTGATGTCGTTCCTGTCAAAAAGAACCGGGTGATTGCGGATGCTTGCCTCGGATACTCTGAAGCAGTTTTCCGTCAGCCACGGAATATCCTCTCTTGTGATTCCCTGATCCGAAAGGCTGATGCTGAGGTGAATGCGTTCAAGCAGCTTTCTGATGACATCGCCGCAGTCTGCTGCAGTTTTACCGCCCAGCAGTCCTGAGATGACTCCGTATTTTTCGGGAGCACCGTAAATGCTTGCATCTGTAATGATTGGAGTAAGTGCAGCAAGCCCTCTGCCGTGGACGATGTTTTTCAGACCGCTGGCAGGATGCTCCATACCATGGGGGAGAGCCACACCTGCTGTGTGGATCACCATTCCGCCCATTGTGCTTGCCCATGTAACAGCGTCCCATGCATCAGGATTTTCCGAACCGTCATAGATATCGGTAAGATGAGCGGCGATGGCTTTCATTGCCTGCAGTGCCATATACTCCGTCAAGGGCTGCCCCTGCTTTGATAAATATGCTTCCATGGAATGGCAAAGTGCATCGAAGCATACCGATGATAAAATATGCTTGGGCATGGTCTGCATCAGCTCGGAATCTATAATTGACAGTGCCGGAATAATTGCATTTCGCCGCAGGGATTTTTTGTCTCCGTTTTCGGGATTTGTCAGCACAGCAAAGCCATTGCCTTCACTTCCCGTTCCACAGGTAGTGGGAATTGCAATCAATGGCAATGCTCCGCCTCCCGGTATGCGGTTGAAGATGTAGTCGTTAATGTCGCCGTCATTCACGGCAAGAAAAGCAATTGCTTTGGCGCAGTCCAGAATACTTCCACCGCCCAGTCCGATAACACAGCTGCATCCGCTGGCTTTGGCAGCAGCTGCTCCCTCTGCGGCAGTAGTTGTGAGAGGATTCTGGCTGACCTTGTCAAATACAACACTGGAAACACCTGCGGATTCCAGGTAATCCTGAACTCTGGCAAGGAGTCCGGTTTTTTTGGAGCTGCTGCCGCCTGTAACAATGAGTGCCGTTGTTCCGTACGCCGCTGCAGCACTGCCGACCTGTGCCGTTTTTCCTCTGCCGAACAGCAGATTTACCGGTAAATGATATTGAAACTCCATTATTCTATCAGTCCCTTGATTTTCAGGTAGGATTTAATGATTTCTACACATTCGTTGATGCCCACTCGTTCACTATTGAGCGTCATATCGTAATTGATAGGATTGGTCCAATAGTTGCCGTGGGTATAGTATTGATAATATTCCGCCCTGTACTTATCGGTGTTTTTGATGGTTGCAACTGCCACTTCTTCCGTTACGCCCATATTTTCCATTGTACGTTTTATGCAATAATCACGGGGGGCTTCGATATAGACGCTTACTACATTTGGTCTGCCGGCAAGAATATAGTCCGCACATTTACCGACAATGACGCAGGACTCCGTTTCTGCAAGATTTTTGATGATCTGTTTCTGATACTCAAAGAGGGTATCGTCAGAAATGAATTTTTCGTTGCGTGCAATGTATTTTCTTGCACGGGGGAGTCCCTTCATAAGACCCGCAAAGGAATTTCCGGAGCTGCGGATCTTTTCGTTCACTGCCTGAAACATTTCTTCATCAAGGCCGCTTAGCTGGGAGGCGAGTGTCAGTATTCTGTTTTCATAGCAATGAATATTCAGATCCTTGGCAAGCTTTGAAGCAATCAGCTTTCCGCCGGAACCGAAGCCTCTTGCAAATGTTACTACAAAATGATTCAAACCTGTTCACCTCCGTCAACCGGAAATAAATCTGCTCAAAAATTCTTTTGAACGCGGATGCTGCGGATTGGTAAAGAATTGCTCCGGGGGAGCATCCTCAACAATGTAGCCTTTATCCATAAACAGCACTCTGCTGGAAACATCCCTGGCAAAGCCCATTTCATGGGTGACGATAATCATCGTCAGCTTTTCCCTGGCAAGCTCTTTCATAACGTTCAGTACATCGCCGACCATTTCGGGGTCCAGAGCACTTGTGGGTTCATCGAACAGCAGTACCTCAGGATTCATGCAAAGCCCTCTTGCAATGGCAACGCGCTGCTTTTGTCCGCCGGAAAGCTGTGCAGGGTATGCATTGATAAAAGGTGCCATTCCCACTGATTTCAGGTGCGTGATAGCCCGTTCATGCGCTTCCTTCTTTGACAGATGCAGAACCTTTCTGGTTCCTTCCATGCAGTTTTTCAGTACGGTCATATTGTTGAACAGATTGAACGACTGAAATACCATGCCCACTTTAGAACGGTATTCATTGATTTCTTTTTGCTTTTTCCCGAGTTCCTTGCCGTGGAAGAAAATTTTGCCGTAAGTCTGGGTTTCCAGCTGATTGATGCAGCGCAGAAGCGTGGATTTTCCTGAGCCGGACGAGCCGAGAATACAGATAACCTCGCCCTTGGCAATACTGAAATCAATTTTTCTGAGCACCTGGTGTTCACCGAAGGATTTATTCAGTTCCTCAACCCTGATGATTTCGTTCTCTGATGGATGATTCATGCTGCCGCCTCCTTACTGTGTATTTTCCATGTATTCCACTGCCAGACCGTAGTTCTTCTGTTCAGACATTTTCTTTTCAATAAAGAGGAAGATGCGATTGAAAACAAAGCACAGAACAAGATAGATGACAGCAATAACCAGATACGATTCAAGATATCTGTAATATGTGCCGCCTGCAGTTTTCGCCACCAGGAAGAGTTCCTGAATGCCAATTACATTGAGAACTGAGGTCATCTTAAGATTTGTCAGAAAGGTATTTGCCATTTCAGGAACAATGTTCTTGAATGCCTGAGGGAGAATGATATGAAACATAGCTGCAATGGGGGACATGCCCAGAGCAAGCGCACCCTCTCGCTGGCCTACATCAATGGATTTAATACCGCCCCGGACTGTTTCCGCCATATATGCTCCAGTGTTCAGCACCGTGACAAGTATGCCTGCGCTGATTGCACTTACTTCAACGCCCGACCGCAGCAGACCAAAATAAACAATCATTGCCTGCACAATCATTGGTGTATCTCTGAAAAGCTCAACATATACCTTGGAGATGCCCTTGAACAAAAGCAGGATGTATTTTTTAATAACATTGTCGTTTTTATTTACCTTTGTATCGTCAATGATTCCGATTATATATCCCAGGATGAACCCGATAATCGTACCGACACCCGCAATCAGCAGGGTGATTAACGTGCCCCTGATAAAGAGATCGGAATATTCTTTAGCAATGAAGACGATCCATTCCAATATGTTGTTCGGAGTATCAGACATAAAACCGCTCCTTTCGATATTGATACCATACCGCCGTTTCTTTGGAAACGGCGGATTGGTCATAAGGGAAACTCTAAACACTTGGTTTTAGAGGCTGCCATTAAGTGAAACTGCTTTAGTTTGCAGCAGGCTGCAGGGAAACTGCCTTAGACATCAGCTCATCCATGGCGTCCTTGTCGTCCCATCCAATGTCGTCCATTGCCTGCTGAAGCTTGTCCCTCAGCTCCGTATCGTCCTTTCTTGTTGCAATGCAGACATTTGTCATTTCCTCATCGCCTTCAAAGGTATCGGAAGAATCAGGTGTGATAATTACGAGGTCATCGTTGGTAAGTGCTGCAGATTCCGCAGTAGGAAGGTCGATTACGGCTACGTCAGCTACGCCGTTGGAGATTGCCATAAATACCTCCGCAGTGGTTTCATAGTTGGAACCAAGCTCGCAGTCCGGGATCTGATCCAGCAGGCTGACCCAACCGGTACCAAGCTGTGTTGTGACAACAGCATTTTTCCCTGCAAAGTCGGAAAGACCTTTTACATCTTCAAATTCTGAGCCCTTCTTTACAACGATACAGTTATCTCTGTAATAGTAAGGTTCGGTAAAGGAGTAGGATACCTCTCGTTCGGCTGTCCGTCCCATACCTGCGATGATGCAGTCATACTCCTTTGAATCCAGCGCCAGGCCGATGGAGTCCCATTCAACCTTGTGGATTTCCAGCTCCATGTCCAGCTGATCGGCAAGCATTTGTGCCACCATTACATCATAGCCGTAAGCGTATGAGCTGCTTCCGTAAATCGGAACGGCTTTACTGCCGTCTGGAACAGCCTCTGAAACCTGAGTCCAGTTAAAGGGTGCATATGCGCATTCCATACCGACTCTCAGCACTGCCTTATCCGAATCGGACTCCTTGGACTTGCCGCAGGCGGTAAACATACCTGCCATAAGAGTTGCCGAAATTGCCATACACATCATTTTCATTGCTGTTTTTTTCATAAGAATCATTCCTTTCCAAATTGAAGCGAAAAATGTTTTCGTTTGATTCAGGCTGCAGTTTCCTCAACAGCCGCCTTGATAATTGCAAACGCCTTATCACAATCCTCCTCGGTAATAATCAGCGGAGGAACCATGCGGATAATGTTTGTACCAATTGCCGTTACCAGCAGCTTTTTGTCAAAGCACTTATGCTTGATTTCCACGCTGTTCAGACCGTCGAACTCAACTCCGATCAATAGCCCCTGTCCTCTGACTTCTTTTACATGGGGCAGCGTCTTCAGCTTTTCAGAGAAGTACTTGCCAATTTTTTTCGCATTAGCCGCAAGGTCTTTTTCAAGCAATTCATCAATGGCTGCAAGTGAAGCCGCACAGCATACGGGGTGTCCTCCGAATGTTGTTCCGTGGGATCCGGGCGTGAAGGCTTTGGCGACCTCTTCGGTTGCACAGATTGCACCGATCGGCATTCCGCCGCCCATTGCCTTTGCCATTGACACGATATCGGGCTTGATTCCGTAGTTCATGTATGACATGATCTCGCCCGTTCTGCACCAGCCAGTCTGAACTTCGTCCAGCAAAAGCAGAATACCGGTTTCATCGCAGAATTTTCTGAGACCCGTCATAAATTCCATAGTTGCGGGATTAACGCCGCCTTCACCCTGAACAGGCTCTATCATAATTGCAATGGTGTTTTCCGTGCATGCCTTGCGGAAAGCATCCAGATCATTGTACGGGGCGTAGGTAAAGCCCGGCGTCATGTCGCCAAAGCCAATCTGACAGGCATTATCCGGCTGTCCCGTTGCACTCATGGCACCAAAGGTTCTCCCGTGAAAAGAATTTTTTGCAGTGACAATATTGTACTTGTGAGGACCGTACTTTTCTACACCATACTTTCTGGCCATCTTTATCATAGCTTCGTTGGCTTCTGCACCTGAATTCTGGAAGAAAATTTTATCCATCCCGATTGTGGTACAAATTTTCTCGGCAAGCAAGGCCTGGGGTACAGTGTAGGGATAGTTAAATGCCTGCATAATGGTTTCCGCCTGTTCCTTGACAGCGGCAACTACCCTTTCGTTGCAGTTTCCAACTGAGTTTACAGCAATTCCTGCATAAAAATCAAGATATGGCGTACCTTTTTCATCGTACAGATAAACTCCCTTAGCACTGTCGGCAATAAAGTCGAAACGCTCATAAGTCTCAATCATGTACTTTGAGGCTTTATCCTTGATTTCCTGAGCTGTCAACTGCGTGTCTGCTAACTTCATCATAACCATCTCCTGAAATATGAATTTGTTTCTCCAAAAAACAGAAAATAAAAAACAGACAATGACATCTTCGTTGACATCATTGTCTGTTTTATTTCTTGTTTTCTGTGCTTTCATGTTATCACAAAAAAACACAAAAGTCAATAGCATTTTTTATGATTCTCTTTTTTTACTTAATCTCAACTTGATTTTGAGAAAGGAATTTATTCAATGCGACAAGCTGTTTGTAATAAATGTTAATTTTTTGCTGTGATTTTATTGCACTGCCCGGAAAAGACTTTAGAGGTGAGATGTGGGGGAAGCTGCCTACGGCAGCCGCAGATTTAACCGCAAAGCGGTCGAATCTCGTCATTAGTATAATAAGCAGGGGAGAATAGTGAAATAACGAAAATGCAGATAAAGCGCTTCAAGGGTGCCAGACTTCTTCACATCATGCAACTGCCAAGAAAATGGCGGACAGCAGTAAGACAACCGCAGCTGTTCCGTGTATAATACAGTCTCGCAGCGGCTTATGCAGCAGGATACACCTCATATCCTCGCAAAAGGACTGTCGGGGGTCATATGGGTCATAGTAGACTGTAATTGGATCACCAATTTTCGGATTTCGTATGGAAACCTGGCGAAGAACCATAGTTTGCACTATTGCATCATCCGCAATAAACCGGACTTCTGTGCAAGTGTATTCCGGCAGCAGAACCGAAATGTTCTGAAAATCCGACAGTATTTTTGATGCATCATGCAGATTGTTATTAAAATAGGCATCATTTGGTACAACAGGATTCAGAACCTCCGCTTCGCATTTAACACTGCGATTCACCAGTTCTTTTATTGCGCTGCGCTGGCGTCCGTATCTCCGGATGGAAAATACAGTCAGAACTCCGAAAATGAGAGCAGCTAACCACAGACATGGAAGAATATAACCCGGCAAAATCATTTGTGTACCTCCATAAGCAGTATTGACAGTTCTGAGCATAACTCCGACAATAGCATAAATGCGAAGCTCAGAGCGAAAAAACCGTATTGGTGTGAATCGCACTTTCTACAGAGAAAGGTTACCTACAATGCTATTCTATCATTATGCAGTCCAAAAGTCAAGCTGTAATCAATGTTTTTGTATAAAGGGAACTTTTAATAATTTCAAACAAAGCTTTCGGGTTGTTAGAGGCTCCCTAATGTGTTGGGAGGGAAAAATGTAGTGCTCCGGGAAGGCGAAGCCTTACATGCTGAATTATCATGAATTGATTGACATTGATCGGCAGATATGTTATAATATATGATATATAAGTGTCGAATTTATGAAAAAATATCGGCGAGAGATGATGATAGTGTTGAGGTGGAATTGCAATGCGTTATGTAAAAGGAGCGGCGGTGTCGTTCGGCGTATTTGCAGTGTCCTTTTTGCTGATTCTGCTGTGGGGACAATGGAATCCTGAGGCGCTGCTGTCCGATGATAACCGGACACAATGGTTTCCTGTGATAGAGCGGGCATATGCGGATTTTTTCCGCACTGGCAAGATGCCGGTATATGATTTTTACCAGATAAAAGGAATGTCCATCGCCGACCCTGGGTATTACGGAATTGTGAATCCGGTCATGCTGCTGTCATATATGCTGGCGCATTTTACGCCGCTGCCGTTCTCGACAATGACCATCCATATCGGCATACTGTTCAGCCTCGGCAATGTCTGCTTCTATTGGCTTTGCCGATGCCTTGGGCGCAATTTCGGAGTATCCGTGCTATGCACAGCAGCCTACTCCGCAGCATCCTCCTTTTTGGCGTTTCATTACTGGTACTATGTGTTTAATAATTATCTGTTCATTCCGCTGCTGCTGCTGGTGTTCTGGAAGGGCAGGGGACGGAACATTGAATTTATCGGCTGCGGTCTGGTACTGGCATTGGAGATTCTCTTTGGCAATGTGCAGTACACCTGCTACCACTATATGCTCTATGCAGTGCTTTGCCTTACAATGGTAATTTTCAAAAGGAAACGGTATATCGGTGTTTTCTTCTCTAATATTGTATGTGCTGTGGTGCTCTCTGCCCCATTCCTCCTGCAGTTGATGCAGGCCTCTGACAGCTTTGGCGGAGATGGTTTCCATTTTTGGCATATCAGCAAGTTGGAGTTGCTCCTTGGTGCGCTGGTTCCGTGCGGTATTCTTCAGAAACTTGGTGTGCAGCATCTTCCGTTCAGCAATGCCGCTATGGGGCGTGGTGACTATACCTGGCTCTGGAACGGCGGCTTTGCAGCATTCTGGCTGGTGCTCGCCATCGGCGGTGTGATCTGGCTTATCCGCAGCAGAAAACGTCTGGCAGGCGTGAACTTCAAACAGGAGCACACATTAAAGGAGTGGTGGAGCATCATTTTTCCCGCCGCCAGGAAATACTATCATGAGAAAATTGAACGGAAGGACGGCGGGCATCTCCTGATCATTGGCATCTGTATATGTCTCTGGTTTTTTGTTTCCTTTATTACGGGCGGATTGGTAGCATGGATTCTTGGTTCCCTGCCCGTGATCAGGCAGTTCCGGTTTCTGTTCAAGTGCATTTTCATCATCCAGCCGTTTGTGGCAGTGCTGACAGTCGCCGTCTGGCCGCATATACGCGGAAAGCTGAAGACTGCGGCAGTGAGTGCCTGCTGTGTCTTTACAGCGGTGGGACTTGTGAACAACGGGTTTGTTTCTGGTGAAATTGTTCCTGGTTTATTCACTAATTCCAATTCCATGACTCTTTCGGAGGAAATTGCCAGCGGAGAGGCAATCGAGGAGGCGCAGACTCCTGATCTGGATATCTACCGATATATGACATTATGTCAGACGGATGTGTATGTCATGCCCGATACGTTCCATTATGATAACGGCTTCCTGCGCAATTTTGCAACCACCATGGGAATCTATTCTCTTGGCGGCTACGAGATTTCTGCCCCGGAGGAGCATCTGCATCAGTTCGATGCACTGTATGATTTCAATCATCTTTACACCCGAATGGTGAACTGCGGCATGGCATATTATTTTATACAGAATGCCGAGCACTTCCCGGAGGAGACAGAAGCCCAGCTTATAGCCAATTCCGTCAAGTATATCTTCGTCCAGAAGGAAGTGGAGGACACGGTTTTCTCCTATTATGCAAAAGGCTATGGTGATTGGGAGAGCACGGATTCCTACCGGCGGTTCCAGCGGGCGCAGCCCGATTTGGAGAATGCGGATTTCACAGGGCTGGTGCTGGAGTCGCTGGACTATCTGGACGGCATCTCTGTTGCAGAGGTTCGTTCTGTGAATGAATATTACGATGTGATTGTTCTTGAGGGTGTGAACAGTCTGTGCCGCGATGGTGCAGGTACGGCACTTCCGCTGACAAGTGAGCGCATGGATACGCTTTCTTTTGCTGCCAATGGTGCGGATTCCTATACATTGTCTTTTTCCTATGAAGAGGAACTGACCGCCTGGAGCGAGGATGCACAGGGCGGCCGGACACAGCTTACCGTCAGCCAAAACGAGGATGGCAATACTGTGATCCATGCCGATGGTATGACGAATGCGACAATACACCTTTCTTATCAGGATACATTGAGCGGCATCAGCTTTATCTTTGCCGCAGTCATTGTACTGCTGTTCTTTGTGATGATTGCCGTGCTGTTCAGGGCAGGGAGGAAGAAATCATGAAAATTATCATCCCCATGACCGGCTACGGTTCACGTTTTGTGGCAGCCGGCTATCAGGAACTCAAGCCGCTCATCCGGGTACAGGGCAGACCCATTATCGAATGGATTGTGAAGGGCATGTATCCCGGCGAAACCGATTTTCTGTTTGTCTGCCGGGAGGAGCATCTGCGCTCGATTCCGGAGATGCGTCCCTTTCTGGAGGCGCTGGCGCCCCAGGGGCGGATCTATGCCGTTCACAACTGGGTTAAACAGGGACCCGTCTGTGATGTGCTTCGTGCAGCTGATGCAATCGGTGACGATGAGCCGTGTATTGTCAATTACTGTGATTTCTATATGGATTGGGACTATGCTGCCTTCTGCCGTAAAGCGGCAGAGCGAGGCTGTGACGGAGCTGTGCCGTGTTACAGCGGCTTCCATCCCCATCTTCTGCCGGAGAAGAACCTTTATGCCTCCTGCCTTGTGGATGAGGACGAGAATCTCGTGGAAATCCGGGAGAAGTTCTCGTTTGAAGCAGATAAGACGAAAGCAAGGCATTCCCCCGGCGTATATTATTTCCGCACGGGTGCCCTGCTCAAGCATTATTTCCGGAAACAGATGGACTGCGGCCAGACACTGAATGGGGAACATTACGCAAGCCTGCCCTATAATTTTCTCGTAGAGGATGGGCGAAAGGTCTGGGTTCCGGTGAATGTGGAGTTCTTCTGTCAGTGGGGAACGCCGGAGGATCTGCAGGACTATCTGTTCTGGACGCAGCAGACACGGAGGTATGAAGAATGAATGTGTTAATGCCCATGGCAGGCGCAGGAAAGCGCTTTGCCGATGCCGGATATCCGCTTCTTAAGCCCCTGATTCCTACAACGGAACGCCGTGACGGGAAGCAGTATCCCATGGTGATCTGTGCCATGCGGGATGTGCTGGAATGCGCAGAGGGTGTAACCAAGCCGATCTTTGTCATCCGGACGGATTATGACCGGGACATCCGTCCTGTAATTCTGAATCATTTTCCGGAGGCAGTGCTGATCGGGGTGGATCACCTTACCGAGGGGCAGGCGTGTACCTGTCTGCTTGCCAAGGAGCGGATTGATAACAATGAACCTCTTTTCATTGCCGGCTGTGACAACGGTATGGTATATGATAAAGCAGCCTTTGCCAGGCTGTCCGCCAAGGCGGAGGTGCTGGTCTTCACCTATCGGCACCATGGGGCGGTGCTGACCAATCCCAATGCCTATGGATGGGTGCGGGTGGACGGCGATAGCGACCGGGTGACCGGCGTTTCCGTCAAAAAGCCCATCTCCGCCAATCCGCTGAACGATCATGCCATTGTGGCGTCCTTCTGGTTCCGCAGGGGGCGTGATTTTGTCCGCTGCGTCCAGGAGATGATTGAGGCGGATGACCGTGTTAACGGTGAATTCTACGTTGATCAGGTCATTCACTACTGTGTAAAAAACGGGCTGGATACAAGAGTATTTGAAATAGAGAGATATATTGGATGGGGGACCCCCGAGGATTATGAAAACTATGAAAAAACGCTTAGCTACTGGAGAGCTTTTACCAACAGTCCGGCATTTCAGCCAGCGGATTGAATCACTGCTGAACCAACCCCGGTGGTTTGCGGTGCTGGTGGCGGTGCTGCTTGCAGTGAAGCTTCTGGCAATGGGGCTTTTCTCTTCTGATTATCAGAATGCGATGTTTGAGCCGTTTCTGAACGAATTCCTCAGCGGCTGGAAGGATGGCTTTTCCAATCCCTATCAAAGCTTCTATGACAAAGGGCTGGATATGAATTTTCCCTATCCGCCCGTCATGCTGCTGGTGATGTCCGTGGGAGAAGGCCTGTGCATGCTGATGCCGGGTGCGCCGCTGTTCTTACATAATATCCTGTTTAAGCTGCCCCTGCTTGTGATGGACTGCCTTGTATTCCGGAGACTCTGCAGGATGTACCCTGAAAAACAGGTGAGCGCAGCACTGATCTATTTTGCTTCGCCGCTCACGCTCTATGTGACCTGTATGCATAGTCAGCTGGATCTTGTGCCGACGGCACTGCTCTTTTTGTCAATGCTGTACCTGACAGAGGTGAACTCACCGAAGCATTTCTGTTTATCGGCGCTTTTCCTGACACTGTCACTTCTGTCCAAATTTCATATTGCAGCGATTCTGCCCCTGATAGCAATCTATATTTACAAGCATTACGGCGCCCCAAGAACCACAGCCTATTTTGGCATTATTGCAGGCGTCGGACTGGCGTGCATAATGCCCTTCTACGGGGAGGGCTTCCTCGACGGCGTGGTGTTCAATTCAGCGCAGTCCGCACTGTTTTCACTGTATTTATCTTACGGAGATCTGAAACTTTATGTTGCGCTCATTGCCGTGGTGATTGTCTACCTGTACACCATGAACCTGAACTTTATCAACAGTGATCTTCTGTATGGAATGGGCGGATTGATCTTTACGATTTTCCTTGCGCTGTGTGCCCCCATGCCGGGCTGGTACATGTGGGTGGTGATTTTCATTGCGGATTTCATTCTCCGTTCCAACGGGTACAAGCACAGTATGCTGTGCTTCGGACTGCTCCAGGTTTTATATCTTTGTTACTTCCTGTTCTTTCACCGGGCGGAGAACGGTGCGGTGGATTTGTATTTCCTGACGACGGACTGCAGCTTCCTGAAGCTGGAGGTACCCATGCTGCAGAATATCTGCTTTACGCTGCTCACTGCGACACTGATCTACATGATGTACCTGATGCACCGGTTCTGCATTGTGGGCAACAGCATGTATAATTTCCATAACCAGGCGTTTGTTATCGGCATCTGCGGTGACAGCGGCACAGGCAAGAGCACCCTTCAGGACAGTCTTGGCAGGATGTTTTCCCCAAAGAATTTTCTCCGGATTGAAGGCGACGGTGACCACAAGTGGGAACGCGGCGACCGGAACTGGGAAACCTATACCCATCTCAATCCCCAGGCAAATTATCTCTACCGCCAGGCAATGGACATCCGCCGTCTCAAGAACGGCGAATCCATCAAGCGTGTGGAGTATGACCATAATACCGGGCATTTTACTGCCAAGCGGACGGTGCATCCATGCCGGTTCATTTCCATCAGCGGACTGCTGATCTTCTATCTGCCGCAGCTGCGGAATAGTGTGGACCTGAAGATCTACACTGAGGCGGATGAGGAGCTGCGCCTGCTCTGGAAAATGGGAAGGGACACAGCTAAACGGGGACATACCCGTGAGGAAATCCTCAGGCAGATTCAGTCCCGCTATGAGGATGCACGCCGGTACATCTATCCCCAGAAGGAGTTTGCGGATATTGTCATCCGCTATTTCCTGGATGATGCGGAAACCCGGACAGTCGGCATGCAGATCCGCATCAGCACCAAGATTGATATGGAGGATGTGGTTTCTGCGCTGCGTGAGGTCGGCGCAAGGATTTCCTATGAATTTTCGGATGATTTCAGCTATCAGATTGTGGAATTCCGACCCTCGGAGAATGCCTCGCTGGGTGATGTGGATTTCGGGCTGATTTTCACGGAGGTGTTTGAGCATGGCTATGATATTCTCAGTGAGCCGTTTGCGGCAGACGACAGTTCCGATGGCGTCCGCAAGCTGATTCTGATTCAGGCAATCCGTTCCAAGCTCAGAGGTGATATATGATTCGTGCAGTTTTATTCGATATTGACGATACCCTCTACCCCTATGCGCCCTGTGACAGTGCAGGGGAGGAGGAAATGCGCAGGGTGCTCTCCGGAATCACAGGGGAGCCCCTCTCTGCGGATGCATTTGCCTCTCTGCTTTCCAGGGCGAAGCAGCATGTAAAGGCACATACTGCCGGCACTGCCGCCTGCCACAACCGGATGCTCTATTCCCAGCGGATCTGTGAACTGTGCGGCTGTTTTACAGCGGAGCACGCCCTACAGCTATACAATGCCTACTGGAATGCCTATCTTGCGCAGATGCGGCCTTTTGACGGAGCCCTTGCGCTTTTGCAGGAAATCCGGGCGAGCGGTGCGAAGCTCGGCTTCTGTACGGATCTGACTGCACATATCCAGATGCGCAAGCTTATCCGGCTGGGAATTCCGGATATTGCCGATGCCATGGTGACCAGTGAGGAGAGCGGTGCGGAAAAGCCGTCCCCCGTGCCCTATCGGCTGCTGCTGGAAAAGCTCCGTGCTGCACCGGAGGAGGCGGTTATGATCGGCGACGACTATCAAAAAGATATTCTCGGCGCAGAAGCACTCGGTATCCGGGCAGTCCAGTTTGGCACGGACTGCCGCCACAGTATCCATGCAGCCGATTACCGGGCACTATCTGAAATTCTGAAAGGAATGATGGCATGAAGGGAAGGGAACAGTTCAATCTCCGGGAGATCCTGCGCTTTCTTGTGGGCGGCGGCTCGGCGGTGCTGGTGGATTTCCTGAGCTACCATCTTCTGATGGCAATCGGGCTGGAGGTCAGCCCGGCAAAGGCCGTTTCCTATGTACTGGGTGCTGCGGTGGGCTTTGTCATCAATAAGCTCTGGACATTCGAGAGCAAGCAGTTTGCACCCCTTGAAGTTGTCAGGTACATCCTTCTCTACGCTGTTTCCGCTCTGGCCAATACCCTGGTGAACAGGCTGGTGCTCGGCTGGCTTGGAATGAAGCTGCTTGCCTTTCTGGCGGCCACGGGTGTAAGTACGGTGATGAATTTTCTCGGTCAGAAATTTTTTGTATTCCGGAAAAAGGAGGCATGACCATGCTGTTTTCCATTGTAATACCCTGCTACAATGAAAAAGATAATCTTCCGCTCCTGCTCCGGCGTTTTGCGGAATGCATCGGAGAACGGAAGAATATAGAGGTTGTCCTCGTGGACAACGGTTCCACGGATGGCAGCGCCCAGGTGCTGGATGCACTTCTGCCGGCATACCCCTTTGCAGTAAAGGCAGCAGTGGAAGTCAATCAGGGCTACGGCTATGGGATTCTGACAGGACTGCGTGCAGCAAAAGGGGAGTTCCTCGGCTGGACGCATGCCGATCTGCAGACCGATCCTTCGGATGTGCTCCATGCGGCAGATCTGGTGCTCTCCCGTAACGGAAACCCGAAGCTGTATGTAAAGGGGAACCGTAAGGGAAGGCCTTTCAGCGATAGGTTTTTCACCTTCGGCATGAGCGTGCTGGAGCTGCTGCTGACAGGCAGGTGGCTCCATGATATCAATGCCCAGCCGAATCTCTTCAGCCGGGAGTTTTTCCGGCAATGGGAGAATCCGCCTTACGATTTTTCCCTCGATTTGTATGCCTTCTACATGGCGAAGAAAAAGAACCTGGAAATGGTGAGATTCCCGGTGCAGTTTCCGGAGCGCATTCACGGCAGTTCAAAATGGAACACCGGATTGAAGGCGAAGTGGAAGTTTATCAGGCGCACCGCAGACTATAGTATAAAGCTTAAAAAGAATGGAGTGAGATAAATGCAGTATATCTGCCACAGAGTCAACCGTGCCCTGTCGCTTGCGGATATTCCGGAACAGTACGGTGCAGAAATCGACCTCAGGGACGGTATTGACGGGAGAATCTATCTGGAGCATGATCCCTTCACTCCCGGGGAGGATTTTGAGGAATATCTGAAATCCTATCACCATGGAATACTGATTCTCAACATCAAGAGTGAGCGCATCGAAGAAAAGGCGCTCTCTCTTGTGCAGGCTGCCGGCGTGAAGGAGTATTTCTTCCTTGACAGCTCTTTTCCCATGATTTTCCTCCTCTCTCAGAAGGGGATCACCAATACAGCCCTTCGCTTCTCGGAATTCGAGGGACTTGATACCATCCGGGCAATGGCGGGGCGCGCACAGTGGGTCTGGGCGGACTGCTTCACAAAATGTCCGCTGACGCAGGAGAATTACGCAGAGCTGAAAGCCCTCGGCTACCGCATCTGCATCGTTTCCCCGGAGCTGCAGGGCAGACCGGAGGAGATTGCGGTGCATGCGCAGTATCTCAAGGAAAACGGGATCCTTCCGGATGCTGTCTGTACCAAAGCACACAATCTGTCAATCTGGCAGCAATATTTTGACTGAGGAGGAAAATGCCATGGAATTTGATCTGCAAAGGGCAAGGGAGCTGTCCTATATCTCCAAGCTTACCGGGCAGGATGAACGCCTGGTGCAGGCAGGCGGCGGCAACACCTCGGTGAAGCTCGATGACCGGTTCATGCTGGTGAAGGCATCCGGCTGTCAGCTCACAGATGTGACGGAGCAGAGCGGATATGCAGTTGTGGATTATGGTAAAATTGTGGATATTTTCAGCCGGGGAGAGGTGGAGAATGCCAGAGAGCAGGAGATTCTTTCCGAAACACTCGTACAGGGCGGCAGACCTTCCATTGAGACCTTTCTGCATTCAGTGACCCATCGATACACAATGCATAGCCATCCACTGGGCGTGACCATGTATGCGGCAAGGGAGGGCGGCATGGATGCATTGCAGAGGCTGTTTCCCCAGGCGGTCATAATTGGTTATGCGACGCCCGGTATCCGGCTTGCAAAGAAATACTATGCAGCGGTGCAGGACAAGCCTGATAAACGGCTGATGTTCTTAAAAAATCACGGCATGGTGGTCAGTGCGGATACGCTGGAAGAGGCTGTGCGCCTCCAGCAGGAGGTTGTAAAGAGAGTGGACAGCTCTCTCGGTCTTGATACGGCAGCAGTGGAGATCGGCCAGCGGCTCTTTGCTGCTCTGCAGGAGGTGCAGCCCGGGCTGATTGCTTACCGTGTCAATTCCCCCGCTGCTGCAAAAGCAGCAGCAAAGGCGCATGGCGCATGGGGGCATGCCTATTCTCCGGACTGTGTGGTCTATTGCGGCAGCCGGATTGCAGTGCTGGAGCAGGTCAATGCACAGGAGCTGCACAGTCACTGTGCGCAGTATGGCATGGTGAAGGCTGTTCTTGCGGAGGGCTATCTGTTTGCCGTTGCGGAGAACGTGAAGGCAGCCCGGGATATCGCCTGTATGCTGGATTTCACAGCACAGATCTGGCTCTCCGGCGGAAATCTGCTGGAGCTGGAGGACGAAGAAAGGAACTTCCTCCTGAACTGGGATGCAGAAAAATACAGAGCAGCGATGAAATAGCAGAAAACTGCCCGGGAAGTGCAGACTTCCCGGGCAGTTTGTTTTTTTGCAGGTACGGAGTCACAGCTTCCCCATCCAAACTGTAATTTTTATTACAGTTTGGAGGATGAGTATCAGGTTTGCATGCTATTCATGACTTCTAAAGCATTGTATGACATCAAGTACAACGGAAACCTGCTTTTCCGTCAGCCCCTTTACTGAGATTGTAGAAGTATCTTCTATGCCTAAAAGATAATCCGCAGAAACATGAAAAATTTTTGCAAGCTCTACAATATATTGCGTGGATGGAATGGAGAGTCCCATTTCCCAGGCATTGACACCTGAACGAGATAAACCTAATGTCCGAGCAAGCTCAGCCTGTGTCAGAGTTGCACTTTCTCGCAAGTATTTAATCTTTTCACCCAAACAAAACAGTTCTTTTGACATATGCGATCACCTCTTATAGTGATAATACAACAATCAGAAAGATATTGCATTATCATAATGATAATTATACTTGACATTTTCACTGTTATCATGTATAATAAGAGTACATTCTGGCGAAAAATGAGCGTTGATCTGATAACCAGGGATAATACCAGTGTTTGCAGAGAGTATAAACCGGAATGTGCTGTTGCATGCTGAAGGAATTGGCAAAAGCATACGAAAGGAAAGAATACTAACAAAATCCATCTTTTTTTCTGATTTTATTAACAGGAGGTTTTTAGAGGTTACCATGAGTAAATACACACAGCAAGAAGAAACTGAGATCGTTCGGGACGCCATGACGCTGACCACAGCAATTCAAATTGAACGTGAAGAATTAACGAAACAAAGAAATGCGGCGTTCAAACCGCTTCCTGCGGCACCCATCCATAAAGTGCTGGAACTACCACAAATCCATCCTCAGATGCCGCCATTGCAAAAATCCAATTACAGTTATTTGAACTACTTATCTGATACCTTAAAAGGGAATTTAACAGAAATTATAAAAATTATATTCTTTACATGGGTTACCTGCGGTATTTACCTATGGTACTTTATATATACTTCTTATTTTAAGAAATATAGGGCAGTAAAACAGGAAAAGGATCGTCAGCTGGCGATGGACAAAGCGTATCTGCAGGCTGTAGAAGAAGCCAGACAAAAAGCAGCGGAAGAGCAGCAGCAAATAAAGGATGATATTGCAAGGCAGCAGGCAGAAATTGACGCGAAATACAAATCCGACTTGGAACACTATCAGACAATCATAGTGCCGAATTACAATAAAGAGCTTACCCATTGGAAGGAGGTGCAAGCAAAAAAGATTGCAATGCTTGAAGAAGATTTGCAGCTTAACCAAGAGACATTGGAACAACTCTATGATACAACAAAGCTTATTTCTATCACGTATCGGGAGCTTTGGATATTGCGCTGGCTTTATGACGATATGCATTCTTCCGACCATGATATCCGCTATGCAACTGAGCTATTGGACAGGGACAGGCAGCGGCTGATTACTGCTCAGTCCGCTCAAATGGTAAGAGAAGCCATAAATAGTATGCATTCTTCCATGATGTCCGGCTTTTGTTCCGTGTATGAGGCCATTGAGGATGGTAATGAAGAACTTGCAAAACTGCGGCGAGACCAAAATTTGGCGAACATTGCCGGAATTGTTCAGCGGCATCATCTCAATCAACAGGTTAAGGCACAGGGTGAAATATTGGATAAGCATTTCAATAAGAAATAAGAAGAACTACTGCTATGAAAGCCTAAGGTTTGGAAAATTTTAAAAACCAATTACATGATCAGAACCCCGTACTCTGGTACGGGGTTCTGGCTTTTTATTTGACGGTATATTGGAGGGAAGGCACGGCGAATGTGCTATACATCGAAAAAATGTTTGACAAATTTCCGATTCTGTGATAGAATAAAATAGGAACATACGTTCCAAATTTAAGAGAGGAAGGTGGAGCTATGATACTCAACCAAGCAAAGGATATCCGGATCGGGGAGGAGCCGGTGCAGGCTGTATATTACGGCGCACAGCTGATCTGGCAGAGAGAGGATGATCAGTGGATGCCGGAAATGGGCGGTATTACGGACTATTTCGACTTTCGTCAGGGATTGACAGCGGAGAGCTGGACAAACCTTGGCAGCGGTGAGAATATCGCATGGACTGGCATGGTGCCGCAGGCAGACGGTGCGGCGGGCGTATACGGTACGGGGAGCAGCTACGGAACATTCGGGTCCGCATATACGCCGGAGCGCACGGTATATGCGGTGTTCCGGACGGAACCAGTCGGACTGACCAGGAAGAATCCGATTATCATTGGTTCTGTCGGACAATGGGGAGTCAATGGCGGTTTTTTCAGTATTCAGATAGAAGGCTGGGCAGAAGCGGATACCATCGGTTCCGACCAGTGCGGCATCGGCATTGCCTCCTCCGCCACATCGGAAATCTATCATGCAGCGGCGCTGACAAGAACAGCGGATGGCCTAAATACCCTGTATGTTGACGGTATCAAGGCAGGAACACTGCAGAACAATCTGGTCTATAGTGATGCGTGGTCCGTAGGTTTGCTGCGGGACACTGGCGGTACGCTGCTGGAGGGGCCCGGCGTGCTCCAGCATATCCGTATGCTGGCATTGGCAGACTGCGCACACACGCCGGAACAGGTGGCAAGGAACTCCGGATGGATGATGCGGCACATCATCGGATAGGAGCAAAACACGGCGGACAATTCTGTCCGCCGTTTCTTATTGATACAAGTCCTGCTGTGAATTCCACCACTTCAACAGGTATATTGCAGCTGTGGGGATTCATATCAAGTGCCCGATATACCGAATATCTTTCTTCCGGATCCGACCTCAAAATGATACTGGACAATACCCAGATCCACTTTGGCATAGAATCCGCCCATGGACTTTACCGATACTTTCTCTCCATCCAAAGCAAACAGAAACTTCTGCTGATTCATGGCAGTGGGCGCCAGCATGGCACACGCCATTCCCTTTTGAAACCAGTCAGGCATTTCCGCCGATGCAGTACAAAGCTGCGCCATTGGTTTGCTTTTATGAGCGATGCCCTGCGTCCGTCCATACCCCAGGGACAGCACACAAACAAGTTTTTCTCCCTTGTCCACGATACATTTGCTCTTTTTTCTGCTGAAGGTCATGGCAACCCAGCAGGTATTCAGTCCAAGCTGCTGTGCCTTGATGGCAATCCGTTCCCCATAGTAACCGAGCTTCTCGTCCAGATCAGAGGCTTTTCTGCCGATCAGTGCAATATAATTTCTCACACCGCTGAATTTTCCGTAATGTGCCATGAATCCGCTGAATGCTTCCGGCTCCTCCGTCACAAGCTGAATATGCAGTCCGCTTTCTCTGTTGCATGCTGTGATTTCAGCTGCAAGTTCTGAAACGATTTCCGCAGGAATGGGCTTGTCCAGATAGCTTCTGACAGAGTGCCGCTGTACGATTGCTTCATTAATTTCCATATCAAAACTCTCCTTATGATAGTTTGTTTACAATTATCATTGCAGTGCCAAGAACGGTGAGAACCACACCCGTAGCACGATTCAAGGTTTTGGGGGCAGCTTTATTTGCAAATTTTGCCGCAATTCTTGCCCAGAGCAAGGTGGACAGAACACAAAAAATCATGACGGAACTATCGGGCATACCGCCTATGGCAAAATGAGAAACTGCTCCGGTGAGTGCAGTAAAAGTCATAATGAAGACGCTTGTTCCCACTGCGGTTTTTAATTCGTATCCCAGCACAGTCGTTAAAATCAGAAGCATCATCATTCCTCCGCCCGCACCTACAAATCCGCAAATCAGCCCTATTATCATTCCGCAGACAACGGACTGTATCACTCTCTTTTTGGCGGAAACCTCCTGCATTTTTTCTTTTGTGGTCATAACCGGCTTCACAATAAATTTGATACCCAGCAGCAGCGTCATTATCATAGAAAATGTGCCCATTGTTGTTTGTGGAATCAGACTTGCGAGCAAGCTCCCCACGAGGGTAAAAATAAGCACGGAGAACATCATGACAAGCCCGTTTTTGATATCAAGATTTTTGTTTTTATGATAGGTATACGCCGATACGCCGCTGGCAAGAACATCGCTTGCCAGTGCAGCCCCGACTGCCTGGTAAGCCGGCACATCAAGGAACGTAATCAGCATGGGGCTGATGACCGCCGCTGCACTCATTCCTGCAAAGCCGGTTCCAAGCCCTGCACCAATCCCGGCAATAAAACAGATGATAAATTCCAACAACATTAATTTATTCATCTTCCTTTCCGAGTTGATTGTCCGGGTAATTCTGCTCGGCTGCATGCTGAACGATGGCATCAATATGGTTGATAAGCCTTTTTAATTTGCCCCATTCTGTTTCGTCCGCACGCATGTAATAGAAATTCATCGTACCCTTCCGGCGCATTGCTACAATTTTGGCATCCTTCAGAATCTGCAGATGATGGGAAACTGCCGGTCGGGACAGGTGCGTTTTTTCGGTGATCTCACCCACCCGAAGTCCGACCTTTTCGCTTTGCAGCAGTGTCATAATAATACTTTGTCTTGTTTCATCGCCCAGTGCAATGATGGCTTTTCTGCATTCCAGAAATTCCCTTGCAAGCACCTGGCGTTCTTCTGCGCATGACTTCATATTGCACCTCCGTCCATAGGTTTATGTACTTAAACCATTATACCACATTTTTTATAAAAAGGTGCAATGGGAAAGAAAATCGAGACGAATTAATCTGGGCAAAAATAAAGGGTGCCTTTAAGCGTGAATGTCTATGTAGATGCTTTAAGCCCGAAAGCAGTTTGAAAGCACCGCTTTCGGGCTTGTTTTTGTCATTGTATTACTCGCATAAATCAGAATTTGCGCGGAGCCCGCGCTGGTATCATTCGACCAATGCGGCTTTGCCGCAAAGGTCGAAGCCGGGAGCCCCGGCTGGCAGGATTTCTCCCAATGCCGCCTGCGGCGGCAAAGGTCGAAAAGGTTACTACGATAAATCAGAATTTGTCTGTGTATTATATAGTTAAAATATCAATTACATCTTCACAAACACAATATTATTTACATTTTCAGTAATATAAATTTCGGTATCAGTTTCAATCAAATTATAACTTTCAACAATTGACCTGTCATGCTTTTTCAATACATCTTCATATCCATATGCTGTTTCCTTTTTCTTAGGAAAACGAATTTTGCTTTTAAAAGAAGAAGTCCATTCCATTCCGCATTTTCCACATATATCACGCCACTCGTCTTCAGTGTAAAATTTGATATGCCCATCCTTTTTTAACTGCATATATTCATCAACAAATCTGTCATTGTCACAATCATTCGGGCATGGATCAGAAATAAAGAAACTTCCGCCGGTTTTAAGAACCCTAGCCACTTCACTGATACTATAATCTATATTTGGAAAGTGATGTAAGGCATATCTTGTTATAACCATATCAAAACTATTTGTTTCAAACGGAAACTCTATCCCATCATAACATACAAAAGAAAGGTTACGCAAACCTTCTTTATCGGCTCTGACACGATTTGCCGCCAGAGTATTTAAAACAATATCCAATCCAATAATTTTACACGAAGCATTACTTTTTGCTATTGGAAACGACATATAGCCACTTCCTGCTCCGAGGTCAAGTATCTTCATTCCGTTCTTTATCGGAAGAAAATTCATTATTTGTTCCAAATGCTCTGAATCCTGAGTCTGTTTATTATAGAAGTTTCCGGAAGAAAAACTTTGTTCAAAGCTCTCCCTTGTTGCGTTAATACTTGCTTCTATGTCCATTATGATTCACCCTCTGTTTGTTCAAATTCCGATTTATCATAGTACCCTTTTTGACCTTTGCCGCCGCAGGCGGCATTGGAGAAATCCTGCCAGCAGGGGCTCCCGGCTTCGACCTTTGCCGCAAAGCGGCATTGGGAGAATGATGCCGGCGCGGGCTCCGCGCAAATTCCAGTTTATCTTAGTAACCATTATACAATAAAGCAGTCTCTTTGTCAATAATAACGCATAGCACCTCCGCACAGATGATCGGAGGTGCTATTCTAAAACTTTTTTATGAACACCGTGCTTAAAAATCTCTGTTGATACTATTCTCATTTGAAAATCATGATGATTTCCATAGCCGCCGCAGGCGGCGTATGAGAAAGTAAGAAACTGTCAATCTATTCAGACCGGCGGGTGAAGATTACTTCACATAGATATCCGATACTGTCCCGATCTCTCCCTCTACAGTGTAAATCAGATGACAGGTAATGCCGGTTTCATCTGTAGAATAGGTCATTTCACGGTCAAGGATGGTCACATCGGAGAGAAAATTCTTTTCATACCGGACTATGGATGCATTGAGAGCAAGCCGTGTTTCCTCCTCCGTCCGCAGGAACGTTTCTGTTTTGGTTTCATAAAAACTCTGCTGCATGATTCCGAAGGGAAGCTCGTGACCCCAGAAGGAGTAGGGAATGTATGCCTCTGATTCCGTACAGCTGCCGAAGCTGCATTTCCCCGGATTGAGGGGAATCCGGATAGAAAATAGCTGGAAAAAATTTCGCTGCTGCTTGTTCCCGGTTGGTTCTGTGACGGTGGTTTCAAAGTATTCTGTCAGTTCTGCTTCTTTCGTATAAATGCCAGTGATTTCCGCCAGTGCATGGTGGTAGGTGACGTGTCCCTTTTCATCCTCAAAAACACCGCTGACAATCATTTCCCCGGCTGCGACCCCGTCCCCAAGAAGCTTTGTCAGATGACCGCTGTACACCTTCACATCTGTAATCTGCGCATCATACAGAGAGACGATATTGCAGGGCATGTGCGTGTCCAGCATTTCCGGTTTGGGCGTGGATTCACTGATTTCCACAACCAGCCTGCTTCCCGTATGCCGGATACCCACCCAGGCAACGCCGGGTACAGCTGCTCTGATCCGCCGTTCGCAGTGGGTAAAGTCAATTCCGGAGATCCATGTTCCTTGTTCCACCCCTTCCTCCTCCAGGATTGTCAGAATCAACTCACCGGAGACGGTTTCGACGCCCTGAAGCTCAATGACGGAAATGGTGTTGGAATAATAAAAGATCAGTATTGCACACAGCAATATGCCAATGGGAATCCCCAGCCGAAGCCGGTAACGGCGCAGCTTTTGCTGAAGGGACGGATGGGGTATGATTTCTGCAGTAATGCCGTAGCGTTCGGCAAGCTCTCGGAGTGCCTGGCTGTCCCTGGTCCGGATGCGGCAAAAAAACTGTTCCCCTTTGCAGTACTGCCCTGTACAGATCATGTCGCTGTGCCGGATGGCATTGATAAAGGCATACAGCCGACGCCCCTCGGCACGGACATCGCTGATATCGCAGAGCTGGAATTTCATAATGCTACCTCTTTTCTTCCAGCGACACTGAGGAAATGGTTCCTCTGACGATAACGCTGTTATCATTATAATCGTAGACACGCAGATGGGTGCCCCAGATTTCCAGGATCATGTCCCTGGTCTGCAGCCGCACCAGCACTTCATTATACTCCAGAATCCGGATGCAGTTCTCCACCCGAAGCTCCTGGTTCCCCCGAAGATGCAGATAGGTATCCAGATAAACCCAGCCCTGTACGACCCGTTTCATGTCCTTACGCAAACGATCACCTCACTGTTCTGCGCTTCTGTGCGCAGAGGTTGTTTCATTCCATGGTATGACGGGAATCGGGCGGTTATGCGAATATGCCGGAATATTGATGCATAGGATACAGCGGGTGAATGCAATGAAACAAAGCAATATTCCGGCACTGCTCCTCTGTCTGCTGATGGCGGGGGCAGTATGCTATTATCAGCAGACGGCAGCAGCGGTTATTGCTGCCGGAGAGCGATGCGTGACTGTCATTATTCCTTCCCTGTACCTGTACTCCATTCTGTCCTCCCTGTGTGTACGGACGGGCCTGCTCCGGCTTTTGTCGAAACCCCTTAATGCCGCCAGCCGGCGCTTTTTTCATCTGGAAGGTTCCCTGCTTGTAGTACTGCTGTTTTCCCAGATTGCCGGTTACCCTGTAGGGGCACAGCTCCTCGGCAGCCTGCAGCGTGAGGGACAGATCACAGAAAAGCAGAAACAGGAACTGCTGTGTGTCTGTTTCGGGTGCGGTCCGGCATTCCTCATGGGAACTCTCTGCACCGGGCTGGGACTGGATGTACGGATTGGCTGGGTGCTCCTGTTTTCTGTGATCCTGCCAAATCTTCTGGGGGGCATTCTTCTGGCGAGGCGCTGTGATTACCGGATTTCCCAAGGAGCGGAAATGCCGTTTCGCCTGGAGGCACGCCACCTGACGGAGGCAGTGGACAGCGGCGCTTCCGCCATGTGGAAAATCTGCAGCATGATTCTTTGCTTTGGGGCGTTGATGGCAATTCTTCGGGAAAGCGGCATTGCCGATGCAGCAGCATCCCTGGCCGGATTCCTTCCGGGAATGCCCCGGCAGCTGTCGGAAGCGGGAGCCGCACTGCTGGAAATCAGCTGTCTCCCGGATTTCCTCCGGCAGGGCGGAAGTTTGCCCTGGGCGGCGGCGCTGCTGTCCTTTGGTGGTATCTGTGTCCATTGCCAGCTGGCTGCCATTTGTGAGGGGGCATTTCCCTGGCTGCGGTTCTGGGGCTGGCGGCTGGCGGCTTCAGCAGCGTCCTATTGGCTTTGCAAGGGGCTGCTTCATTTCTGCCGATTGGGAGAACTGTCGGTGAGTCTTGCCGATACCGGCACCTGTGTGCCCCATGCTGCATCGCAGAATATCATGGCAGTCTGGTGCCTGATTTTCATGTCCGGAATGCTGCTTGTCCGTCACGACAGGCTGGAGCGGGACATTGCCGGGGTACACAGAAAAATACAGAAGGACAATATTGACAAACAGGGAAAAATGCGGTACAATAAGAATATGTAAAAACCTCTGAAGGCTTTTCGGAGGTGGCGTGTCAAATAAATCCACGTTCCCTATTTTGGAATACAGGGGATTGTGGGGTCAGCCAGAAGATGGTACGATCAATGGAATGTCTGCCGTATGAATGTGCGCCGGGTAATTGCTGCTTTCCCGCCGGACGGGACGGAGCGTTTCATTATCATAAAACGAGGAGGTAATTGTATGAAAGGATTGAAAAGACTGGCAGCCTGCACCGCTGCGCTTGTGCTTTGTGCCAGCACCCTGTCCTCCAATGCAGGCAGTTTTCTGCAATCGGAGGCAGCTGATGACGGCAATGACGACTGGCTCCATGCTGTGGGCAGCCGTCTGTATGACAAGGATGGAAACGAGGTATGGCTGACGGGTGCCAACTGGTTCGGGTTTAACTGCGGTGAAAACTGTGCTCATGGCCTTTGGAGTGCGGATATTGATGATCTGCTTTCTACCGTTGCGGATCATGGCTTTAACTGTCTGCGTATCCCGATTTCCACGGAGCTGCTGGTTTCCTGGATGGAGGGAACCCCTAATGCCGTTTCCAGTGTTTCTGCTGGCAATGATGCACCGTATTATGTGATCAACCCGGATTTTCTGGATGAATCCGGTGTGCTCAAGAACAGTATGGAAATTTTTGATGTCATTATGGCAAAATGCAAGACCTATGGCATCAAGGTGATTCTGGATGTACACAGCCCTGCCGCACACAATTCCGGACATAACTACAATGTCTGGTACTACAATGAAGCTGCCGGCTCTGCCGACACCATGGCAATTATGGCGGACGGCCGTGAGGTGACCACTGAAATGTGGCAGGATACCCTGGTCTGGATTGCCGATAAATACAGCAATGATGATACCATCATTGCTTATGATCTGAAAAACGAGCCCCATGGCAAGGGACAGGAAGGAACCGCTGCTGCGAAATGGGATGATTCTACTGATGAAAATAACTGGGCATATGCTGCAACGGAATGCGCTCTTGCCATGCTGGAGAAGAACCCGAATGCCCTGATTCTGATTGAAGGCGTGGAGCAGTCAGTACGCAATGACAGCTTTACCTGGGGTCAGCCTGACTCTGAGAGTAATCCGCCGTATTATGCGGCATGGTGGGGCGGCAACCTCCGCGGTGTCCGTGACTATCCCATTGATCTGGGCGAATATACCAACAAGGTGGTGTATTCTCCTCATGACTACGGTCCTTCTGTTTATGCGCAGACATGGTTTAACAAGGATTTTACAACCCAGACGCTGTTGGATGATTACTGGTATGATACCTGGGCCTATATTGTAGAAGAAGATATTGCACCGTTGCTGATAGGAGAATGGGGCGGTCATATGGATGGTGCTGAAAACCAGAAATGGATGACGCTCCTGCGGGACTATATGATTGATAATCATATTAACCATACCTTCTGGTGCCTGAATCCGAACTCCGGTGATACCGGCGGTTTGCTGGATAGTCAGTTTGCCAACTGGGATGCTGAGAAATATGGCTTAGTAGAGCCGTCCCTGTGGCAGACCACGGACACGGGGCTGTATATCAGCCTTGATCACGAGCGTCCGCTGGGTGTGAACGGCACCGGTATTTCCGTTTCCGAATACTATGCAAGCTATGCGGATACCGAGGGCAGTAATCTGAACAGCGCCGGCAAGACGGATCCTTTGCCCATAGAGACAACGGCGACGGAACCGGTAACAGAGACTTCAACGGATCCCGTTTCCAATGCGGTTTATGGTGATGTGGACTGCAACGGCGCGGTGGAGATCCTGGATGTGATTACGCTGTGCCAGGCTTTGATGGGCAGTGCAACACTGTCACAGGAACAGGCGGTTAACGCCAACTGTGATCTGGCAAACGAAGCGCTCAATGCTTCGGATTGTCTTGCCATTATGAAGTACCTGGTAAAACTGATTGATACGCTCCCTATTAACGGCTGAAAACTACAACCCCTGTATGGAACTGTTCCGTACAGGGGTTGTTTGCAAAACGCCTCCCGACGACATTGCTGTCCGGGAGGCATTTTGTCAAATAGAAGGGGGATGTTGGAAGTAGTCAAATTATATCTTATAGTAACCTCTAAAAACCCTCTGTTTTCAAAATCGGAAAAGAATAAAAGGCGGATTTTGTGGGGCTTTGCCCCACACTCCCACCTCTAAAATCAAGTTTTTAGAGGTGCCCTTATGGTAACTTCTAATACTATTCTCATTTGAAAACGCCGCAGGCAGTGTATGAGAATACATGAGACGGATTTGCCTGCCGGAGTAAAAAAGATTAGTATAAGCGTTACGGAAGATTGGTATAACCCATCAGGTATTGATCCACTTCTTTGGCAGCGGCTCTGCCTTCGTGGATTGCCCAGACTACAAGGGACTGTCCCCGGTGCATATCACCAGCCGTGAAAACCTTTTCGGTGCTGGTTGCATGACTGCCCGGTGCAGTGACCACATTTGTGCGTGCATCAAGGTCAACACCGAAACTGTCGGCAACGTAGGACTGCGTCCCCAGAAAGCCTGCGGCAATCAATACCAGATCCGCCGGCACTGTCCATTCACTCCCGGGAACCTCCTGCAGTTCCCGTTTGCCCGTCTCCGGATTGGTGGCAAAGGCAACCTTGACCAACTGTACCGCAGCCAAAGCGCCGGTTTCATCCTTATAGAATTCCTTGACTGTGGTTTCATACACTCTGGGGTCGCTGCCGAACACGGCAATTGCTTCTTCCTGACCATAGTCGGTCTTGCAGACCCTGGGCCACTGGGGCCAGGGATTTTGTTCTGTCCGCTGATCGGGCAGCTTCGGCATCATTTCCACCTGGAGAACGCTGGCAGCCTGCTGACGGATGGCAGTACCCACACAGTCATTGCCCGTGTCACCGCCGCCGATCACAATCACATGCTTGCCCTTGGCATTCACATAGTCGCCGTCCTCCAGACCGGAATTAAGGAGGCTTCTGGTGGTGCGGCTCAGATAATCCACCGCAAAATAAATTCCCTCAGCATCCCTTCCGGGTGCCTGGATATCCCTGGGCTGGGAGGCACCGCATGCCAGAATCACAGCATCATAGTCCCGGAGCAGGTCAGCCGCCTCCATATCCTTGCCCACATTGACACCGGTACGGAACCGGATACCCTCTGCCTGCATTAGTTTGATTCGCCGGTCAACAATTCCCTTGTCCAGCTTCATATTGGGAATGCCATACATCAGCAGACCGCCGGGTCTGTCAGAACGTTCAAATACGGTAACCAGATGTCCCCGTTTATTCAGCTGTGCTGCAGCAGCAAGTCCTGACGGACCGGAGCCCACCACCGCTACCAGCTTGCCGGTGCGCTGGGAAGGCGGCTTGGGTGCCATGAGTCCGCTGGAAAATGCGTGCTCAATAATGGCATTTTCGTTGTCCTTCGCAGTAACCGGAGCATCGTTCAGTCCGCAGGTGCAGGCTGCTTCACACAGTGCAGGACATACCCGTGACGTAAACTCCGGAAAATTATTGGTCATCAGCAGCCGTCTTGCTGCCTCATCATATAGTCCGTGATAGAGCAGATCGTTCCATTCCGGAATCAGATTGTGCAGGGGACAGCCGGAGACTGCCCCTTTGATGGTCATGCCCGACTGACAGAACGGTACGCCGCACGCCATGCATCTTGCTGCCTGTTCCTGACGCTTTTCAGGAGAAAGAGGCGTATGAAATTCCTTGTAGTTCTGGATTCTGTCCAGGGGTGCAATATCCCCGTTCTGACAGCGTTCATATTCCATAAAACCGGTTGGTTTAGCCATTGTTCATTCCTCCCTTACTTTGCAGTTGTCAGGTAGAAGGCTTCGATTTCTGCCTGCTCCGTGCTGATGCCCTTTTCTTCCAGTGCAAGGATTGCCTGACGCATTTTGGCATAGTCGTGGGGCAGGATTTTCTTGAATTTCAGCAGATATTCGCTGAACTGTTCCAGCACTCTGCGTCCCTTTTCGGAGCCGGTAGCCTCCACATGGTCCTCAATCATACGTTTCAGTTCCTGAACATCATACTTGTTGGTTACCTCATGAAGGGAAACCTGCTCCTTGTTCAGGCGCATGTACAGATCACGTTCTTCATCCAGTACATAGGCGATACCGCCGCTCATGCCGGCTGCAAAGTTCTTTCCGGTTCTGCCCAGAACAACGACACAGCCGCCGGTCATGTACTCACAGCCGTGATCGCCCACACCTTCAACAACCGCATAGGCACCGGAGTTGCGGACGCAGAAGCGTTCGCCGGCCATGCCGTTGATATATGCCTTGCCGCTGGTTGCACCATAGAGTGCAACATTGCCGATGATAATATTTTCTTCCGGCCGGAAGGCTGCATGTTTCGGCGGGTAAACAATGAGCTTGCCGCCGGAAAGTCCCTTGCCGAAATAGTCATTGCTGTCGCCGCACAGTTCCAGTGTCAGTCCGTTGGGAATGAATGCACCGAAGCTCTGACCGCCGCTGCCCGTGCAGACAACCCGGTAGGTGTCCTCCGGCAGGGAACTGCCGTATTGCTTGGTGATCTCCGAACCAAAGCGTGTTCCCACTGTCCGGTCGGTATTGGTGACCTTGATGGAAATCTGCTTGGGGTGGCCGGCTTTAAGGGCGGCTCCCATTTTTTTCAGGATCAAGCGTTCATCCACGGTTTCCTTCAGCTTGAAATCATAGACATTATTGGGATCAAAGTGAGTTTCCTGTTTGCCTTCTGTCCGGCAGAGCAGTGCGGACAGATCCATAAGTGCTGCCGAGGGCATTTCTTCCGCTGATTTTACATGGAGCAGATCCGTGCGGCCGATGAGTTCATCCACAGTACGGATGCCCAGCTTTGCCATATGTTCCCGCAGATCCTGCGCAACAAAGCGCATGAAGTTCACCACATATTCCGGCTTGCCGGAAAAGCGCTTGCGCAGCTCCGGATTCTGGGTAGCAATGCCGACGGGGCAGGTGTCCAGATTGCAGACACGCATCATGACGCAGCCCATGGTAATCAGGGGAGCCGTTGCAAAGCCGAATTCCTCCGCACCCAGCAGTGCGGCTACCAGAACATCACGGCCGGTCATCAGCTTGCCGTCCGTTTCAATGACAACTCTGGATCGCAGACCATTGAGCTGCAGGGTCTGGTGAGTTTCGGCAACTCCCAGCTCCCAGGGGAGGCCTGCATGGTAGATGGAGGATCTCGGTGCCGCACCGGTACCGCCGTCATAGCCGGAGATCAGCACCAAACCTGCTCCTGCTTTGGCAACGCCGGCTGCGACGGTGCCCACGCCTGCCTCGGATACCAGCTTGACAGAAATTCTTGCATCCTTGTTGGCATTCTTCAGATCATAGATCAGCTGTGCCAGATCCTCGATGGAGTAGATATCGTGATGGGGCGGAGGGGAAATCAGGCCCACACCGGGGGTGGAGTGACGGGTTTTGGCAATCCATGGATATACCTTGGCAGCGGGCAGGTGACCGCCCTCGCCGGGCTTTGCGCCCTGTGCCAGCTTGATCTGAAGCTCCTTGGCGCTGACCAGATACTGGGAGGTAACACCGAATCTGCCGGAAGCCACCTGCTTGATGGCAGAGCAGCGGTCCTCGGCTGTTCCTGCGGTGGCAAGGCGTTCCAGACTCTCGCCGCCTTCACCGCTGTTGGACTTGCCGCCGATGGCATTCATGGCAAGGGCAAGGGTTTCGTGGGCTTCCTGGGAAATGGAGCCGTAGGACATGGCGCCTGTTTTGAAACGCTTGAGGATGCTTTCCACGCTTTCCACTTCGTCTATGGAGATGCCGCCGTCCTCAGGATAATTGAAGCCCAGCATGTCACGCAGATGGATGCTTCTGCCGTCCTGATGAATGGAGGCTGCATATTCCTTGTAGGTTGCATAGTCCCCTGTCCGGGATGCAAGCTGGAGAAGATGGATGGTTTCCGGGCGATAGAGATGTTCTTCCTTGCCGCTGCGCATGCAGTGGGTACCGGCACTCTCGACTTCCTGCTCCGTATCCAGACCAAGAGGATCAAAAGCTTTCGAGTGGAGGGTTTCTACGCGGTCCTCAATTTCTTTCAGCGTGATACCGCCCACACGGCTGACAGTGCCGGTGAAGTATTCATCAATCACACTTTTGCTGACTCCAACCGCCTCAAAAATCTTGGAGCCCTGATAGGACTGGATGGTGGAAATTCCCATTTTCGATGCAATTTTAACAATGCCGTGGAGAACGCAGTTGTTGTAATCCGTTTCGGCAGCGTAGTAGTCCTTATCCAGTGCGCCGGAATCAATCAGATCCCGGATGGTTTCATGGGCAAGGTAGGGATTGACAGCGCAGGCACCATAGCCCAGCAAAGTGGCAAAATGGTGTACCTCTCTCGGTTCTGCGCTTTCCAGAATCAGCGCCAGCGCAGTCCGTTTTCTGGTTGCCACCAGATGCTGCTGCAGTGCAGAAACTGCCAGCAGGGAGGGGATGGGTACATGGTATTCATCCACATCCCGGTCGGAAAGAATCAATATGTTGGCACCGTCCCGGTATGCACGGTCTGCCCGGATGAACAGCTGCTGGATGGCATGTTCCAGCGAAGTATTTTTATAATAGGTAATGGGCAGTACTTCAGCCTTCATGCCATCCGTATTCAGACTCTTGATTTTCAGCATATCCGTGCTGGTGAGGATGGGATTATCCACCTGCAGGACATGGCAGTTGGAAGCCTTCTCTTCCAGAATATTGCCGTCGGAGCCGATGTAAACGCTGGTGTCCGTGACAATTTCCTCACGAATGGCATCAAAGGGGGGATTGGTTACCTGGGCAAAGAGCTGCCGGAAATAGTGAAACAGGGGGGGCTGCATGCCCGACAGGGAGGGCAGGGGAAGATCCGCACCCATTGCCGCAATCGGTTCACTGCCGTTCTGCGCCATGGGAAGAATACTGGTACGGATTTCCTCGTAGGTATAGCCGAAGGCCTTTTGCAGCTGACGAAGCTGATCCCGGTTGGAATGGGGGACGTTTTTGTTCGGAATATGCAGATGGCGCAGCTTCACCAGATTGCTGTCCAGCCATTCGCCATAGGGCTGGCGGCTTGCATATTCATTCTTGACGTCGTCATCATCAATAACCTCACCCTTGACGGTATCTACCAGCAGCATTTTTCCGGGGCGGAGACGATCCTTGCGGATGACGGTTTCTGCCGGAATCTCCAGGGTTCCCACCTCGGAGGAGAGGA
>CAZXVI010000007.1:0-71141 GCA_964644275.1 uncultured Ruminococcus sp. | reverse complement strand
CCTTCGCGGTGGGCGACGCTGTGGATGTACAGGGCATTTCCAAGGGTCATGGCTACGCTGGCACCATCAAGAGATATGGCCAGCATTCTCTGAAGGATACCCACGGTACCGGCCCTGTTCACCGCCATGCGGGCTCTATGGGCGCCTGCTCCGATCCTTCCAGAGTCAGAAAAGGTAAGAGACTTCCCGGCCACTACGGCTGCGCTGGCGTGACCGTCCAGAACCTGGCGGTTGCCAAGGTGGATGCGGAGAACAACCTGATCGCTGTGAAGGGCGCTCTCCCCGGCCCCAAGGGCGGAATCGTCTACATCACCGATAGTGTTAAGGCGTAAGGGAAGGAGGAATACACGATGCCAAAGGTTACTGTTTTTGATATGACCGGCAAAAGTGTCGGTGAGATGGAACTTTCCGATGCCATTTTCGGCATTGAGCCCAACACCAGCGTAATGCACGCTTCCGTTGTCAATTATCTGGCGAATCAGCGGCAGGGCACTCAGTCCACTCTGACCAGAACCGAAGTGAGCGGTGGCGGCCGTAAGCCCTGGAGACAGAAGGGCACTGGCCACGCAAGACAGGGCTCCACAAGAGCACCTCAGTGGACACACGGCGGCGTGGCAATCGGTCCGAAGCCGAGAGATTACAGATATACACTGAACAAGAAGGTTCGCAGACTGGCTATGAAGTCCGCACTTTCCACCAAGGTTCAGGAAGGCAATATCATCGTACTCGATACCCTGACAATGGATGAATATAAGACAAAGACGATTGCTGCTATGCTCAAGGCTCTGAATGTTGAGAAGAAGGCACTGATCGTTACAGCAGAAGCGGATCCTAAGGTATACAGAAGCGCAGCAAACATTCCCGGCGTGAAGACAGCAGCTGTCAACACCCTGAATGTTTATGACATTCTCAACGGCGGCAAGTTCATCGTTGCAAAGAATGCAGTTGCAAAGATTGAGGAGGTGTACGCATAATGAAAGCAGCACAGGATATCATCCTCAAGCCGATTATCACAGAGCAGAGCATGGACGGCCTGCCGAACAACAAGTACACTTTCAAGGTAGCAAAGGACGCAAACAAGCTGGAAATCAAGGCTGCTGTGGAAGAGCTGTTCAATGTAGAGGTTGTTAAGGTCAACACCGTGAACTGCCGCGGCAGACAGAAAAGAATGGGCAGATTTGTCGGCACAACTTCTTCTTATAAGAAAGCTGTTGTTACTGTTAACCCTGAGCCCAGCAATGCAAAGGGCACAAAGAAGGCTGACAAGAAGAGAGGAACCATTGAGTTCTTCGACGGTATGTATTAATCCGGCAGACCGGAATACGACCCGTTCAAGGTATGGGAGGATGCTCCCGCAAATAGCATGTTAAGGAGTGAAAACAATGGCAATTAAGAGCTACAAGCCTACGACTCCGTCCCGCCGTCAGATGACAGTAACAGACTATTCTGTACTGAGCAAGACCGGTCCGGAGAAGAGCTTGCTGGAGCCCATGAAGAACAAGAGCGGCCGCAACAGCTATGGCCGTATCACCGTTCGTCACAGAGGCGGCGGTAATAGAACAAAGTATCGTGTGATTGATTTCAAGCGTGACAAGGAAGCAATGAATGCTACCGTTATGACTCTGGAATATGACCCGAACAGAAGCGCATTCATCGCACTGGTTCAGTACGAAGACGGCGAGAAGCGTTATATTCTGGCACCCCACGGCCTGAAGGTCGGCGACGTTGTTCGCGCAGGTGCGGATGCAGATATCAAGCCCGGAAATGCACTGAAGCTTTCCGATATCCCGGTTGGTACATTTATTCATGCAATTGAACTGTATCCCGGCAAGGGCGCACAGCTCGTCAGAAGCGCCGGCAATATGGCACAGCTGATGGGTAAGGAAGGCAGCTATGCACTGATTCGCCTCCCCAGCGGCGAAATGAGAAAGGTGCCGATCGGCTGTAAGGCTGCTATCGGTCAGGTTTCCAATATTGACCACGAGAATGTAAATTACGGTAAGGCCGGCAGAAAGCGTCACATGGGCTGGCGTCCGACTGTCAGAGGTTCTGTTATGAACCCGTGCGATCACCCGCACGGCGGCGGTGAGGGCAAGTCCCCGATCGGTCGTCCCGGTCCTGTAACTCCTTGGGGCAAGCCTGCTCTGGGTTATAAGACAAGAAAGACCCACAACCGTACAGACAAGTATATCGTAAAGCGCCGCAACGGCAAGTAATCGGAAAGGAGGAACCGCATAATGAGCAGAAGTGTAAAAAAAGGACCTTATGTACAAGAGGTACTCCTGAAGAGAGTTATGGCTATGAACGAAGCAGGAGAGAAGAAGGTGCTCAAAACCTGGAGCCGTTCTTCCACAATCTTCCCGGACTTTGTTGGTCACACCTTCGCAGTGCATGACGGCAGAAAGCATGTGCCGGTATATGTAACGGAAGATATGGTAGGTCACAAGCTTGGTGAGTTTGCTCCCACAAGAACCTATAAGGGTCACGCAGGCTCCAAGACATCCAACAACGGTAAGAAGTAATAGCGGAAGGAGGAACCGAAATGGAAGCAAGAGCATATCTGAGAAATGTCCGCATCTCACCCAGAAAGGTGCAGATTGTGCTGGACCTGATCAGAAATAAGCCTACAGATGTAGCATTGGCAACGCTTCGCCTCACACCTAAGGCAGCAAGTCCGATTCTGGAAAAGCTTTTGAAGTCCGCTATTGCAAATGCAGACAACAATCACAACATGAACAAGGATAATCTTTATGTTGCTGAGTGCTTTGTAACACCCGGTCCGATCATGAAGCGCGTGATGCCGAGAGCACAGGGCAGAGCATACCGGATTTTGAAGAGAACATCGCACATTACTATCGTGCTGAAAGAAAAAGACTAATCCCAAGGAGGTTAAGTATGGGCCAGAAGGTTAATCCGCACGGTCTCCGTGTCGGCGTTATTAAAGATTGGGATTCTCGTTGGTTTGCCAAGAAGGCTGACTTCGGCGATACACTGGTTGAAGACTACAACGTGCGTAATTACATCCTGAAGACACTGAAGCCTGCAGGTGTACCTCGTGTAGAAATCGAGCGTTTCGCTGAAGATAAGGTAAGAATCCACATCCACTGCGCAAAGCCCGGTATCGTTATCGGACGCGGCGGTGCAGAAATTGAAAAGCTGCGCGTACAGCTTGAAAAGATGATGAACAAGAGTGTTGCAATCAACATTCTGGAAGTAAAGCAGCCCGACCTGGATGCACAGCTGGTTGCTGAGAGAATTGCACTGGATCTGGAGAACAGAGTATCCTTCCGCCGTGCAATGAAGCAGTGCATCGGCAGAGCAATGCGTCTGAATGCAAAGGGCATTAAGACAATGGTATCCGGCAGACTGGGCGGTGCAGAAATTGCACGTTCCGAGAGCTACCATGAGGGTACCATCCCGCTGCAGACCATCCGTGCAGATATTGACTATGGTTTTGCAGAAGCAGATACCACATACGGTAAGCTGGGCGTAAAGGTCTGGATCTATAAGGGCGAGGTTCTCAAGGGCGATGCTGCAAAGGCAATGGCTGCAAGAGAAAAGTCCGACAAAAAGCGCAGAGATGCAAGATCCGACAAGAAGCGCGGCGATCGTCGTGATAATCGTGATAACAAGCGCCCCTATAACAGAGAGCGCAGCGCTAAGAGAGAGGGAGGTAACAAGTAATGCTGCTTCCAAAGAGAGTTAAGTACCGCAGAGTCCACAGAGGACGTCTGACAGGTAAGGCATACAGAGGTAACACAGTTAGCTACGGTGATTACGGTCTGCAGGCTTTGGAGCCCGCTTGGATTACATCCAATCAGATCGAGTCCGCCCGTATCGCTATGACACGTTATATCAAGAGAGGCGGTCAGGTTTGGATCAAGATTTTCCCTGACAAGCCCATCACTGAGAAGCCTGCTGAAACACGAATGGGTTCCGGTAAGGGTTCTCCCGAGTACTGGGTAGCCGTTGTAAAGCCGGGCAGAGTTCTGTTCGAGATCAAGGGCGTACCGGAGGAAACCGCAAGAGAGGCAATGCGTCTGGCAATGCACAAGCTGCCGATCAAGTGCAAGTTTATCACTAAGGAAGAACAGTAAGGAGGGGAGTAAGCATGAAAGCAACAGAAATCAGAGAAATGACTGTCGATGAGATGAATCAGAAGCTTGTCAGCCTGAAGGAAGAGCTTTTTGCGCTCCGCTTCCAGCTTGCAGTAAGTCAGCTTGATAATACTGCAAAGGTAAAGGCTGTCAAGAAGGATATTGCACGCGTTAAGACCTGCCTGCGTGAAGCAGAGCTCGCACAGGGCACAAAGTAAGATAGGAGGATAAACGCTGTGGCTGAAAGAAATCTGAGAAAGACAAGAACCGGCCTGGTTGTCAGCGACAAGATGGATAAAACCGTTGTAGTTGCAATTATCGACAATGTAAAGCATCCGCTTTATAAGAAGATCATCAAGCGTACAGTAAGACTGAAGGCTCACGATGAGAACAATGAGTGCAGAGTCGGCGACCGCGTAGCGGTTATGGAAACACGTCCCCTGTCCAAGGATAAGAGATGGCGTGTAGTCAACATCATTGAGAAGGCAAAGTAAGATTTAAAGCGACAAGGAAACTGCAGACAGCCGTTTCCGAGAGGAGGAACGCACATGATTCAGATGCAGTCTTACCTGAAGGTTGCGGACAACACCGGCGCAAAAGAGCTGATGTGTATCAGAGTATTGGGCGGTACACGCAGAAGATATGCCAACATCGGTGATGTTGTCGTAGCATCAGTAAAGAAAGCAACACCCGGCGGCGTGGTAAAGAAGGGCGATGTAGTCAAGGCAGTCATCGTTCGCTCCGCTAAGGGTCTGAGAAGAGAGGACGGCACCTATATTCGTTTTGACGAGAATGCAGCCGTTATCATCAAGGAAGATAAGAACCCGAGAGGTACCCGTATCTTCGGGCCGGTAGCAAGAGAACTGCGTGAAAAGGATTATATGAAGATCCTGAGCCTTGCACCGGAAGTACTGTAATGGAGGTGTCAAAGATGAGTAATAAGGTTCATGTAAAAACCGGCGACACCGTTGTCCTTCTGACTGGTAAGGAAGAATACAAGTATAAGAATGAAGATCATGACCGCAGAACCGGAAAGGTTCTGGAAGTCAGCCCCAAGGAAGGCAAGGTAATTGTTGAAGGCTTCAACATGATTACCAAGCATATGAAGCCCACAGCAATGGGCCAGCAGGGCAACATTGTAAGAGCGGAAGCTCCGATCTACGCATCCAAGGTACAGCTCGTGTGCCCCAAGTGCGGCAAGCCCACAAGAGTAGGTCATGCGTTTGAGCAGGACGGCGACAAGACCGTAAAGGTTCGTGTTTGCAAGAAGTGCGGCAAGTCTTTCAAGTAAAGGAGAAACGACAATGGCAAGATTAAAGGAACAGTATGTCAGCACCGTTGCTCCCGCATTGATGAAGAAATTCGGATACAAAAGCGTGATGCAGATTCCGAAGCTCGACAAGGTAGTCATCAACGTTGGTGCCGGTGAGGCAAAGGATAACTCCAAGGTTATCGATGCAATCATGAACGATCTGGCAATCATCACAGGTCAGAAGCCCATCGTATGCCGTGCTAAGAAGTCCGTAGCGAACTTCAAGCTGCGTGAAGGCATGCCGATTGGTGTCAAGGTTACACTGCGCGGCGAGAGAATGTATGATTTTGTGGATAAGCTGTTTAACGTGGCTTTCCCCCGTGTACGTGACTTCAGAGGAATCAACGGTAATTCCTTTGACGGCAAGGGCAACTATTCCACAGGTATCAAAGAGCAGCTGATTTTCCCTGAGATCGAGTATGACAAGATCGACAAGGTTCGTGGTATGGATATCAACTTTATCACAACTGCTGAAACCGATGAAGAAGCAAAGGAACTGCTGAAACTGCTCGGCGCTCCGTTTGCTGACTAATTAGGGAGGAAATCAAATGGCTAAGAAGGCAATGATTAACAAGCAGCAGAGAACACCGAAGTATTCTACAAGAGCATACAGCAGATGCAAGATTTGCGGCAGACCGCACGCATATCTGAGAAAGTACGGTGTATGCCGTATCTGCTTCAGAGAGCTGGCAAATGACGGCCAGATCCCGGGTGTTAAGAAGGCAAGCTGGTAAAATACAAGAAGGAGGTCATTGGCATGCAAATTTCAGATACAATCGCAGATCTGCTCACAAGAATCCGTAATGCAAGCTCTGCGAAGCACGCCACGGTTGACATTCCCGCATCCAACGTGAAAAAGGCAATCACTGAAATCCTCGCAGATGAGGGCTATATCAAGGGATTCCAGATCGTTGATGACGGTAAGCAGGGCATTATCAGAGTCACTCTGAAGTATACAGACAACAGAACTCCGGTAATCACAGGCTTACGCAGGGTTTCCAAGCCGGGTCTGCGCATTTACACAAGCTGTGAGGATATGCCGAAGGTTCGCAAGGGTCTGGGCATTGCAATTGTTTCCACATCTAAGGGTATCATGACCGACAAGAAGGCAAGAGCTTTGAATGTCGGCGGTGAAGTACTCGCATACATTTGGTAAGGAGGACATCTTATGTCAAGAATTGGTAAAAAGCCGATTACTGTTCCTGCCGGAGTAGATGTAACAATTGCAGATAATCTGGTAACAGTAAAAGGGCCGAAGGGCGAGTTGAAGCAGCAGTTCTCCAACGAGCTGACAATCGCAAAGGAAGAGGGTACTGTAACAGTAGCGCGTCCTTCCGATGATAAGAAGCACAGAGCACTGCATGGTCTGACAAGATCATTGATTGCCAACATGGTAGAGGGTGTCACAAACGGTTATTCCAAGACACTGGAAATCGACGGTGTTGGTTACCGTGCAGCAAAGCAGGGCAAGAATCTGGTAATGAACCTCGGTTTCTCCCACCAGGTAATTGTACCTGAGATTGACGGTATTACAATTGACGTACCCCAGCCGAACAGAATCGTGATCAGCGGTATTGATAAGCAGAAGGTCGGCCAGTTCGCTGCTGAAGTACGTGAAAAGAGACTGCCTGAACCTTATAAGGGCAAGGGTATTCACTATCTTGGCGAGCATATCATCCGCAAGGAAGGTAAGGCTGGTAAGGGTAAGAAGTAAGTAAAGGAGTGAAGGGCAATGATTAAAAAGTTTGATAGCAATAAAGCCAGACTGAAAAGACATCGCCGTGTTCGCACGAAGATTTCCGGAACTCCTGAGGTTCCGCGTCTGTGTATCTTCCGCAGCACAAAGCATATCTATGCACAGCTGATTGACGACGTGAACGGTGTAACACTGGCAAGCGCTTCCAGCATGACAAAGGGCTTTGACGCAAACGGCGGCAACATCGAGGGCGCAACAAAGGTTGGCGAGCTGGTAGCAAAGGCTGCACTGGCAAAGGGCATTGACACTGTTGTTTTCGACAGAGGCGGCTATCTGTACCACGGAAGAGTTCAGGCTCTGGCAGAGTCCGCTCGTGAGAATGGTCTGAAGTTCTAAGAGAAGGAGGGAACACGATTGGCTAATATTGATGCAAAGGATATGGAGTTTGCTGAAAAGGTTGTAGCAATCAACAGAGTATCCAAAACTGTAAAGGGCGGACGCGTCATGAAGTTCGCTGCTCTGGTAGTTGTCGGTGACGGCAACGGTCTCGTAGGCTTCGGCATGGGCAAGTCCGGCGAAGTTCCGGATGCAATCCGCAAGGGGATTGAGGATGCTAAGAAGAATCTGGTAAGAGTACCGCTGAAGGGTACGACTATCCCGCACGAAATCGTTGGCAAGTTCGGCGCAGGCGAAGTGCTCATGCGTCCGGCTGCTCCCGGTACCGGTGTTATCGCCGGCGGTCCTGTCCGTGCCGTGATCGAAGTAGCTGGTATCAAGGATATCAGAACAAAGTCCCTGCGTTCCAACAACCCCTGCAATGTTGTAAGGGCTACCATTAACGGTCTGACTTCCTGCACTACTGCAGAAGAGGTTGCTGCAAAGCGCGGTAAGACTGTTAAGGAAATCCTGGGTTAAGGAGGCAGACACATGGCAAAGAAAATTACACTTGTAAAGAGCCTGATTGGTTGCAAGCAGGATCAGATTGCCACTGCACATGCACTTGGCTTGAAGAAGATTGGTAATACCACCGTGCAGCCGGATAATGCTGCAACAAACGGAAAGATCCACAAGATCATCCACCTCATTAAAGTAGAAGAAGCGTAAGCAAGGAGGTGCACGAAATGCAGATTCATGAACTCGTACCGGCTCCCGATTCCAATAAGGCTGTAAAGCGTATTGGCCGCGGCCATGGTTCCGGTAACGGCAAGACAGCCGGCAAGGGACATAAGGGTCAGAAGGCTCGTTCCGGCGGCGGTGTAAGAATCGGTTTTGAAGGCGGTCAGATGCCGCTGGCAAGAAGAATCCCAAAGAGAGGATTCAACAATATTTTTGCTACCACATATGCAACAGTGAATGTTGGTGATCTGAACAAGTTTACTGACGGGACTGTGGTAGATACAGAACTGCTCTGCGCAAGCGGTCTGATTAAGAAGGTTTGCGATGGCGTAAAAATTCTCGGAGAGGGCGAACTCACTGCAAAGCTTACCGTAAAGGCTGCTAAGTTTACTAAGGCTGCTGCTGAGAAAATTGAAAAGGCAGGCGGGAAAGCTGAGGTGATCTGAGGTGTTTCATACCATTAGAGACGCTTGGAGAATACCGGAGATCCGCAAGAAGTTTATCTATACGCTTATTATGATCATCGTCTTCCGTATCGGCAGTGCAATCACTGTTCCGTTTCTGGATCTGTCTCAGGTTCAGTCCATGATGGACAGCTATGCAACCGGAGGTAACTTTCTGGAGTACCTGGATACGCTGACCGGCGGTGCGCTGTCCAAGGCGACAGTATTCTCACTTTCCATCACCCCGTATATTAATGCCTCCATCATTATGCAGCTGCTGACCTATGCGCTGCCTCCCCTGGAACGGCTCCAGGAAGAGGGAGAAGAGGGACGGAAGGTCATCAACAAGATCACTGCCTATGTGGCACTGGGTCTTGCACTCTTCATGTCCATTGCTTATTATCTGACGCTGAAAAACAGCAGTGACGCAGTAATGTATACAGAGGGTGCTTATGGCTGGTTTGCGGCAATCGTTATTGTTGCCTGCTTTACAGCCGGTGCTTCCTTCGTTGTATGGATGGGCAACCGTATTAATGACAAGGGTATCGGCAATGGTATCTCTATGATCCTGTTTGCTGGTATCGTAGCACGTTTCCCTGGCGATATTGGTACTCTGATTACCCTGACAAAGGATAATGCCCAGAAGTACTTCTTCGTATCCCTGGCAATTCTTGCAATGTTTATCGTGATGATCGGCTTCATTGTTTTCATGAATGAAGCAGAGCGCAGAATTCCGATTCAGTATGCAAAGCGTGTTGTTGGCAGAAAGCAGTTCGGCGGACAGAATACACATATTCCGATTAAGGTTTGCATGAGCGGCGTAATGCCCATCATCTTTGCAATGGCATTTATGTCTCTGCCGAGCACCATCAGCCTGTTTATAAAGCCGGTGGATGATCCGACAACAGCAAGCTGGCCGGCAAAGATCTATTACTATTTCATTCATTTCTTCAGCACGCAGAGCTATAGCTATGCAATTCTGTACTTCATCCTGATTATTGCATTCAATTATTTCTATGTAGCAATGCAGTATAATCCGGTGGAGATTGCCAATAACCTCCGTCAGAACAACGGCGGTATTCCCGGCTACAGACCCGGCAAGCCCACATCCGATTATATTCAGAGAGTTCTCTCCAAGATCACTCTGGTGGGTGCGGTATTCCTCGGTATTATTGCAATTTTCCCCATTCTTCTGACAAAGCTGGATCCGTCCCTGGCTTCGCTTTCCATGGGTGGTACCTCCATCCTGATCGTAGTAAGCGTTGCACTGGAAACGGTACGTACTCTGGAGTCCCAGATGATGATGCGTCACCACAAGGGCTTCTTAGGTTAAGGAGGGGCATGTATGAACTTGATTTTATTAGGTGCGCCCGGTGCCGGTAAAGGTACCCAGGCGGAGGTCATTTCTGAAGCGCTGAACATTCCGCAGATCTCCACAGGCAACATGCTCCGTGAAGCTGTGAAGAACGGCACAGAATACGGCCTGAAGGCCAAGGCAGCAATGGAAAGCGGTGCACTGGTTTCCGATGACATCGTCATTGGCATCCTGAAGGACCGCATTGCAGCGGATGACTGCAAGAATGGATTCATCCTGGACGGTTTCCCAAGAACGGTTCCGCAGGCGGAGGCTCTTGATGAGATGGGCGTGCGCATTGACAAGGTTCTGGAGATCTTCGTGGATGATGAGACAATCAAGAACCGTGTATCCGGCAGAAGAGTATGTGAGGGCTGCGGTGCATCCTATCACGTACAGTTCAAGCCTTCCAAGGTTGAGGGTACATGCGACAAATGCGGCGCGAAAACCGTCATCCGTAAGGATGATCAGCCGGAAACAGTTCTGGAGCGACTGGCAGTCTACCATGAGCAGACAGCACCGCTTAAGGACTATTATGAAAAACAGGGCAAGCTCGAAACTGTGATCGGACAGGAAGAGGTTGCAGATACGGTGAAGCTGACACTCAGAGCAGTGGGGGCGGCTACCGAATGAGTATCACCATTAAATCTAAGACAGATCTGATGAAGATGCGGGAGGCAGGAAGGATTGCCGGAAGAGCATTGCAGCTCGCCGGTCAGTCCGTGAAGCCCGGAATGACAACTCTGGAACTTGACAAAATAGTGCATGACTACATCGTTGGATGCGGTGCCCATCCCTCTTTTCTGGGATATGCCGGCTTCCCCGGCAGCGCCTGCATTTCCATCAACGATGAGGTGATTCACGGAATCCCAAGTGCAAAACGAAGGATCAAGGCAGGGGATATCGTGAGTGTGGATGTGGGAGCGTTGTATAACGGTTTTCACGGTGACACCTGTGCAACCTTTGCAGCAGGTAAGATTACAGCGGATGCGCAGGCGCTGCTGGATGTCACCAGGCAGGCTCTGGAAGCGGGAATTGCAAAAGCAGTTGTGGATGCAAGGCTCGGTGAGGTTTCCGGGGCTGTGGAAGAATACTGTGTCTCAAGAGGATACGGTGTTGTCCGGGAGTACTGCGGACACGGGATCGGCAGACAGCTGCATGAATCTCCGGAGGTGCCCAACTATGTACAGCCCGGCAGAAAGGGTGTGCGGCTTCAGGCCGGAATGGTCATCTGCATTGAGCCGATGATCAATGCCGGGGGTGCTGCTATCCGTCAGTGCAAGGACGGCTGGACGGTCAGAACCCGTGACGGCAGTCTCTCTGCACACTTTGAACACACAATCGCGATTACACCGGATGGTCCGGTGATTATGACGGATCCGAACTGATGCAGCTGCAAATTGGTATGGTGGTACGTGCAACCGCCGGAAAAGAAAAGGACAGCTTTTATGTTGTCACCCAGCTGGACGGCAATGCCGTATATCTGGCTGACGGAAAGCACAGAACCCTGGAAAAGCCAAAGCGCAAGAATGTGAAACACATTCGGGTAACGGATACAGTCTGGAAGGTTTCGGAACTGACTAACCGTTCACTGCGCCGCATGCTGCGGGAACGTGATGCACAATAGGGAGGTATTTGATTTGTCTAAAGAAGATTTGATTGAAGTAGAGGGCGTCGTGCTGGAGGCACTGCCGAACGCAATGTTCCGTGTAGAGCTTCCGAACAAGCATGTCATCCTGGCTCATGTGTCAGGGAAACTGAGAATGAACTACATTCGTATTGTTCCCGGTGATAAGGTGAAGATTGAGATGTCACCCTATGATTTGACAAAGGGCCGAATCACATGGAGAGCCAAGTAATTGGTAGATAGGAAGCCGCAGCATAAGCGGCATCATCCTGCAAGGAGGTAATTTCAATGAAAGTAAGACCTTCCGTTAAACCGATTTGCGAAAAATGCAAGGTCATTAAGCGCAAGGGGAAAGTCATGGTAATCTGTGAGAATCCCAAGCACAAGCAGCGTCAGGGCTAAGCCCGACAGCATTGGAGGTGTAATTGATCAATGGCAAGAATTTCAGGTATCGACCTTCCCAAGGAAAAGAGAGTTGAAATCGGTCTGACCTATATCTACGGTATCGGCCGTCCGACTGCAACAAAGATTCTTGAGGCGACAGGTGTCAATCCGGATACAAGAGTGAAGGATCTGACCGAGACAGACGTAGCAAAGCTGCGTGACTATATCGATGCAAACCTGACTGTTGAGGGTGATCTTCGCCGTGAAGTTGCTCTGAACATCAAGAGACTGATCGAAATCGGCTGCTACAGAGGCATCCGTCACAGAAAGGGTCTGCCGGTAAGAGGTCAGCGTACAAAGACCAACGCAAGAACACGCAAGGGTCCGGTTAAGACAATTGCTAACAAGAAGAAGTAAGGAGGGCGAGTTCTTTGGCACAGCAGAAGGGTAAAAAGGTGACGACTGTAAGACGCCGCAGAGAGCGTAAGAATATCGAGAGCGGTGCAGTGCATATCCAGTCCACTTTTAATAACACAATCGTGACAATCACAGATACACAGGGCAATGCCATTTCTTGGGCAAGTGCAGGCGGTCTGGGATTCCGTGGTTCCAGAAAGTCCACACCGTTCGCAGCACAGACTGCTGCTGAAACAGCTGCAAAGGCTGCAATGGAACATGGTCTGAAGACTGTTGAAGTATACGTAAAGGGCCCGGGCAGCGGCCGTGAGGCTGCAATCCGTGCACTGCAGACAGTGGGTCTGGAGGTACGTATGATCAAGGATGTCACACCGATTCCGCACAATGGTTGCCGTCCGCCTAAGAGACGCCGTGTATAATTGGAGGTGCATGAGTTATGGCAGTAAATAAGGATCCGATTCTGAAGAGATGCAGATATCTGGGCATCAGCCCCATGGTAATGGGCATCAACAAGCAGTCCAACCGCAATCCTAACGCAAACAGCCGTAAAAAGGTTTCTGAATACGGCATGCAGCTGAAGGAAAAGCAGAAGCTGAAGTTCATCTATGGCGTGATGGAAAAGCCGTTCCGCCACTACTTTGAGCTGGCTTCCAAGATGGAGGGCAAGGCTGGTGATAATCTGATCACAGTCCTGGAATCCAGACTGGACAACGTGGCATATCGTATGGGTATGGCGCTGACAAGACGTGAAGCAAGACAGCTGGTAGGTCATGGTCATTTCACTGTAAATGGCAAGAAAGTAGATATTCCTTCCTACCGTGTATCCGTCGGCGATGTAATTGCTGTAGGTGAAAAGAGCAGAAGCAGCGCAAAGTTCAAGGATGTAGCAGAGCAGACACAGGGCAGAACGATTCCGCTTTGGCTGGAAGTTAACAAGGACGCTTTCTCTGCAAAGGTAACAAGACTGCCTGATCCGCAGGATATTGATTACGAAGTAGAAGCACACCTGGTTGTCGAGCTGTACTCCAAGTAATACGTAATTGCTTGCGGACGCTTTCGATCAACGAACAAAAGTAATTGCGAAATAGGAGGGTTTACATGCTTGAAAAAATTGAAAAGCCGGAAATTGATACCGTCGAGCTGAGAACGGACGGAAAATATGGTAAATTCGTTTTGGCACCGCTGGAACGCGGTTACGGCATCACTCTTGGCAACAGTCTCAGACGAGTTCTCCTCTCCTCTCTCCCCGGTGTGGCAGTCAATTTTGTAAAAATTGACGGAGTGCATCACGAGCTGTCTACAATCCCGGGCGTAAAGGAGGATGTGACAGAAATCATTCTGAGTCTGAAAGGTCTGACCGCAAAGCTGTATGGCGAAGGTCCTAAGACAATTTCAATTGATGCTGAGGGCGAGTGCGAAGTCACCGCCGGCGATATTAAAGCAGATTCCGAAGTTAACATTCTCGATCCGGGCATGCACATTGCAACCCTGGGAAAGGATGCAAAGCTTCGTATGGAAATTACCATTGACAGAGGCAGAGGCTATGTATCTGCAGAGCGCAACAAGCAGCAGATGGCTGATATGCCCATCGATGTAATTGCCGTAGACAGCATTTATACTCCTGTTTTGAAGGTGAACTATACCGTAGAGGATACCCGTCTCGGACAGGTCACCGACTATGATAAGCTGACCATGGAGGTCTGGACCGACGGTACCATCTCCGCAAAGGAAGCTTTATCACAGGCAGCCAATCTCCTCAACGAGCATCTGAAGCTTTTCGTCGATTTGAGCGACGAGGCTTGTATTACAGAAGTCCTGGTTGAAAAGGATGACAAGGGGAAGGAAAAGATCCTTGAGATGACCATTGAGGAACTTGACTTGTCAGTACGTTCCTTCAACTGCTTGAAGCGTGCTGGCATCAATACCGTGGATGACTTGATCAACAAGTCTGAGGAAGAAATGATGAAGGTGCGTAACCTCGGTAAGAAGTCCTTCGATGAGGTGAAGGAGAAGCTCCAGTCCCTGGGCTTCGACCTTTCCTCCGAGGAAGACTAAGCGCACCTCTGATAACCTACAAGATACCCGATGGGGCAATGCCTCTCTCGGTTTGAGTAAAGGAGTGAATTACAATGCCGGGTACAAGAAAGTTGGGCAGAACTACTGCACACAGACAGGCGATGCTGAGAGCAATGGTGACATACCTGCTGGAGAACGGTCAGGTTGAAACTACAGTCACAAGAGCAAAGGAAGTTCGTGCAGTCGCTGAAAAGATGATTACACTGGGCAAGAATACGGACCTTCACAGCAAGCGTCAGGTATTCTCTTATGTCACTAAGGAGAGCGTAGCAAAGAAGCTGATGGACGAGATCGCTCCGAAGTACGCTGACCGCAAGGGTGGTTATACACAGATCATCAAGACCGGTCCCCGCCGCGGTGACGCTGCGGAAATGGCAATCATTAAGCTGGTTGACTAATGAACTGCATCACCGGATCCCCTCTGAATATTCAGGGGGGATTTTTGCTGTTATGATTACTTGACATCCCCTGTAAAATGCTCTATAATAGGGGTAGATCATGATAGAAAGGACGATGAAGCAATGCCGGAATATCTGGATATATATGATATCCACCGCAACCGGACAGGACGTACCATTCTCCGGGGAATGCCCCGGAAGCCGGATGAATTCTGTCTTGTGGTGCATCTTTTGATTTTTGATACCAGGGGACGCTTCCTTGTGCAGCGGCGCGTTGCTGACAAAAGCAGCTGGCCGGATATGTGGGATGTTTCCCTGGGAGGTCATGCCCAGGCAGGGGATACCAGCGCCAGGGCTGCCCAGAGAGAAGCCTTGGAGGAACTGGGACTTGTGTTGAATTTTGAGGATACCGCCCCCGTCTTTTCCTGCCGGTCGAGGAATGTGTTCGATGATTACTGGATGGCACAGGTGGAGGAGGGACTGCCCCTGCGGCTCCAGAAAGAGGAGGTTGCGGAAGCACGCTGGGTGACACGGGGGGAATGGCAGCAGCTGCTCGATTCCCATCAGGTCATTCCCTATACCTTTTCTCCCTTTCTCTTCGATCTCTATGAACAGCACTTCCCCGGTTTCCGGCTTTTCCCCATGGGAAATCCAGCGGAAATCCGCGGTGCGGTTTTTGATATGGATGGACTGCTCCTGGATACGGAGCGTGTGGTGGATAAGGCCTGGGATGAAGCCGCAGCGCTGACGGGTTTCACCGATGTCCAGCGTGCTAAGCTTGGCTGCAAGGGACTCAACGAAGCCAGTACAAGAGCATTTTTTCTCCGGACATATGGGGAAGCATTTGATTATCAGACCTTCCGTGATCTGACGCGGAAGCTGGCTCATGAGGTGCTGGATGTCCGTGTGCCGGTGAAGGAGGGAGCTGCTCACCTGCTGGAAACACTGCAGCGGCACGGAATCGCACTGGCAGTGGCAAGCTCCACCCGTGAGGTCACCGTCCGGGATCAGCTGGAGCGTGCCGGACTTTTGTCCTATTTCTCTGCTGTCATTACCGGGGATATGGTGACGAAAGGAAAGCCCCATCCGGAAATCTTCCAGATGGCATGTGAAGCGCTGTCGCTGCCCCCGGAGCAGTGTCTTGCCTTTGAGGATTCCGTTAACGGCATCCGCAGTGCCTACCGGGCTGGGATGTACCCGGTGCATGTGCCGGATCTGGTACTGGCAAATGGGGAAACAAGAGCACTCGCCTGGAAGGAGTTTTCCTCATTGACCGAAGCAGAAAATGGACTGCTGCCATATTTTACAAGCGGAACAGGGGACAGGATTTCTCTTTATACTATTCCCATTTGAAAATTATGAAAGAATTTCATGATTTTCATAGCCGCCGTAGGCGGCGTATGGGAATGAATGAGATGGATTTTATGCCGCTTTACGACATAAAATGGCGGGCGCTCCAGCGCACGCCTCAAATTAAACTATTTCAATAGTTTGATTTGAGATTAGTATTAATACGATTCTCTTTCATTCTGACAGATAAAGTCTGCCAGAATTCAGACTGTCGAAAAAGTCCAGCTACTGCGCCTATCGGCACAGGGCTGGACGAAATAGCGATGGTTACATTCTAATGGGGACCTCTAAAAACTTGTTTTTAGAGATCCCCTAATGTTTACTACAGTTCGGCGGGTTAGTATAAGAAGAAACTGTAGCCTTGTTATATTTTCATTTTCCTTCATAATTTGTTTACCTGAAAATTCCGTTTAAAATGCCTAAAATCCATTGACAAACAGAATTCTGAATTGTATAATGAATACAGCAAGTAATGAATTACTGTCACTTTTCACAAAGGGGGAACGAAAAATGAAACAATGGAAATGGAGCAGATTAGTCTCTGCCGCATCCGCAGCTGCACTGGCGGTTATGGGGCTTGGCATTCTGCCGCAGCCCAATGAAACGGCGGATGCTGCCGGTACACTCACCGGCTTGAGCGCTGGGGATATCACATCGCAGATGGTGATCGGCTGGAACCTGGGAAATACGCTGGACTGTGGCGATACCGGCTTCAGCAGCACTACCACTCCTGCAAAGTTTGCAACAGCGTGGGGAAATCCTGAGCCGACGCAGGAACTTTTTGAAACCGTCAAAGCCGGCGGCTTCAATACTGTCCGGATTCCGACCACATGGTATGAGCATATTGAATACGATGATGCGCAGCAGATGTATGTGGTCAACGAGACGTGGATGGATTATGTAAAGCAGACTGTGGATTATGCCTACAATCAGGATATGTTTGTCATTCTGAATGTGCATCATGAGGATTGGGTCAATGTCAGCCAGTTTACGGATGAAACCTATGCCAACGCAGCGGAAATCCTGGAGGATATCTGGACGCAGGTTGCGGAGGAATTCGCTGATTACGACCAGCACCTGATCTTCGAGGGGATGAATGAGCCGCGCCAGACCGGTCTGGGCAGCTTTGTGGAATGGGGTTCCGGTGATTCTTATTCCCGTACATATATCAATAATCTGAATGCCGTGTTTGTCAACACCATCCGCAGCCAGGGATCTGCTGCCAATAATGAGCGTCTGGTGATGCTGCCCGGGTACTGCGCATCCTCGGATTCCAATGCCGTTAATGCCATTGAAATCCCCCAGAACGGCGGCAATATTGCCATTTCAGTGCATGCCTATGCGCCGTATTTCTTTACAATGGACACTTCCAACTATGCAAACCATACCTTCCCCGGCTCCAGCGGCTATGGTGAGAGCTATGAAACGAATCTGACCAATTTGTTTAATTCCCTCAAATCCATTTCCCAGAGCAAGGGCGTGCCGATCATCATCGGAGAATTCAGTGCTTCCGACTTTGAGAATACGGATTCCCGGGTAAACTGGGCAACCTCCTATCTGAGCAAGGCAAAGGAAGCCGGGATTCCCTGCATTCTTTGGGATAATAATCAGAGCTACAACGGCACCGGAGAAGCCCATGGCTATGTGTATCGCAAGACCAATACCTGGTATACAAACTCCATTCCGGTTGTACAGGCAATGATGAATGTTTACGGTGTTTCCTGCACACTGCCCGAATATCAGGAATATGTCAAGCCTGCTTTTGACTGGGCAACGATTCCTGTGGAGGATGACTGGGTTACACTGTACCGGCCGGACGGCGGCAAGGATCTGGCTGCCTGGGGCAATTGCCTGGTGACCGGCTGGCAGAACTATGTGACGGAGGATTACGATATTGTCGTTGTCTATCAGTCCGATACCGAGCCCTACCTGGTATTCAAGGGTGTCTGGTACAAGGTGTATTCCAGCAATGTCAGCGATAACCCCTGCATGGTGCGCTTCACCTATGATGATGTGATTACCTCTCTGGAAGCGGAGGGCGTATCCCTTGGAAGCATGACCCAGTTCTATGTCAGTGCGGCTTCCTCTGAGATGACGCTGTACGGCGTTTTCGCAGTACCGGTGGGCGGAGAGGAGCCTACGGAACCGGTAACGGAGCCAACGACGGAAATCCATGAGGATTTCTTCCCGGGAGATGTTGTCAGGGACAACCAGCTGACGGTTCTGGATGTTGTCTGGCTGCAGCGCTATCTGCTGAATCTGGAAACCTTCACAGGTGGTTATACGCAGGAGGTCGACGCTGATGTAAATCTTGACGGTTCGATTAATATATTCGACCTGGCAATGCTGAAACGAATGGTATTTGCAGGAAATTAACTGCATAAACAGACTGCCTTATCATATATGGCAGCAGGAAGATATTACAAAGCTGCTTTTGATGCATTGTGTCAAAGGCAGCTTTGCAGTTCATATTGATACGATTCCCTTTCACTATGGAAGACAAAAGTCTGCCACAGTTTAGCCGACAAAGTCGGCGTAAGGGATTGGACAAGATTTGACCGCAGGGGGATTGGATATGACCATTACCTATCAGAAATTGACATGCAAGGAACTGGATACTTTTATAAAAATGCGAATAAATCAGCTGCGTGAGGAAGGCGCAAAGGAAACTGTTGATCTTGAACCTGCGCTGAAAGATTATTATGAAAGGCATATGGCAGATGGCACCTTTATTTCGTGGATTGCAGTTGATCATGGAACAATAATCGGAACAAGCGGTATATCAATCGTTGAAAAGCCTCCTTATTTTGGCTGTCCAAGCGGAAAAATAGGACTTTTATCAAGTATGTTTACGGATAAGGCATATCGCAGAAAAGGCATCGCTAAAAAATTACTTTCAAAGGTTGTCAATGAAGCAAAAGAACAAGGCTGTGGGACTGTTCAGATCACTGCTTCAGATATGGGTGTTTTGCTATATACTGATTTTGGTTTTACCAAAAATCATAATTTCATGCAATATAAATTATAATTATGCTTTTTATTTATCTGGAAAACGAAGAAATACCCTGAGAAGAGATTCCTTCTCAGGGTATTTTGGATGTATCCGATGCAATCCGGATCAGCTACCATTTCCATTCTTTGAAGAGCGCCAGCTTTTTCACGGGTTCATCGGGGTGCTCCGCCTTCCAGCGGCTGACATATTCGTACCGGAAAGCGATGATCAGTAATGCTGCACCGATCAGGAACAGGTACACACCCCAGTGAATGGAATGCCGGTAGACGGCAGTCATACGCAGGGTGATCAGTACCAGTACACCGAAGCCCAGTGTGAACCAGCGCAGGCGTTTTACCGTAAAGCTGCCCAGAAGTACGGCAAGACTCAGCACCGCAAGGAGGATGGCGTCGTAGGTATGGCCGGAATAGAGTGCCGCACCCAGGAGACAGAGGGTGGAGAAGCAGTACATCAGAAACCGTGCCAGATGGACGGAATTCCGATGTTTCTCCGGCAGCAGGAATACCAGGGACAGCAGGAACAGGTGAACAGGAATCAGGGGCAGGAGTGTGGACAGCGTCCGCATATCCAGACTTGCTACAGCAGTGCGGATTCCGAAAAGATTTTCTGACTGGGCTTGCCACAGTGCTGCACAGAAGAAGGCAGAAGTCATGACAGCTGGGATATAATTGGCCCGGGTTCTGCCGATGTACAGCAGGGAATAAACTGCCAGCAGCAGACAGGTCAGCACTCCGGTGTGCCAGTTCACAGTGGTCGCCATACTGATTACTGGGAAGATGCCGGCTATCAGTGCCCAGTCAATCCGGGTGTGCTGATTGTCGGCGGTATAAAACCGGGGCAGCAGCAGCCGTCCCATACCAGCCAGCAGCAGCAGTATGCCAAGATAGCACAGAACCTGCACTACTGTCAGCGCCGCCGCCGGGAGAGAGGGCAACCGTCCCACCAGATTTTCAAGTGCGGCAGTCAGGGAGAGGAGCAGGGGAATGCACAGGAAATTGACCTTTTTCTGCAGGGCAGCGCCGGAAAATATCACAAGGCAAACTGCACCCAGCATCAGCCAAGGTGTACCGGTATTGCCGAGCCATATGAGGAAACTCAGGTAGATGCTGACATACAGGCAGAAATTTGATGTGCTCTCACTGCGGCTGTGGCTGGCAAAACCGAAGCGTTCCACAAGGTATACAAGCAGCAGGATTGCCAGTACCACGGCATGGGTATCGTTCGTCGTCAGCACCAGCAAAGCCGTGCCTCCGCCTGCCATCAGAAGGTTGACAATACCGGTCCAGGCGCAGCAGCGCTCCAGAAGGGGACGGCCATGTTTGTGAGCATAGATTGTGCCGCCCAGCAGCGCAATGGTGCAGAACCAGGAAAGGATAACGCCGGGATGGGGAAGCCGGGTCAGCAGCAGTGCTCCACAGGCGCTTATTGCCAGTATAAGGCTCCAGCGTTTCCGGCTGAGGAGACTCACTCCGATCAGCAGGGCAGCGCCCAGAAGTACCAGCATTGTCAGCAGCGTATTGGATAAATCTGCGCTGCCCAGCACAGCCGGATACAGCAGGCAGATCAGAATGACCAGGGAAGCAGAATCCCTGGAGAGCTTTGTTCTGGGTGTATTGGCAAAGCAGAACAGAGCAATGAGCAGGGGAATGTAAAGGTAGGCGGTAACATCATCCGTCAGATTGGGGTAGATCATGGCAGCCGGCAGGGCGAACAAAGAGCATGCATAGCCCATACTGGCAAAAGTGGACTGTGTCATCTGGGGCAGCCGTACCACGGAACCTACGGAAATCAGCAGTATCACTGTGCCGCTGACGGTGAACAGATACTTGGCAAAGCCATCGGCTGTCTGTGCCGCCGGAATGGTGCTGAGATTGCCCAGGGTAATCAGACTGCTGATCAGAAATCCGATTACGCCGAAATGGATGCCGCCCCGGATGTACCGGGGGTTCAGGTACAGAACAAGTCCCGTCAGTCCCAGAATCACAGGTGCAGCCACAAAGTCCGCTGAAAGAAACAGTGCTGCAATGGTGTAGAGCAGAAGCACGGCGTAGGTTCCGCCGGGCAGAGCCTTGGTAAAGGAAGTGGGGGGATCCTTTTGGCAGCAGAAGTCCCCGGTCAGGTTCAGGGCAATGGCTGCCGCTGCCAGCATGACCGCAAAAATGGTACTGCGCTGGGCAGTCATGCCAGTCTCATTCTGGAACAGATGTGCTGCCAGATGGAGGGACAGGAACAGCCACGACAGCCCGGCAGAACCGATTCCGATGCCGGCAAGGGGCGGATTCTTGTAATTATGCTGCCCGGCAAAGCTGGTAATGCTGATGCTCAGGAAGATGACTGCCAGTACAATCAGCCTGCCCTCACCGCGGAAGGAAAACCAGTCTCCGAAAAGTCTGAAAACGCCGATTCCGCCAAGGGCGAGAGGAAGAAAAATGCTGCCCAGTACATAGAAAGCAAGCCCGGTTTTGGGGAGCTTCAATATGCGTTCCGCAAGAAAATTCATACCGAAGGCAATGACGCTGGCAGAAAGCAGAAGCAGCGCACGCACCGGATTGCTGAGAATTTCCCATGTGTCCGTCAGGAAAATGATTCCCCCCAGGAACAGAAACGCAACACCGGCAAACAGCAGGGGCGGCAGAGGGGAAAAGGGCTTTTTAGGGGCGGGCGGCGGAAGAGGCTGCGATGGAATGCGGTTCGGCTCACTGACAAATTTCTGCTGCGGAATGTACAGGCTCTCATAGGGGTTCTGTCCCGGAGCTGTCACTGTTCCCATATCGTAGGGATTCTGGGAGGGAGGCTGTACAGGGGACTGTGCCGTTTCCTGCGGCTGCCGGACTTCCTGAGGAATATATTGGGGAGGTTCCTTGGGGTTCACAGGGGGCTGTTCATCACTGCTCCGGTGATGCAGCACAGCCAGCGTAATGACCAGAGCTGCCAGCGCCAGGAACAGAAACAAGAGAATATCCATGCCGTTCATACCTTCTTTCTTAAAAACGCCATTCTCATTTTCACTTTCTTGTATAAAGGAAAAAGGCGGAAATCCGCCGGGATCTCCGCCAATATGCTAATCGTGAATAATGACGGGAATCCCGTTTACTGTGGTGTTGTACAATTCCTTGGCAACATCATGGGGCAGATTGATGCAGCCGTGGGATCCGCTGTACATGTAAATGTCGCCGCCGTAAGCGCTGCGGTTCAGATCATGGAGTCCGACGCCAATGTAGTTGATCGGCATCCAGTAATCCACCCATGTTTCATAGCCCTGCACTGCATAGGTGCCCAGCTTTCTGGGACTTTCATGGGACCAGATCTTGAAAATCCCCCTGGGGGTAATACGGCTGGGATCGGTTTCCGTTCCAGTGACACAGTCACTTTCCAGCTGCAATACGCCGTCCTTATAGTACCATACATGCTGTGCAGAAATATCCACTTCAATATAGGTATTGCCGATGTCATTTTCATCCCGGCAGTAGCCGTAGCCCCAGTCCGTATATTTGGGCGCAACGGTCACCGATTCCCCTGCTTCAATAAGCTCAGTCAGCTGCTCCACAGTGGCGGACTGGTCAATCTGCCAGCCATAGATGCTTGGTTCCGTCCATGGAACAGTAATTGTTCCGTCCAGTGTGGACTGGAATGTGCGGCTTCGTCCGTAGGTATCGTATTTGTTTGCCATTTCCGCAACAAATTCTGACATGCTTTTTGTGTTAAAGGCGTAGCTGCCGTCTTCCTTGATGGTTACCCACTCAGCAATCATTTCGCCGTCCACAATTTCCTGCCGGTCGGAGAAATCGAAGGTTATGCTGCAGGAGGCAAACTGATTGCAGCGCTCCAGCTGCTCTGTCAGATCTTCGCTCACAATTTCCGCTTCGTAGCCTGCATAGCAGCCGGAGTCCAGCATCTGAATGGTGAACGTTCCTTCATCCAGCTGGGTCTCGGTATAGTCCGACAGCACCGCGTCATCAAATTGGTCGCCCATGACCTCAGGAACAATCTCGTACTTTCCGTCGCTGCCCATGGTAATATATGCATTCTGGGAGCTTTCGTTCCCCCAGTCATAGCTCAGGATGCTGCTGCGCAGCTTTTCTTTGGAGTAATAGAATGAAAGCTCAGCAGTATAGTCCGTAGAGGTAAAGAGCTTTCTGACCCAAAGCCAGCGGCTCTCGCCAAAGGCCTCGTCCAGAGCTGTTTCCGGCACAGTATAGCCGGCATTATAGGAATCGGCCGTAAAGGTCACATTCTCACCATCTGCTGTAACAAACACAAGATCCGGTGTCCGGGCTGCATCGAGCAGTGCAGCTTCTGCTTCCTCCCGTGTCATATTGCTGACATCCACACCGTTGATACTGGTATGGGGCAGAAAACTGTTCTGGTAGGCAAGCGCAATAATGACATAGGCAAGAACCAAGGAGCCGGCAGCGGCTCCGCCGAAAATGCCGCAGATTTTACCCACGGAGAGTCTGGGCTTTTTTGCCGTCCTGGATGTTGCAGCTTTTTTAGCCGGAGCAGCGGCGGTCTGCGTCTTCCTCGGTGCGGCCGGCTCTGCCGGCGATGGGGTTCTTGGAAGTGCAATGGTTGCCGTTGCTGCCGCAGCAGCAGTACCGGAGGTGCCTGTCCTGCGAAGAGGCGCCAGGGGTCTGGAAGCCGGCGCCGGTGCCTGGGATGCTGGCGGTGTCACCGGTCTGGGAGAAGTTACACGCTTTAAAGGGGGTACAGCAGTCGGGGCGGCGGATGCCGGCTGCGCTGCCGTTTGCTCTTTTTTTCGCAGGGGCGGCAGGGATGCCGTTTGTTTTACCGGTGTTCCGGGGACTGCCTGGGGCGGAATCGCCGCCACTGTATCCATGGCAGCACGTTTCAGTGCTTCTTTTTTGGTTCCCTTTTTCCGCAGGGGCGGAATAGAACCGGGCTTAGCCGTCTGAGGCGATTTCTCAGGCTGTGGATTTGCCATGGACAGCGCCTCCCGGATCTGTGCCAGCTTTTTTGCATGGGCAGCCGGATCTTCCGCCGTCACTGCAGGGTGAGGTTCTTCTGCGGAAGTATTCTGTTCCTCCGGTTCTGCCGGGATGCCTGTCTCCGGTTCTTCAGATGCAGTTGTTGCAATGTTGTCTCTTTCTGTATCATCAAATGAAGCAGGAACCATATGTAAGTCTTTGTCAGGTTTCAGTTCATCGGGTTCTCGCAAAATCTTCAATCCTTTCTGCACATTGGCGGAACTGCTTGCTGTCAGGCTATACCGGAAACGGAGCCTGAACCAGCATGCATATTTTCTCAGTGCATGTATTCTAATATAGTATACCATATTAGCACATGGAAAGTAAATAACCAAGCGGTTACATTTCAATAACAATTGCTGGAAGAGTGAGAAATATCCGGAAATCATGGAAAACAGCAAAAACGGGCTGCCCTGCTGAAAACCTGAAAGACCGGCCTTCGGATGATTGACATTTTTCCGGGAATGTGCTATACTATTAATGAATGTGTATCTTGCTGCCATGACAGCAATCTGAGGGAAGGGTGTGTTAGAACCATGCAGACTATTTTTACCGCCGCCGATATTCTACTGCCGGATTTCTCTAAGACGGAGGCCGGGAAATGGAGCGTTATTGCCTGTGACCAGTTCACAGGGGATCCCTCCTACTGGGAAAAGACTGCTGAAATTGTGGGAACAGCGCCGTCTTCGCTGAATCTCATTCTGCCGGAAATCTATCTGGAGCAGCCCCATGTGACGGAGCGGATCTCCGGTATTCACGACCGGATGCACCATTACCTGAAGCAGGACCTGTTCCGGACCTATGAAAATGCTATGATTTATGTGGAACGTGTGCAGAGCAACGGCATTCTGCGCACCGGCGTCATTGGTAAAATTGATCTGGAGGCCTATGACTATAATATGGGCAGCACCTCCCCCGTCCGTGCGACGGAAGCTACCGTTCTGGAGAGAATTCCCCCCAGAATGCGTGTTCGTGCCAAAGCGCCCCTGGAGCTGCCCCATATCATGATTCTGATTGATGATCCTGACAATACAGTCATCGGACAATGCACTGCTGCCAGAAAGGAGATGCAGTGCCTTTACGATACAGAGCTTATGTGCGGCGGCGGAAGTGTTGCCGGCTATCTTATGGAGGAGAAGGAGCAGTCCGCTTTTCAGAATGCGCTCACTGCCCTGCTGGAACGTGAAGAGAACCGCTGTCTCCAGTTTGCTGTAGGTGACGGCAATCATTCTCTTGCAACAGCAAAGGCATGCTACGAGGCCTTGAAGGCTGCTCATCCTGCACAGGATGTCTATGACCATCCTGCAAGATATGCCCTGGTGGAGGTAGTGAACCTTCACAGCGATGCTCTGGAATTTGAAGCCATCCATCGTATTGTCACCCAGACCAATCCTGACCAGCTCATGCAGACGCTGACCAAGGTGCTGGCTCTGTCCGAAGAACCCTCCGATCAGCCGGTGACCATTGTCAGAAGCAGTGGTAAGAAAACGCTCTATATCCATAAGCCTACCAGCAATCTGGCAGTGGGCAGCCTGCAGAATGCCCTGGATGCGTACTTTATGGCAAATTCCGGGAAAATTGATTATATCCACGGCACCCGGACCGTGGAACGCCTGGCACAGCAGCCCGACAGCATCGGCTTTCTGCTGCCGGATCTGCACAAAAGTCTCCTGTTCCCCAGCGTCCAGAAGGACGGTGCGCTCCCCAGAAAGACCTTCTCCATGGGGCATGCAGAGGATAAACGTTACTATATGGAATGCCGGAAGATCCAATAACGGGATTTTTTTCTGAAAAACTAAGAATTTTTTGAAAAAAAGCTTGATTTCCGGGATGAAGTGTGCTATAATAATAGTAACATCAGGATAAAGTCAAAAGACCGGAAGCTTTCCGGTCTTTCGTTTTGTCCGGAATGGAAAACCAGATTCTGGCAATTCATTCCGATGCAGCGATAAATGGAAAGGAGGAATTCCGCTCCGGCGGAAGGAGACAGGACAATGAAACTGAAGAAGTTCGGCAACACTGAGCAGCGGATCTATGACCTGGCAGCGCCCATTATTACGGGCTTGGGCTACCTTGTATGGGATATCCGCTTTGAGAAGGAGGGCGCATCCTGGTATCTGCGGGTGTTCATTGATCATGAGACCTGTACCATCGGGATCAGCGACTGCGAGAAGGTGACAACACCCATCAGCGATATGCTGGATCAGGAGGATCCCATCCCCCAGAGCTATATTCTGGAAATAAGTTCCGCAGGTCTGGAGCGTGACCTCTGCCGTGAGAGCCACTTTGATGCATGCCTGGACAGCGAGGTGCGTGTCAGAGGAATCCGTCCCTTTGAGGATGGCAGCCGTGAGATAATCGGAACCCTGACGGCATGGAATAAAGAAACCGTTACCGTCCGTACGGAAACGGCGGAGCACACCCTGCCCTTTGCAGCTCTGGCATTTGTCAAACTGTATTATGACTTTGATTAACCCCTGCTCCGGCAGGCAGAGAACCATAAGGAAACCTCTGAAAACTTGTTTTTGGGGTGGTGGTGTGGAGCGAAGCCACACAGAATCCGCCTTTTGTACTTTTCCGATTTCAAAAACAGAGCTTTTAGAGGTTACCGTAAAAACATAGTGGAGGCGTAAAAAGAAATGAACAACGGATTTTTCGAAGCACTGGCAGACCTCGGTACGGAGAACAGCGTTGATGCTGAAGTAATGATTGAAAAGGTAAAGGTTGCCATGCAGAAGGCAGCACAGCGTATCTATCCCGACTGTAAGGAGAATATCCGTGTGGATATTGACCCGGCAGCTCAGATCTTTGATGTGGTGCTGCTTCAGGAGGTGGTGGATGAGGAGCCCATCAACGGAACACAGATCCATATTGATGAGGCAAGAACCATTGATCCCGATACCTATGTGGGTGCTACCATTGAACACAAGCTGGACATTTCCAAGTTCGGCAGAGCATCCGCCCAGTCCGCAAAGCAGTCCATCAAAGGTGACCTGCGTGACATTAACCGTGATCGGATTCTGGAAAAGTTCCAGGATAAGGAGAATGATATTCTCACTGCAACGATTACACAGGTGGAGCCCGGCAGAGGCTCTGCGACCCTGATGTATGATAAGACGGAGCTGTACCTGCTGCGTCAGGAGCAGATTCCCGGAGAAGTGCTGAAGGAAGGCATGAGCATCAAGGTCTATGTCACCGGCATTGCCAACCGCAATAAGAAACCTGTGATCAAGCTCTCCAGAGTACACCGGGATCTGGTAAAGCGCTTGTTTGAGCTGGAGGTTCCGGAAATCTATGACGGCACTGTGGAAGTGAAGGCGATTTCCCGGGAAGCGGGTGCCCGTTCCAAGATTGCTGTCTGCTCCCATGATGCCAATGTGGATGCCATCGGTGCCTGCATCGGTCCCAAGCGGTCCAGAATTTCTGCCATTGTGAAGGAACTGAACGGTGAGAAAATTGACATCATCCCTTATAGTGAGGATCCAGCAGAATTCATTGCCCATGCCCTTTCCCCGGCAAAGGTGCTCAGCGTTACCATTCTGGATGAAGAGCAGCGCACCTGCGTGGCAGTCGTCCCTGCCGACCAGCTGTCCCTTGCCATCGGCAACCGCGGACAGAACGCCAAGCTGGCTGCCAAGCTCACCGGCTATAAAATTGATATCAAGTCCGACCAGGATGACATTTCCGAACTGATTGCTTCGGCAGCAGCCGCACAGGAACCGGCAGAGGAACAGCCCCCGGTGCAGGAAGAGGAAGCCGCTGAGACAATCAGTGAGTAATCCCTTGGGGGAGGTGTCCGTATGACAAAGAAAATTCCGATGCGAATGTGCATTGGCTGCGGAGAAGTGAAACCCAAGAAGGAATTGATCCGGGTTGTGAAATCCCCGGAGGGAGAGATTTCCCTTGATTTCACCGGCAAGAAATCCGGCAGGGGCGCATACCTTTGCTCCAGTGAAGCATGTCTGCTTCAGGCACAGAAAAGCCGCCGTCTTGAGAAGAGCTTTTCCTGTCGGGTGGATAAAGAAGTGTACGAGGGGATGCTCCATGCGCTGTCAGAAGCTGACAGGAATCATTAGTATCTGCCGCAAGGCAGACAGAATGGCAGTCGGCTATGCATCTATGAAGGAGGCGTTGGATGCCGGAAAGATCTGCGGCGTCATTACGGCAGAAAACATCTCACCGAAAACATATAAGGAAGTCTGCTTCCATTGTCAGAAACAGAAGGTTCCGGTTTGCCCGGTACCCATGTCCATGGAGGAGATCGGTATGGCCATCGGCTGTAAAGCGGCAGTGGTTGGCATCACCGACAGAGGCTTCTTTCAGAAAATACAGCAGCTGTGTCAGACACAGTCCGACCAACAGGAACAACCGCACTGAGAGAGTAGGAGGGTTTGCCTATGGCAAAGAAAATCAAATTAACGGATGCCGCAAAGGATTTGCAGGTATCCACGCAGGAACTGATTGCTTTTTACGAAGAGCACGGAGAAGGCAAGAAGAAGAGCGGTTCCTCTCTGACAGAGCAGGAAGTGAATCTTGCACTGGAATACTATAGCCAGAAGCATCATGTAGAAAGCTTTGATGCCTATTTTGCAACCAAGAATCAGCCGAAGCCCCAGGCAGCGGCAGAAAAGGAAACCAAGAAACCCGTGAAGAAAACAAAGACAGAAAAAACAGAGAAAACCGAAAAGACAGAACAATTGAAGAAGTCCGGCGGAAATAAGGCCGCTGTCCAAAAGGAACAGACTGCTCCTGTCACCAAGGAAGAGGCACCCAAGCCCGCAGCACCTGCCGCACCGGAAAAGCCTGCACAGCAGCAGCCGGTACGCCGCAAGGAGGAGAAGAAGCGCAAGCAGCCCCAGATGCATGGAGAAAAGACCCGTCTGGGTGGCGTCATGAGCAGCGAACGTGTGGAAAACACGGAGAAACGCCGTACTGTGGATACCAGGGGAAGCTATGTGGATCTGGATAAATACAACGAACGCTATGAGCAGATTGCACCGGCGGACCGCCATAAGGATAACTATTCCACAAAGAAGCAGAAGATCAATCAGAAATCTGCGCAGCGGGGCAAGCAGCGTACCGGCAAGAAGGAAACAGAAGCACAGCGTCTGCGCCGTCTGGAGCTGGAGCGTGCAAGAAAGCAGCAGCTGAAGGTTCGGATCCCTGACAGCATTACTGTCAGTGAGCTGGCAGCCCGTCTGAAGGTCAATGTTTCTAAGGTCATCGGCAAGCTCATGGGTCTGGGCGTCATGGCAAGCATCAATGAAGAGGTGGATTTCGATACCGCAAGCCTGGTGGCAGAAGAGCTGGGTGCAAAGGTTGAGAAGGAAGTGATCATGACCATTGAAGACCGTCTGATCGAATCCGAGGAGGCGGATGATGAGAATCAGCTGCCCCGTCCTCCCGTTGTTGTTGTCATGGGACACGTTGACCACGGCAAGACCTCCATTCTGGACAGAATCCGTCATGCCAATGTAACGGCATCCGAGGCCGGCGGCATTACCCAGCATATCGGCGCCTACCAGATTACCCATGAGGGCAAGAGCATTACCTTCCTGGATACCCCCGGTCATGAGGCATTCACCTCCATGCGTGCAAGAGGTGCCAATATCACCGATATTGCAGTGCTGGTTGTTGCTGCGGATGACGGCATCATGCCCCAGACAGTAGAGTCCATCAATCATGCCAAGGCAGCTGGCGTATCCGTCATTGTTGCCATCAATAAGATGGATAAGGAAACTGCCAACCCCGACCGTGTCCTCCAGCAGCTGACCGAATATGGTCTGGTCTGCGAGCAGTGGGGCGGCGATGTCATCTGTATTCCCGTATCTGCCAAGACGGGCATGGGAATTGAGGAGCTTCTGGAGAACATCCTTCTGGTGGCAGAGGTCAAGGAGCTGACAGCAAATCCCGACCGAATGGCAAAGGGTACTGTCATTGAGGCACGTCTGGACAAAGGCAGAGGCCCCATCGCAACCCTGCTGGTACAGAAGGGTACCCTGCACACAGGTGATATCATCATTGCCGGTACTTCCGTTGGTAAGGTTCGTGTGATGACCAACTACAAGGGTGCTGTGGTAAAGAAGGCAGGCCCCTCCGTTCCGGTTGAAATTACCGGTCTGGACGAAGTGCCCAGTGCAGGTGATATCTTTGATGCTGTTGAAGATGAGCGCCTGGCAAAGGAACTGGTAGAACAGAGAAAGCACGAGGCAAAGGAAGCACAGTTCCAGAGCTACCGCAAGCTGACCCTGGATAACCTGTTCAGCCAGATTGAAGAGGGCGAAACCAAGGAGCTGCCGATTATCGTCAAGGCTGACGTACAGGGCAGTGCCGAGGCGGTCAAGACCTCTCTGGAGAAGCTTTCCAACGATGAGGTGCGCGTCAAGGTCATTCACAGTGCTGTGGGCGCTGTCAAGGAGAGCGACGTAATGCTGGCAAATGCGTCCAATGCGATTATTGTCGGTTTCAATGTGCGTCCTGACAACGGCGCAGCTGAGAGTGCGGCAAGGGACGGCGTGGATATCCGCCTGTACCGTGTCATCTACGATGCCATCGAGGAGATTTCCACTGCCATGAAGGGAATGCTGGCACCGAAATACCGTGAGGTCATCCTTGGCAGAGCGGAAGTTCGTGAAACCTACAAGATTTCCAGCGTCGGTACCGTTGCCGGCAGCTACGTCCTGGACGGTAAGCTGACCAGACAGTGCCAGATCCGTATTGTCCGTGACGGCATCATTGTTGGCGACGACCACATTGCAGGTCTCCAGCGATTTAAGGATGCGGTCAAGGAAGTGGCAAGCGGCTACGAATGCGGTATCAGCCTGGAGAAGTTCAACGATATCAAGACCGGCGACATCTTTGAAGCATATATTATGGAAGAATATCGTCCTGAATAACAGTTAGATAATAGAAAGGAAGAAATCATATGGAATACAAAAGAATGAGTACCAAGGATATGCTGCAGTATTGCGATGAGGCTCTGGCGTGGAACCAGTTCGGACCAGTTGACATTTTCTTCTTTGAGTCCGTAAAGCGCATCCTGCTGGGACAGTGCTCTGCGGTGGAAATGCCCGAGCCTGAAGAACCTGATGAGCTGGCAGAGGTGAAGGAGCCCGTATCTGCCGAAGAGCTGATTAACTATGATAATAACAGCGTCGGTTTCGTGGATTGCCTGTCCGAGGATGGTTTTTTTGAGAAAAGCACGGACTATGTCATGACCGACGCCGTCGGAAAGGACGGTAACTGATGCCGAGTTTCAAAAATGACCGTATGTCCGAGGATATCCACAGAGAGCTGACGGATATTATCCGCCAGCTGAAGGATCCCCGTATCAGCTCCATGCTGTCGGTGGTTCGTGTGGAGCTTGCCGGTGACGGATCCCACTGCAAGGTGTATGTTTCCAGTCTCATGGGGGAGGAGGATACTGTCCGTTCTGTCAAGGGACTGCGCAGTGCCTCCGGCTTTGTCAGACGGGAGCTGTTTGCACGCCTGAAAATGCGCAAAAGCCCGGAAATACAGTTCATTGCCGATAATTCCATTGCCAAGGGTGCGGAGATCACCCGTAAGCTTCAGGACATCGCCGTAACGGAAGAAGCAGCGGAGGATAATGATGCAGAAGTTTGATTTTCAGCAGACAGCTGCCTGGCTCCGGACATGTGAGGATGCCCTGATTCTGATTCATCACAGCCCCGACGGGGACTGCATCGGATCGGGCTATTCCCTCCAGGCAGTGCTGCAAAGCATGGGCAAGCGTGCCCGTGTTCTGTGCGCTGACCCCATTCCGGCACGATATGATTTTCTCATGCCGGAGGAGCCGCCGGAGGAATTTGAGCCGCAGTGCGTGATCACTGTGGATGTGGCAGACCCCAAGCTGCTGGGCAGCCTGAAGGTGGAATACGGCAGCAGGGTGAATCTCTGTATTGATCACCATGTCTCCAATCTGCTGTATGCTGCGCATACCCTGCTCATGCCCGATGCAGCGGCGGCATGTGAAATTCTCTACCGGCTTTACCGGGAGATGAAGATCCCATTCACACCCCGGATTGCAAAATGTCTGTATACCGGCATGGCAACGGATACGGGCTGTTTTAAATTTGACAATACCACACCGGAAACACACATCTATACTGCGGAGCTGATGCGGGAATTTCCCGATATCCGCTACGGTCTTATTAACCGGAATATGTTCGATGTGAAGAGTCCCTCCCGTCTGCGTGCGGAGATGCTGATGATCGGCAGAATGGAATATTATCTGGACGGCAGATGTACCATGATCTGTGCCACCAGTGACCTGTTTGCCGAAACCGGCATGGATCCCAAGGATACGGAGGGCATGACCAATCTGCCCCTGCAGCCCGAGGGCGTGGAGGTGGGCATTACCATCCGGGAAAAGGAACCCGGTGCCTATAAAGTGTCCCTGCGCTCTGCCAATGATGTGAATGTCTCTGCCATCTGCCAGACGCTGGGCGGCGGCGGTCATGTGAAAGCTGCCGGCTGCCTGCTGAAGGGAACCCTTGGGGATGTGAAGCAGCGTCTGCTGGAGGCAGTGGAGAAAGGACTGGCACAGCAGTGAATGGAATCATCTGCATTGACAAGCCCCAGGGCTTTACCTCCTTTGATGTAATCGGCAAGCTGCGCGGCATTCTGAAACTGCGCCGTCTCGGCCACAGCGGTACCCTGGATCCCATGGCAACGGGTGTGCTGCCGGTTTTTGCAGGACAAGCCACCAAGGCGTGCGGCATTCTGCCCGATGACAGAAAGGTCTATATTGCGGATTTTCGCCTGGGACAGGTCAGCGATACCCAGGACAGCACGGGCACCATTCTGGAGGAATATGACGCATCCTGCATTACGGAGGAACAGATTCTGGCAGCACTGCCGCAGTTTATCGGCGATATTGCGCAGATTCCTCCCATGTATTCCGCTGTTTCTGTCAACGGCAAGCGGCTTTACGAGCTGGCACGGGAGGGCAGAACTGTGGAACGCAAGGCAAGGCAGGTGCATGTCAGCAATATTTGTGTAACGGAGTTCTGTCAGAAAACAGGGCACGGCACGCTGGAAATCCATTGCGGTACCGGCGTGTATGTCCGCACCATCCTCCATGATCTGGGGCAGGTGCTGGGCTGCGGTGCCATTATGACCGGACTGCGCCGCACCATGTCCAATGGACTGTCCATTGATCAATGCTTCACCCTGGAGCAAATTCAGCGCCTTGCAGAGGAAAACCGCTTGGAGGAGGCAGTGCTTCCCATTGCGGAGGTGTTTGCCTGCCTGCCGAGGCTGTGCCTGAATGAAAAACAGACCCTGCATTACCGCAACGGTGTGAAGCTGGGACTGTCCCAGCTGAAGGAGCAGCTGACGGAAGCACAGCACTATGCGGTATTCGGTGAACCGGACGGATTTCTCGGGACGGCAGTGCCGGACTGGAAGGAAAACTGTCTGCGTGTGGAGCGCAATCTCTGCGAACCGAAACAACAAGTATGAGGTGATGCTGTGGGAAAAATTTCACTCGTGCCGACAGCCGTTGCGCTTGGACTTTTTGACGGTGTGCATCTCGGGCACCGGCGTGTGCTGGGGCTTGTCCGGGCACAGAAGCAGAATGGCCTGAAGCCCCAGGCATTTTCGTTTACAACGGAATCCATTGGCGTCAAGCATAATGCCTCACTGCACTATCTTTATCCGACCTCTCAGAAGGTGCAGATCCTGACCCATGACTGCGGCATGGAACGTGCTTATGTTCCGCCGTTTGCGGAGATTTGTGATATGACCGGAGAGGAATTTGTCCAGAGAATTCTGGTACATCGTTTTTCTGCAGCGTATGTCTGCTGCGGACAGGATTTCCGTTTCGGCAGAAATGCTGCATGGAATGTGCAGGATCTGCAGAAATTCGGAGAACACTATGGCTTTGTGGTGGAGCTCGCAGAGGATGTCCTCTCGGACGGTCTTCCCGTGTCCTCCAGCCGGATCCGGCAGCTTCTGCAGGCGGGGGAGATTGCTTCGGCCAATACCCTGCTCGGCGCACCCTATACCATTTGCAGGGAGATTGTCCACGGCGCACAGCTGGGCAGAACCATCGGCTTCCCCACAATCAATCAGGTGTTTGCGGAAGGACAGCTTGTGCCGAAATTCGGCGTCTATGCGTCGGAGACTGCCATTGACGGCGTGAAATATCCATCACTGACCAATATCGGCAGGAAGCCAACGGTGGGCTATGACGGAATGCCCCTTGCAGAAACCTATATTATCGGCGCCAAGGATGACTTCTATGGAAGAATACTGCCGGTTTCCCTGCACAGATTCCTGCGTCCGGAGCAGAAATTCAGTTCCGTGGAGGAATTGACTGCACAGATGCAGAAGGATCTGGCAGTGTGCCTGTAATACAATAAGGAGATCATAACTATGGAACAAAAAAGAGTCAGAACCCGGTTTGCACCCAGCCCCACGGGCTATATGCACATCGGCAATCTGCGTACTGCATTATATACCTATCTGATTGCAAAACAGAACGGCGGTGACTTTATTCTGCGGATTGAGGATACCGACCGTGAGCGTTATGTGGACGGTGCTGTGGATGTGATTTATTCCACCCTGCGCAAGGCAGGACTCAATTGGGACGAAGGTCCCGACATCGGCGGCCCGGCAGGCCCCTATATCCAGTCCCAGCGCATGGGCATGTTCAAGGAATATGCTGAAAAGCTGGTGGAAACCGGTCATGCTTACTATTGCTTCTGCGACAAGGAGCGGCTGGAGGAGATGCGCAGGGCAAATGAAAACTCCAAGGATGTCCCTGCCTATGACCGTCACTGCCGCAACCTCTCCAAGGAGGAGGTAGAGGCAAAGCTGGCAGCCGGCGTGCCCTATGTTATCCGCCAGAAAATGCCCATCGAGGGGACAACGACCTTTCATGATGAGGTGTACGGTGATATTACGGTGGACAATTCCGAACTGGATGATCAGATCCTGATCAAGGCCGACGGTATGCCTACATATAATTTTGCCAATGTTGTGGATGACCATACCATGGGGATCACCCATGTTGTCAGAGGCAACGAGTATCTGTCCTCCGCCCCCAAGTACAATCTGCTGTATGAGGCGTTCGGCTGGGATGTGCCTACCTACATTCACTGCAGCCCGGTGATGCGTGATCAGCATCACAAGCTGTCCAAGCGTGACGGTGATGCGTCCTTTGAGGATCTTATGGCAAAGGGCTGCCTTGCCGAAGCAGTCGTGAACTTTATTGCGCTGCTGGGATGGGCACCCAAGGGAGAGCAGGAGATTTATACACTTGACGAGCTGGTGAAGGAATTTGACATTCACGGTATCAGCAAGTCCCCGGCGATCTTCGACCCGATGAAGCTCAAGGCAATCAATGCCGCCTATGTCCGCAAAATGCCCCTGGAGGATTTTGCCGAGGCCATCCGTCCCTATGTGGAGCAGGTTGTTACACGGAAGGATATTGACTTCATGCTGCTGGCACAGGTACTCCAGAACAGGACGGAGCTTTTCACCGATGTGCCGGAACAGGTGGATTTCGTTGACAAGCTGCCGGATTATGACATTGAGCTGTACCGTCACAAGAAAATGAAGACTACGCCGGAAACCGCTCTGGAAGCGCTGACTATGGTGCTGCCCGTGCTGGAAGCCCTGGAGGAGTGGAATGTAGAAAGCATTCACAAAGCAATCTTTGATCTTATTGCAGAGAAGGAAGTCAAGAACGGCTGGATGCTCTGGCCCATCCGTACTGCAGTTGCCGGCAAGCCGGTGACACCCGGCGGCGGCGTAGAGCTTTGTGCCATTCTTGGCAAGGAGGACACTCTGGCAAGAATCCGGGACGGCATTGCACGTCTGTCCAGATAAACGGCGTGTGAGTTTTCGTCCCGCTGTCACGGAATTGACACATTGCACTGCTATACTATACGATAGTGTGCTGTCCTGCACAGCAGGAAAATTCTGATTTTATTATTAGAGTTCGGAGAAGCATTTGCTGATCTGAACAAAGGAGGTTATACCGCATGATTGAAGTCAGAAACTTAACGAAGCATTACGGCGACAAAAAGGCTGTCAACGGCATCAGCTTCACAGTGGAAGACGGAGAGATACTGGGTTTTCTCGGCCCCAACGGTGCCGGAAAATCCACAACGATGAATATGCTGACGGGTTATATCTCCTCCACATCCGGTCAGGCGTTGATTAACGGCGTGGATATTCTGGAGGATCCCATCAAAGCAAAATCCTACATCGGCTACCTGCCGGAGCTGCCGCCCCTGTACCTGGATATGACGGTAAAGGGATATCTGAATTTTGTGTACGATTTAAAGAAGTGCAAGCTGCCCCGCCGCTCCCATCTGAAGGATGTCTGCACGCTGTGCAAGATCAAGGATGTGGAAGACCGGATCATCAAGAATCTGTCCAAGGGCTATAAGCAGCGTGTGGGACTGGCACAGGCACTGATCGGCAATCCCCCCGTCCTCATTCTGGACGAGCCAACTGTGGGTCTTGACCCGAAGCAGATTATTGATATCCGTACCCTGATCAAGCGCCTGGGCAAGAATCATACAGTAATTCTGTCCTCCCACATTCTGTCCGAAATTCAGGCAGTCTGTGACCGTGTGATCATTATCAACAAGGGTGTGGTTGCTGCCGATGATACAGCTGCCAATCTGTCCAATAAGGTCAGCACTGACCACCGTATCATTTTCCGTACCAACGGTCCCAAGGCAGAGGTGCTTCAGGCAATGCGTGCCATTGACGGGCTCAAATATGTCCGTGCGGATATGGAACGGGAGCCGGGTGTTTTTGAGTATGAACTGGAGGCACAGCCCGAGCTGGATCTCCGCCCGGAGATCAACCGCATTATGCGTGAGCATAACTGGGATATCCTGCATATGCGCACCATGGAAATGACCCTGGAGGATATCTTCCTGAAAATTACTATGGGTGAGAATGTGAATCTTGCAGCACCCAGAAAGGCGGATGCATCCGGGGAGAAGTCCGCAGATGCGGATGCAGAACCCGCAGCTGAACAAACCAGTGATCATGAGAATGAAGGAGGCAACGACTGATGGGAGCGATTTACAGACGTGAAATAGGCGCCTTCTTTACTTCCAGTATCGCCTATGTATTTCTGGCAGTATTCTACGTCTTTTCCGGTTACTTTTTCTATGGCAGCACGCTGGCAGCCAACACAACGGATATGTCGGGAATTTTCTCCAATCTGTTCCTTGTGATTGTATTCCTGATTCCGATTCTGACCATGAAGCTTCTCAGTGAGGAGAAGAAACAGAAGACCGAACAGGGACTGCTGACTGCACCGGTGTCCCTGACCTCCATTGTACTGGGCAAGTATTTTGCTGCCATGACCCTGTATGTCATCGGCATCAGCATTGTGTTTGTCTATGCGCTGATTCTGAGCCTGTTCGGTATTGTGGCATGGACAACACTGCTTGCAAATTACCTTGCACTGCTCCTGCTGGGTGCAGCGTTCAGTGCAGTTTCTCTGTTCATTTCCTCTTTGACAGAGAATCAGGTAGTTGCTGCGGTGGGCGGTTTTGTCTGCCTGATGCTGCTGTACATGATTGATGTGGTTGCATCCAGTGTGCAGGTGACCTGGCTGCAGAATATGCTTTACCGCCTGTCCTTCTATACACGTTATTATGAGTTCACCTGCGGCATTTTCAATCTCTCCAGTGTACTGTTCTATCTCAGTACTGCTGTACTGTTCAACTTTTTCACTGTCAGAGTATTTGAAAAGAGACGCTGGAGTTAAGGAGGGAGCAGAATGGCTGAATTAGAAAAAGAAAAGAAGCAGGAAGGGCAGAAGGAAAAAAAGAAGCATCTGAAAATGAGCGCTGCCAATAAGAAAAAATTCAAATACGGTTCCATTGCGACTGCCATTACCTGTGTTGTCATTGCCATTGTGGTAGTGATTAATGTACTGGTTACCATGCTGGTGGAAAAGTACCCCCTGAAGCTGGACCTGACCCCAAATGGCATGTATGAGATCTCCGACCAGACCATTGATTACCTCAAGGAGCTGGATCAGGAAGTGAACTTTACTGTTCTCATGGATGAGAGCAATTTCCAGACAAGCGGTATCTATATGCAGATGGTACAGGAAATTCTGGAACGCTATACCCAGTATTCCGGAAAAATTCACCTGTCCTATATGGATCCTACCACGCATCCGGACGTTGTGAATAAGTATCAGGAAAACTACAGCGGCACCCTTTCAGAGGGAGATATTGTGATTACCAATAAAGCGGATGAGACCAAGATGCGTGTTGTCAACATCAACAATATGTTCTCGCTGGATCAGAATATGCTGCAGTATTACTATTATGGATATGTGTCCTACGCTGACTGCGTGACCGGCTTTACCGGTGAGCAGGATCTGACCGCTGCACTGATGTATGTCACCGATGCAAATCCCATTACGGTGGGTGTGATTGTATATTCCGACAAAGAGAACAACCAGGCAGTCTTTCATGCAGATTATCACCTGGATTCCGTTTCCTCTTTGATTGAGAACCTGTCCAAGAACGGCTATGATGTACAGGAACTGGATCTCTATGCGGATGAACTGGATCCGAACACCTATGATATGCTGGTTCTGCCGGCACCCACCAACGATCTGTCCTCCGACCTGATCGACAAATTGTCCGCTTTCCTGTATAATAATGGGCTTTATGAGCGTGATCTGATCTATATTGCGGACTATACACAGTCCTCCACCCCCAATCTGGATGAATTCCTGGCAACATGGGGCATCCAGGTCAACAAGCAGATTGCCTTTGAAAGCGATAGTGCCAAGCAGCAGCAGATTGCACTCTATCTGCCGGCGCAGAACGGTTCTGTAGCGAGTGTATCCCCCATGGCTTCCATTGTTGACGAGGCATATAGTGAAGGTCTGAACAATGCATCCCTGCCGATTGTCACCCCTTACTGCCGTACAATTACACTGCTTTGGGATTCCAGAACCGGCGGAATCACGTCTTCGCTGCTGGAGACCTCTGCAACTACCTATCTGGTAGATCCTTCCGATATGGAAAATACAGATGATACGCCTGTCGGCTCACAGACCGTGATGGCCATGACCAGCCGCCGTCTGGATGACGGAAGCGCTGAAAGCAATATTATGGTACTGGGCGGACTGTGTATGCTGGATTATGGCGTAATGCAGGAGACTGCGTACAATAACGCAGAATTCATTGTGAATGCTGTAAACGTCATGACCGACAAGGAAAGCGCTCTGATCATTGCCGAAAAGAATCTGGCAAGCAGCTCCATTACCATTACAAAGGGTCAGCTGAATATCCTCCAATATGTGGTTTATGCAATTCCTTTTGCGGTAGTCGTGATCGGCAGTGTGGTATTCATAAGGAGAAGAAATCGATGAGCATGGATGAAAAGCAGAATATCCCGGAACAGGAGGAGCAGGCAGGTCTGGACACCTTCTTTGCAGAGCGGACGGATACGGATACCACGGTGAAAACCGGCGGCATGTCCAAAAATGTCAAGGCTCTGATTGCCGGTGTTGTAGCTCTGGTTGTGCTGGGCGGCGGTCTGGCTGTGTTCCTTGTAATGAACAACAGCGGATCCGAGGAGCCAACGGATACAACGGAAGCCACCGAGGCGGCGGATACTGTGATCAATGCAGCAACCGGTGATACGGTACTCTCAGTGGAGGTTTCCAATGAGGATTCGTTCCGGGTATACCAGCTCACCGCTGCCACGGAGGAAGAAAGTGCGGTCTATACCATTGAAGGGTATGAGGGCATCACCATGAGCAGCACAATGCTTTCCACCCTGATCAACAATTTAAGCGGGCTCAGCGGTACTCTGGTGGAGGAAAACTGTGCGGATCTGAGCCGTTATGGTCTGGATCAGCCCAGAGGGACAGTAACGATAACATACGAGGATGGTACGGTGTTTGAGGCTGCAATTGGTCAGGCATATACCATTGATACAACCAAAACCTATATTGCAGCAGGGAATACCGTCTATCTGATCAAAAGCTCCCTGGTTGCCAATTATCTGGAAGACCGCAACCACTTTGTTTCCGCCACGATTCTGGAGGAACCGGCAGAGGAAGCGTATCCCATCGTCAATACCCTGCGCGTGGAACGGACGGACTGGGATTATGAGCTGCTGCTCAAGTACAGTTATGACGAAGAGAATGATGATGCCAACGGCGGCACTGCAGCTACGCACATCATGTATGAGCCGGTATTCTCCTATCTGAACGTGGAGAAATCCTCCGATGTTTCCAATGGCATGTTCGGACTGACAGCGCTGGAGGTAGCAGAGGTGTATCCCACCCAGGAGAAGCTGGAGGAAGCCGGCATCACCGATCCCTTCTGCACTGTTACAATGGAATGCGATGACGGCAATACCTATCATCTGTATTTCGGTACCACTTATACACCGGAGAATTCAGAGGATGTATGCTATTATGCATATCTGGAAGGCAGTGATGTCCTCTATGGTGTCACACAGGAATCTGCTGTCTGGGCAACCATGGAACCGGGCGATATTACGTCTGCCAATATTTTTGGTACCTATGTATGGGATATTGCGAGCCTCGATGTAACTGCAGGGGATAGGACATTGAATTTTGTAGGGACCGGTGACAGCAGTGAGAATTATGCTGTCAGCAAGAACGGCACAGTCTGTGACCAGGAACGCTTCCGTCTTTTCTATAAATTCCTGCTAGGCATCTATGGGGAGGAGCTGTGTTTCAATGAGGCGCTTCCCGAGGGCGAGGCGGATGCATCTGTTCATGTAGTAACCCAGGACGGCCTGGAAGATTACACCGTTTCTTTCTATCGGCTTACAGATCTGACGATGATGGTGGCAGTGGATGGCATCCCCACTTATCAAATCCGCTCCTCCTGTCTGGACGCATTGGAACACAATATTGAAATTTTTGATAATCTGGATGAAGAATTTACAACCACATGGCAATAATGCCGCAATGCAGCGATGCAGAAAGGGGAAACATGGAAAATCAGTTTATGACATACAAGGGTTATCCCTTGGTTCGCAAAGGAAATGATTTCTATTACGGCTATATGTGTGACGATTATGTTGTCATGCTGCAGGCGGAACAGCAGAAAGAAATGGATGGTATCTCCGTTTCCCAGAAGGTTCGCCTGTACCAGATGTCCACGGATGAGAAGCTCAATCCCATTGAGGCGATTGTGAATACCTCCGAGCGTGACAGTCTTTATGAGGCACTGGATGTTGCTGTGACCTGGCTGGAGCGTGCGAATAAAAAAGCATAATAATCAACAGGGTTCGTATGCACCGCATACGAACCCTGTTTTATTATTGTAATTTTATCGTTTTTCTTCGTCCCCCATGTACGAACAGAATATCCGACCGGTACAGCTTCAGTGCCAGTGCTGTAATGGCAGCGAGGAATACCAGCTGGTACGCCAGCCCTCCGAAGAACAGCCCCATATCATGGAACCGCAGACAGCCGGTTGCAATGAAAGTATGGGTAAAGGGCAGCAGATACATCAGAATCTGTGTGGGACCCTCCATGAGCCGGATGTCCGATACCATGGAGAGAATGTATGGAAACATGGTGCAGATCAGGATGGGCAGACTTGCCGTCTGGGAGCCTTTGGCATCCTGAACCAGTGCGCCAAGGATAATGGAAGCCATCAGTGCGGTAAAAATCGTCAGCAGCAGCTGAACTCCAACCAGCAGCCATCCCCAGAAGGGAATCTGCAGCCCCAGCTGGTCAAGGGCGCTGTTCACCTGCAGCATGCTTGTCAGGGAACTGCCCATATCCGTACCGCTGTCCGTACCGCTGACCGTGAGCAGCATGGTGGCAAAGAAGCCTACACCGTATACCACTGCATACAGCAGAGCTACCAGAAATGCTGCCAGCATTTTGGCACCAATGACCGCTGAACGTGGAACCGGGGAGGAGAGCAGGGTTTCCAGAGTCTTGTCCGTCTTTTCTGCTGCCACTGCTGTGATGATGGTCTGGGAGGTCAGCACCACCAGCAGGAACAGGATCAGTGGCATCAGCTGATCAAACAGGGAGAGAGTGCTGATCAATAGAGAGGTGTTGATCTGTGCCTGGGCACCGTTGGCAATGGTATAGGAAATTGTTGTAACCGGTGCAGCAAGAAACTCCGTCTGTTCTCCCAGAAATTCTTCATTCAGAAGCTGCTGCACAGCGGCAGCAACCAGGGAGGCGCTGTCCTCATCCAAGGAAAGACTGCTCAGAACGGAGGTCGTCCGGAGGACGCTGACGCTGCCGATTTCACCGGGGGTTTGCTGTTCCAGAACGGATGCAGTAAAACCGTCCGTAATCACTGCGGCATTTGTCCAGTCATTGTCTGCCATCAGCTGGGTGAAATCCGTTGTATCCGCAGATGGTGTTTCCTTGCGGACGGTATAGCCGGTTTCTTCCAGAAGCGAAACAATCTCAGCAGTGAATTCGGTGTCATCCAGATCAATGATGGAAACAGTACCGCTTTCCCCCATGGTCTCCGTCATGGTGCTGCTCATGACAAAGCCCAGCATGACGATGATGAGAAAGGTTGCCAGCAGTCCTATAAGCATTTGCTTGTTGACCAGCTCAGAAAGCTCTTTTTTCAATAAGTGCATCATTCGCCCCTCACCGCCCTTTCAAATGCTTCCTCCAGTGTTGCCGCATGGAACTGCTCCAGCAGCCCTGCCGGAGTTCCCTCTGCCAGAAAGACCCCGTCCTTCATAATGGCACAGCGGTCAGCGGTAGTGGAAACCTCCTGCATATGATGGGAGGACAGCAGGAACGCTGTTCCGAATTCTTTGGCGCAGGACTTGATGGTTTTGCGGATATCCAGGGAGTTAAGTACATCCAGGCCGCTGGTGGGTTCATCCAGAATGGCAAGGCGCGGTTTGGTCATGACCGTTCTTGCCAGTACCAGCTTCCGGGTCATTCCCCGGCTGTAGGTATGAATTTTCTGAGAGAGTGCATCTCCCAGCTTGCAGATGTCCTCACCAAGCCGGACACATTCCGCCTGTTCTTTTTCTCCTTTATAATACAGCCCGGCAATGAACTGCAGGTACTTCCTTCCCGTCATACTCTTGTATGCACCTGCCTCATCCGGCAGATAGCTGATGCAGGCACGCACCTTGTCCGGTGCTTTTAGAATACTGTGCCCGGCAATGAAAGCATCCCCCTTATCCGGCTGCAGCAATGTTGCCAGCATCCGGAGAATGGTAGTTTTGCCGGCACCATTCATGCCGATGAGGCCGAAGATTTCACCCTCTGCAATGGTAAGGGAAACATCGTTCACCGCCAGCTTTTTGCCGTAGCTTTTGGAAATGTGCTGCATATCCAGTGCAGTACCCATAAAAGATTACCTCCTCAATATGGATTCCGGGAAAGCCCGGTATTTTTTTCGGAAACAGTTGATTTTTCCTGCGAAATATGCTACAATGAAATCATATTATACTATTTTCATAGCCGCCACAGGCAGCGTATGAGAATGCATCAAAATGGCGGGTGCGTCAGCACACGCTCTTTATCAAACTATCGGGATAGTTTGATAAAGAATTAGTATTAACAAGCGGAAAGGAGCCACACATGCCATTACATGAATCCGGTGAAGACTATCTTGAAACCATCTATCTGCTGACCAAAAAGAATCCCTTTGTCCGCTCTGTGGATATTGCCAATGAACTGGGCTATACCAAGGCCAGTGTCAGCCGTGCCATGCGGATTCTCCGTGAGGAGGGACTTGTGATCATTGCCGAGGACGGCAATGTCCGACTGACCAAGGCCGGGATGCGCAAGGCAATGGAGGTTTACGAACGCCATACCTTGATTATGGATTTTTTTGCCCGCGTTCTGGGTGTCAATGAAGTTACAGCGGAAAAGGATGCCTGTAAGATTGAGCATGTCATCAGTGAAGAAACCTACCTGCGCCTGCGTGCCTACATGACCAAGCAGGGCGATGCACCGAAGGAATGACGGAGCGTCTCAGGCTGCCGGAGGAATTCGGCCAATTGTATGCCTGTTCGGCAGAACGCAAGCACTTGCAGCATGAAGCGGCGCACGGTCTCCTGTGCCGGAGTCTGCCTTTATATGGAGCAGCCTGCGGACTTTGTATCCCGGAGGAAGTGCCCCGTCTGCAATACGGGGAATTCGGCAAGCCCCGGCTTGCGGATTATCCCCTGGTGCAGTGCAATCTGAGTCATTGTGACGGGATGGCAGTGTGCCTGTTCTCGCCCCACGTCTGCGGTGTGGATGCGGAATCCATCCGGAGTTACCGGGCGCGTGTGGCCGGGCGCGTCTGTTCCGCCGAGGAGCAGGATGCACTTGCCGCTGCGGAAAATCAGGATTTACTTTTCACAAGGCTATGGACGCTGAAGGAAGCCTATGTAAAAGCCATCGGAATCGGCGTTTCCTACCCCATGCGTCAGGTGAGCTTTACTCTGGAGGAAAACCGGATTGTTTCCAGCAAGCCGGAAGCCTCCTTTGCCCAGCTGCTGCTGCCCCATCATGTAGTCAGCGTCTGTGTGCTTGCACAGCTGCCGGAACAGCCGGTGCTTTACTGCAATCAGCAATCCTGTCAGGGTTCCCTGTAAAGGGAACCCTGTTTGCACAGTCAGTCCCGGTTTGTCCGGAAGGGAGCAAGCGGCAGTCCGCCTCTGGAAAAAACAGTTACCTCGCCGTAATTATACCAGGCATAGCGAGCCGCAGCAGGGTGGGGAACCTCACTGCTGTTCACATAAATTGTATCCTTGCTCATCAGTGCAGCCGCTGCCGGATGCCATACGCCATCCGAGCCGCAGATCTCAAAGCCGCCTCGCCCGCGGAGCACCAGTCCGCTGTCAGCATTGTCAATTGTCAGCAGCAGCCCGTTCTTTCCCGGCAGGCAATAGCGGAACATGGGTGCGCTGGTGTTTTTTTGCTGCAGATGGTATACATGCTCCAGTGCCTGCAGATACAGCCGCCTTGCCGGCTCACGTTTCTCCTTGGGGTGGATGTTGTCGTATTCACCGCAGTCCGGAATGACGGCAAGTCCCGTATTCCGGATATTCCGGAATACCCGTTCCTGCGCTTCCCGGATATAGCACCAGCTGTCGCCGTTTTCCGTGTTGGCAAAGGAGAACATCGGCAGCTGCACCAGCAGGAAAGGCAGTACTTCATCCCGGAAATCCCTGCGCCACTGCGCTATCAGGCTGCGCAGCAGAATTTCATATTGTCCGGGGCGGTGCTCATCCGATTCGCCCTGATAGTAGAGTACGCCGCGGAGGGTGTAGGGTGTGATTCTGGTAATCATTGTATCATAAAGACCGTGGGGGCGCAGAGGATTCTTGGGGGCCTGAGGACCGGGATAGCGGTTCTCGCCGCAATGCTCCAGCACCTCTTCCCAGGATGCGTCCGGATGCTCCGCATAATAGGCTTCCATTCGCTTGTTCCATGCTACATGGTATTCCAGGTAGTCATCGTATGCCTTGTTGGCTTCCTCATCTGTCAAACCTTCGGTGCCCCTGCGATAATCCTCCAGGTACAGCCTGCCGGCTTCCGTGGATGCCAGCGTTTCCTCGCTCATCCAGGCGCTTGCGGAAGTACCGCCGTAGTTGCAGTTGACCAGTCCCACAGTAACTCCAAGCTTTTCTGCCAGCTGCTGTGCAAAAAAATAGCCAATTGCCGTCCAGTGCTGACAGGTCTCCGGGCAGGGCAGCTGCCAGCAGGAAGCATCTTCTTCCCGGAAAAATTCCTCATCCAGGAAGCCGCGCTTGCATACGTGGTACAGCCGGACATTGGCATTCCTGCAGGTTTCCAAAGCCGGTTCCGGATTGTCCGCGTCCTTCAGAGCAAGCTCCATATTGGACTGACCGCCGCAGAGCCAGACCTCACCTAACATAATATCCCGGAGTGTGACCGTATCCGTCCCGTCGGAAATGTGCAGCTCGTAGGGACCGCCTGCTGGCAGGGGGGGCAGGGTAATTTCCCACCGCTCTTCCGCAATCTGGGCGGAATCACAGGTGAGATTTCCCAGCGCTGCAGTTACAATGGTTCCTTTTGTGCCCGTCCCGAAGAGCCGGATGGGCTTTTCACGCTGCAGTACAGCATGATCCGTAAAAATTGGTGCAAATGTCAGCATAGGTCTTTGTCCTTTCCCGGATCCTGCTGCAGGGATGCCTCCAGCGCATGGGAGATCATGGCAAGAGAAACTGCAAGATCCTCGTTATGTACAATAATATTGTCCGGTGTTTTCAGATGCGCCGTGGAAAAATTCCAGATGGCAAGGATGCCTCCCTGCAACATGGTATCACAGACGTCCTGTGCATGCTCGGGACTGGTGGTAATAATACCAATGCGAATTCCCTCCGTTTTGCAGAAATGAGGCAGATCCTGGATATGGTAGACCATGGTGCCGGATACATCCTGCCCCAGCTTGTTGGAATCATTATCGAAAGCAGCAACGATCCGCATGCCGCACTGCTGAAAGCCTTTGAAGGAGAGCAGTGCGCCTCCCAGACGGCCGCATCCTACCAGAATGGCATCCTTGGTGCTGCGGTAGCCCAGGAATTCTTCCAGATCTGCAATCAGCGTTGCAATATGGTAACCGGTTTTGGGCCGTCCGCCCTTCTGGCTGGCAGCAGATAAATCCTTGCGCACCTGTACCTCATTGAGCCCCAGTGCCGCCGCTACTGCTGTTGCAGAGATTGCATCCTTTCCCTCCGCTGCCTGGTGTTTCAGATAGCTGAGATAGAAAGGCAGACGCCGCAGAGTGGGCTTGGATACTTTGCGGGAAGCTGCTTCATTCTGATTCGTATTCACGAAAAATCACCCCTAATATGTATCCCGGATGAAAGCAGTGTTTCATTCGGGAATGTCCTGCTGTATGTATGCAGCATGCTTGCAATTAGAATAAGGACACCTCTGATAACCTTCTCTTATCGTGAAAAGGCGGATTCTGTGGGACTTTGCCTGCGGACATTTCCCACCCCGCAGGGAGTCACCCATCAATGCCAACAACTTTAGAAGAACACACGATAAGCGAGCAGATTGAAAGGGTACAGCCCTTCCCGGGGTTGAGGGGTTGGTGGGCAGTTTTAGCAAACAATTTCTTAAGTTGATGACATAGGTCACCCCATACCCCTGCCTCTGAAACGAAGTTCTTGGAGGTGCTCATAACTATAATTGTGGAATCCGTTTTTATTATACAAGCTTTTCCGTTATTTGTCAATGGAATTCCATTCATAAACCCGCAGCTCGCAGTTTCCCATGAAGAAATGCATGAACTGCTCCACGGTCATATCGTGAAAATATGTGTCAATGACCCGGCATATTCCCCCGTGGGAGACCAGCAGAATGGATTCATCGGGGTAAAGCCGCCGGATATCATCCAGCAGATTATAGGTGCGCTGGACAATCTGGAATACCGATTCGCCGCCGTCCGGCATGCGGCAGCCGAATTCCGCTTTGGTTTCCGAGAAGCCCGGTGTCAGCCTGCTCTTTCCCTCATAGGAGCCATAGTTCCATTCCCGCAGGCGGTCATCCGTCTGTACCGGCAGTCCCAGTGCCTGTGCGGCAATCTGTGCGGTCATCTGCGCCCGCTTGAGGGGGGAGGCAATAATCCGCCGGATATCACCGTATGCCTTAGCTTTCCTTGCCATTTCCTCTGCCTGGGCGATTCCCTTCTGCGTCAGGGAAATATCCGTTACGCCGCTGATGCAGTCAAGCGCATTCCATTCCGTCTGGCCATGCCGTGTCACATATAGTTTCATAGATTCCTCCTGATTATGTAGCGGAACAGAAGCTCTGTTCCGGCAAGAATCGTGTTCTGCTGCGAATCCTCCAACTGTAACATATATCACAATTCGGAGGACGGCTGTCCTCATCGGCAGAAGCAATAGTAGATCAATCCGTACAGTACCGATGCTGCACAGCCGTAAAGAATCACAGGTCCGGCAATGGTGAAAATTTTTGCACCCACACCGAGGATGAATCCCTCCGACTTTGCTTCAATGGCGCTGGAAGAGATTGCGTTGGAAAACCCTGTAATGGGCACCAGAGTACCGGCACCGGCGTGCTTGGCAAGGCGTTCATAAACACCGAAGCCCGTGAGAATGGCACTGCAGATCACCAGTGTGACCGATGTCCAGGCGGAGGCTTCCTGCAGCTCCAGCCCCATTGCGTCATAGCCTGCCATCAGCAGCTGACCGATGACGCAGATCAGACCGCCTACCAGAAAGGCCATGGGAATATTGACATAGCTTCTGGAATGGGGTGCCGCCTGCTTCTGCATTTGTTCATAGATTTCCTGGGTTATTTTCATGGAATCACCTCTTTCTGACAAGAGTATGCCCTGTTTCCCGGAAAATATTGAGGGAATCCTTAAAAACTTGTTTTCGGCGCTCCGCCTGATTTTCTCAAAAAAAGCTTGCCAACCGACTGAACCTGTGGTATGATAATAGTATACCATATTTTTGCTGAAACTGCAATGCTTTTACTGTAAAAGCACTGAAGATTGAATTTTTTCAAGCTTATTTCAAGCAATTGTTGCTATGCTGAATATACTGGCAGAGCTGCAGCCTGCCGGATTTTATGATAACAGGTATATTCCATTGGGAGGAATACTATGAAAATCTTAGTGGTTGAGGATGAGGTAGCACTGGCGGAGGCACTCAGTGAAATTTTGAAACGCAATAAATATACTGTGGATGCAGTATATGACGGTGAAGACGGTCTGGAATACGCCATGACCGGCATCTATGACTGTATCATTCTGGATATCATGCTCCCGAAAATGAACGGTATTGATGTACTGCATATTCTGAGGCGCAAGCACATTTCTACTCCGGTGCTCCTCCTGACGGCAAAGTCCGAAATTGAGGACAAAATCAATGGACTTGACAGCGGAGCAGATGATTTTCTGACCAAACCCTTTGTCACTGGCGAGCTTCTTGCAAGAGTGCGGGCTTTGACACGCCGCCGGGGTGAGGTGGTAACGGATCAGTTCACCTTCGGAGATATTGCTCTGAATAAAAGTACCTTCAGTCTTAGCCGGGGCGGCCAGTTTGTGAAGCTGAGCCTGAAGGAATATCAGATTATGGAAATGATGATGGTAAACCCCCGGCAGTTGATTCCCAAGGAACGCTTTATTGAGAAAATCTGGGGCTATGAAAGCGATGTGGAATATAATAATGTGGAGGTTTATATTTCTTTTCTGCGTAAAAAGCTGAATGCGCTCGGTTCCTCAGTGATTATCAAGACGGCGAGGGGAATAGGCTATTTCTTGGAAGGCGGGGAGTGAGATGCAGCAGATCCCAAAACGGAAGAGGGATATGATTTTCTGGCTCCAGGTGCAGTTTGTGATTGTGGCAATGTCCATTCTGGTGGGAGTGTTCCTTGTGATGCTCGGCTCCATTAACATGATTATGCAGACAGTCAGCCAGTCCCAGTCCCATCGGCTTCTGGTACAGATCGCTGAGAGCGAGCGATACAATACGCTGGTGTCCGAGGAAGAAATTCCGCCCCCGAAGCCGGAGGAAACCTCCAGTCCCTCCGCTGAGCGGAGCGGCCGTGTCATCGAGGTACAGCAGCTGGCAAACTGGTATGAAGAGGCAGAGGCTGACGATGGCGAGGGGGACTTTAACCAGGGCGGCGGAAACCGTCCGGATCCTCCGCCATGGTGGGAAACCGGCGAACCGCCTACGGATCCCGATTGGTGGGAGCCATGGGAGCCCGGGCCGCCTCCGTGGGAAACAACGGCACCCCAGGAAACCCAGAGTCCGGCGACAACTGCCGTTACGGCACCACCGGCAACGGAACGTGCGACTTCCACTGCGGTTCCGGCAGAACCGGTTCAGACGCAGCCGCCTGCAACCCAGCCTCCTGCGGAGGAGACAGCCACGGAAACAGCGGAGCCGACAGAAGCGGCAGCACCGCTGACATCGGAAACAACGGAAACAACCACCGTCCAGACAACCACGGAATCCCGTCCTGAGCCGCCCCCGGATGATCGCAGCGATAAATGGAATGTGACGATTATGCTGGATCATTTCGCCATTATGGCGGATCACAGCGGCGCTTACCTGGGACTGCGCAATACGGAGGACTATACCGATGAGCAGGCGCAGGCGATTATGGAACGGATTCTGGAAAAGGGCGAGTCACAGGGGATGTACGGATGGCTTCAGTACTATGTGACGGAGAAGCCCTATGGCACGCTGATCCTCCTGACGGATAAAACCTCTGATCAGGGTTTGCTGAATCATCTGTTCCGGATAACAGTGATTGTCGGCATTCTGATGCTTCTGATTCTGTTCATTGCCCTGTGCATTCTGTCAAAGTGGATTACACAGCCCGTGAAGTCGGCCTTTGAACGGCAGAAGCAGTTTGTCTCGGATGCAGGCCATGAGCTGAAAACTCCCCTGACCATCCTAACTGCCAATGCGGATCTCCTGCAGGATGAAATCGGTGAAAACCGCTGGCTGGGCTATATACAGGAACAGACCAGCCGTATGAATCAGCTGGTTGGGGATCTGCTGCGCCTGGCACGGATGGACAACGCAACACAAAAGTTTGAAATGGTGGATTTTGACCTGAGCACTGCGGTCAATGCAACAGTGCTTCCTTTCGAGGGGCAGGCGTTTGAAATGCACAAAAACCTGGAGCTGGATATCCAGCCCAATGTGACCTACTGCGGAAGCGAGCAGCATATCCGGCAGCTGGCAGCGATTTTCCTGGATAACGCCCTGAAATATTCCGATGAAAATGGTACGATTAAGGTAACCCTCCTGAAAAGAGGCGATACCCGGGTGCTGGAATTCTACAATACCGGCTGCGAAATTTCCCAGGCAGAAACGGATAAAATCTTTGAGCGATTCTACCGCGGTGACAAGGCAAGGGGCAATTCCGGCAAGAGCGGATACGGTCTTGGTCTTGCCATTGCCAAGAGCATCATGGATGTGCACAGAATCAAAATCCAGGTAACCTGTGAACAGGGCAAATGGATCCGCTTCCTGCTGACGATGTAGCCGTTGCTTGGCTGCGGAATCTCAAAAGGGAACCTCTAAAAACTTGTTTTTAGAGGTGGGGGCGTGGGGCGAAGCCCCACAAAATCCACCTTTTATTCTTTTCCGATTTTATAAACAGGAGGTTTTTAGGGGTTACCAAAATAGGAAAAACCGGGAGTACTTAACCATGCATCGAAAACTATATGATCTTTTGGTCAATCAGAACTATGCTGTCAAACAGCGCTATGAAAACTTTGTGCTCTCACACATGGGACTGCACCGGAAATGCCGGGCAGTCTCATGGGTCTATCTGCTGTGGCTGAACATCCGCTGCAATATCCTGCACATGCCGGTGGAACGCAGCATCAGGGCGGCCAGCGAAAGCGGCACAGGGTTCCCGAAGAGTGCTGAGGAGACGGCAGCAATCCTTTGTCAGAGTGATGTGGTATCCTTTGACATGTTTGATACGCTAATCGTCCGTCCCTTTGCGCAGCCGGCGGATTTGTTCTATCTGGTAGGAGAAAAGCTGAATATCCCGGATTTCCGGAGTATCCGCATCCGGGCGGAACGTACTGCACGGGAGCAGAAAATAGCAGAATGCGGCAGCAGCGAGGTGACACTTGCAGAGATTTACAGTGTACTTGCGGCACAGCTTCGCATTTCTGCGGAGCAGGGAGCCGAAACAGAAGCACGGACAGAGTGTGAGCTTTGCATGCCGAATCCGTTTATGCTGGAGGTCTGGAACCAGGTCATGGCACAGGGAAAAAAAGTGATCGTGACAACGGATATGTACCTGCCGCTGGACACGCTGGAAACAATGCTCAGCAAATGCGGCTTTACCGGATATGACAGAATTTTTCTATCCAATGTGTATGGCTGCGGAAAGTATGACGGACGGCTGTATGGACAAGTCAGAGCCGCTTACAGCGGATGCAGTGTTGCACATATCGGTGATAACCTCAATGCCGACTATGTTCAGGCCAAAAAAGCCGGATTCTGCGGGCTGCATTATCCGAATTACAATGCAGCCGGAAAACGATTCCGTCCCGAAGGAATGTCCTGGCTGACGGGCTCGGCATACTGCGGTCTTGTAAACCGCCGGCTGTACTGCGGCGGTTTCTGTTCGCCCGCCTATGAATATGGCTATAAATGCGGCGGACTCCTGCTGCTGGGCTTCTGCGGTTTTCTTCATGAGCAGGTGCAGAGACTGGGCGCCGACAGGGTACTGTTCTTCGCCAGGGATGGATACATAGTGAAACGCATTTATGACCGGCTGTATCCCGATGAACGGACGGAATATGTTTATTGGTCAAGAGCAGCGGCTGCCAAGCTGTGTGCGGAGATCTATCCCCAGGATTATTTCCGGCGGTTCCTTGACCAGAAGACGGGACGGGGAATCCCCCTCGGCGAAATTTTCAGTGCCATGGGACTTTCCTCCATGACACTTCCGTTCTCCCGTGAGGAGGTGCTTACGGAGCAGAATCTTCCGGCAGTGAAAGAGGAACTGTACAAGCGTCTGGAGGGAATCGGTGTTCTGTATTCCGGAATGTATGCACGGGCAAACCGCTATCTGCGGGATGTTCTGGGAGACTGCCGGTCGGCTGTAACAGTGGACTGCGGCTGGGCGGGCAGCGGCAGTATCTTTTTTGAAGCCTATGTGAACCGTAAAATGGGCATGGATGTGGAAATTACAGGGGTTCTTGCAGGCAGTAATTCCAGAAATCAGCAGGACAGCGATTTCAGTGAAACGTACTTTAAAACGGGAAAACTGATTCCCTACTGCTTTTCTGCGGAGCATAACCGGAAAGCCTATGAGAACCATTTCCCGGCAAAAAAGCATAATGTTTATTTTGAACTGCTCTTCGGAGCGCCGGAACCATCCTTTACGGGTTTTGACTCGGAGGGACTGACATTTGATTCGGAAAGCGAGAATGCTGGGCTGATTCAGGAGATTCATGCCGGTGAGCAGGCGTTTGTTAACGATTATCTGACCGCATTCAAAGGCTTCCCTTATATGATGCATATCTCCGGAAGCGATGCGTATGCACCGTTTATGGCAGCGGTTTCCGGGAGCCGGAAGTATCCTGCGGCAGTATTTGAGAACTGCGTGTTCGATGAAACCACGGGTGGCAGGAAAGAGAAGCTATAAACTCATACTATTCTCATTTGAAAATCATGATTTTCATAGCCGCCACAGGCGGCGCAGGAGAATGCATGGGACGGATTTTATGCCATTTTACGGCATAAAATGGCGAGTGCGTCAGCATGCGCTCTCTATCAAACTATTGGTGCGGTTTGATAGAGAATCAGTATCAGTTTTGGGGGGAAGACCAGACTTGTTATCAAATTTATTTCTGCCGGAGCGCTTCCTGCTCCGGCTTTTTGCTGCCCTTTGCGGAAATTTCAGGGAAACAGACCTTTTTTGCGTTTTTGGCTTGCAAAATGTGGAATGGTATGTTATAATGATAAATAAGTGCATGCGAAGCACAGATTCTGCGGCAGCTTTTGAAAATGGATGTTCTGCGCATTCGCCAAACGTGCATTATTATCAGGAAATCTCTAAAGGTAACCTCTGAAAACAAGTTTTTAAAGGTTCCCTAAAAGCTATGTTTTCAGCGGGACGGGCGCCAGTCAGGCGCAGCACTGTCCAATAGCCTTTTCTTTTTTCTATTTAAAACAAAGCTTCCGGATTCCAAGAGGTTTCCATAAAAATCAGTAGTGGGAGGATACGATACATATGGTTTTTGCAGGTATACTGGCAGGAGGGGTAGGCTCAAGAATGGGAAATTACACCATTCCCAAGCAGTTCCTCACCATCAATGACAAGCCGATTATTGCACATGTAGCAGAAAAATTTCTCATTCATAACGAAGTGGATCTCGTCATTGTTGGCATTAATCCGGCATGGTATCAGAATATGCTGGATATTCAGAAGAAGTTTCTGGGGCAATTCAAGAATCTGGTTGTGGTGAAGGGCGGTTCCGACCGGAATGAAACCATCAACGCAGTGATCAGGGAAGCAAGAAAGCACAGCCAGGCTCCGGATGATATTATGGTAACCCATGATGCAGTGAGACCTTTTGTCACACTGAAGATGATTTCCGATAATATTGAAGCAGCAAAGCAATACGGTGTTTGTGATACCGTCATTCCGGCAACGGATACCATTGTGTATTCTGAAAACGGAAGCTATATCGAAGATATCCCGATCCGCAGCAGGATGTACCAGGGGCAGACTCCCCAGAGCTTTAAAATTTCTCTGTTTGAAGAGGTTTACAGCTCTATGAGTGAGGAAGAGCTGAAGGTTGTAACGGATGCCTGCAAAATGTTCATGCTCAAGGGGCATAATGTCCACCTTGTAGAGGGGCATGTTTCCAATATTAAGATTACCTATCCCTATGATTATAAAGTCGCACAGATAATGATGGAGAATATGAATCATGATTAGTCAGCAGTATAAACTTGTCGAACCATTCGTGATTGAATCCTTCTTTCACGATGTGAAAATTGAAGGGGAGGATTACCTCGTAGTAAGACCCCGCAGGCTGTCTGTCTGCAAGGCGGATATCCGGTATTATTTCGGACTGCGGGATCCGGAGGTGCTCAAAAAGCGCCTGCCCATGACGCTGATTCATGAGGCGTGCGGTGAGGTGCTTTACGACCCCGCCGGTCAGTACCAGAAGGGGGATACGGTGGTTCTTCTGCCCAATATTCCTGGCGCAGATGCGTTCTATGATGAGAATTACAGACTTGATTCCTTGTTCCGTTCCAGCAGAGCGGACGGTTTTTTGCAGGAGCTGATGGAGATTCACAGAAGCCAGGTTGTGCCCTATGCCAGGGAGGGACTGGATGATGTCTTTGCATTTACAGAGTTCATCAGTGTGGCAGTGCATGCGGTGGACAGTTTTCTGAAAACGGCTCATGACAGACGGGAGCATATTGCTGTCTGGGGCGACGGTTCATTGGCCTATGTGGTGTGCTGTGTGCTGCGCAATCAGCTGCCGGATGCCAAAATTACGGTTCTTGGCCTCAATCCTAATAAGCTGCAGTACTTCCATTTCCTGGATGAGGTGCTCAATGTCAACCATATAGAATCGATCCCGAAATATGATCATGTCTTTGAGTGCGTTGGCGGTGCCGGCTGTGCCAAGGCGATTGACCAGATGATTGATACCATCCTTCCCCAGGGAACCATGATGTTGATGGGCGTCAGCGAAGAGCCGGTTCCGGTGAATACGAGGATGGTTCTGGAAAAGGGATTGACGATGATGGGAAGAAGCCGCTCCAGACGTGCGGATTTTGAAGAAGCAGTGCGTTTGATTCAGGAGGATGACATCTTTGCAGCCCGTATGCAGCAGATGATATCGGAACGAGTTGATGCTTCCACGGTGAACGATATCAGTAAAGCGTTTGAACTGGCAAAGAATGCGGAATTTAAGGTTGTAATCAACTGGAATAATTGATAGGAGACAGTGAGATGTTTATATCGTATATTATCCCCCCCTACCAGAGTGAATCATACCTCGTCCGGTGTATTGCGTCGCTTTACAGCCAGACATCGGATGATTTCGAGGTAATTGTTGCAGAATATAATTTTATCAATTCCAAGGACTATATCAAAGAAGCCCTGGAAAAGAGAACGAATTTTAAGGTGATAGAAGAATGCAGAGAAGAGGAAAAGCTCAGTGCAGCAGTAAGGCTGATTGATGAAAGTGCAGAATTTGTACAGTTTATGGATGCCGGTACAGTTGCCATGCCCCATGCACTGGAAACCCTCCGGAGCGCGGCAGGAGAGGCAGAGCTGCTCATCCCTGCCACTGTCCTGAAAACAAGCGATGGCTTTGTAAAACGATTCCAGCAGGGCTGGGAAGAAGCTGGCGAGACGGGTGGGCTGAATGCGTTTGACTATTGCTTCAGAAAAACGCTGTTCGACAGGTATGCTGAGAATATTATTGCGGATCTTTCCCATGTTGAGACGCTTCTGGATATTCTGCTGTGTACCGGGACCCCCCTTGTTTTTGTTGAGGCAATTTGCTATTATATTACAAAATCCGAATTTGGCAATCCGTATATCGCAGTGAATGATTACGATAAATTACAGGTGATTTCTGCCAATATTGCCAAGGAGGAGCTTGGTTCTGTCAAGGTAAAGCTGTTCACCAAGTATGTCCATCGGCTTACAGCAGTAATTGATTCCGACAGAATTGAGTATGCGGAGAAGCTGCGTGCATATGAGACACTTAGAATGTTCGGTGAGGATGCTGCCGGCAGCTTCGTTCTGAGCAAGATTTTCACCCTCAATACGGGTATCCCGGCAGCGGATATGAAAACCATTGATCTGAGCGGTTATCGGACACTGCGCAATGAAATCTTCCGGTTGTCCGATACAGAGAGCAGCGTCAGCACCATTACTGCCATTATGGATGATGCCAATCTGAGACATATTGAGGATGTACGCAGAATTGAAGCAGGTGTCAACCAGCTTGATAAAAAATATGATAAGGATGGTGCGGAGACGGAGAAAATGCGTGAGGATATTGCTGCAATGGCTGCCAATCTCCACTGCCTGCTGCAGAGAATTGAAGAGGGCGGCATTGGTGCCGGTGCGTCCGGTGTGTCCTCTTTCGGCAATCCTGTAACAGAGGTTCCTTATCTTTTTGCTACCGGAAAGCTTGGTTTTAAGGTGATCCTCAAGAGCATCCGGGGATGGTTCCGGTATAAGTTCAGCAGGAAGTAAGCGAAGGAGGTGATAGTTGTGCGAGATTATAAATATAAAGTTTCCGTCATTGTACCTGTGTACAATGTTGAAAATTACATCAGGCCATGCCTGGATTCCCTGATTGAGCAAACCATTGATCACAGTCAGATTGAGGTTCTGCTGATCAACGATGGATCAACCGATTCCAGCCTTGAAATCTGTTATGAATATGCCCAGAGCAACTTCATTTTCAAGGTGTTCAATAAGGAAAACGAGGGCGTTTCTGCCACACGAAATTTTGGTATCCGGAATGCCTCCGGTAAATATATTATGTATCTGGACAGTGATGATACCTATACGCCGGATACAGTAAAACTGGTGACGGATTTTTTTGATAAGCACTATGATGAAATTGACATGGTTTGCTATTATGACCAGTATTTTGAAAACGGCAAACCAATGGCAGCTCACGCAAGATATAAGTACCTTACACACACCGGTATTTATGACCTGAAGGATACCGTATTTGCAATGCAGGTGCGGCTGAACATTGTTGTTAAGAATCTGTTTGAGGAGAATCTTCTGTTCGATGAGGACATGATGTATCAGGAGGATCAGAAGTACTGCTGCCAGATTCTGGCAAATAAACTGAAGCTGGGCTTTGTAAAGGAAGCACAGTATAACTATATGAAGAATGACAGCAGTATTGTTGCCACTTCTACCAATGTCATCACAATTTTTGACCATACCATTGCCTTCTTTGAAGAGATTTTTCAGCGTTATCCCGAGGAAGTGCCGGAGTATTATCAGGCGTTGTTCATCCACGACTGCGGCTGGAAACTCAAACAGCATTGTCTCTTCCCATATCACTACACGGGGGAAGAATTCGAGAAGCAGAATGCAAGACTGCTTGCGCTGCTGAAACGGATTGACATTGATGTTCTGATGAAGGCACCGACTGTGGATAATTTCCATAAATATTATTTCCTGCAGCTGATGTGCAAGGATGAAATTATGGTATACCCGGATGTGGAGCAGATCTCTGTTCTGCACGGCGATAAGGTTCTCAGAACCGAAACCTCCTGCGAAATCATCTGTAATAAAATCAAGCATAAGAGGGATACTCTTGTTATGCTTGCAATGTTCAAGAGCATGTACGGTGCATTTACGGGGAAGCCAAGCGTGTATGCTGTGGAGCAGACCAAGAATGGTCCCCGTGAAAGAAAACTGGATGTGTTCGTTTCCTCCGACAGCTATTACAAGGCACGGGAAAAAACCAATACCTTCTGGGCATTTTATTATGAAGCGGACATGAATCTGGTGGATAGCTTCGAGCTTCTGGTTGAGGTCGGCGGCATCCGTTACCCCGCAAGATATTACTTTATGCCCAATACGCCGCTGTTCAATGGCGCCAAGAGAAAAACCACACTGGAAGGGGATTTCTCCCTGACCTTTGATAAAAATGTATTCACCATTACAGCTCTCGACGAGAACGCCAAGCTCAGGCTGATTAACAGCTATACTGCAACGCTGAAGGATCGGACCTGCATTTCCATCCGGAATGAAGCACTGCGGTACCTGGATCGGCGCATCTGGATTTACTATGACTGCAAGGGCGTCAAGGGCGACAACGGTTATTATCAGTTCGAGCACGACTGCATGAAGAATGACGGAATTGAACGTTATTATATCTCCAACAACCCCCCGGAGTTCATGGCAGAGTATGTCAGGAAGGATCTTTGGCCCCAGGTTGTCATGTTCGGCAGTATCAAGCATAAGATACTGTTTGTCAGTGCCGAAAAGATTCTGACAGCATTTGTAGAACCCTATAACTATAATCCCATGACGCCTGCGGAATACAGCAGCCTCTCCGATCTGATGCACTATGAGCTGATTTATCTGCAGCATGGAATTCTGCACGCAACGCTGCCCTGGAAGTATACCCCGGAGCGTTCCCTTGCGGACAGAGTTGTGGTTTCCTCCTATTTTGAGAAGGAGAACTTCAGAAAGAATTACAATTTCCGTGAGCAGGATATTCTTCCTACAGGCATGGGACGGTTTAACCGTATTGCTCCTAAAACGGAAACGGACGATTCCGTCAGAAGAATTTTGTTTGCGCCCACATGGCGGCAGTATCTGATTTCCCAGGCTACTGACGGAACATGGATTCCTGAGGAAAAGAAATTTGCCCAGTCCTCTTATTTTCAGCATTTCAATGATTTCCTGAATAACGAGGTACTGATCGCTGCATTAGAGGAGCATGACTGCGTCCTGGAGGTCAAGATGCATCCCATCTTTGAGATCTATGAGTCCCTGTTTGAGGTGAAGTCCAATCGGATCAAAATGGTGACATCCATCGGGAACCAGAATGATTATGCCATGTTCATTACGGACTTCTCATCATTTACATTTGATTTTGCTTACTGCAAGCTGCCGATTATGTATTTTGTGCCCGATATGTATGAATTTACTGCGGGTCTGAACCAGTACAGAAAGCTGGATCTGCCCTTTGAAAAGGCATTCGGCAAGCTTGTGACCGATGCGCAGTCCGCTGCGGATGAGGTTGTGGCAATGATGGAGAGAGGATTTTCGCCGGAGCCTGTTTATCAGAAGAGAATGGATGAATTCTATCTTCCCATGGAGGACTGCTGCGGAAAGCTCTATGAATTGCTGATGTCTGAATAATAGAAGGTTGGTGTGTCAATGATCTATGATAAGTTGCCGGAAGAAAAAGATTGCAGCGGATGCGGTGCCTGCTTGAATGTATGCCCTGTCGGTGCAATCGGAATGGAATACAGCAGTGCTACTGGCTTTCGTGTTCCGACAATTAATGAGAGTAAATGTGTGAACTGCGGCTTTTGTACCAAAACCTGCCCTGAGCTGAATCCCTCATTTGTGAACAGCAAGGAGCCGAAGTTCTATTCCTTCTGTGCGGATAATGCAACCAGAAGCGTCAGCAGCTCCGGCGGTATGTTCTCTGTCATAGCGGAATATGTCCTCAGTCAGAAGGGGTATGTCTGCGGTGCGGCTTTCGATGAGAACATGCAGCTGCGCCATAGGATTATCAGCAGCGTTGAAGAGCTTCCTCCCCTGCGTTCCTCCAAGTATGTACAGAGTGATGTGAATGACTGTTACAAGCGTATCAAACGCCTCCTTGACGATGGTGAAATGGTATTCTTCTGCGGTACACCCTGCCAGGTTGCCGGTCTCTACAGCGTGTTGAAGAAACGATATGAGAAGCTGATTACAGCGGATTTACTGTGTCACGGAGTGCCGTCTCAGAAGTTTCTGGACAGCTATCTGAAGGATGTTGCCGGCGATAAGCAGGTAACGGATGTGCTGTTCCGCAGCAAACGTTTCGGCTGGGCGTATAAAGGAATAATCGTGAAGTTCAGTGACGGTACAGAGCATGTCGGAACAAATGTCAGTGATGTGAAGGATCCCTATGTAGAGGGCTTTATCAAAAATATGATGATGCGTTATGTCTGCTACAACTGCAGGTTCAATGACTATCCCCGTCAGGGTGATTTCACAATTGGTGACCTGTGGCATGCTGACAAGCTTGATCCCGGGAGCAACGACAGAAAGGGAACCTCGTTTGTCTTCCTGAATAATGAAAAGGCAGAGAACCTGTTCCAGAAACTGACAGAAAGAGCAAGCTATTACAATCAGATTACAGTGGCTGACTATGCTAAGATTCCCAACAGGGTGGGTCCTGTGACCAAAATTCACCCTGCAAGAAGACGTTTCCTGAATCTGATGAAGGTCAAAAGCTTTAGCAATGCTTTCAGGGATGCCTATTACGATCATTATGATATCGGTCTTGTAGGTGTTATGGGAAATGAGAACATTGGCAGCATTCTGACCTATTATGGCCTTTATCAAGCTTTGACAGAGATGGGCTACAGTGTACTTCCCATTGAAAGACCTCTTGATTCCGCATTGCCTGTCAGTGATAAGGCGAAAGCATTCTCAAAAAAATGGCTGCCTGCCTACTCACAGTTTGTGCAGTATGAAACGATTGATGCCATGAGAGAGCTCAATGAGAAATGTGACCAGTTTGTTGTAGGTTCTGACCAGATTTATCTTGCCGGAATGTCCAGAAAGAGAAACCATTGCTACTTCCTGCAATGGGCCGATGACAGCAAGAATAAAGTAGGATATGCCTGCTCCTTTGGCGGCCCCGGTGCCAGGGGAACCCAGGAGTATTACAGAGGTCTGAAATATTATCTGAACCGGTTCAGTTTTTTGTCCTCAAGAGAGGATGACGGTGTCAAACTGATCAACGATCTGCAGTTGAATAAGAATGCACAGTGGTGCATTGATCCTGTATTCCTCTGCGACAGGAATAAGTTTATCCGACTTGCGAATTCTGCCAGGAAAAAGCGGGACAAGGAATTTATTGGTTCCTATATTATTATTCCAAAGCCTTCTGTTAACAATTTGCTGAAAAAGACCCATGCCCATTTCCCTAAGTGCAGTGTGGAAGTGATCAGCAGTGCGGAGCTGGTCAGCAAGGAGGCAAGGCTTAAACAGTCCACAGAGTTAAGCCGGTACGAACACTATGACGCATTCCCTGTGGAACACTCCCTGGAAATCATTAAAAACTGCAGATTCTTTGTAACGGATTCCTTCCACGGCGTTTGTTTTTCCATTATTTTTAAGAAGGATTTTCTTGTAATGCCAAGGGATTTTCATGACAGATTTCATTCCCTGCTTGATAGAATCGGGCTGAGCGACCGGATCCTGAAGCCGAATCTTTCTAATTTTTCAGAGAAACTGTTTCAACCGATTGATTATGACCGAGTGTATGAAAAGCTCCAGGTTGAAATTGACCGTTCAAAAGCACTGCTGGCAGAAAGCCTTGCAAATCCTGGAGATCCCGGCTTTAGTGATATGGATATCCTGATGAAATATATCCAGGGACAGAATGCCAATATCAAAAATCTTGAGGAGCAGCTTTCCAAAATGCAGGATATGATTGCAGCCTTGCAGACAAAACTTCTCGGCTATGAAAACCAGGCATCAGGCGAGGATGGCATTGCCTGAATCCAGCTGCCTTCCAGGCACCATCTATTGGTAATCTCAAAAAACCCCCTGCTTTTTAAATCGGAAAAGAAGAAAAGGTGGATTTTGTGGGGCTTCGCCTGACCGGCGCCCGTCCCTTCTGCTCCACACCCCCACCTCTAAAAACAAGTTTTTAGAGGTTCCCTATTGTAGTCCGGAGGATTAGTATCAGATTTCAGGTGAAGGTATGATTTCAATTGTAATCCCAATCTATAACGGCTTCCGGAAGCTGGATCCGGCAGTGCTGCACGCAGCGGCAGAAAAGGAAATTATCCTTGTCAATGATGGCTCGACGGATGATTCTGCACGGGTATGCAGGGACTATGCCAGCCGCTACCAGGAAGTGAAATTCATTGATAAAGCACATACCGGCGTTTCCGATACCAGAAATGCTGGAATTCGTGCGGCTAAGGGCAAATATATTCTGTTCCTGGATGCGGATGATGCACTGAAGCCCGGCTCGGTGGAAGCGCTGGTGCAGTTCTTCGACAGCTGCTATGATATTGTGGATCTTGTGACCTACCCCATTGAAACCAATTACCACGGCATGATTCTGGCACCCCATTTCCGGTACAGAACGATGACCTATTCGGGGATTTATGACCTGAATACCCTGCCCTATATCGGGCAGACAACCATGAATATAGTGGTGAAGAACCGGGGGAAGGATAACGTGCTCTTTGATCCTGCCATGAATTTCTCGGAGGATCAGAAATACTGCTGCGATGTATTGCAGCGCAGCATGAAAATGGGCTTCTGCAAGGAGGCGGTGTATATTTATCACCGCAGTGAGGACAGCTCCTCCGGCAGGCTCAGCGGTTCCTGTTATATTTTTGAGCAGGCCATGCATATGTTTGAGGAGCTGTTTGCAAGATATGATACTGTCGTTCCGAAGGCAATCCAGGGACTGTACATCAATGACCTCGCATGGAAGCTGCGGTGCAATATTCTGTATCCATGGCACTATGATCACCGGCAATTTGAGCAGGCAAAGAACCGTATGGTGAAGCTGCTGCGGCAGGTGGAGGACGAGGTCATCTGGAACCATCCGGAAATAGATCCCTATCATAAATGCTATTGGCTTTCCCAGAAGCCAGATTCTCAGGTTCAGCCGTTTTTTGAAAAGGACGGATTCGGGCTGCAGTGCGGAGGGAAAATCCTTCTGGAAGAGCAGCAGGCGCTGCTCATGGTGACCAGAATCCGTATGGAAGGGGATACAATTCTGTTCCGCGGATTTCTGAAATCCGGTGTGTTTTCCTTTACGGACATGCCGGAGCTGGATGCGGTGACTCCCTCCGGCAGAAAGAGGCTTGCGCTATATCTTTCCGCCCACAGCTATTATCTTTGCCGGACACAGACCAATCGGTTCTATGCCTTCTGCCTGGAACTGCCCAGGACGCAGTTTTGCTCCCTGCGGTTTGAAATGACAGCGGGCGGACGGAGGTATGACTGTATCTGCGATTTTCTGCCAAAGGCACCGTTTTCAAGATACTACCAGCGCTATCGTGCCGTTGTGGGCAGTACCGTGCTGCGGTTTGATCCGGAACAGAACACCTTTTCTTTGGATGAGCGTCCGCCCATGGACATCTATGAAGAAAATTCCGGATCGCCTCTTCTTCCCTTTGCAATAACAAGACTCCGGCGGAAAGCTGCAAAGCTTCGCTGCACAAAACGGATCCACCTGTATTATGATTGCCGGGGTGTGGAAAAGGATAATGGCTACTATCGGTTCCTTGCGGATTTTCCCAAACAGGACGGGATTGATCGTTACTATGTCTGTGATCTGGATGCCGGGACGCAAAAGCGGCTGCTGACCCGGCAGCAGCGAAAGCATGTGATTCCGTTTGGCAGTCCCAGACACAGGGTCTATGCTCTTGCTGCGGAGAGAATCATCACTGCTTTTATTGAGGACAACAATATCCTGCCCTTTGAGGCGGATGAACTGCCCATGCTTTCCGACTTTTTTGGATTTACGGTGGAGTATCTCCAGCATGGAGTGCTGCATGCCAGTGTCCCCTGGAAGTACACCCCTGAGGTAGTCATGGCAGATAAGCTTTGCATTTCCACAGGCTATGAAAAACGGCTGTTCACGCAGAAGTACCATTTCCGGGAGTGTGACCTGCTGGAAAAGCCCATGCCCCGGCTGCTGCGGCTGAACCGTTCCTCACAGCCGCAGAAACGCATCCTCTTTGCGCCCAGCTGGAGGGAGTATCTCATTGGTGCGAATATCGGCGGCAAATGGCAGCCGCGAAGGGAAGTATTTGCTGAATCGGATTATTACCGTAATATTTGCTCCTTTCTGCATTCCGAAACACTGCGGCAATGGCTCACGGAGCATGGCTACACACTGGATTTCAAGCTGCATCCGATTTTTGCAGTGTACAGCGATCTGTTCGATGTGAACAGTGAGTGCATCCGTTTGGTGGAGAAAGCGGAGGCAATAGAGCAGTATGAGATGTTCATTACGGATATTTCTTCTTTTGTCTTTGATTTTCTGTATCTTGGCAGAAAGGTATTCAGCTATATCCCCGATGAAATGCAGTTTCGCTGCGGCATGAATACCTATCGGGAAATCGAACCGGAGAGTGCAGCCTCTGTTATACAGATTAATGATGCGGAGGATTTCTGCAGAGCCGTGGACAGCGGAAAAATGTGCCTGCCGAAAATTGATTTTTTGTTTGGCGCTGCTGATATTAATCCCTGAATAAAGCTGAAATTTTACAAAATAGATATTGACATTTCTGTTTTCTATGGTATAATGAAGCTACTGTTTTATGCAAAGGTTTCATTCATTGTTTATCGTAAGCAGAGCTGAATCATAAGGAGGAGATTGTATGCAAGTAAAGTTATCTTCGAGCCATAATCTGGTACAGGACCTGGGGGAGATGCTCAATGCAGGAAAAAGCCCGAAGGTGTATTTTACGTTGTTTGAAAATAAAAACGATATTGCTGTTTTGAATGAGGCACTTAAGGTTGTCAATCTGAAGATCGAGGGATGTGTGCTGGAAGAATCGCTGATTAAGCTGCGACATCCGAGTGTTCGGGAAAAAATCAGCAATTTTTCTAAAAAATCCGGATACACAGCTTATTCCCTCAATGAAATAAAAAAAGTCAGTGATGCTGTGATTGTTGCAAAGAACCATGAAAAGTATTTTCACTTGATTACAGATTTTTTTGAAGCACGGGAAATCCAGTGTATGTTATATCATTTTAATGATATTAAGAACAGTTCAATTATAAATGGTGAGGTTCGCGTAATAAACAGAATAGGCTATTTGAACGAGTGGCCTTGGTTTATGGATATTATTAATAAGGACATGCCAAAGGAATCACGGGCGGGATTCAGCTTTGATTCAGTAATCAGCAAAGTGATTTCTAATGGGAAATATTATTATTATGATGACATCGCTACGCAGTATTCTGAATTTAAGAATGGATACCGTGCAGTTTCCGGGTATGAGCCAGTGAAACATCAAAGGAAGTATACTGTGACATTGCTCGGTGATAGCCGGTTTGTCAATGCATTTGCTCCGACAGAAATGACAATTGCTTCTTATCTGCAGGAAACTATGGTGAAAAAACAGTTCAACTGTGAGGTGAAGAACATCAGTGTGCGTGCCAACAGGGTACAGAATGAATTTGCAATGTTAAAGGAAATGCATGTAGATTCCTCTGATATTGTGATTTGTAGCATCTGCCCGGTAGGGACTTATTATGATTTTCAACCCAAAGCAGTGGATACCCTCCTCAGAATCAAAGTCCGCATCATGAAGGAAATGAGTGAATACTGCCATGAAAGGGGCGCAGAAATTTATTTTGTACATCTGCCGCACATTAAGGATATTCCCAATCTGACATCACTTGAGAAATTTATCGCTTCTTCCTATGGCTTTTCTTATGCACCCGATAAGAGTCACGAGAAAACGAAGCAGCTTGCCATGGCATGCGGCGTGAATGTCATTGATCTGACAGATATCATTATCAATACACAGAGAACATCTTTCTTTGTGGACTATTCGCATTTTTCCCCGGAGGGCTCCAAGTGCATCGCCAATGTGCTGAGTGGCTATGTTTGCAGCTATCTTGAGAAGGATCAGCTGTTGGCTGATGAAAAAATTGCCGGGCTGACAGAGCAGGCATATGCAGCCCACAAGAAGTATGTTGTAGAATCCAGATTCAAGGGCTTGTATGAATATGTGGAGCAGATGAAGGCGCTTTCTGCGGACAAGCCTGAAAACAGCGGCGCCATTGTAATGAATTGCAATCCCTTTACACTCGGGCACAGGTACCTGATTGAAACCGCAAGCAGGCAGGTGGATTACCTGTACATACTTGCTGTAGAAGAGGACCGTTCTGTTTTCAAGTTCAAGGACCGCATCGAAATGATGCGCCGGGGGGTTGCAGATCTGCCCAATGTGAAAGTCATTCCCAGCGGGAAATTCGTGATCTCTTCCCTTACCTTCCCTGAATATTTTGAAAAGAGCGAGAGGCCCGATGTGACCGTGGATACTACGACAGATATTGAAATCTTCTGCACATATATTGCACCTGCATTGAAAGTAAAAACAAGATTTGTCGGTGAAGAACCCCTTGACATGGTAACCAATCAGTATAATATGTGCATGAAAAATATGTTGCCTGAATATGGTCTAAAGCTTGTTGTGATTCCGAGAAAGGAATCCGGCGAAGCACCCATCAGTGCATCCCGCGTCCGCAAGCTGCTGGGTGAGAAAAAGTACAAGGAAGTCAAGGAGCTTGTTCCGCAGACTACATATGATTATCTGATTAAAGTACTCGGTTACTAAGAATGATGAGGATTTATGAAGCAAAATTATGATTACCTGATTGTCGGCGCCGGACTCTTCGGTGCAACCTTTGCCTTTGAGGCAGCTAAGAGGGGCAGGACATGCCTCGTCATCGACAAGCGTCCCCATGTTGCCGGCAATATCTATACCAGAAAGCTGACGGAGGAAGGACTGGAGGGCATCAGCCAGCATATTTACGGTGCGCATATTTTTCATACCCATGATAAAGCGATCTGGGACTATGTAAACCAGTTCTGTGAATTCAATCATTATATCAATTCTCCCGTTGCCATTTATCATAACCCTGAGACGGATGAGGATGAGCTGTACAACCTGCCGTTCAATATGAACACCTTTTACCAGCTCTTCGGAGCCAGGACCCCTGCCGAGGCTAAGGCAGCGATTCAGAAGGAAATCGACGAGTGCGGTGTTTCCGGTGAGCCGAAGAATCTGGAGGAGCAGGGCATGTGCCTGAGCAGGACAGTATTCACCAAGCTTGTGAAGGAGTACACCGAGAAGCAGTGGCAGCGTGACTGCAAGGATCTGCCTGCAAGCACCATCAAGCGGCTGCCCTTCCGTTTCCGGTTTGACAATAACTATTTCAATGACCGTTACCAGGGGATTCCCGTGGGGGGATATACCCAGATTGTTGAGAAGATGCTGGCCGATGAGAAGATTGATGTGTGCCTGGAAACTGACTATTTTGATTTTATCAGGAAAACGGACATCACCTTCGGCAAGACGGTTTACACCGGTCAGGTGGATGCATTCTTTGATTACAAGCTGGGCAGACTGAACTGGAGAACAGTGTATTTTGAGGATGAGGTACACGATACGGATAACTATCAGGGCAATGCCGTGGTGAATTATACATCCCATGACCGCCCCTGGACAAGAATCATTGAGCATAAGTTCTTTGAGATTGAACGCTGTGCAGATACTCCTAAAACTGTGATTTCCAAGGAGTATTCCACGGAGTGGAAGCCCGGCATGGATCCCTATTATCCGGTCAATGATGAGAAAAATACAGCTCTTTATGCACAGTATAAGGCGCTGGCAGATGCCAGGGAGGATGTTATTTTCGGCGGCAGACTGGGCTTGTATCAATACTATGATATGGATGACTGCATTATGGCGGCGCTGGATGCAGTAAGGGCTGAGTTTGGTGAATCATTGGAATAGGGCAGTTTTGGTGAACGGTCCTTTAAGGAAACCTCTGAAAACAGATTTCCAGGGGCTTCCATAGAATGCTGATGGATCAGCATTGCGCATCATGAGTGAGGTGTCTATGATTAAAACATTGCGAAAATACCATTACCTGTTTTCCAGATTGGTGCAGCGGGATTTTATACAGAAGTACAAGAAAACATCCCTCGGCATCCTCTGGAGCGTCATTTCTCCGCTGTGTGAACTGGCAATTATGATGTTCATTTTCAAGAATCTCTTCGGGCGGAATAAGCCTCACTATACAATTTACATGTTTATCGGCATCCTTTCCTACAACTATTATAATAATGCGACAACAACCGGCATGCAGTCATTTCTGTCCAATGCCGGCATTATGCAGAAAATCAAGCTGCCTAACTGGCTCTTTCCGCTATCGAAAAATGTATCGGCAATGCTGAATTTTCTCATTACCTGTGCGATTATGATTGTATTTATTGCGGTGGATCATCTGAAAGTCAGGTGGACAATTATTCTGCTGCTGTATTACTTCATACTGTTCTTTTTCTTCAATCTGGGCGTCAGCCTGATTCTTGCGAGCATGTATGTGTTTTTTAAGGATGTACAGTATTTGTATCATATTTTTAATCGTCTGCTCTATTTCTGCTGCGCCATCTTCTGGACGACGGATCATATGTCCGAGCGTGCACAGCAGCTGATGCTGATCAATCCGGTGTATGACTTTATTCTTTATGGTCGTATGATCATTATTAATGGAGAGGTGCCGTCCTTGATGCTGCATCTGATTCTGTTGGGCTATACCGTTCTGGTGATGCTGATCGGTATTCTGGTATATCGCTGCAATCGGAACAAATTTGTATTTTACCTGTAAGGAGGGCGGTATTATGGTTGAGGCAAAGCATATTTCTATCCGCTACCTGTCAGGAGATTTTAATGACATTGGTCTGAAAGAATGGACAATCCAGAAACTCAAGGGCGAACGCAGGGTCAAGAGCTTCTGGGCTGTGGACGATGTTTCGTTTCAAATTGACAGCGGTGATTTTCTGGGAATTGTTGGTGTGAATGGTTCCGGCAAGTCCACGCTGCTCAAGGCGGTAACGGGCATCCTGCCCCCCCAGCAGGGAGACATTATCACCGAAGGAAATGTTGTGGCGCTCCTGGAGCTGGGAACCGGCTTTGACGGTGATCTGAACCTGCGGGAGAATATCCGCATGCGCGGCGCCCTGCTTGGCTATACCAAGGCATTTATTGAAGAGCGGATTGATCAGATTCTGGAATTTGCAGAGCTGACGGATTTTCAGTGGTACAAATATAAACAGCTCTCCTCCGGTATGAAATCCCGGCTGGCCTTTTCAATCTGCTGCATGGTCCGGCCGGATGTACTGATCCTGGATGAGGTGCTTTCCGTAGGAGACGGCAGCTTCCGCAAGAAGAGTGAGGACAAAATGATGGAGGTCATCCAGGGCGGTGCGGCCACTCTGTTTGTCAGCCATTCTATAGCGCAGATGCGGAGGCTTTGCAACAAGCTGCTCTGGCTGGATCACGGCAAACAGATTGCCTTTGCGGAGAGCAGGGAAGAAACGCTGCAGGTGCTGACGAAATATGAGTATTATCTCAGACAGCGTGCTGCAAACCCCAATGCTGTGCCGGACTTGAATTATGAACCGCCGAAACCGGAAGTGAAAAAGCCTTCTTTGAAGAAACCGGCAGAATCTCCGGAATTTGCAAAATATAAACGTGACAGCCAGAACAGGGAAGCAACATATCGCAAGTATATGGAGATTTTCAGGGATCTGATACTGCATCCGGAAAAAATCGGCAATCTTGAAGCCTATATGAAACATCACAAAATTACACACGCTGCACTGTATGGAGAAACAATGATTCTGAAAACCATAGTACCCTTGCTGGAGAGGGCTGGCGTGACAGTGGACTATGTTGTGGAGAACCGGAAGAGCAGTTCCTACAGCGATACCGTGTATCCGCGGTCCCTGGAGGAGTATCCGGAGACACAGCTTATTGTAATTGGTGATGTGCGGAATACAGAAATCATCAAGAAAAAGCTGGAAAAGCTAACGACAATTTCATTCTGCTCAATACAGGAGCTGTTTGATTTCCAGCCCGCCGCTGAAGCGGCAGAATAGACAGGATTTTGTTCAACGGAAAGGATTATTCCCATGCCCGGAAAACTCATCATCATTGAAGGCCTTGACGGCTGCGGCAAGAGCACCCAGCTGGAACTGCTGAAAGAACGATTTGCGGACTGCCGCTTCATTACCTTCCCCAATTATAACTCCCCTAGCGGTGAGATTATTACCCAGTACCTCAGCGGTGCGTTCCATGAGCCGGATGCTCTGCGCAGTGCCTACTCTGCCAGCAGCTTTTATGCCATAGACCGCTATACAAGCTTCAAACAGGACTGGGAACAGGACTACCTGGCAGGAACGACACTGATTTCCGCAAGGTATACAACCTCCAATGCCTTTTATCAGATGACGAAGCTCGACCGCTCCCAATGGCAGCAATACTGTGACTGGCTGTACGATTTTGAATACAATAAGCTTGGCATTCCCCGTCCGGATGCGGTGATTTTCCTGGATGTGCCTGTAGAAGTTTCCCAGCAGCTGCTGACCGAGCGTTATGAAGGTGATGAGAGCAGAAAGGACATTCATGAAGCAGATACGGCATATTTAAGGGCCTGCCGTGAGGCTGTCATGTATGTCCATGCAAACCGGGGCAGAGAAGCGTGGTATTTTATTTCCTGCTGTGAAGGGGAGAAACTCCGCTCCATTGATTCGATACAAACAGAACTTGCAGGTATTATGGAAGAAATTCGCAGGGGATGAATGAATAATTCGTTGCATTTTGGATATAATCAATAGTGTAATGTGGATTAATATGTGCGCAGCGACGAAAAAAGAAATGGGTCTTGACAAATACGTTTTTTTATGATATACTGAATAAGTGCTCTGGTGAAAGAGCACTTTGCTATCGCGGGATGGAGCAGCTCGGTAGCTCGTCGGGCTCATAACCCGAAGGTCGTTGGTTCAAATCCAGCTCCCGCAACCATATTCGCACCCCAATTTTGATACAAATTAGGGTGCATTTTCATTTGCAAAATTGCCGTACTTTCGGA
>CAZXVI010000006.1:72729-84875 GCA_964644275.1 uncultured Ruminococcus sp. | reverse complement strand
CAGATTTATAAGCAGCTGCTGATGATTTCCGGCATGGAACGCTATATTCAGATTGCAAGGTGCTTCCGTGATGAGGATCTCCGTGCTGACCGTCAGCCGGAATTTACCCAGATCGACCTGGAAATGTCCTTTGTGGATACGGAGGATATTCTGAATCTGACGGAAGGGTTTGTGGCAAAGCTGCTCAAGGACATTCTTGGCAGAGAGGTAACGCTTCCGCTGCCCCGTCTGTCCTATGCGGAAGCCATGAACCGCTATGGCTCCGATAAGCCGGATACCCGTTTTGCAATGGAAATTCAGGATGTTTCCGACCTTGTGAAGGACAGCAGCTTCGGCGTATTCTCCGGTGCCGTTCAGTCCGGCGGCAGTGTTCGCTGTATTGTGGCAAAGGATGCAGCCGGAATTCTGACCAGAAAGGAAATTGACAAGCTGACAGAAATGGTACGCGGCATTGGCGCCAAGGGTCTCGCATTCATCCGCTGGGCGGATGAGCAGCCCACCTGTGCCTTTGCAAAATTCTTCCCGGAAGAGCAGATGCAGCACCTTCTGTCCGTCATCGGTTGTGAGAAGGGTGACGTTGCCCTCTTTGTTGCCGATAAGAACAGCGTGACACTGCCCGTGCTGGGGGCACTTCGTCTTGAGGTGGCAAAGAAGCTGGATATCATCCCCGAGGATCAGTTGAACTTCCTGTGGATCACCCAGTTCCCGTTCTTTGAGTGGGATGAGGAGACACAGACCTGGGTGGCAATGCATCATCCTTTCACCATGCCGGAGGATGATTGTCTGCCGTATCTGGAAAGCGACCCCGGAAGAGTTACTGCCAAGGCATACGACCTGGTACTCAATGGCATTGAGCTGTCATCCGGTTCCATGCGTATTACGGACTATGAGCTGCAGGAGAAGATGTTCCGTGCTCTGGGCCTTACAGACGAGGAGATTGAAGCAAAATTCGGCTTCCTTGTAGAGGCATATCATTACGGCGCACCGCCCCACGGCGGATTGGGAATCGGTCTGGACAGACTTGCCATGGTGCTGTGCAAGGCAGAAAGCCTGCGTGATGTAATAGCCTTCCCCAAGGTAAAGGATGCATCCGAGATCATGAGCGCCTGCCCATCCGTGGTAGAGCAGGAAAATCTGGATGTGCTGGGTATTACTGTGACAAAGACAGAAGAAGCATAATCGAAAAGTTAGCCCTCCCGGGCGATACCGGGAGGGCTTAGTTTGTCAATAAAGTGGCAGTTTTGAAAAATTTGCCCACCCCCTGCCCCCCTCCCTTCAGGGAGGGGGAAAGTTTGTGGAGGGTACTGCGTACCTTCCACCCATCTCTTGCCGAGGACTTTTCGTCTATGTTTCAGGGGTTGCAGGGTGCTCGGTCCCCTGCATGCGCCGAAGGCGCAACTAAAATAATAAAAGCAGTCCAGCCGTGAGCCGGCAGGCTCACTGGCTGGACGGTTTTTTTGATAGGCTGAGTTCTTCCGGCTGTATCGGGAGGGCTTAGCTTTTATGGTGCTGCAAAATGCTCAATTGCGATGGAGTTCCAGAAGATCGGAAAATTGTTCCAGGAATGCGTCGGCTACAATCTGGCAGCCTTCATCATTGGGATGGCCGCCGTACAGTGCCGCTGCCGGATTGGCAGAGTCAGAAAGCAGAGCAGCAAAATCAAAGAATTCTACCCCAAGCTCTTCGGCAAGTGCCGGAAGGGCGCTGTTGAGTTCCGTACGGTTTGCTTCAATATCACCCTCAAAATTATAGGGCGGTGCATTGAACAGAATGACTTTACATCCGGAATTCTTCAGCTCTGTGATAATCGTACGCAGCCATTCCTGAATTTCAGCTGCTGTACTGGGACCATTTCCGCCGTAAGCTCCCACTACCAGATCGTTGGTGCCGAATGCAATGGTGACAATATCGGCACTTTTGGCACGTTCCAGCCAGTCGCCGCAGAGCGCAGCATCGCTTGCTTTGGCGGAGCCAATGCCAAGATTCCAGATTCCATAATCCGGTCCCAAAGCCTCCGACAGCTGTGCAACCCAGAAATTATTAGCAAATTCCGTGGTTTCGCAGCCCTGCGTAATAGAATCACCAAAGGCGGCAATGGTCATCCTGACATCCCGCTTGCAGCCGATGAACTGGGGTGCCGGTGCTTCGTTGCTGTAAATGTAGTTCCCGTCCCCTTTGCAGAAATAGGAATAGGCAAGGTTGGACATACGGATACAGGGAATATTGGTGCCTGAAATTGTCCATTCCCACACCAGATAATGTCCTTCCGGAATGTCAATGATTACGCTGTCACTCCAGTAGGTTTCACCGCTTGCCACATTCTTGGAGGCATTTCCGTCAAAGGTAACCTGTGTGACATTGGTCACATCGTCCTCGGGGCTGGTGCCGCCGTCTCCGATGCTGGCGCTGATAATGGTGTATTCGCCGCCCGGCATACCGCCATGGGCAAACCTGCCGTTATCCATGGTGGAATCCACAGTGTTGGAAAAGTAGAACTTGTATTCCAGTTCACCGTATTCCTCAAGAGGATAGTAGCTGCGATAGGTGATATTGTTAGCTTCATTGATGACAATATGCGTGCCTGTGGAAATAACCGTGTTGGAAACATATCCGTCAAATTGGGTTGGCTGCTTTTCAATACTTGCCTGCGTTTCCGTGACGGATTCTGTTGGTGCGGATTCCTCTGTTTGGGATCCGCTGCAGGCTGTCATGACAAACGCCATTGTCAATGCAAGTCCGAGGCTGATAATTTGTTTCATGCTTGTTCCTCCTGTTTTTGCTGCTTCTTGAACTGCTTTCCAGCTTTGATACAGTAATTATACCAGATTCTGCAGGAAGTGTCAATGATTCCCCGATTAGAAAAAACACACAAATTAAGGACGGTGCTTCGCGCCGCCTCCGCCTTTTGAAACCATTTTTATAAGAATGGTTTTGCGTGGGAAAAATCGCTTTTGCCTTGCATGCCGTCAGGGAATATGGTATAATTGGATACAGAAATGATGCAATTTTGATGTAGAATAAAGCCACCAAACCAAGGGGGAGATGTGAAGGTGATCAGGATATGTATTGTGGAGGATGAAAAGCCAATTGCCAATCTGATCCGCATGAGTTTGTCACGCAGCGGTTATCAGTGTACATGCGTTTATGATGGAATAGAAGCAGCGGATCTGCTGGAGCAGGAGTGCTTCGATCTGGTTCTGCTGGATGTGATGCTGCCGGGAACGGACGGATTTACACTGCTGGAGTTTATCAGAACCCTGGAAATTCCGGTGATCTTTATTACGGCAAAGAATTCTGTCAGCGACAAGGTAAAGGGGCTTCGCATGGGTGCGGAGGACTATATCGTCAAGCCCTTTGAGGTATTGGAGCTGGTTGCCCGTGTGGAAGTTGTTCTGCGGCGGTATCATAAGCTGGATGATGTGCTTTGCATCGGAGGACTGACCATTGACACAGTTTCCATGGTGGTTCGGAAGGGGGATGCGGAAATTCCGCTGACAAATAAGGAATATGAGCTTCTGCTGCTCTTTGCCCGCAATCCCAATATAGCTCTCTACCGTGAAACGATTTATGAGCGTGTATGGGGCGGCGAATATGACTGCTCCAGCCGTACGGTGGACCTCCATGTGCAGCGGCTGCGCAGGAAAACCGGCTGGGAAAAGCTGCTGCGTGCCATTCCCAAGGTTGGCTACCGCTTAGAGGTGTAGTATGAAGTTCCGTACGAAAATGACCGTCTGGATGACCGTGCTGATTTCCTTGATTTACAGTATCGGCGGAACATTATTGATGTACCTTACCTTCCGGGAATTTGCAAGGCAGGAACAGGAGAAGGCATTGAATTCGTATCGGATGCTCCGCTCTACGCTGGTGCTTGCCAATACCATCAGTGAACAGGCAGAGCTGGAGGACGTGACAGAGCTGTTGTCCCAGATTGATGCACAGGGCGGGGACTGGACATCACTCCGGCTGCGCAGCGGTGTGGAGCAGCTGTACGATTCCGGCGAAGCATTGCCCTTCCAGACTGATCTTTCCGGACAGTGCAGTACAACGCTCTGTGCAATGACACAGCTGCGCCAGGAGGAACGCTGCTATGAGCAGATCACGGGTACCTTTCAGGTAGGAGATACAACCCTGTACCTGGATGCTGCCTACGATATAACGGAGGTTTATACACTCCGCAGCAGCCAGCTGCGGATTTACCGGGCTTTATTTGCAGTGGTGGTGGTATTGAGTGCGGCAGGCTCCTTTCTGCTGTCCTGCATTCTGACACGGCCGCTGGGACATCTCTCCGCTGTTTCAAGAAACATTGCCGGCGGTGATCTGGCACTCCGTGCAAACATCCATACCGGTGATGAAATGGAACGGCTGGCATCGGATTTTAACAGTATGGCAGAACATCTTGTGGAACAGATCCATGCCCTGGAGGATGCCATGCAGCGGCAGGAAGCCTTCATGGGCAGCTTTGCCCATGAGCTGAAAACTCCCATGACTTCCATCATCGGCTATGCCGATCTGCTGCGCAGCTGTGAAATGACTGATACTGAACGCAGGGAGGCGGCGGGCTATATCTTTTCCGAGGGAAAGCGCCTTGAGAGCCTTTCTCTGAAGCTGCTGGATCTGCTGGTACTGCGCAAGCAGGACTTCCAGCTCTACCCGGTCAGTCCTGCTGCCTTGCTGGAGGACATTGCAGCGCTCATGCAGGAAAATGCCTACAAAAAACAGATTGTCCTGCGTTACCGTGCGGAGGAGGGAACCTGTCTTCTGGAGCCCGATCTCGTCAAATCCCTGCTGATGAATCTGATTGACAATGCTGTCAAAGCACTGGATGAAACCGGGGGAACCGTCAGCGTTCATCTGACCTTGCTGGCAGACGGATGCCAGTATCTCATCCGTGATAACGGCAGGGGGATTCCGGAGGAAGAAATCCAACGTATTACGGAGGCCTTTTACCGGGTGGACAAATCCCGTTCCAGACGTCAGGGCGGAGCCGGGCTGGGACTTGCCCTGTGTCAGGAAATTGTGCGTCTGCATCATGGCAGTCTGGAGTTTGCCAGCAAACCCGGGGGGGGTACCATTGTGACAGTGACGCTGAGAGGGGGCGCCGTATCATGAGAGGAAAGAAAATCCTGCGTGTAACAGCGGTAGTGCTTTGTCTGCTACTGTCAGTAGGAATCGGTGTTCTGCTGCCCGATAGTGTGTTCTATCTGTTGGATGACAAACAGCAGGAACAGGTATCCTACCATCAGCTGAATGCTGTAGAACTGAAGCTGACCAGTGATCTGTCACTCTATGATAAAATGGCATTGGTTGCATCCGTACTTGATAACGGTACAGTACAAATGACATCCATGGATACCATTTCTACAGAGCAGGAAATTGAACTTGCCGCCTGGGTGTATCTCCAACAGATCATGAATTCATTTATGCATGAGGACGAGGTTGATTTCGAGTTTGCGGAACCCTGTCTGTATACGGATAATGCAACGCAGGAGTCAATCCTGCTCTGGAATGTGGGCCTTTCGCTGTACTCTATTTATCATGTGGGAATAGTAATGGATGATGAAACCCGGGCAATGCTTTCTGTGCAGATTGAAATCATGGCTCCTGTCTGGGATGCAGAGGAAGAAAGCAAAATGGAGGTTACGGAGAGCGATATGTTCGCCATTGCAGAGAATATTGCCGGCATTCTGAAGGCGGAGGACAGCACTGCTGTCTGGGTGGAAAATGAAGAGGCAAATCAGTATATGTGGTTCGAGGAAACTGACACCGAAATCTTGTATTATATGGAAATGATTTTGATTGCCCAGGAGGGGGAACAGCACTTCCGTTTCTACACTTCCATTACTGCGGACGGTGTGTATTTTAACCGGGGGTTTGAAGGATATGAGGACTACACCCAGCATGTGTATTTTGATGAAAAAATCGTAGCAGCATTTTCATGATGCAGTTTTGATGCGAAAATGCAGCTTTTTGGAAGCATGTCCCTGTTATAATGAAGGCAGAACAAGCAAAAGGAGGCTTCATTATGACATGGCAAGCACGCAGACGAAGAACCTCTGCCGTCGTTCTGGTGATACTGACAGCGGCAGTTTTCCTGAGTCTGCACAGCTGTATCCGGAGACAGGCATCCGTGCGGAATCCTTCGGCGGAAGAAAGCGGCGGTCTGGCGGAACAGGTGCCGGATCAGAATAGTTCTGCACAGGAATCACAGATGGATTCTTCTGAGAATTCCGATTCAAAGGAAATGCATCTGCAAACAATTCCAGGGGGAATCCTGATTGAGGATGTACCTCATATTCCACAGTCGGAACAGTATCCCACCGGCTGTGAGAGCGTGGCAGCCGTAGCTCTGCTGCAATACTATGGAGTGGAAATCACTGTGGAGGAATTGATTGATCAGTATCTGCCTATTGCAGATTATCCTTACTGCGGAGAGGATGGAGTCATGTACGGCGACAGTCCCTGGGATGCATTTATCGGAGATCCCTATTCTACCAGCGGCTATGGCTGCTATTCCAATGCAATTGTGAAGGCACTGAAAGCCGTTGTGCCCAGTCAGTATACAATTTATAGTGTGACCGGGGCAAGTATGGAAATGCTCTGTGAAAATTATGTGGCACAGGGGCATCCTGTCATGATCTGGGCTACCATAGCAATGCAGGAGCCTTATGCAGGCAGGAGCTGGCAGCTGCCGAACGGTGAGCAGTTTCAGTTTATCTGCCCGGAGCATGCGCTGCTGCTCATTGGTTATGATGGGGAATCCTATTATTTCAGCGATTCTCTGTCCTCGGAGGAGATCACTGCTTACCCGAAGGCAGACTGTGAAATCGCATATGAGGCATTGTACAGTCAGGCAATCGTCATGTTATCCTGAAAAAATTGACTTTTGGTATGGACAAAACTGCTGAAGAGTGCTATAATAATAGTATTCAAAGGCTGTAATGCCCCGGAGTACTGACCGAAAGGAAGTTTTGCGATGAAAATGCGAAGAATAGTATCTGCAATGACAGCGCTGGCGGTTTGCCTGGGAATGCATATGATGATACCGCAGCAGTCCGATGCAGCGGATGAGTCAATCCGCATTCTGGCAGTGGGTGACTCCATCACCCATGGCTATATCAACAGTGACAATGGCTACCGCAAATATCTCTGCTATTATTTGCAGCAGAACGGTATTGCTTATGATATGGTGGGCCCAAATAACAGCTGGACGGATTCTGCTACTTATGACTGGAATGGCACCACCATCACCTATGACCCTGCACATGCAGGCTACAGCGGTTACTCTACTATGAACTATTCCAGCAGAACCGGTATCTATGAGACCATGTTTGAAACTACCTACAGCACGGATATTGATTCCGGCAATATGATGGAAGCATACGATCCCGATGTGATTCTGCTGCAGATCGGTACCAATGATCTGCTGGATGCCCGTCTGGAGGCTGGCAGCGGTACCGGGGATATTACAGAGACAACCAGTGCGCTGGAGCGTCTGGAAACAGTGGTGGATACCATTCTTGCCAATATGGACAGCACTGATGTGCTGTTTGTCACCACCTTGCCCGATATTGATGCTGTGACCCGTTATGACTGGCTCAGTGCCTACAGCTGGGTGTATGGGATTGATACCTACAACGACATTGACGGGCTTTCTGCAAAGGTGCAGGAATGTGTGGATACCTACAATGCAGGTGTGGTTTCCTTGGTAGCGGAAAAACAGGCAGAGGGAAAGAATGTACAGCTGGGCGATATCCACAGCTGTATCAGCATCAGCGAGGGCGATCTTGAGGATGGTGTACATCCCAGCGAACAGGGCTATGCCAAGATGGGCGCTCACTGGGCAGAAAAAATTACTGCATACTATAATGGCAGCTCTGTAGTCATACCGCCTGCAACGGAAGAACCTACAGAACCAACGACAGAAGCCTTTACTGAGGAGCCAACGGAGGACGCATCCGAACCTGTAACAGAAGAACCGACGGAAGTGATTCTGACAGATCAAGGAGATGTAAACAGGGACGGAGAGGTTTCCATTCTGGATATCATTGCGCTGCAGAAGCACCTGCTTGCTGTAACAGCATTGGATGAGGAATGCTATGATAATGCGGATATGAATGAGGACGGTGCGGTCAACGTCTATGATCTTGCGCTGCTGAAACGCCAGCTGCTGGCCATGACTCCCATGCCGTTATAAGGTGACAGAGATTCCGAAAACCGGGACAGCCCAACAGAGCTGTCCCGGTTTTTGTCTGCAATTACAACTGTACTGTTACATTGTATTGTTCCATCCAGTAATCCATCTGTGCAAAATAGGCAATGGTCTGGGGTTTTGTCATGAGCTGACCGTACCACTGAACGGATACATCCCCGTACATCAGCTCTTCCAGGGCACTGCGCCGGATAAACTGCAGGATGGGAGCTTCTGGATTGCGCAGACGCTCTTCCAGCAGCTTTGTAACTGCTCCCAGATAATTGGGGTTATGCGTTTTGGGATAGGGGCTCTTCTTGCGCCACAGAATTTCCTCCGGCAGATAGTCCTTCATGGCTTCCCTTAGCAATCCTTTTTCATAACCATTGTATTCTTTATAATCCCAGGGAACATTGTACAGGTACTGTGCAATCCGGTAGTCACAGAAGGGAACCCGGACTTCCAAGGAATTGTACATGCTCATACGATCCTTTCTGTCCAGCAGCGTCTGCATGAACCAGTCCAGATTCAGCCGCATCATCTCACGCATCCGGGATTCCTCACTGGTTTCTCCCGGAAGCAGTGCCGTACGCCGCAGGGTTTCCTGGTATTCTCTGTCCACATCGGCGTTTTGTTTCAGAAGTTCTGCAATCTCAGGTTTGGCAAACTGTATGCGGTAGGCGGTGCTCTGGGACCAGGGGAAACCATAGGCTGCCCGGATTTCCGGATCCCGATACCAAGGGTAGCCGCCGAACAGCTCATCCGCACATTCGCCGGAGAGGGCTACTGTTACGGTTTCACGGATTTCCCTGCAGAACAGCAGCAGTGAAGCGTCCACATCCGCCATTCCCGGCAGATCCCTTGCCTCCACCGCCGCATAGAGCGCCTGTGCAAGTGCAGGTGTATCCAGCACCGTCCAGTGATGGGTAACGCCAAGATATTCCTGCATCTTCCGGATATAGGCAGGATCGCTGTTAGGCTGAAATTTGCTTTTTTTAAAGTATTTGTCATTGTCAAGATAATCTACGGAAAATGTGTGAAGCTCTCTGCCCTCCCTGGCAAATTCTCTGGCTGCCACGGAGGAAATGAGACTGGAATCCAGTCCGCCGGAGAGAAAGGTACCTATTGGCACATCGGACACCAGCTGTCGGCGGATGGCATCCGTCAGCAGATACCGGACATGCTCTGCTGTCTGTGAAAAGCTTTCTGTGTGTTCCTCTGCTTTCAGCTCCCAGTAGCAGTGAGTATGGAATCCCTCCTGCTTTGTATAAGTAGCATAGTGGGCAGGCTTTATTTCTTCCAAGCCTTTGAAAACGCCGCAGCCCGGTGTTCTTCCCGGACCGAACAGCAGCAGCTGGCTGATGCCGTTTCCGTCAATTTCATGGGGAACTGCCGGATGTGCCAGAACTGCCTTTATCTCGGATCCGAATACCAGACGTTCCGGGGAAAGATAATAAAACAGGGGCTTTACACCAATTCTGTCCCTTGCAAGGAAGAGCTTCTGCGTATGATGTTCCCATACAGCGAAGGAAAAAATTCCATTGCACATGGTAAGGCATTCCTCGCCGTAGGCAGCATAGGCTTTCAGCAGGACTTCAGTATCGGAATGTGTGTCAAAACAATACCCATCCTTGCATAGCTGTTCACGGATTTCCCCCGTATTATACAGCTCACCGTTGTAAATGATTGTATACGTCCCTGTATGATCCCTGAACTGCATGGGCTGCTGTCCGTGCTGAGGATCAATGACCGACAGTCTTGTGTGAACAAGGGCTGCATGTTCTGTTACCAGTGTACCCTGCTGATCCGGGCCGCGCCGTTCTAAAGCCTGCTGCATGCCTTTTATCGTTCCTTGATCCTGCTGCAGAAGATTCTCGTGAAAATCAATGACGCCTGCAATTCCGCACATACTGATCTCTCCTTTATGAGAACCTCTGAAAACAAGCTTTAGAGGTCCCCTTATGTAATTTGGGACTTATGCCTCTTTTCAGTATATGCAGCGGAGCTTTCCGATGTGAAAAAGGAAACCCGATTTTTCTGGAAAAATCCTGTTTTTTCCAGAATAATACTTGACATATTCTCTATAATTGTGTAAAATAGAAAGGATGGTAGGTTATGGTGTGGATTGCATACGGGTTATTGAGGACTTCCAACAGAATGGGCAGCAGACGTCTGCTTTGGATGAGCAGGGGCGATTTTTGGGAGACTATCACAAAAAGAGGAGTTAACTATGCTGGATTTTAGAATTGGAACTTTTTTAAAACTCTGTGAGACAAAAAGCTACACAAACACTGCAAAACTACTGCACATTACCCAGCCATCCGTCACGCAGCATATCAAATACCTGCAGAAGTACTATCAGTGCAAGCTGTTTACATATGAGGGAAAAATGCTGCGCCTGACCCCGGAGGGTGAGTATCTGCGCCGTCAGGCAGAGGAGATGATGCGCAGCAGTGAAAAGGTAATGGAGGATCTTCAGCGCCTCAGTACCAAGCGAAAGCCTCTGCGGTTTGGCTGTACCAAATCCTTCGGAGAGACGGTTGTTCCCCGGCTGATTGGCACGATTATGGCAGCTGATGAGGATCTGGAGCTGACACTGCAGGTGGAAAATACGCAAACTCTTCTGGAAATGCTGGAATGCGGCAGGGTGGATTTCATCCTGGCAGATCAGTCTTTCGCAAAAAGTAATTATGAATGCTACCCATTGGGAACGAATAAATTCTGCGGCTGGGCAGATCCTGCACATGCGGATGCACTTTATGGACTGAGTTTGAAACGAATGTTCCGTGAGCGTATTTTGCTCAGAGAAGAGGGCTCCGGTACCAGAATGGTGCTGGAGGAGATTCTGGAACAGCGCAGCTGTGGGATCAATGATTTTTATGCGGCAATGGTTTGCAATACGCCGGCTTCCATCCGGGAGCTGACCGCAGCTGGTGTGGGAATCAGCTTTGGCTTTGAATGCTGTATGGAAGACGCAGTGCAGCAGAATCAGGTGCAGAAGCTGTACCTGTCCGATTTTTCGGAGGAACGGCAGATTGCATTGCTGTATCTGAAGAACAGCATCTTTACTGATTCTTTTCTGCCATTTTTTGATTCCTTCAAGAAGGCATGGCAGGCACAGGAATTGGACAAATAAATCACGAAAATGCATGGGTGGATACATGCACCTTAAAGGTCTGGGTGTGGGCGAAGCCCCATAAAATCTATAGAAAACGACAAAGTTATTTGGCGTTTGCGATTTGCCGATACGCATGCAGTGAACGAAAGTGAGCGAATGTGCGAGGCATTTCAAATCAATTTTATAGTTCTTTGATTTAAAAAACAAGGGCTTTTTAGAGGTTACCTTAAGATTATTTTAAGATTTGCATGTTACCATAAATTCGGAGTCATATTTTGACAAATTCATAAAACAGAAAGGATTGAAATGACATGAAGAAAAGAGCAAACAAGGTTGCAGCTTGGCTGACAAGTGCAGCAATGGCATTGTCCGTCGGAATGATGCCTCTGGCAGCTTCTGCTGCCACTACATATCCGCGCGGTGATGTAAACCTGGATGGTGCGGTTGGTATTGTGGATGTTATCAAACTGTGTCAGGCATTGATGGGGGCAGATAGCCTGGACGCTGTACAGGCAGCATGTGCTGATGTGGACGGAACGGAAGGTCTTTCATCAAATGATGCATTGCATCTTCTCCGTTATCTGGTACATCTGATAGATGATCTTGGCGAAGATGTCGTGGTTGAAGATCCTACTGAGGATGTTGAACCTACAACTGAGGTAGAGACAGATCCTGTAGAAACGGAAACCGAAACTGAAGCAGAGACAGATCCCGTAGAGACGGAGACTGAAACCGAAGCAGAGACGGATCCCGTAGAGACGGAAACCGAAACTGAAGCAGAGACGGATCCTGTAGAGACAGAAACCGAAACTGAAGCAGAGACGGATCCTGTAGAGACAG